>NZ_AP025483.1:2159475-2879300 GCF_024347455.1 Vibrio echinoideorum
GGTTTAGGTGCCTCTTCAGCGGTAGCGAAAGATGCTCAAAACAAGTTTATTCGTTTTAATATCCCTATCACTTGTTTCGAAGACATTGTGATGCAACGAATGAGCTGCATTAACTGCAGTGATAACGATGTTATTGTTCTTATCTCTCACACTGGCCGTACCAAAAGCCAAGTTGAGATTGCGAACTTAGCTCGTGAGAATGGTGCAACCGTTATCGCAATTACCGCGAAGGACTCTCCATTAGACAAAGCAAGCTCTCTGTCTATTTCATTGGATGTACCCGAAGACACTGACGTTTACATGCCAATGGCAAGCCGTGTGGTTCAAATGACGGTTATTGACGTGTTAGCGACAGGCTTTACTCTTCGCCGCGGTTCTGGTTTCAGAGAGAATCTAAAGCGCGTAAAAGAGTCACTTCGCGATTCACGTTACGAGAAATACTCTCAGTTCTAACCTGCAAAGACATGAACTGAAAGCACATGACCTGAAACAAGCTGAATTAAGAAACGGAGCCTAGTGCTCCGTTTTTATTTGTCTGTTTAAAAATAGTTAATACAGAGAACAGATTAGAGCCCGCTAGATAGTCCAGCTATTACCCTTCTCTACCACACTGTTCTCTGAGGCATAAGAGTTGATAATGGTAAAACTCGACTCGGCAGCAGGTTCTTGCACAACTTGATTCATTGAAGCTCCCTCATGATCCCCCTCTCCACAACTGCACTCCTCGCAAACCTGCTTCAGAATATGTACAAGCCGCTCTTGATTCAACGGTAAAGGGTTTCCTTTAATAGCCACTGATTTGAGCGCATCGGCAGACACCTCATCAAACTGAGCTTCACAGACGCCAAACTCAAGTAAGCTTGGTAGCTTGAGTGTATCCAACACTTCAGATAACCAAGCAATCGCCTCTTCTTCTTTTGCTTCTGAGTTACCTGTCACTATCTGCGCGATTCGCTGATAACGCGCTAATATGCCGTTTCTTTGCTGCTCTTTCGCTACTGCTATGTTTTCTAACATCACAAATGGCGCCAAGCGCGCTGTAATCACACTGTGCGGCGCAGAAATCTTACCTCCTAACGCCGAAGCTAGCCCGTGCGCAGCGCCGAGCTTAGCATTGGTTATCGCCATTCCTCCAAGCATAGAAGCGAAGGCAAGATTAGAACGCGCTTGAGGTTCATCATAGATACACGCCTGAATGACAGAGCCACTGAGCTTGCGCAACCCTTCTTCACAGATCATATCGGTTAGCGGGTTGGGTTCGCCACACACATAAGCTTCCATTAAATGAGTAAATGCATCCATCGCACCACGCCCCGATAAATAAAGGTTGGTACCATGAGTCAATGTTGGGTCGACAATCGCAACATCTGCCAACATGTCTGGGCTTCTAAGGCTTATCTTGACTTGGTCTTGACCGGATTTAAGCACTGCGTTCTTGGTTACTTCTGCGCCTGTACTGGCTGTCGTAGGAATCGCTATAAATGGAATAGGTTTGGTCTTCAAAGGAACATTACGACCTACCACTTCGACATAATCGTATAGATTGCCTTGGTTTGGCAGAATGGCAGCTAACGCTTTACCCATATCAATAGCGCTGCCTCCTCCCATCGCTACCACCATATCGGGCTTAAATCGACGCGCAGAAATGACCGCTTCCTCTACCATTTTGATATTAGGTTCACCTGAAACAGCAATGTGTTGATAACGCATGCTTTGTGCATCGAAATAATCAGTAACTAACGAAGTACGTTCTAACGTATTGCCTGTAACCAATAACACGCTGTAGCCGTATTGATTAAAGAGAGACAATGAAGCCTTCAATGCCCCATCACCAAAGATGATCTTTGTAGATGTCATAAATTGAAACATGGTGCCTCCTGCGCCTATGTATGACGAAACAAAACTGCGAACTCTTGGTATATATGACGTTTGTATTTCAAACAGAACCACGATATTGACGTAGTAACATCAGCGTAGATTACAGAGTATGGTTCCATATCTAGTTCTAAGATGCCGCGTTCTGCACCTGATTTTCTTGACGGGGTGCAACTTGTCGCATTAAAAGCAGATTAAAGTCGTATTCTTAGGGGTAATTCACACTCTTATATTAGGGGTATTCGTTGTCGACATTCACAAGAAAACGACCGTGTTCTTTTTTATGAACATTATTTGCACTGATAGGCAAAACCTATGGTATTAAGAGGCAATTCCATCTTTATTTCCCTAGGGCATTAGGGCATAGTTGGTTTCAAGAATTTTTGAGTCATATTCAATTAAGAATAGTTGACGTATTTTAGGTTAACGAGCCTCATCCCGTATTTAGGAGAAATGAAATGTTTGTAGTTATTTTTGGTCGCCCTGCTTGCCCATTCTGTGTTCGTGCAAAAGAGCATGCTGAAACTCTTAAAGCTAAGCGTGATGACTTCAACTACCGCTATGTTGATATTCACGCTGAAGGCATCAGCAAAGCTGACCTAGAGAAAACAGTTGGCAAGCCTGTAGATACAGTGCCACAAATCTTCATCGACCAAGACCACATTGGCGGTTGTACAGAATTTGAAGCATACGCAAAAGAAAACCTAGGTCTTTTCGACTAAGCTAAGGTTTCTCTTACGGGAACCAAGGCTAAAGCCTTAAACAGCTAACCAATTCTAGAGTTAGTCTGTACTATTTATGTGAAGCCCGCTCATTGTAGCGGGCTTTTTTTATGACCAGTTTTCGTACGGAATAAGAATAAGGTTAAAATCAAGTAAAATAACAAAATATCGCTTATAATTTATTTATATTTAGATACAATTCACCTCACAAACTTACCCTGTGTTTCACGCCAATTATTGAGCGACCACTGTGAATATCGACGTTGTTTTTCTGTTAGAACAAAACCCCATTCTCCTCATCTTTGTTGTGTTATCGATTGGATTAGCCATTGGTAAAATTCGTTTCGGTAGCCTCCAGCTCGGCAATTCAATCGGTGTTCTGATTACTTCCCTAGTCATGGGGCATCTTGGTTTTTCCTTTAACGCAGATGCGCTCACCATTGGTTTCATGCTGTTCATCTACTGCGTGGGCATTGAAGCTGGACCAAACTTCTTTGGTATCTTCTTTAGAGACGGTAAGCACTATCTCATTCTTAGTCTTGTCGTCCTTTCCACGGCAATAGCCCTGACGTATTTCAGCAGCCACTACCTCGGGTTAGGCTTTGGCTTATCTGCAGGTATGATGGCAGGCGCCTTAACGGCAACGCCAATACTGGTAGGTGCTCAAGATGCTCTGAACTCCGGGCTTGCAGAATTACCAAGAAATATGGATTTAGGCCTGATCATCGAGAACCTCTCTGTTGGTTATGCGATGGCTTACTTAGTTGGCTTAATCAGTATGATTATGTTTGCTCGCCTTATTCCAAAGCTTCAGAAAGTAAACTTGCACGATTCAGCTGAGCAAATCGCTCAAGAACGTGGCCTAGGTGCTTCTGGGCAACGTAAAGTTTACCTCCCAATCATCCGTGCTTATCGCGTAGGACAGGAACTTATCTCTTGGACCGATGGTAAGAATTTACGTGAGTTAGGTATTTATCGCCAAACGGGTTGCTACATCGAGCGTATTCGTCGTAACGGTATTCTTGCCCACCCCGATGGTGACGCGATTCTGCAAGAAGGCGATGAGATTGCATTGGTAGGCTTCCCTGACAGCCATGCTCGTCTCGACCCGAGCTTCCGTAATGGTAAAGAAGTTTTCGATCGTAACCTTCTCGACTTACGCATCGTTGAAGAAGAGATCGTCGTTAAAAGTGACAACATCGCAGGCAAGCGCCTTTCAGATCTAAATCTATCTGAGTACGGCTGTTTCCTTAACCGCGTAGTAAGAGCTCAAATTGAAATGCCGATGGACTTAAACATCGTATTGTCTAAAGGTGACGTTTTACAGGTCAGTGGTGAAAAGAGTCGTGTTCACGGTTTAGCTGAGAAAATTGGTTTCATCTCAATTCACAGCCAAATGGCAGACTTGATGGCTTTTTGTAGCTTCTTCATTTTGGGCATCTTGTTTGGCTTAATCACCATGACGTTTGGCCAAGTTTCTTTTGGCTTGGGCAATGCAGTTGGCCTGCTACTGTCAGGTATCATGCTAGGCTTCTTAAGAGCAAACCACCCTACTTTCGGTTATGTTCCTCAGGGTGCACTAAACATGGTCAAAGACCTCGGTTTGATGTTTTTCATGGTTGGTATTGGCTTAAGTGCCGGCGGCAAGATAGTTGAACATTTATCCCAAGTGGGCCCACAAGTAATTGGTATTGCTCTGGTTGTAAGTGTACTGCCTGTATTCTTCGCCTACTTAGTTGGTGCTTACGTTCTGAAAATGAACCGTGCTCTGCTGTTTGGTGCCATCATTGGTGCGCGAACCTGTGCTCCGGCCATGGACATCGTAAATGACCACGCTCGTTCAACGATCCCTGCGTTGGGTTATGCTGGTACCTACGCGATAGCCAATATATTGATGACCTTAGCGGGTACTTTCATCATTATTATTAGCTAACCTCTTAGGCGTTAAGAGCGCCTTAGCTTAGGAATTTTTAATGCACTAATTCATCTTGGGGTTAGTGCATTTTTATTGCCCGAAACCTTTTACTCTTTTCCCGGTCTCTCGATTTGAGCCCTCTCGTATATCAACCTTCAAACTTTCTCTTTCGATCTCTTAGTATTTCGTATTCCTCATGTTGCTACTCGCCTCTTTTAGATCTCTTCGCATCGCTACTCAATCCCGTATCTGCATTAATCTCTTTTCTCTAACTGCAGGCAAAAAAATAGGCACTCAATGAGCACCTATTCGTTTAGATTTGATCATTTGAATTAGATGTCAGCTACATCAAACTCAACAGCTGGATTAACATCAGCTTCGTAATCAACACCTTCAATGCCAAAACCGAATAACTTCAAGAATTCTTCTTTGTACTCAACGTAGTCAGTCAGTTCTTTTAGGTTCTCAGTTGTGATTTGAGGCCATAGGTTGCGACAGTGTTCTTGGATGTCTTCGCGAAGTTCTAGGTCATCTAGACGTAGACGGTTCACTTCATCAACTTCTGCTGCGCTGCCGTCTTCTTTATATAGACGTTGGCTGAACATACGGAAGATTTGTTCCATACAACCTTCGTGAATGCCTTCTTCACGCATTTTCTTGAACACCATAGCGATGTAAAGAGGCATAACAGGAATAGCAGAACTTGCTTGAGTCACAACAGACTTAAGAACAGCAACGTTTGCTGTACCGCCAGTCTGGCCTAGTTTCTCGCTAAGTGCTGACGCTGCACGGTCTAGATCCATCTTAGCTTTGCCTAGCGCGCCATCCCAGTAGATTGGCCACGTTAGTTCAGTACCGATGTAGCTGTAAGCAACCGTCTTACAACCGTCAGCTAAAACACCCGCTTCAGAAAGTGCGTTGATCCAAAGTTCCCAATCTTCACCGCCCATTACAGTAACAGTGTCTTTGATCTCTTCGTCAGTAGCAGGCTCAACGCTTGCTTCAATAATCGCGTCTTTGTTCGTATCTACTGCTGTAGATGTGTACGTTTCACCGATAGGCTTTAGAGCTGAACGAATCACTTCGCCAGTCTCAGGCATTTTACGCACTGGAGATGCCAGTGAGTACACAACCATATCGATTTGACCTAGGTCTTCTTTGATCAGGTCAATAGTTTTCTGTTTAGCTTCGTTAGAGAAAGCATCGCCGTTAAGGCTTTTTGAATACAGGCCTTCTTCTTTAGCAAGCTTGTCGAACGCTGCTGAGTTGTAAAAGCCAGCTGTGCCAGTCTTTTTCTCAGTACCGGCTTTCTCGAAGAAAACACCGATAGTTGAAGCGCCGCCACCAAATGCAGCCGCAATACGTGAAGACAAGCCGTAGCCACTTGAAGAGCCAACAACGAGTACACGTTTAGGTGCATTTGCGATTGGGCCTTGAGCTTTTGTGTAAGCAATTTGTTCTTTTACATTAGCTTCACAACCGACTGGATGTGTTGTAGTACAGATGAATCCGCGAATTCGAGGTTTGATGATCATATTCAACTTCCTTAAAAAATCAGGTTAAGGATAAGAGTTTCGTACGCAAATGGCATCTAATTTCTGTAAAAATGTGGTGAAAATGCAAGTGGTTGGAGCACTCAGGTCATATTTGCTGACTAAGTCACCATTTGTTAACGCATCTATTGCGATTTCTACGACAAAAACAAAAAAAGGCACCTTATAAGGTGCCTTTTATCATTTCTTTATCTAAGCAACGCTATTTAGCTTAGGTTTTAACTCTTTTCGCGTCAAAGTTTCACTAAAGTCATGGCTGAAGTGATCAACTTGAATCGCAGCGTAACGCAGTTTATCCGCAGCTACGATTTGGTCTACTTCTTCTTGAGTCAACACATCAGCAGCAAGTGCTTGAGCCAGTTTATCGGCTAGCAAGCCTTTACGAGCGACTTTACCCTCTTTCACAGCTTTGAAGATCTTACGTTCCAGAGGCTTAATGCTGTACATCGCATTGAAAGCGTTCTCCATAAGACCAACACTATCATCCTCTTCCTTACCAATGTAGCAAAGGTGAGTCAGACGTTCACGGTGTGCACCTGGAGTCATCAAGCTTTCTGCCAGTTGAACCGTTAGGTTATCACTTGGTTTCTCGAAGTGGTTACCTACAGGGAAAACTAAACCTTTCAGCACTTTCCCAACCATCTTGTTCGGGAAGTTACGGTACGCTTCTTGTAGTGACTTAGCCGCATTGTGGAAACAGTGTTGAACCGCGTAGTGTACGTAGTCTAGGTCAGCTTGTTGACGACCTTCATCCTCATACTTCTTAAGCGCAGCCGAAGCCATGTATAGGTAACTTAGGCCATCGCCCAAACGTGCAGAGATAAGCTCTTTACGTTTCAGCTCACCACCTAGCGTAAGCATTGCGAAATCAGCACTTACCGCTAACGCACGGCTCAAACGAGTTAGGTCTTGGTAGTAAGGTTTTGTTGGGCCACTCATGTCGGCTTTAATAAATTTAGAGCCCGTAAGTGCTGCACCAAACGCGCCAAACGTGTTCTTAGTTGCGTGTGAGATGTGCTTAAACAACAAGCTATCAAAGTCTTTTGCACCTTGTTTCTCATCTGGGTTCGCTGCCGCTTCCATTTCGCTCAATACGTATGGGTGACAACGTGTCGCACCTTGACCGAAGATCATCAGGTTACGAGTTAGGATGTTCGCACCTTCTACTGTGATAGCAACTGGAATACCTAGGTAAGGCGCAGCCAAATAGTTCATTGGGCCATCTTGAATTGCACGACCTGAATGGATATCCATTGAGTCATTCAAAATAGTACGTGCCATTTCTGTCATGTGATATTTAGCGATAGCCGTTACGATACCTGGTTTCTCTTTCATATCTAGCGACGTAGTTGTCAACGTACGAGTTGCTTCTAACAGATACGTTAAACCACCAATACGACCTAAGCTCTCAGCAACACCTTCAAATTTACCAATCGACATGCCAAACTGCTTACGAACATAAGCGTACGCGCCGGTCGTTTTCGCTGTTAGGTGGCCCATCGCCGTGCCAAGTGCGGGTAATGAGATACCACGACCTGCAGACAGACATTCCACCAGCATACGCCAACCTTTACCTGCATAGTCAGCACCACCGATTAGCCACTCCATTGGAATGAACACATCGTGACCACGTGTAGGACCGTTCATAAATGCAAGGCCAAGTGGATCATGACGCTCACCAATCACAACACCTTCGTGATCAGCTGGGATAAGCGCACAAGTGATACCAATGTCTTCCTTATCGCCAAGCAGCTTTTCTGGATCGTGCAGTTTGAACGCCAAACCCAGAACAGTCGCGACAGGTGCAAGCGTAATGTATCGCTTGTTCCAATTCAGTTTGATACCTAGTGTTTCTTTGCCTTCATGCATTCCCATACAAACAGTGCCAACATCAGGGATACCTCCCGCATCAGAACCCGCTTCAGGGCCTGTTAGCGCGAAACATGGAATGTCGGTACCGTCAGCAAGACGAGGTAACCAGTAATCTTTTTGATCTTGAGTACCGTAGTGAGACAAGAGCTCACCAGGGCCAAGAGAGTTTGGAACCATTACCGAAACCGCAGTACTGATGCTTCGAGTCGCAATCTTAGTTACGATGGTAGAGTTTGCGTGCGCTGAAAATTCACGACCACCGTACGATTTCGCAATAATTAGGGAAAAGAAACGCTCTTTGCGTAAGAAGTTCCACACTTCCTCAGGAAGATCTCGGTCTTCTTTTACAATTTTGTGGTCATCAAGCATAGCAAGCAAGGTTTCAAGTTCATTGTCCATGAACGATTGCTCTTCCGCTGTTAGCTGAGGTTTTGGATATTGATGCAGCTTAGTGAAATCTGGTTTACCAGAAAACAGCTCTCCGTCCCACCACACACTACCTGCTTCCATTGCTTCTTTCTCGGTGCTAGATAGTGGTGGTAGTACTTTTTTAAAGAGTTTAAAAGCTGGGTCACTTACCCATTTTTGTCTTAGAGAGCTCATAGTTCAGATCCTTTTGTTCACTATATTGGTTGTGAATGTTTCGCTTTTTATTGTTTTATTCTTCTGCTGACATGCCAGCGGCTAAATATGGAATAAGAATATCGACCACTGCTTTAGCATCTATTCGCTTGCCGTAATCATTCTCTGCGATTTCTACGAGAGCCTGACTGGAAGCCATGGTGAATACACAAGTCCCTAAGGTGAAGTGTAATCGCCAAAATAACTGTTCTTGAGTGAGGTTCGGGTTGGCTTTCATTACTGAGTTGGTAAATAAAGTCAGTACTTCGCTGTAGCGAGTTGTAATGAACCAACGCAAGTGCCCTTGTACATCGGTGTAACCACGCCCAATAAGTAACATGAATCGGCTAGTACCATTCGGCCTAACATCATTAAGCGCTCTTAATGGCTGCCTTAAAGACTCAAACACATCATTCATAGAATACGTTTCGTTCAAGTTTAAGTTCACTAAAGCGTCTTGCAGCGCAGGCATAAATGCTTCTAAGTATCGATTGAGTACTGCACGAACCAGAGTTTTCTTATCGCCAAAGTGGTAGTTCACTGAAGCAAGATTGACATTAGCTTTACCCGTAATAGTGCGTAAAGAGGTGTCATTAAAACCATGCTCAGCAAATAAGCCTTCAGCAACATCTAAGATTTTTTCTTTGGTTGTACTTCTTGGTGCCATTTCAATCACTCGTATTAAACAACTGTTTGAAATATACCCTTAGCACATTTATTTAACAAGCAAGCAACATCACATTTTCACAAATTGGTCGTACCAGTTGATAAAACTAGACACTAACCGATTGAATAAATGTGTGTTTACGAAAAAAGGAAAAATTAATGAATTTTCTGGGAACTGAAATAGAAATGGAGGGTCATAAATTAAGTAGAAAACAGAGTATTTAGAAGTTTAACAGGCCGTCAAACTTGTTTCTCCCTGCTTTCTTAATTACTGCATTTTTCCTTATTAACTCCTATACTTGTATCCGCCCAAACCGTGTTGGTTTGGGCTTTTTTTTTGCCTATATCTGTACATTTCCTGCCTATTTAAGCCGTTAGAACATCAAAATTACCGATCTTTCTTTATGCGTCAACAATCGCAAATCAAGCTATTGAGTTAAAACACAATAAGAACGGCGACTAATTTAGGCCCATTTGTAAATTTACCGTCATGTATACAGGTTGATTATCGTAAATACCAACTTAAGTAATTTTCTTCATTAAACTTCTCATTTTTCAAACAAATGGCCTAAGCTTCGTTTAACAAGGTTAACAATTTTTCACTAATTGCTCTTATCCATAGAGAAGACAGTTACAAGTAGAAGGAGAACTACTTTGAGATTGTTTAAGTTATCGATTTTAAGCTGCTGCTTAGCAGCTGCACCCGTCTTTGCTCAAACTTTAGAGCAGGCCGTTGCTATCACCTTGGCTACAAATCCTGAGATCAAAAGCATCTTCAATGACTATGTGAGCGTCAAAAAACGAAATGATGCAGCAGGTGGTGCTTACAGACCAAGTATCGACCTTGATGCTGGTATCGGTTACGAAGGTATAAACCCAGCGCCAAATAACGGCCCTGATACAGACCTAACGCGAAAAGAAGCGACAATATCCCTCACTCAGTTGTTGTGGGATGGTTCTTCAACGCTAAACGACATTGATCGTACTGCCGCAGAAGCAGAATCGGTTCGTTTACAATTAATAGCTGATGCCGAAGATAAAGCCTTAGAGGTTACCCAAATTTACTTAGACGCAGTAAAAGCAACTGAAGTACTCGCCCTCTCGGAAAGTAACCTTGCCGTGCACAAAAAGATATATAAAGACATAAAAAGACGAGCAGTTTCGGGCATAGGCTCAACGGCTGATGTATCACAAGTAGAAGCTAGGATTGCAAAAGCTCATGGTAACTTATTGGCTGCGCAAAATAATTTAATCGATACGCACACCCAATTCCGAAGAATTGTTGGTCAACAACCTCTCGGCTTAGTTTACCCAAGGGCAGATATTTCTAAGATCCCCCTATCTTTAACTGACGCTATCGTTGACGCGTTAGACAGACACCCTGTAATCAAGATAGCGGCCGCAGATGTTGATTCCGCGCACTTCCAATACAAGCAATCGAAAGGGGTTAATTATCCTACTTTCTCCATTGAAGCTTCTCAATCATGGCGAGATGATGCAGGGGGCGATGAAGGCTCAAGTCAAGAAACGTTAGCTATGCTGAGAATGCGCTATAACCTTTACAACGGAGGCACAGACAGTGCTAACTCAGAAGCAGCCGCTTATCAGCTGAATAAAGCAAAGGATCTGAGAGATCGAGCTTATCGTCAGGTAGAAGAAGGACTTCGCCTTTCTTGGAGTGCATTGGATCTAACACTGCAACAAAAGAACTTTTTATCCGACCACGTAGATTCAGCCTCAGAAACTGTTATCGCATATGAGAAACAATATCGAATAGGTAAACGTACGTTGCTTGATTTGCTCAACACAGAAAACGAATTGTTTGAAGCCCGTAAAGATTACTTAGATGCACATTACTCAGAACAATACGCTAAATATCGCGTAATGAATGCAACAGGTTCTTTATTGAATGCTCTACTGGTCGACATTCCAGAAGAGTGGACAACGGCCGTGGAGTATTAATGATGAAGATACCTTACTTATTACTTTCAACATTAACGATATCTTTATGTGCATGCTCTAGCCAACAAGAAGAGCCTTACATAGAAATACCTGAAGCTGAACAGATTTCTGATCTGCAAGATAACGACAAAGACGGTGTGGTGAATGCTCGAGACACATGCCCTGGCACACCAGAAGCATCGCTCGTCGATAATGATGGCTGCGGAGAAACCATTCGCTCGGAAGAAGTCAGACAACTGAAAATCCTCTTTGCAAATGACTCTTATGAAGTTAACCCCATCTTTTCAGATCAAATCAGTACGATGGCTGAATTCTTAGAAACATACAAAAGCGCGTCAATCGAGATTCAAGGCTACGCGAGTAAAGTGGGCGCTAACGATTACAACTTAGATTTGTCGAAGAAACGAGCCCATCGTGTTGAAGATGAACTGTTGTCAAATGGCATCGAACCTAGTCGAGTGAGAATTGTCGGTTATGGTGAAGAGCGACTAGAAAGTGATGGTGACGACCCAACATCACACGCTTTGAACCGTAAAGTAACGGCTACGGTTGTCGGGCTAAACCAAGAGATCGTTGAAGAATGGACCATATTTACCACGCTAGAAAAATAACGTGACATTGTCACCTTGTTTGTAAAAGGAGTTGTAGGTAGTGCGGGGAATATACAGGTAACGCGTTTAGGCCTGATGATATTAGAACTAATATTATCAGGTCATCAGACGATGAATATTAGCTAGGACATAAAATCAATAAAGCCGTGATAAGGTTACCTATCACGGCTTTTTTGTTCTTTGTTGTCACATGAATCGGGGGAACGATTCTGCGACTAAATTCTCGTTACTCAATGAGTAGGCTCGCAATTAAACGAGCCTACTCACGATTAAAGTTTTACTTCTTGTTGCTTCGTACTCGGTAGAGAAATACGTAGCAGGAAATAACCCAGAATTGCAGCTGTTGTCGAACCCATCAGGATACCTAGTCGAGCAAACGTATCAAACTCTGCGTTCGTTGGACCAAATGCCAGTGAAGAGATAAAGATAGACATTGTAAAACCAATACCACACAACACAGATACTGCGAAGATGTTCATGAAGTTGACACCTTCAGGTAGCTTAGCGATACCCAGTTTCACCGCACCCCAGCTGAATGCAAAGATACCTAGAGGCTTACCAATCAATAGACCCATAGCGATACCTAGCGGTAACATGCCTGTTAGGCTTGAGATTGAGATACCTTCCAACGAAATACCTGCGTTTGCAAATGCAAAGACTGGCAAGATTGCGAATGCCACGTAAGGATGCAGAGCATGCTCTAGGTGTTTCAATGGAGAATAGTCGCCTTTGTTACCTTTCAATGGGATAGCGAAGCCAATCACTACACCAGCCAATGTTGCGTGAACACCAGATTTCAACACTGCGAACCACAGAATTGCACCAACAATGAGATACACAGTCAGCTTAGTCACATGCTTGTTATTTAGCATGAACAGCACACCAGTTGCGATGAAGCCAACCGTTAGTGCAAGCGTTGATAGATCGCCTGAATAGAACAATGCAATGATAACAACAACACCAAGGTCATCGATGATTGCTAGAGCCAATAGGAATACTTTCAAGCTAACCGGTACACGGTTACCAAGAAGAGCCATTATACCTAATGCGAATGCGATATCAGTTGCCGCCGGGATAGCCCAGCCTTGAAGCGCTTCAGGGTTACCTGAATTAAACAGCACATAAATAAGTGCAGGAGCTAGCATACCGCCAACAGCTGCAATAGCAGGGAAGATTGCTGTCTCTTTAGATTTTAATGCGCCTTCTAAAAGCTCACGCTTAACTTCTAAGCCGATTAGAAGGAAGAACACAGCCATTAGGCCATCGTTAATCCAGTGGGACACAGACATACCAAGAACGTAACTATGAAGTACCCCTTGATACATTTCGTTCAATGGTGAGTTTGCTACAAACATTGCGATCGCCGCAGCGATGACTAGTATGATGCCGCCAGCAGATTCCATTTTAAAGAAGTCACGGATGACGTCGGTCATGATTTCGCCCTTATATTTATTATTTAAATAAACGAATAACAAAGAATAACCACGAGTGTATAGACAAGCCCAATCGATAGATAATCACTTCTTCGGATGTTTAACTTCGGTTTTTCCTACAAATACTAAACAATACGTCGTATATTCCATAATGTTGTTACGTAAGATGAATTAAGTATAGATGAGAACCTGGATGCTGTATGCAGAATTAATTTTAGAATCAAATTTGCGCAGATATAAAAAAAGGCTATCAAATGATAGCCTTAGGTGTTTTTTAGTAGCCAGTTAGCTGCATAAAGCCTGTCGCTTCATGACTTCCGCTCGCCATTATGGGGCCTTCCCAATATGGTATGACAAATGGCAGCCACATATCTCTGCGTTTGATGCGCGTCGTAAGATTGATATTGTGTTGTGGCACGTTGATTATCCATTGCAGTGGCATTCTTCTGCCATTCAGTAACGTTGTGTTCTGCAGAGGCTTGATAGAGATATCCGAATCCGTCAACTGATAAACTTTGCCAGAGCGGGTCGCCAACGTCCCGAAAACATAAGGTAACTGTTGATTGTGACGGTAGCGGTTAATACTTAACGCCGTGCCATCATCAAGGTTAAACACAAACCAATCCCAACCTTGTTGCCCTACTCCGAGTAAGCCACTTCCCCACTCTTTATGTACCCATGCCGTCCCTTCAACTTCCTTAGTAACACCGTCGAGATTCAGCACACCAGTCAATGATAAAAAGGGAGCGCTGAAGTTATAAGACGCAACAGGCAGTAAATCGTGTTTTTTCTGATAACCATTGTCTCCATTCAACACATATGGCCCTTTCGCCACAGTGTCCAGCTCAAGACCAAACGTATCCGTTTTTACTTGGAGGCGACCGGGGAACGGGGTATTACCCAATGCACGCCAGTTCCAGTTATCAATCCAAATTCTAAACGGACGACTCGTCACCCCCGCTTGGCCAATTCCACCACGCGCTAAACGCTGTTCTTTCCAGACTTTAGAGTCAGAAGAAATCACTACATTTGAAATATAGATTTGTGGACTTTGCCATCCCGGAGTTTCGCGCTCGTCTGTAGCTATACGAAAGAAGCTCCATTGAACCGAGTACTTCTTACCGTCATCCCCTTTTAGAGAAGCAAAGTAGTGCCACCATTCGTGTTGAAAATCAGGGTGGAATTGGAAGTCTCTCGGCAGAGAAACGGTTCTATCAGGCAGCACAGGTTCAAACACATTAAAGTGCTCGCTGACCAGCACCGAGTTAACTTCATTGACGCCCTTTTCACCGACATCAACGAAATAGGAGTAATAAGCCCAGAGACCTAAAAGAGCACCAAAGAAACTAACTAATAAAACAGATGATATCAGTCGGTGTTTGAGTTTAATTGAACCATTGCGTTGAAACATATTAAAGTGCATCCCTCAATGACTTCATCGGCGTGTTCCGAATCATTCTCATCACTGGTAAAGCTCCAGCGAGCATTAATGCTGCCATTGCCCACGCAAATGTCACTAAATAATCCCATGGAATCACTTGTAACTCGAGAGACCAGCCAAAAGATTGCTTAATGACGATATCAACGATTAAGCTCGCCAAGGCTAAGCCAAGCGGAATGGCTATTAAAGAGGAAATAAGCCCAAATACAAATAATTGTAAACTGCCGGTGAGAATCAGTTCTTTGGCCGAAACGCCTAAACAACGTTGCAGTGAAATATGCCTTTGACGCGACACTTCACCCGCAACGGTAGCAAAGAAGATACCGAAAACCGCAATCACTAAGGTGATATTGCCCAACGTATCGGCAATAGCAAACGTTCGATCGAACACACGCATTGCTTGGCTGTGAATATTATTATTATCGAAAATACGTTCAGAGCCGAGCCTAAATACGCTCTCTAATCGGCTTCGTAAACCGATGGCATTCACATCATCTTTCAATGTTACGCCAAGCCCCACATTGCCTTTTCCGGCAAATCCATACAACCAGTTACGATGTGACATCATCACTTGATGATAAGGGTTGCCATAATCGTAATACACCCCAACAACTTGCCAACCGGAACCTAGGCTGTCATAAAGATCAATATAGTCACCGGGGCGAATACCCAGTTTTAAAGACATGGATTCGCTGATCAATACACCTTTAGAGTGATGTAAATGATACCAATAGTTCGGAATACCTAACTTAATCGTTAGAGCTTCTAATTCACCTTCAGATGGGCCTGTACTCACAACCTGAATGCTGCCCACAGGAGAAGCGACGTCTTTTTCCCAACGCCACCAAACCGAATCAACCTCGGGTTGGTCCGACAGCCAATTGCTCATACGAGCAGCCGCATTGTTGGTTGGGTATATATAGAGATCAGCCGCCAAACGCTGCGTTAACCATTTATCCGTAGTATCCCTGAAGCTTCCGACCATGGTTTCAACACCAATATTAGCCGTTAACGCCAACATAAAGGCCATCGTCGCAACACCACGGTAGCTCATGCTTGAGGCTGCATCGGAGAAGAACCAACGAGCACGAACCCAACGTAATGAATAAGATAAACTGTTGAACAGTTTCCACATCAAGAACGGCGTAAACAGCGCCACACTCACCAGCATCAGCGCGATAATAGCAAAACCCGTCTCTTGGGTTTGAGGAGCTTGATACACCGCTACTGCAGCGACACAGAAACCACAACCTATCAATGCTTGCCAAGTAAACTCAGTGCCGGCAAAACGCATTAAGGACAATCGAGAGGTCAAACGAATAGGTTGGGATTTCAGTAAACGAACCAACGGCCAAGCGCACGCCAAGAATGCACCAAGCAATGCCATCAATAAGCTATAACCACTCCAACGCCAACTCCAGCTCAACGTTAAACCGACGTTAGCATCATAAAGATCGCCTAGGCTTGAAGACACTGCCGGTAACAGTTGATTCGCTAACATCACGCCAAATATATTGCCGCATATCCAGCTTAATAAAACCAAGATAAGCAGCTCTAAACAAAGTGCCTTCGTAAGCTGCCAACCAGATACACCCGTTTGTCTTAGGATTCCAACTAATGGTTGACGCTGAATAAATGAAAGTGACATCGCTTGATAGAAGATAAACAAGCCCACCACAAACGACAGCATACCCATCGCGGTTAAGTTCAAGTGAAAAGCACTAGTGAGTGATTCAAGCTCCGCCTTTGAGCTACGAGTAATCGTCAAACCATTTGGCAATATGTTCTTAAGACGCTCGAACTTCTCAGGAGGCATGTCTGAACAAGCAATGACCGAAAGCCCAGCGCTGCGTTTTAGCATTCTGAGCAATGAAATGTCCGCAATCAGGCGAGTACCATCAATAATATTGTTTTGATCGACAGCCACGGGGCCTAGCTCAGAACCGTCTAATAGATGAATATAGTCGCCACTTTTCCACTCCATATGTTCAGCAAGGTCATCACTGACAAGGATCGGATACGGCGGCTTCATGAGATTTAAGGTAGTGAGATCTTTTAACGCAACACCCGGCTGTAGTTGAAGCATAGACACGGGGTCTAAGCCAATCAGCATGAAATTCGCGCCGTTTTCATCAGTGATACGGTGATGGTCAAAAGGAGAACACTGTTGAAAGCCTTCACGGCGAAGTTGGATATAAAAGCCTTGCGGAATTTTATTGGCGTTGTGTTTTGGTCGAATACGATAAGGAAGAGGATTCGAAAAGAGTTTTTCGCCATGCGCATAACTTTGCTTGGCGTGTTGGTTAATAGCGGTAACACCAACCAAAAGTGATACGCCAAGGGTTAAACCAAGCCATACCAATATAATCTGAAGTGGGTAACGTCGATAGTGACCGAGTAGTGCCTTAACTACGGGCCATAACATGCAGTTGCCCTCCTTGTAGGCGGATACGACCATCCATATGTAGCGCTACTTTTTCACTGTGCGTAACCAGTAACAAGGTACATTCTAGCTGACGGGTTAAAGAGGTCAGCAAACGCATCACCGCTTCCGCATTGCGTTCATCGAGGCTTCCCGTAGGCTCATCGGCCAACAAAATCTTCGGTTCCATATACAATGCACGAGCAATCGCCGCACGTTGCTGTTGACCACCAGAGGCCTCTTCAGGGTAACGTCCAAGTAAAGGCATAAGGTCTAAAGCCGACAGTATCTGTCTCCAGAGCCCTTTATCTTCAGGCAAACCCTTTAATTGGCGACAAAAACGAATGTTGTCGGCAATATTAAGCGTTGGAAGTAGGTTGAATTGCTGGAAAATATGACCAATATTATTTCGACGATATGCGGTGCGATTACGTTCTGTCGAATCGTGCATATTGAAGTTTGGGAAAGCGATTTCACCAGAATCTACCAAATCTAAACCCGCGATAAGATTCAATAATGTACTCTTTCCTGAACCGCTTTCTCCCATTAATGCGAGTTGGTCGCCTTGGTTTAATGTTAACTCAGCACCTTGCAAAACAGGGTGAAATTCTCCCCCGTCGACATAGCCTTTACATAGGTCTGACAGCTTTAACATTAAACAGCTCACATTAGATAGAATTTGGAAGGAGAATCTACACTAATTCCCTGTTAGGAGGAAGTATTTTGAAAGATAGATCACACGCCAACGATAAAGTAGTGCGATCGATGCGCCCCACTTCAATTTCCTATTAAGTTTTTAATCCATTTTCTGGTTTTCATGCGATAGAGCGAACCACCCCACTTAATGACCTCTTCAGTCAAGAACAGCAAATACACCCATTCTGGCGGGAATTTGAAATAAATAGCGGCAACCGCAGCCAAAGGTATACCAATCACCCACTGAGCAATTAGGTCTTGATAGAGGCAGAACTTAACGTCGCCACCCGCTCTCAATACGCCAACAATCACTGTCATTGGGATTGAACGGATAACGATTCCGACACTTAAAATCAGAATAAATTTCTCGGAAAGAGCTCTGGTTTCTTCAGTCAACGCACTGAACGCATTCAATATTGGCATTTGCACAAAATAAAGGAAGATCGCCACAACAATACTGGTCAGGAAACACAAAATAGTTAGGCCAAGAGCTTGATAATAGACTGCCTCATTATTCTTCGCGCCAAGTTGGTTGCCAACCAAGACAGAAGCCGCATTCGACATACCAATCAATAGGCTCAGCGAGATAGACTCAACTGGCGTCATCACCGAAAGCGCTGCTAACCCTTGTACACCCGATTGTCCCATGATTGCGTGATAAGCAAATAGGCCACCAGCCCACGCTAAGAAATTGAACGTCGTTGGCAGCGATAATTTCAAAAAACGAACCACTTTCTCGACGGTTGCCGCCGCTTGAATATCGCAGAATTTGAAGGCTAATAAATGCTTTGAAAAATAGAGGTAACCATACAAGGTCGCGACTTCAATAGCGCCACTCATTACTGTAGCAATCGCCGCGCCTTTTATGCCCAAAGCAGGAAAACCTAAATTACCGAAGATCAGCACCCAGTTTAAAAACACATTAGAAAGAATGCCGATTCCGCTAAAGAAAGTACTGAGCCCCGGCTTATGCATTGCTCTTAGACCAACAGCCATGCTGCTCACACACGATACCGCCAACATGCTAAATGAGGTGATAACGATGTATTCCATACCCAAATTAATGACTTCTTGAGAATCTGTGGTCACACCCATGATTTGCGCGGGAAAAGAGATAAAGAACACAATCGTAAGCAAGGCAAACAGTGTCGAAACCAACCAGGTCAGTGCGGTACTTTCTCTGACTCCTTGTTTGTCGCCCGCCCCCCAGTATTGTGCCGTCAACAACGCACCACCTGTGGTAACACCAACTAGCATAATAGTCGTCACAAACATCGCACGGCTTGCTACCCCTACCGCCGCGATGTCTGCTTCTCCAAGCTGACCTAACATCAACACATCCACTAAGCCTCGGCTTGAAAACATAATGCTCTGTAAAGTGATAGGCAAAGCAATCGCAATAAGCCTACGAACAAAGTCACCTCGGGTGTGATGAATAATGGAAGAGAGCAACATAGAGATACCTAAACGGAACGTATTGATGAATAAAGATAAATATCGCGCTATTATATCAATGTTCGGTTTTTAACCACAGATATAAATGGAGTAACAATGAAGAAAGTACTGGTTTTAGGCGCTTCTGGATATGTTGGTTCGCAGCTCCTCCCTTTACTGCTTGAGCAAGGGTATCAAGTCACTGCAGCAGCAAGGCATATCGATTATTTACAGGCACGAACCGAACCTCACGATAATTTATCGCTTGAGTATCTTGATCTCGCAGATCAAGCCGCGACGCAGGCATTAGTACCCGATTTTGATCTGATATTCTTTCTAGTTCATGGGATGGCGGAAGGCCATGACTTCATTGATTACGAACTCAACTTAGCGCGTAACTTTATTTCGGCGCTTGGGCCAAAGAATCAACATGTTATCTATCTCAGTTCTCTTCAGCCTCAAACGGGCGATTCAGAACACCTTCAAGCCAGAAAAAAAACCGGACAGCTACTTCGAAAAGGGCCAGTTCCAGTAACCGAACTCCAAGCTGGTGTTATCATCGGCCCCGGCTCTGCGGCATTCGAGATCATGCGAGATTTCGTTTACAACCTACCAATCATGATTGCGCCAAAATGGGTAGACTCCAAAGCGAACCCTATTGCACTGCAGAACCTTAACCACTATTTACTGAAACTTGCACAAGACGCGCCAAGCGAAAGCCAAACGTTTGAAGTTGGCGGGCCAGATATCGTCTCTTATCGAAATCAGTTTGCTCATATTGCGAAAACGGCCGACCGTCCGCTCAGGCTTTGGGCAACATCACTGCTAACACCTAAAATCGCATCATATTGGCTAGGCGTCGTGACCTCCGTCCCTTCTAACATCGGTAGAGCGCTTCTCGCAGGCTTAAAGCATGACTTCATTGCCAGTTCTACCACTATCAGAGAGAAGTACCCTCAAAAACTCATATCGTTCGAGAGCATGGTTGAGCAAGCCATTCACGCTGAGGGAAACTTCGTCAAAAGTAATGTATGGGGGTTTGATAAAACTGCGTTCAAACGCTGGCAAGCTGGATACGGCTACTACCCAAAGAAAACCGGTGCAAGTATCACTTCAACAGCATCACTAGAATCACTATGGAATGTTGCTCAGCAGATAGGAAGCCCCAAACAAGGTTACTTCTTTGCCAACACTTTATGGCGCACACGTGAATGGTTAGATGTTCTATTTGGTGGCGGTATACCCGTTCGACAAATGCCAGAAGGACCAAACCTAAAAGTCGGTGACAAGATTGATTCGTGGAAGGTCATTCGTTGTGAAAAAAATCAGTTTTTATCTCTGCTTTTCGGAATGAAAGGCCCTGGCTTAGGTCGACTGGAAATTACGGTGTCTGACCACGGTGACTCTCGCGAACTGAACATTTCAGCTTGGTGGCACCCAAAAGGCTTCTTAGGGCTCCTTTATTGGTTCGCAATGATGCCAGCGCATCTTTTCATCTTTAAAGGTATGGTTAAGGCGATAGAGAAGCAGGCTAAAGAACAGATGCGAGATTCAGAGTAACAAGACGCGAAAAGAATAAAAGCAGATGCGAAGGGATTAAAAGCAGGTACAAACAAAAAGAGCAGGCTCAAATGGCCTGCTCTTCTAATCCAAATCTGCTATTAACCAATAATACTGATTGGAATTTCAGCCAGTTGGTTACCTTGGTTAGCAGGATACACGATATATTCACCGTGGTACTTCACCGCTGACTTATAGTCAGTAACTTTATGAAGCATGAAACCCGCTTCCATTGCTGCTTGAATAAACTCAGCGTGGTTACCACGAACAAACCAGTTCATCGGTTTAACCATCAACTCACCGTCGAAAGAGTCATCACACTGTTTGCCACAAAGTGCAAAAGAGTGTTCGCCATCCGTAAAGAATTGAATTTTTCCACCAGTGGTTAGCTCATCTTCGCTTGAAACGCTCCAACCCATCTCATACATCTTGTCCATAAAGGCTTCAACGTCACTGTCTTTCAGCGCTTTTGGCTCTTCGCCTTCAGGGAAGAATTTACCGTAAAACGTAGAAATACGTTTGAAGATAAAGGTCAAATCAGAGTTATTGCCTTTTGAACGTCCCTGCTTCTGCCAACGCACCAAATCGGGAACAATCACACGATCATAAGACTGAGCTTTAATCGCTTTCGTCACCCAACGAACTAAATAAAGGTTATTCGCAATAGGCGCATCAATCGCTTTACCTGCTTTATGCAGAGCGTAAAGCTCGCCCAACGCGTCATTCACTAACTTCTGAATTTCAATATAGTATTTTGACATTATGCCTTCTTTCCTAATGTCCAATATAGTAATGCTGACATTACTGCACACGCAGCCATTACCATAGCCATAGACCCAGCACTGTCACTTGGCAGCATCGCAACGATAGCACCAACGACAGAACCAGTACCAAATCTTAATGTTCCAGCCAGAGAAGAGGCTGTACCTGCCATGTTTGGATAACCACTTAACAGTAAACCCATCAAGTTACTGCCGATAGTAGAGATGGTTCCAATAAATAACATCACAAATGGCACAATTCCCCAAAGCCCGAGATCCAATGCCCAACCGACGAGTAAACCTAAGCCAGCCAGCAATTGAATGATCAACGCTGCTCTCAACATAGTGTGAGAACCGACTTTTTTAACGATTCGACCATTGACTGTTGTCATCAGAATCATCGCAACAATGTTCAGACCAAAAAGGTAGCCAAACAAGTCAGGACGCACGCCATAAACATCAATGTAAACAAAAGAGCCTGCGGTTAAGAATGCAAACATCCCAGAGAACGAGAATGCACCCGAGAAAATCAGGCCCATAACGGTCGGGTTTTTACATAAACGCGCGTAATTGCGAATCGTCGTTTTAAAGCGCAATGGCTGACGGTTTTCGACAGGCAATGTCTCAGGAATCTTAATCAATACCGCTATAATCACGATCACTGCAAAAATAGCCAACACCCAAAAAATTGAACGCCAACCGAACCACAATGCTAAGTAACCACCAATCATAGGTGCGATAAGTGGCGCAACCGTCATCACCAAAGTAACGAAAGACATCGTTCTTGCGAAGTCTTCACGGTCAAACATGTCGCGCACAACCGCTTGAATGATTACTGCGGCCGCCGCACCGGCAAAGCCTTGAGCGGTACGAACTAACGTGAGCGCTTCAATGCCATGAGTGGTAGCACTCACTACAGATGCGATCGCAAAGAGGAATACACCAATCAACAGAACAGGCTTGCGACCATAACTGTCGGCTAACGGGCCATGTAACAACTGACCTAAAGCAAAGCCTGCAGTGTACGCTGTGAGTGTGATTTGCACTTCACCTGCAGTTACACCTAGATCTCTGGCGATCGTTGGCATAGCGGGTAGGTACATATCGATTGCGAGAGGTGTTAAAGCACCAATAGCGCCCAGAACCAAAAATAGCATCCAACCTAACTGAGGCGTTTGGGGTTGTGAGCTTGGGGTCTGTGAGGTAGACGTTTGCATAACTCTCCGACTAAGTACTAGGTTTATGTGAGCACGAACATGCGCACAGCAATAATGGCTGAAACTGTCCTAGTACCAGTCAAAATAATCAGCCGACGCTATCCTTGGTCGGCTACATCACTAGATAGGAATTACTTCCAGATAGAGTCAACTTCTTCTTGTGTTAGATAACGGTATTCACCTAACTCCAAAGATTCGTCCATCTCGATTTCGCCGATACGCTCACGGTGTAGCGCTTCAACCTTATTACCAATTGCCGCAAACATGCGTTTAACTTGGTGGTATTTGCCTTCGTGAATCGTTAGAAGCACTTCGCGCTCCGCACGTACTTCAAGGTGTGCTGGAAGTGTTAGGCCATCTTCGCTCTTAAGCTGGATACCTTCTTTGAATTTTTCAACGTAATCGTCTTCAACAGGTTCAACCAACCACACACGGTATGTTTTCTCGCATTTGTGCTTTGGCGACGTGATACGGTGAGACCACTTACCATCGTCAGTCATTAAAACAAGACCGGTGGTATCAACGTCAAGGCGACCTGCAAAATGCAGCTTGTCCATTTTGATTTCATCAAGTAATTCAAACGCAGTGCGATTTGAGCTATCTTCATGCGAACAAACAAAGCCTTCTGGCTTATAAAGCATGATGTAACGCAGGCCGTGAACATGCAGTTCATTGCCTTGCCATTCCACAACGCACTCTTCAGTTACCTTGAGTGAGCCGCTTTTTTGAATGACATCATTAACTGTCACTGCTTTTGATTTTAATAAGTGTGTTGCTTCTCTTCGAGTGACGCCTAACGCATCGCACAGAAATTTATCTAAACGCATGAATACCTCAACTAATCTAAGTCGGGTATTATAGTCACCTTTGCTCAATTAGTTGAGCTATTTCACACTATTTGTTTTTCACCATACAAGACTCGATATGTATACACTCCGCCCGTACCAAGCCGACTCCGTAAAATCAGTGATTCATTACTTCAGAAAACACCAAACTCCTGCGGTTTTGGTACTGCCTACTGGCGCAGGAAAAAGCCTTGTGATTGCTGAACTGGCAAGGCTTGCTAAAGGTCGTGTTTTAGTGCTTGCTCACGTAAAAGAACTGGTAGAGCAAAACCATGAAAAATATGAAGGTTATGGCTTAAAAGGTTCGATTTTTTCCGCCGGTTTAGGCCGCAAAGAAACCGACCAACAAGTGGTGTTTGCATCGGTTCAATCTGTGGTTAGAAATCTCGACTCATTCTCTAATCAGTTTTCATTGTTGGTTATCGATGAATGCCACCGCGTTCCCGATGAAAAGACCAGTAGCTATCAAAAAGTGATCACACACTTACGTGAGAACAATTCGGGTATTAAGGTGCTTGGGCTTACTGCAACACCATATCGCCTTGGTATGGGTTGGCTTTACCAATATCACACCCGTGGCCAAGTGCGTTCTGAAGAGCCACGTTTTTTCAGAGACTGTATTTTTGAATTACCGATTCGCTACCTGCTCGACGAAGGTTTCCTCACACCAGCACGCATGATTGATGCTCCAGTTCTGAGCTATGACTTCTCGCAGTTAAAACCAGCAAGCACTGGTCGCTATAAAGAAGCAGAACTCGATATGGTGATCGAGCAATCGAAACGCGCCACGCCGCAAATTGTCGACCAGATCATTGAACTGGCCAAAGACAAGCTCGGCATCATGGTGTTCGCTGCGACCGTTAGACACGCACAAGAGATCCTTGGTTTATTGCCGGAAGGTGAGTCATCCATCGTTATTGGAGATACACCAACACTCGAACGCGACCAAATCATCAGTGATTTCAAAGAGCGTAAAATTAAATTCTTGGTCAACGTATCGGTATTAACCACAGGCTTTGATGCCCCTCATGTCGATTTAATCGCGATTTTACGCCCGACAGAGTCCATCAGTTTGTACCAACAAATCGTTGGCCGTGGCTTACGTTTATCTCCGGGCAAAAAAGAGTGTTTAGTGCTCGACTATGCAGGCAACAGTTACGATCTTTATCAACCTGAAGTGGGCGACCCAAAACCCGATTCCGACAGTGAAATCATCACCATCCCCTGCCCTGCTTGCGGCTTCAATAATAACTTTTGGGGCAAGCTAGACAGCAACGGATTTTTACTTGAGCACTTTGGCCGTAAATGCCAAGGCTACTTTACCGATGAAGACACAGGCGAACGTGAACACTGCAACTATCGTTTCCGCGCGAAGTATTGCGGTGAATGTGGCGCTGACAACGACATCGCCGCGCGTATTTGTCATGAGTGTGATGCCACCTTAGTCGATCCAGACAAAAAACTTAAAGAAGCGCTGAACCTGAAAGATGCCTTAGTGTTTGAATGCTTAGAGATGGACCTTAACGTTCTCAAAGACGATAAAGGTAAATCACAACTTAAAGTCACCTATCGTGGCGAGAACCAAGCGCAAGTTCATGAATTTTGGTCATTAACTACCAAGAAGCAAAAACAAAACTTCAAAGATCAATTTGTTCGTCCTCATCTTGCAGACAGGCATCGCCCTTTTGAAGAGGCTTCACCAACGAAAGTAGTCGCTCACCAACATCGATTCCGGCCACCTCAATTCGTGATTGCACGTAAAGTCGGACGCTTTTGGAAAATGAGAGATAAAATATTCGAAGACGAGCTTCAACAGCGCTAACGTCTCACTTTTCGAGAACCTAAATCTCATTATTAATCAGGTTCACTTTCTGTTCAGAATCACTTTTTTATACTGAACGCTATCAACCTTCTCTAGGATTCGCTATGTTTAGTAAAGCTATGATTTCTTTGTTTTCTATCAGCTTAGGCTTATTGGTTTCTGCCAATGTCTGGGCTGACTCAGATCATAACGGTCATGACCTTGTACAAGATGTTCATAAAGCAGGAACTCGTATCGAATTTGAAGAAGATCAAGACGAAGTCTACGAAGCCGTACGCGAAGGCTATATTCGCCCTTTCTCAGAAATGTATGCGGCAGTTGAAAACGATCTGCATGGTCGAATAATTAAAGTAGAACTAGAAGAAGACGATGATATTTGGGTTTACGAGCTCAAAATTAATCATCAAAACAACATCATTAAAGTCGAATACAACGCTGAAACGTTAGAAATGTTGATGATAAAAGGCCGAAACTTTAAAGACGCCATAAAAAACACCAACTAATAATTCATAACAATAAGAAGAGTAAAACATGAAAATTTTAGTCGTTGAAGACGAACCTCGTTTAGGCCAACAAATTATTGAAACACTTGAGGGAGCAGACTGGGTACCAGAGCTTTCTCAAGATGGTATTGACGCACTCTACCGTGCAACATCAGAAGAATGGGACGTGATTGTTCTCGACCTAGGCTTACCAAAGCTAGACGGCTTAACCGTATTGAAAGGTATTCGAGACGAAAACATCAATACACCGGTCGTAATTTTGAGCGCTAGAGATACGCTGACTCAGCGTGTAGAAGGTTTGAATGCAGGCGCTGACGATTACCTAACTAAGCCATTTGAGATGGTAGAACTGATTGCTCGAATCCGCGCTCAGTTGCGCCGTGCATCTGGCAGTGCCGCTCCTATTCAACAAATTGGCGACCTAAGCCTAGACACGCGCAGTTCAAAAGTACTGTGGCAAGGTCAAGCTGTTAGCCTAACGGCTCTAGAATATAAAGTGGTTGCGTACTTCATGCATAACCAAAACAAGGTTATCTCACGTACGGAGTTGGTTGAGCACATCTACAAACAAGATTTCGACCGCGATTCAAACACGGTTGAAGTTTTCATCGGTCGTATTCGTAAGAAAATCGCACCAAAGATCATCAAAACCGTTCGTGGCCTTGGCTACCAACTGAATGCTGAATAATGCTGTATTTAATTAAGCTAAGAGCAATCTCCAATTAGTGGACAGCCTGTGCTGATCATCGTTGTTCTCATATCAAGATGAGCAAAGACAGGCTGGTAACGTATGAATCTAAAAAAAAGAACACTTAAAAACGTCAGTCTAAAAAGCCGCTTGCTCCTCGCCGCGGCTTTTTGGCTAGGTGCGATGATATTAGCGGCAGGCGTCGGAATACCTAAGTTGGTTAACGATTACTTGGTCGATGACGTTAAGCAGCAACTAAGCCTAACCATGGACGAGCTAACCGCCAATATTGAAACCAGTAATGGTGGCAGCCTAGTCATGGCTGAGCGTCTGTCTGACCCTAGGTTTAACCAACCCTACAGTGGTATTTATTGGCGAGCAGCTACCCAAGACCAGATCATTCGTTCTCGTTCTCTATGGGATAAAGATCTCACCATCAAGCGATCACCTATCCACACATCGGTCAAAGGGCCACAAGATGAGAAGCTGATTTACATTGAGCAAGACATCTACTTACCTGAACTAAATGAGCCCGTTACCATCACCATTGGTCTTGATGAAGATCCACTCGAATCGACACTTCATCAACTAACAAGCCAAGTTTGGCTTATTTTGATGTTGTTGTTTGTGGGTGTTCTTCTGCTGATCGGGATTCAAGTCAGTTGGTCACTACTGCCGCTGAGTAAAATGCAGCGTGAATTAGCTATGTTAAGAAAAGGCGAACAACAAGGGTTAAGCGACAATTACCCGAAAGAGGTTTCGCCATTAGTCTCTGACCTTAATGCCCTACTCTTCCATTACCAAGAATTGTTGGAACGAGCTCGTAACCACGCAGGTAACCTTTCTCACGCGTTAAAAACACCGCTATCTGTTCTGAAAAATGAAATAGAGATGCTTCCCGACAACGAGAAAAAACTCCTACAACAACCCATTCATCAGATTCAAAGCCAAATAGACTATCATCTTGGCCGTGCTCGTATGGCTGGCGCAATGAACATCCTTTCGGTGAAGTCATCACCTTGTGAACGTGTCGAAGCTATCGCGATGGCTTTTGATAAAGTCTACGCCGCTAACGACGTCACCATGATCAATGAGCTGGACTCTGAGCTTGAAGTGGCCGTAGAAAAAACCGACCTCGATGAGATGGTCGGAAACCTGCTTGAAAACAGCTACAAATGGGCGAGCAGTATTATTCGGGTACACGCTAACGAGCTTGCAGACGGTAATATTGAATTGGTCATTGAAGATGATGGAAAAGGCATTCCAGAAGAGAAACTCGCGCAAGTCACCAAGCGAGGCGTTCGACTTGACGAGACAACGCCAGGTACAGGTTTAGGGCTCAATATCGTGAACGAAATGGCCCACAGTTACCGAGGTAGTTTAACACTCGGCAAGAGCTCAATGGGTGGCTTGAAGGCATCTCTCATTCTGAAGGTTTCTCAAGCTTCTTAGGCTAAAGCAAACCTCTTAAGTTAAAGAAAGCATCTAAAGAAAAAACAGGAGTTTGCCTATCATGTGCAAACTCCTGCTTTTTTCTCTGAATCACCTAGAGCTCAACATTAACTCATCGAATGCAGCCCTATCGTGTTGCCTTCAGTATCACTGACAACACTAATAAAACCATGTTGACCAATGGCCATTTTCGGCACCTGTAAGACACCACCATTCTCCGCAGCTAAGCTTGCTTCAGTCGCACAGTCCTCGCAAGAGAAGTAAACCATAGTACTGTTGCCACCCGCTTTGACACCAGACATAGAGCACAGCGCCCCTGTTGCGCCGTAACTGTCCATCTCACAAGGAAATACCCACATTTCAATGTCGATTCCAGTTTCATTATCCAACTTTTCAAGCGTCACTTTAAAGACAGCCTCGTAAAAAGCTTTCGCTCTCGCCATATCATCAACATAGATTTCAAACCAACCAATCGGATTCATTTGCATAACGTTGTCCTTAGCTTTCGCCGCTTACTCGCCCTTAATTAGCATAGACAAAGAAAAACGAGTTATCTCTGGAAGTGGCTTAAGAGGGTGTTTACTTGGAGTAAAAGTGAGCGCCGAAAAGTAGCAAAGCCTTGTTCGATTTAAACATCAAACAAGGCTCCTATTCATTGGCTGTTATAGGATGAGCAGACCAGAAAGAAGAGAAAAAAAGATAGGTAAGTAAATAGATAGGTAACGACTTTATTGAAGTCATCTCACTAGAACTATGGATAATGAGCCAAAACCAAAGCGATAGGTTTCGTTCAATCAACTTTGTACCACTCTCCTATATGTCGTTCACCGCCACATTTAAAGCTGGCGATTCAGTGCCATATGTCGTCGCCCCAATCATCAAGATTTGACCATCAGTATAGTAATCGTGATTATCATTCAGAGCTTCCGCATTGGCGAGTGGCAGGTTTACTACTCCAATATTTGGGTAGGTCGACTTTATCTGTTCAGCAAACCTATCCCGTTCTTCATCAACATTAGGGTCAATTTTATGAAGTATGGTGACAATACCTGAGTACGGCGTCACTTTAAGCCCATCATCGTAGCTGATTGCCCCTAACCACTTAAGTTGATTGCTATTACTGTCTAGCCCTGCGTTCCACCAACGTATGTGGCTTCTTTTCATCAGATTCCCAGGCAATTGAAATGCCATATCTTGAGGCTGATTTCGCCAATACAAGTCAGAAACCGGTGGCGTATTCGCCTTTAACAAAGCTAAATAATGTGTCCATTCAATCTCATTTCGAGAAAAAGTTTGATTCTCTATCCAGCCAAGCTGATTCATCAATTCACGGGGGGATTCCCCGACATACACAACATTGATCGCTTGTGCATCGTAAACCGGAGATAAGCCAGGGAACGCTTTATAAGTCACTTCTTCTAAATTAATAGAGACCATTTCAGCTGAAGCTTGTTGAGTTTTAAAATCATCGGCTTTCCAGAAAAAATGCGCGTAATTTGCGTAGCATAACCAAGCGACCAAAAGGGTACTGGTTTTTAGCGTGAGTCTACGCCACTTGAGCTTATATCCGATGGCGACAAAAGCAATAACAACAACTAAGCCAACTACTAGGCTTTGATGCTCAGTAAGAAATATCTTTACCGAACTCAATAATGGAAACTGTTCAACACCATGAGCCAGCAACATACCCCAAGCGATAAATTGCCCACCACCAAGCAACAAACCTATCGATGAAAACAGCGTAAAACTGCTCCACTTAACGCGATGAGAGCCCGCAATAAAAGGGACTACCCAGGCAATAGGCCCAAGAAGGCGTGCAACCACAATAATGTAACTGCCTTTCTTTGCGATTAAGTAACGGCACCGTGCAATTAACCTTCTGGTTTTAGGACGAAATTTTATGAGTTTCTTTTGTGCTGTTGCACCCCATTTAGAACCAATAAAGTAACTCAGCTGATCGCCGATGAAACCACCTAGCATCACTAGCACCAACGCCATCCATGCACCTGAATACAATTGAAAGCCCGCAGCGATAAAAAAGGGCTCTCCCGGTATAAATAGGTTCGGGCCAATGAGTGCATCACCTAACGCACCCAAAAACAACCCTAGTCCATCAAACATAACAACCTCAACGCTTACTGTTCTTTATAATGACCAAACTTATAGTTCATCTCGTTGTTGCGCATTTCGCCCTTAAAGAAACGTCTTACATTAGCTTTAAGGTAAGTTGAACCCGTCTTTACAACACCGTCTTGATCTAACCGACGAGGATCAAAACCGAAGGTCATATTAAGGAATCTGAATCGCCATGTTTTACTCGCACGCTTCACGTAGTCACAGTCTTCACACAGTACGATCTCTTCATCAAAGCCGCCGATTTCATCATGTGCACGCTTGGTCGAAAAAATACACGCGCCAATTGCTGTCGGGAAAAAGAACTGAGTAGCAAATAGCCCTGCGTTAAACAACCCGTAGCCAAACTTGTGCACGAGTGGCAAACCTTTCGAGCTCATGTATACACCTGCAACTTCAAGTTTCTTCTCGTCCAACTCATAAAGTGCTTTCGCAAGGAAGTTTCGAGGTAAGCTCACATCAGCATCCAAGAAAAGGATTCTGTTGTACTGAGCCAAAGAAGCACCCGTATTTCTGCCCAAGCTCACACCACGCGTTTCCATGTGGTGAACAGTTAAGTTTGGCAGTGCGCTTTCATAGGCTTGCGCCACTTCTCTTGTGTTATCTTCACTGTTTGAATCGACAACGATAACTTCAAATTCCTGATGGGTTTGCACGCTCAACTCTTCCATCAAGCGTCCAATGCGTTTCTCTTCGTTTAAAGTAATAACGATAATGCTAACCGGTTCCATATGTTCACCTATTTATTCTGCTGTTTAATTAACACTAAGATTAACTAACTGAGTCTTAACCAAGCCTTAGTTGAACATTCATTTTCCGTTCATTAACTTGATGATTTCTTGGTGGTATAAATAGACGAGAGCAACGATGCAAAGGGTATAGAAAGGGACAAATAAAGGTCAGTGAGTGTTTTATCTACAAACGAACCCATTATCTAAGGAAATTCCCTTTGTGATGGGCTTCTGACTTGCTCAGATTTGAATGTGATGTTAGTATCCGCGCTCGCTTAAGCATGAACTCGTTTATGCATAAGCTTTACCACATACTCAAGGTCGCATTGAGGTGTGAAGTTAATTTTTACTAATTTGAGAGTAAAACTATGAAATTTGAAGCAGTCGTACGTACTGAACTAGGTAAAGGTGCGAGCCGCCGCCTACGTCACACTGGTAAATTCCCAGCAGTAATCTACGGTGGCGAAGCAGCAGCTGTAGCTATCGAACTTGTTCACGCTGAAGTGATCAACCAAATGGATAAGCCTGAATTCTACGAAGCAATCACTCTACTGATTGACGGCGCAGAAGTTAAGGTTAAGCCGCAAGACGTTCAACGTCACGCGTTCAAGCCTAAAGTTGAGCACATGGACTTCATCCGTATCTAATTCCCTACCAAGGAATAAGATTGGATTAATCCAAGCCTTCTGCATAGAAAAGATAATCGATCTTACCAGTCGAGAAATCTAGAAATTCGAAACCCCGATGCTACCAACATCGGGGTTTCACCGTTTTTGAGCCCTCAAAAACGTCGTAAAGCCTCTTAACACCACATACCTAAACCTACTCGCCCTACTTCTTTCAAAGCAATACCATCGGCTGCTATACCAACAGGAGCTGAACCTAGTGAATACCACTTAACATCATCAGCCTCTTGAGCGGTGATATCTCCTTCCCAGTCACTCACGATAAAATAATGAATCAACTGAAGTTCCTTCGTAGGATGGTAAAGCGAACACAAGTATTGGTAATCAATCGGAACAACATTAAGCTCTTCATCGATCTCACGAAATAGTGTCTGAACCTGGTTTTCACCGTGTTCAATATGGCCGCCAGGTATAGTGATTAAGCCGGGATCCGTTTCCTTAGACTCACTACGCTTTTCTAGCAATACTTGTGATTCGTTCAGCAAGATAAAAGAGACACACTCATGTACATCCATCGGGGGTGCCTTAGGCCATAGTTTATATATTTAGACTTTCTTTACGACAACAGAGCCCGCAATGAAGTCGTGAATCGCTCTGCGTTTGTGATTAAACAACATAGAGATGAACTCTAAAAGAACCCAACCTATCATTGCGTAACCAACAAAAATAAAGGCTCGGCCTTGCTCTAAGCTTTCCCAGGTTTGGTCGTAGAACGACAGTTGCGTATAAGTATAGAGATTAAAAGGTATAAGCATGATTGGGACAATATCTCTCATACAAGATTGTTTGAGGGTTAGGTTTCTGCTTTCAGATACATCCACTACTTTGACTCGGGTGACCATCTTGCCGATCGTTTGTCCATATTTAGCGTGCATACCAACGTAGTAAGTAATACCAATGAGTGAGTACGCAGCTCCCCAAGCAAACACTCCACCCGAACTTATCACGCCAGAAAGCACATAATCGTCTATCCACTCCAATGGCAAAAATACAATGGAATCGATCCAGATAGCAAAGAAGCGTCTCCAAAAATTTGAATACTTATTGGCGTACATTTTGTTCCTCAAGCATTTATCGATAATGATGCGGATAAACTACAACACATCAGTTTTTAAAACATTAAGCTGACTATAATTTATAAAACAAATGCGAAGTGGTATGCATATCCCCATCATTCATCCATTGACTAGCCGATTCACTTACTCTCGAGTCAGCTCTTTGCTCAGCCTTTCATACAATTCAAAAGCTTCTGTTTTTGATATCAAATTTCCGAGAGCGTATTGATAAGCTAGCTCAATATCGTCGCTTTGATTTGGGTAGTAGCGCTTGGCGACTGCAGCGCATAGGGTCAAGTTGGTGTACCAACTGCCGTCTTTCTCAGCCACAAAGTAATACGCCGCTCGAACTAGCTTCTTGCCAATCACCTTAACAACATCCGCATCTGTCATTGTTTTGAAACTCAGGGTCATTTGCTTAAGAAAAGTCGATAAATCGCTATTAAGAGCTTGGGCTATTTCATTACTGGGCTTATATCGTGGAAACTTTATAGATAAATCATTCCCCCAAATACAACAGCAACAGTGCTTTAGCCAAAAGTGCCAATGGTATTTTTCTTGAGGCAGCAGAACATCCCTCAGGAAGCCAGGATCGATATCAAGCTTGCTCACTTGAGTATATGCTTTGGGAATGGTGTCGGAAATTCGGTTAAATACTTCCTTTTCTCTCTGACCAACAGGCGTAGCGAGTACGATAGAAACATCCAAATCAGAGCTACCAACAATGGCAGTTCCTCTAGGCACGCTTCCATACAGGTAGATACCATCAACTTGACCTGGGAGCTCTCTTAGCAACGAATCAACGACTGCTGACACCACGTCTTGAAATACTGGCGCTATGTTCTTTGGCGAATAAAGATTTTGGATAAACCCTTCTCTATCGAGCCCTCTAGATTTCTCCTGCATACCGCTTTCCTATTTGAATAGGTCTAATAAATCTCACCGGATTCTGATGACGATATGAGACGGGCCATCTGATCATTCGATAGATAAAGTTGGTTGAGAGCGTTCATATTCTCTCCTGTAGTGTGGTTAAGGCAGCTTTCGAGTACCAGTGGTTAAAGTGACATTAACTCTCGCTTAGTTTTATCATCCAATTTTTCAATCGCGTAACGCAAAGCGACTCGTGGCATTACGATATGCTTGGCCTTTAAATAACGAATAACCAATTCAGGCTCTTTTTGACTGAGCACTTTTAGCATCCAACCATAGCCTTTTTGCACAAGATCATGTTCATCTTTAATCAACAAATCAGCCACTTTAAAGGGGTTCAAACTTGAGTACCTATTCTTATTGATTGGATAAATTAAGACAACAGCTGCTGCTCGTCGCACAGCGAAATTAGAATGGTCGACCCATTTAGTTGTCATCTCGAACAACTCATTGTATTGAGACAATAACTCACCAAACGCATGAGTGCAGAAGTCATCACAATCATTCCAGTCGGTAACGTAGTGGAATAACCAATGTTCAAATATGGAGAACGTTTCTTTTGAATATTGTTTTCTTACTCTAAAAGCCCAGTCGTAAGCAATAACGCCTAACGCCCAATCCATTTCTTCAAGCAATTGAGTACACAAGGACAAAACATTGGAGATGTCTTTGTTTTTGATGGTTTTAAAAACGAGTGCCGATATAGATCGAACCTGCCCTGTTTTAACACTGGCCTCTGGATAACCAACGTCTGAAAGATGAAGCTTTACCGTTTCAACGATATTCATTAATTGCAAAACCTTCATAGAACTAAAATTAATATCAAAGTGAGATACACAGCACTTAAGCCATGCGCATTGAATTTATAAAATACAAGTTACCTCAATCACAACATTCATTATTGAGCATTTAAATTACCACTAAAACGAAGATATTCCCTTTGGTAAGAGTAACTTATAATGCATACTGGCGGCCTTTAAAAGAGGTGCTAAATGAAAAAGAACGGTTTTACACTTATTGAGCTTGTTGTCGTTATTGTGATCCTTGGAATACTCGCCGTAACTGCTGCTCCAAGGTTCCTCAACGTAAGTACTGATTCTCATATTGCAGTTGTGAAAGGCACTGGCGCTTCTTTTAAAACAGGTGTCGATCTTGCCTATTCAAAAAATTTAATCTCAAACGGTGGTGGTGCTTCCACGAACGTCCCTATCTATGATAACTCCGCGACCGGCCAGCTTGACTTCAATGAATGGGGATATCCAGCCCAACAATGGCACTTACCCGAAGAATCTCCAAGATTAGATAACGCTGAAGACTGCATTTCGGTATGGGGCGCACTGCTCCTCGATCCACCTAGTGTTTCGAGCTTCAATTCACCAGAAGCAACCGACTACATAGCAGAGTATATACAGACGGATCAGTGTATCTATCATTATCGAGTCGTACCGGGAGTATCCATTGACTACAACTCAATGGATGGTGACGTCACTGTAGACGATGAACCGGATAACTAAGCCCTAAATGACAGTATGTTAAAAGGTTAAATTTCGGATGCGCGCTCAAGGGAAATTAGGATGCCTAATCTTTTAAAGCCCTAACAGCTAGTAACAGTACTTCTGATTAACTTTCAGCACTGCACCATTAAACAGTGCGAGATTCTCAATATCACTTATATCGTCTGTAACCATACATTGATATGACGTTAGGTTTCATTTCCCCCCCCCCCCCCCCAAAAAAATCATAACTCAAAACCTAGAAAATATACTCATCATTGTTTATTAAAAATAATGGCTTCTGTAAAGGCGAGTAAGTGATACGTAATGTTCAGTAAAGAGTGTGTTATTTCCTTATAGCAAACCCTAAAGTGTAATGAGTTTACTAACCCAAAATTAGAGGCTCTCATGGATGAACTGAAGCGAAATATAATTCTCGTTGCCGCATATGGCTTAGCCAATATAGCGTATGCGCAATCTCCCCAAATGAATACCACAATTATAGGTTCAGGCTCTCCGGATTATAATCCGGAACGAGTTAGTGTTGGTGTGTTGATCACTCAAGGGGATACTCAAATCTTGATTGATATGGGGGACGGCGTTAAACGTAATTTAGAAAAACAGGGTACCGACGGACGTAAGATGGACGCTATTCTTTTCACTCACCATCATTTGGATCACAACGCCGACTTTTCTTCTGTATTCACGACCGCATTACTTGGTCGTGGTGACTTTCTTGTTGCCGGCCCTAAACAAACAAAAGAATTTGTTAGCAATAACATTAGCTTATATGAACAAGACTTGGATTACCGCCTTGGTAAGACTCAACGTTCCCTAGACGAAAGAATGAATCACCTCACTGTCCGTGAGCTAAAAAGCGGTGACAGTTTTAATATTGATGAGATAAAAGTATCGACCCTTTCCGTGCCACATACCATCGAATCAATCGCATATCGATTTGATTATCGCGATCAATCTGTTGTGGTAACAGGAGACCTGAGTTCAGGCCCAGGAATGGTGGAGTTTGCCAAAGGAGCCAACTGTTTGATCATCGATTCAGGTGGCATGGTCATGAATAACAGTAGGAAAAAACAACGTGATAAAACAATAAAATCGGAAGGGAAGAACAAAACTAAAGATAAAACGGGCAAGAAAAAACATGCTCATTTAAATATAAAAGAATCCAGTCAAATAGCAGCAGATGCCCATATTAATAAACTTGTTTATACCCATTTTGTACGTGGTGAAATTGATAAACCTGCGAGCATGGGAATTATCGAGAAGCAATATAAGGGCGAAGTGATCTTCGGATCTGACCTTATGTCGTTAGATTGCGGAAACACAAAGGCTAAGCAATAAACACCACCACAATTCCCCACTTATAAGGATATTTATGTTCACTTTAATCCAAAAAGTTCTTATCACGGCAGCTTGCTGTACAGCGACTGCTCCTTTTGCCCAAACAGCGCCAACAACAACAACAACGTCAAATGATCGAGCAAGTTACCCTGTCGTTTCGATAGACAGCACTCAGTATAAGAATAACAACGACAACACTGTCACCGATAAGATTACAGGCTTAATGTGGCAGAAAGACTATAAAGTGTTGAGCTTTAAAGAAGCCATTGAATATGCAGAATCGGCGAATGTTGGTGGTTATAACGATTGGCGAGTCCCCAATATTAAGGAATTGTATTCACTAATATTGTTTACAGGCATCGATGCAAGTAATCGAGATATGTATAAGGTTCCTGATGGCGCAAAGCCTTTCATTGATATCGATTCCTTTGATTTTGCTTACGGTACGAATGGAAAGCGAGTAATTGATTCACAGTACATAACCACATCTGTTTATACCGGTAAAGTTATGGGCAAAGACAAAGCGGTCTTTGGCGTTAACTTTGCAGATGGACGAATCAAAGGGTATCCACTTGTTCACCCGCGCACCAAGCAAGATAACAAGTTTACGGTGCGTTTAGTTCGTGGAAATACCGATTACGGCAAAAACAACTTTCAAGAGAACAACGACCAAACAGTCACTGATTTTGCAACACAACTCATGTGGGCAAAGCAAGACAGTAAAAAAGCTATGGATTGGTCAGAGGCTAAAGAGTGGATAGGCCAACTCAACACTGAGGAATACTTGGGTCATAGCGATTGGCGTTTACCTAATATTAAGGAACTTCAAACGATTGTCGATTATACCCGCTCGCCTCAAGCAACAGATTCTGCTGCGATTAGCCCTGTATTTTCTATATCCTCAATCAAAGATGAGCAGGGAGACCTGAACTATCCTGCATTTTGGAGTAGCACCACCCATCTCCGTGTTGGACCGAAGTCTCAATCACAAGCGGCCTACTTCTGTTTCGGCGAATGCTTAGGATATATGAAGAGACCAAACTCAAAGGCTCGCACCCTACTTGATGTACATGGCGCAGGCGCTCAACGAGCCGAGCCTAAAACAGGCAATGCGAAAGATTATCCGAATGGGCACGGGCCTCAAGGTGATGTCATTCGTATTGAAAACTACGTTCGTGCTGTTCGTGATTTATCTTAGTTAGAGCTAAGGAAATACAACTCGGGAGAAGTGACTTGTTCAATTTTCTTTGAAAAATATTAAACAAAAATGGTGACGTGCACAGCAAGGCGGATCTATACCAAAGTTCGGTCACTTAATGGGTGGTGATATCATCACCTATTAAGTGGATCAGGACACAGTGAAAGCAATCCCAAGATCTGCCCACGCAATTAACGCTGCTTATACTGAGTCGGGCAATAGCCTCTCGAAACATCCGAGCTACGAAGCTTTAAATGCTTTGTTGATCGCCCAGAAACACGTGAACGCCATAACTTGAAGCTTCCCAGCTTTAATCTGCCACGCATAAAGCGAATCACCTCAGATTCATTCAAACCAAATTGCAGTTCTATGGCTTCAAATGGCGTTCTGTCTTCCCACGCCATTTCAATAATTCTTGATTCACTCTCTTTCGATAACTTCATTGCACACCCATCCTAGATAAACTGGATAGAAATACGCTCGTTCTCAATTTTTAGATCAAAGAGTTATCTGTTATCTCAAATAATAAGTGAATTGCTTTCCAACCACTCACAACGCAACAGGCCATACTTAACGGAATCATAATACTCGTCTTGGTAAAATCGTACTTTTCTCAGTCTCGCTTCTTGTTGAAAACCCAACTTCAACGCCAGTGACATCATCCGCGGATTACCCGACCAAGTGGTCAATCCTACACGCTCTATCTGCTTGTTTTCGAATAGGTGAGAAACCCAAAGCGGAAGAGCCAGCGCAGCAATACCTTTACCCCAATATTTAGAATCATAAATAACAACACCGGCTTCTAGCCAACGAGTTTCCTCACATTCCCAGTAACTACTCACACTTCCAACAGGCACACCGTCTACAACCACCAACTGTAAGTCGGATCCATTGAGTAACCGTTGAAACGAGCAACTTCCAAACTCTTCTAGTGATGGAGGTGAGTATGGAAAATAAGGGCCGTTAAACTTCGTCCACTCATCGTTTGAGACAACCAGAGCATAAATAATTGCCAATTCGTTTGGCATGGCGGGCCTAATACTTACTTGCATTTTATCTCCTTGGTATGGCGCTCGAATTCAGATTAATAATGATGTAACCAAATCGGATGACTACCAATCTAGCAACGAGGAAATCATGGCGTTAAATAAACTTGTGCGAATTCTCTAAGCACTTTCGCATTGTTGTGGTGTTTGCTATCACCGCACTTTATGCCATCCACTCTGATATCCGGACTGGAATAAGCAGGTATAACATCTCGCTCATAAGACATCACTGTTCCTCTATCAGCACAAATTGCGCCAAAGGAATATTGAGGAGCTGTTGGATACGTTCCAGAAATGTAACTTTCGATGCTATCAGAGTCTTTCAATAACGTTTTGTAGTCGTGATTAGCACCACTCAAATGGCCAATTTCATGCTCCATCAAGTAATCAGGACAGTTTATCGCTAAAGAAAAAAAGTAGGATGCTGAAGATGAAATACCACAATAATCAGACTTAAAACTAGAATTATAGTTAGAAAATACCATCCCTGTAAAAATGGGAACACCTTCTTCTGTAGTTTCAGGAATCGGTTCTTCCATCGATAACTTTAATAACCTCTCTGCTGCGCTCAAATCTTGAAACCAGAGGCTATCGATTACAGGCGTATAAGTCACTTTGGTGACTTTTCTCGTCATAGGAATGCAGGAGTTCTTCAACACCAGATTCGAATAGCTTTCCCATGTCGCTATTTTAGAGTCTACAAATGCTTTGGAATATTCGGCTAACACCGATTCATCAACATAAAGGTGGATCTCTGTATTCAAAACCTCGCTCTGTGCACAAGTAGGAAACTCGATGCTTTGAGCATTGGTCAATCGGCTAAAGCTCAACATTATAATCAAAACATAACCAACTAACAGGCTGAGCCTTTTGAAGAAACTCTTATTTACTTGTGTATTCACCGCCACCCTCTCCCTAAGTTCTAAAGTTCTAAAGACCATTATAAATGCCGTGACTTAAGATTCATAAAGGTCACCCTTGCCAACATCGTCAGTGACGTATAAAAGTAACCGGCTCTATCTATGTTTTTCAGAAAATAAAAAGCTCGCCAACGAGTGACGAGCCTTGTTTATTATTGAACCTAACTTATTACGACACCCCGCTTACTAAGAAACTTGGTCTCGTAACGTCAATTCGACGTTTTTCATGGTTTTGAACTCATCTAAAGTACAACCACGAGCTACAGACACCCAATGATCACCCGTTTCGTCTACCCCTTTAAATTCTGCACGCAACTCGTATTTTCGCCATGATACAAAAGCCAAAATGAAAGTCAGCGCAAGCATAGGCAGGCCAAACTGAGGAACAAACGCCCAAGTCGCAGCGGAGAGTACCAAAGCCAATGAAACGATATTGATAGCGTTTTCTTGAAGCCCAATTGACGAATTTCTAACTGTTTAATTTTACGCAAGCTATAAACATCTTTCTTAACTCGTAGTTCATTAGAACTGACAAGGAAGTCCGTTGCCTTATATGGTTTACGAAATCGCATTAAATTCGCTAACCTGTTGCGTGTTTGGTTCTTATTCATCGCCTTTTCTCCATGTTATTTAAAGGTTAGTAAAAACTAATATAATCATGAAGTTATTAATGAACGGTGAACTTATAAATCAAGCCTATGTTAAAATCAAGTTTCTAGGGTTAATAACATTTATCATTATTAGGGAGAGCCTTCAGTATTAATGCCTCTCACTTCAATACTTACCCGAGTCTCCGATAGCAACCAGTCCAATAAACAACCAAAGTTAGCCTACAAAACCTGCGACTTTGTAAGTATGTGTTTCGCGAAGAAGTGCATTGATTATTCAAGTTCACAAATCCCCTTGAAGCCACATCACAAAATGTTTGAGGTTTGATAAACAAACTCGAGAGCAACACGCCTTTCTATCACCATTATGTATCCATAAATAATGACCGAGGAACACATTAGCCATGACTATCGATTAAGCAATTGATCTCATAATCTGGAGTCTGTATCTTTAAGGTATGCACACGGTCACTTATGGGAAATAACAATGGACAAGCTACTAACAAACGCAATGGAACAAAAACAACGCACAATTGTGACGAGTTTATTCGCAAGAAACGGATTCAAAATAGCGACAACTGATTTTGATGATGTGACTTTTAAACGTGAAGATGTACTCGTTAATGTTCACTTCGACTTATCTTCAAATGTTGAGTCAATCTCGGTAGTAAAAAACTAGATATTAGATTCAGTTACTTAAATGGTGAGCTATAACAATATGACTCACCGTTTACTTATTAAATCGAGCAGTAAATACTCCGCGATTGACCTCCTCCTCTAATGATAAGCAATACTTATTATTGATATTCGAACCACTAGTTAGTCAGTTACCCACATCACAAATACTATGCCTCTATAAACGGAAAGTTATCGATAAGCCATCATTGAAAAATAAAGCTTGTCACATAGTTAGGATACTTTTTTCTAAAGTAGAGAGTAAATTCAGAATGAAAAAATCAGCCTTATTTGTCGCCTTAATCGCAGTATTGCTTACCGGATGCAACAGTTCAGATAGTTCAGATTCGACCGGTGGTACAGCGCCTCATAATCCGGGCACCCCAATATTGCCACCTGGGGACGGTGATGGTTCAACAGGTGATCAAACAGACCCTGATGAGGATACTGACTTCAATCCTTCAAAAGATCCTTTAATCATTGAAGCAGCCCAACGTTGGGGCACAACTTATGACGAAATGTATAATGCATGTCAACTTTGGACCTGCAACCTTGCAGAGGTACAAGAAAGAATCACATTTACTATAGAGCGTGAAACGCAATTATTAGAAGGCTCAGCTAAAGTGACCTTCACACTTTCTCATAACAACGCTGATTTGTGGCCTACTTACGTATTTTACAGTGATTTAATTGGAAGTACCGATATCGAAGTTGAGCACACCTCATCAACTTTTAGTTATGTAAGCGACGATAAAATAGTAAGTGAAGGCTCTACATTACTAGGTTGGAAAACTGGGTTCGGTAGCTGGGCTACTCAAAATCCACGAGATTGTGTAGACGCATACTGTGCCCAACTCAAGACATCTTGGTTAGAAACAGGCACCTACTCTAATGCCATGGCTGTATACCGGAAAAATGGAGAAGTTATCAATACTCAACGAGGCTACCTTAGCCAAGATGAGTTACGAGCACTCTATCCTGTATTTAGCCCAACATTTCCTGACCAATATTAATGTACGTATTCCTATTGCAATAAAAGCAGCGTAAACGTCATTATAAGTGAACAAGGAGCATTGCTAAGAGGCATCTTGTTCACTAAATACCGCAATAACGTATCAAACAAATTCGAATATCGTCTGACTAATCAATCATCAGAACGCTCAATATTTTGGGTTAGATTAGCAATTCCATCAACTTGGCTTATATTTGTAAGTAACCTTTAAACAAAAAGTGAAGTGGTGTTTATGTTCCTAACTCGGTTGATTTATGTCAGCACGCTTTGTGAAAGTTGCGATTCTAAAGCTTTGGACGATATTTTGGATATTTCCCGTGACCACAATAAGCAAAGCCATCTAACGGGGCTCCTGAGCCATAATCAAAAGTACTTTCTTCAGTGTATTGAAGGTTCAAGAGATGCGGTCAATAATACCTATAATCACATTCTCAATGACCCACGCCACAGCAACGTGACGATTCTTTATTACAAAGAAATTGATAGCCGACAGTTTGGTGATTGGTCAATGGGTGGCATTCCACAATCTAGTTTGACCGCATTATTGAATTTACAGTTTTCATCCTCTGATCAATTTAATCCATATGAAATGTCTGGGGAAAGTGCGTATCAAATGTTGTTAGAACTGAAACAGAATCTGCCTTCTGAGTAATAACTATACTAATACAAGTTCATAAATCAAAAATCCACAGAGCAAAAAGCCCCAATGTATGGGGCTTTTGTATATCTAATTCTAACACCAATCTATTGGCTATTAGTTTGTGGCTCCTGATTGCTCTCGATGCTCATCACTTCCTGTTCGCTGTCAGAAATGGCCTGTTGCTGACTACCAGAAAGCATTTGCTGCTCCGCAGTAATACCTGACTCTTTAAATACGATAAATGCACGACGGTTTAACGCATCGGCTTGCTCTGTTCGCTCATTAATCGCTGGCTGTAACTTACCAAACGACTTCACTTCCCAAATGAACTGCTTAGGGTCGAGTTTGGTTTTGAGGTATTCAACCACCGTTTCGGCGCGGCGCTCGGCCAACTTCTCATTATAAGAGAGCGAACCCGCTTGGTCGGTATGCCCTGCTACCATGATACTGCCTTGCAAGCCACTCAACTGAGCCGTGAAATCATCCAACTGAGTTAAGTCTCCTGGCTTAAGCACTGATTTATCAAAATCAAAGTGCGGCGTCATTGCCATGTACACCTTACGCTCTGGTTTTGGTGGTTCACAGAAAGGCATCTCTTCGTACTTTTGAGCCTCTTCAAATACGATAAATGCACGGCGGTTTTCCGCTCGGTCTTTATCAGTTTTACCAAACAACAGAGGTTGAGTCTCACCAAGGTGTTTCACTTCCCAATCGTAATTCGTTGGATCGAGGTGCGCTGTCAAATAGTCTGCGACGGATTTAGCGCGACGCTGTGAAAGACGTTGGTTATATTCCAATGAGCCTTTGTAGTCGGTGTGACCAACAATTGTGATACGCCCTTTTAGACCTCTGATCTCTTCTACAAAGGCATCTAAGTTGATCGCATCTAAGTCGCGTATTTTGTATTTATCAAACGCAAAATGCTCTGCGATAGCAACATGCACCTCACGTTCAGGAGCCAAACATTCACTGATTAAAAACTTAGACACATCTAAGCCAGTAAACTTGTCTCGGTTTTCCTGGCTCACGTAGGTGTCTGTTGCACAGCCAACAAGCAGCAAAGCGCTCATTACACCGCTGATTAGGCCAATTGTTATTTTCATCTTACTTTTCGTTCTCAACTTACTTTTCGTTTTCAATTTTTAAGTCTCTACTTTCACCCTCTTGGGGGCTGGCTTAAATCTTACCGACCAAGTTAATGAACACGCCTGAAGCATCGTAATCGTCATCGTTGGTTAAATCGCTATCAAACGCAGAGAAGTTATAACCAATGCCTATCTTTAGGTTCTCGCCAATGTGCTTGTTCACCGAAACTAACGCTCCGTGTTCTAACTCATCATTGAGTGTGTCTGTTTTCCAGTGATACTCACCCGTGACGTCCCACTCCTTCATCACACGATAAGAGGCGCTAAGTCCGTACAAGTCGATGTCACTTTTAACCATCTCATTCGCACCAGATGCTCGCTCGAAGGCTTGTTCTTTATCTTTATGTGCGTATTTAGTACCGACATCCCAGTGTTGGTCGATCGAATAGATCGCTTCTACTTCAATGATCTGACTGGTTTCGTCTTGATAATCCACATCGCGATCCAATTGATCGAAATCTGCAATGTAGGTGTAGCGACTCAGTAGGTTCAATCGATCGTTGTAGATCGGACGATACGCTAGTCCACCCGTTGCTTCGGTAAATTGCGCCATGGTTTCGCCCGTTGTTTCGCTTTCGGTGATGGAGTAGTTGTACTTGCCAAACAATGTGTACTCTTCCGTTAAGTGATGCGTATAACGGTTGGTCGTCACGATTTGTTGAAGCTCACGCTGAGCGATGTCTGGATCGTCTTCACTCTTATCCACTCGATATTCAAATTTGTGGCTTAAGGTGATGTCATCCAGATCAATCGATGCATTGAAGCTGATGGATTCACGCTCTGTGGTGATGTTCTCGTCATCTTCAATTTCACCAAGCTGATAACCAATCCCCATCTCGACATCTTCCGTCACATCGTAACCAAAGCCATACGAGTCGATACGACCGTGACCATCATTTTCATCAACAAACTGGTTCTCTTGGTAGAAATCGACACTGCTGGTGAGGTCCGCACGCTGACCGACAATCACGTTGTTTTCACCTTCGTAGTTATCATCAACGTAGGTCACGTATGTAGAGTGGTCATCAGACACATCGTAAGTCACGGTCGCTTCAGCAACTTGGCCACGGTCGCCGTCGGTGTATTCACCACCCAACGACAAGTCTTCCAATACTTGGAACTCCGCACCAATCGATGCGCTATCGTTCTCGTCGTAGTCATCCGATTGAGAGACTGTGGTTTGGCCTTTAATGTAGACGCTATTGTCGCTGTCCCACATGTATTCCAAACGCACACCCGCCAAGGTCGCATCGCTGTGCTCGTCGTTTTGGTTAAGCTCTTCAGTTTGTTGCCCTGCCGCCGAAACTTTGATGTGCTCGGTGATTTTAACTTGAGTCTCGACCTCAATGGTTTCAGTATCCGCTTCTAAATTGCCGTCGACATCACGCTCTTCATTGGTAGAGAAACGAGATAGAACCGCCAAGCGATCGGTCGCTTGCAAACGAAGTTCTGCACCGTAGGCTTCTTGTTCTAGGTCATCGCTACTGCTTGCGTAACTGTATCCTGCATCTTTGTCTCGATACCAAAGTTTCAGGTCATTACCTACGGCACCAAAGATAGTTGGGGCAAGATCGTAAAGGCTCGTCACAGCAGTAATTTGAATGCTGTCACCTTCACGATCTTCTAATGTGTCGCCAATTGGCGTAAAGGTTAAACCACCATCAACAGAAACAAAGTTCGACTCTGTTTGAGTACCTTCACTGTGTGCAAATTCAGCCTTAATGTAAGTGCCTTCTGTTGCACGTAACGTTAAGTCGGTGCCGTAAGACTCGTAGTCTTGGTTGTCCTTTTCTTGAGTCGCATACGTCACACCAACACCAACGTAGTCGTTGATCCAACCTTTGGCACGACCACCGTAAGACATCGCATCTAACGAGTCAGAACCTTGTGGGACGTACTCATAGTCGACAACCAGAAAGTTTTCGTAGTCGTCGCCGTTTTCAATCACGCTGCCAAAGCTGTCGGATAGGATGTTGTCGAGTGGCTTGGTCAAAATAATGCGACCTTGGTACGGGTCAAAGTCATAGTCGACGCCCGGCTCAAGTGGGATTTCATTTTGTACTAGGCCATATTCATCTTTTACTTTTACGTAAACCTTGTCGCTTCCCGGTACCGCTTCGCCGTGGCGAAGGAAATACAGAGAACCGCCCGTACCTAAGAACTCATCATGCGCATACAAGGAGTCAGCTTCTGCCGTAAATCCGACCACGTTCAAGCGGTCTTCACCGTATTGGGTGGTATCGCGAGTGCGGTAATCAGCTTTGAAACCATATAAGCTACGGTTGTAGTCGTTGTTCTCAGTACCGGTTAAACCTGTGTTGTAGTTACCCCACAAGTATTGCGATTTATCGTATTCCACATTGAGGTAAACCTTACCCTTAGTGTTGACCACTTTTTCGATGTTCGAGCTGTCACCATAGTTACCGTAATACAGCTCATCGTCGTCTTCGAGGATATCGAATACATCCGAATCGTCTGATGCGAACGGATGTTTGAACATGTCTTTGATCTCACTTTCTCGAGTATCGAAGTGAGTGGTCACGCGAAGTTTGTCGCCAAATTTACCCTGACCAAAGTACGCTAAACGACCTTGGTTATAGATGTTATCTTGGTACTGGTCATCGACACTTAATGCATCGCTATTACCAGACACATTGTTCTTACCAACATAAAGATCAGCCAAGCCGGTTTGTGCGTAGTACGTATCTGGAATACGAACGTACAGCTTGTAACGACGTTCATCACCGTTATCAAACACAACCTTGGTTGGAAAAATGTAAGAGTCTGTTGGTAGATACTGTTCTGCGTATAAGTTGCCATCTTCGACGTCAAATTCGTCTTCACCGATGATGACTTTATCAACGCCTTTTAAGCCGGTACCAATGAACTTGGCTAAGCCTGCATTGGTCGGGATGTTGTGACGCATCAACTTAGCTTGGCCGTAGCTTTTGTCTTTGCTCTCTTCATCGTCGTTATCGTTGCGATCGATATCGACTTCAGAATCAGGCTTTACTAGGTCCGTCACACCAACGGTAGTCACATCCATGTTGCCATCTTTGTCCCACGCTTTTAGGCGGAACATCAGCTGCTCACCAACCGCAAACTGGTAGTCGACATCAGTTTGACCATCCCAGTTGATGTCAGAATCGTTTGCCAGTTTATCGCCATCAAGCACAGCGATTGGCTCAGACAAGCCAAAGTCACCCACACGGTACACTTCCAATTGGTACTTTTTGATGTAGTAACCATAGTTGGTGGTGATGGTGAAACCGATGCTGTCACGCAGTGTGCCTTGTTCGACTTCTAATTCATCACTGACACTGACATCTAATACTGGGTCAAAGCGAGTGATGTCACGGCTTGCCCAAATAGCGCCTTGCTCTAGGTAAATACGTGAGCTGTCTTGGTCTTGATTCGGTTTGGTGATTTCAATGCCAGTCGTCTCAGAACCGAGTTTTTCAAGCTTACCTGTGTCTTTCGCTACCGCCATCACTGGGATGGCAGTCAACACACACGTCGCTAAACGAGACTTACTAAATACTTTCATACAATTTCCAGATACGGTTCCAATGGCTTACTTCTGTTCACTTTGTTGATCTTTGCGATGAACGCTAAAGTTGAACTTGGTGAGCTTGTTCGGGGTAATTCGCAACACTTTCGGGTTTTCGCTCACCACTTCCATAGAGGTGGATAACGAATCAGTGTCCAACTTCACTAGGAAGTTCTTACCTTTCTTATTGAGTACCCATTGGTCGGGCACGTGGTAACGACCGTACTGGTCTGTGTAAATAACGATTCCCTCAACCGTCATCAACTTAACGCCCGGAATACCATCTTCGTAAATACCTTTGTTCTCGATAACGATTTCCCACAGGTAATCCTCGCCATCGCGATATAGGTTTCTGGTTACGTTGAGGTTTTCCGCGCTCAGTCCCTTCTTCTTATCTGATTCATGCTTGAACTGAATCTGACCTTTTGTGTCGAACTCAATACGAGAGCCCGAATCGGTTGTGACATAGAAATCAAAGCTCTGCTGTGTGCGAGTCTTAAATTGAATCACCACTTTGCTGGTTTCTGGCAGTGTTCGGTTTACTGAATGCCCCCAAAGATCGCCAAGATCCAAGCCCTGCTCAAGCCCAGTGGTTATCGCACCATCTTGAACAGCAACGTCTTGACCATCACGGATGATGTGTGTCGAGTCGACAATGTAGCCTTGCGTTGCTAGGTTCGCAGTTAACTCAACATCAAAAGCGGTTGCATCAGCTTGGAATCCATCCTTGTTGTGATCTTCAAAAACTTTACCGATGATTGATGAGGTATCGAACACTTTGTCCGGCTCTACGGTCACTTTAGCGGTGTCTTCATTGGAAACAGCCGAGCCATCCACTTTCGCGACTGCGGTGTTGATGTAGTCACCAAAGGTGGCACCTACCGATACACGCAATAAGTATCGAATACGTAGCTTCTCGCCCGGATCAAAGTTCAACGAAGTGAACATAAGCTTGCCAGTGTCTGATGGCTCTTGAGAAAGAACCTGATCGTCTTCCGTACCAAACTCACCATCAATACCGCTCAACACGATTTCTGATGTGTCCACGATATACTTCAAGCCCCCCGGATAACGATCTTCTACCCCCACGTTCTTAAAGTAAGATTCATTGTTGTTCTCAACGATGATCTCGTACTCAACCGCATCACCGACTTGCGCGGTATCTTGCAACGCAGACTTGGTCAGTTCCAATTCCCCAGAGTTATCTGGAATCTTCTTGATGTGAGTGGTTACGCTGTCGCTGGTTTCGGTGCCGTCAGATTCGGTCGCCGTAAAGGTATTGGTAATGTCGTCATCCAAACCTTTACCTAGTGTACCGACCACTTCAAACGCATAGGCATTTCGCTTTTGGGACTTCAGGTTAACGGTAGTGTCTAGGTCTTTACTCGACGGGAAGCTATGACGCTGAATAACCGCGCCTGTATCATCGACTTCAACACCTTCAATCGTCCAATCAGTAAACACTTTATTGCCAACGCTATTTTGCAGTTCGCTGATCTTATCAGTTAGTCGCACGTTCGCTGCATTACCTAGACCATTGTTGGTCACGGCTAGGTAATAAGTGACACTGTCGTCATCTTCAGTGTATTCAGGTTTGTCTGAACGCTTTTCGACAACCAGATCTGCACCCACTGGCGGTAAATCGAGAGCTGATACTTGATCGGCGACTGCCTGCATCGAGGTTTCTGATGCCAACATGCCTTTAGAACGAGCACGCATCGTTGGGCTACCGGTTAAATCAAGGTAGTAGCCAAGCACATCGATGTTGGTCAGCATGTCTTCGTTAACTGTCAGGGTGAAGGTGTAATCAATCTTGCCGCCCGGCGCGATATCGACCAAAGTGAATAAGTCTTTGTCATGATCAAACGTACCCGGTTGCGTTTCAGCCCCTTCCGATTTAGCGGTAAGTGTCCAACCATCAAAAGCATTGCTGCGAGAACCGTCGATGTAATCACCCATTGACTCAGAGAACTGGGTGTAAAGCGCGACATCTTTAGCGATGCCACGACCAATGTTTTGTACCACTAAGTGATACTCGACTTGGTCGCCCGGCACGTAATAAGGTGCGTCTGTAAAGAGATCGGCTTGAACAACCGCGGCAACAGTTTGAACCGGAGGGCTAACCACATCGCCGCCGTCGACTTGCGCTGTATTGATGATACGCCCAGTCGCAGTATCGACTACGGTACCTTTTGAGCGGAATACAACCGTACCGTGCGGAGCAATATCCACACTGTATTCAATCGGGCTAACTTGCTCGGTCGTAGTCCCGACCGTGGTTGAGTCAACAACCAAAGAAGTGGTTCCGTCAACAAAAGCAGGCCCAGTGGTACCATCGTAATAGCTCACCTCAATGGCACTCATATCATCGACAACGCTTAGGTCACTGATGTAGTTGTTTGAGGTGTTTTCAATAGTGATCAAGAATTCCAGCTCGCCACCCGGTTCATACTCGGTTTGTACGTTGGTTTTCGTCGCAACAAACTCCGAGTCTTTCGGCGTCATGATTACCGTCGAGTCTTGTGGTGTGCCGTTGTAAGTGATGGTTGCCGTATTACTGATATCGCCAATCGCCGTGGTGCGAATCAACGCCTTAACGTGGAATGTCACCGCACTTTGTGGCGCAACATCCATATTGACGTCGATATCTTCACTCAGGTCAAAAGTCTTCGGATTCACAACCGTGCGGTCATCTGAAGTTTCAAAACTCACTTCCCACATTAGGAATGCCGATTCTTTTTTGTCTGCTGTGGTATCCACTTCAATGTCACTGATTATGTCTTGCAGCTGAACGCTAGATGCAAACGCCTCAGAACTGTTGGTTACGGTGATGTCGTAGTTAATCAGTTTGGTTACTTCATAAGATGGCGTATCAACCGTCTTCTTGACCGAAACCGTCGCCAACACTGGTGTGCTGGTTGCCGAGTCATTTAAAGTTGTGCCATCAAAGGTCGCTGATGCCGCATTAGTGATATCACCAGTCGCAAGCGTATTCGTCGCTATTTGAATCGTAAAAACAATACTGTCTTCCGGTGCGATATCGAGCGTCTCCTTGAGGTCTTCACCACTGGTTGCGTCTGGTACTGGCATTTCACCCGTCGTCGATACCGCTGAAATTTGGATTGAAGCAGGATCAAAGGCTTGATTCATCTCACCACCAGCAATCGTGGTTTCAACCGATTTCAACGCATCTTCAATCACAACATCTTCTGCCCAACCTAAGCCGTTATTTTTAACGGTCACGGTGTACTGAAGTGTTTCTCCCGGAAGGTATTCCGCTTTATCGACGTCTTTCGTGATCTCTACTTGTGCGTCTTCTGGAATGTAGGTCGCGTCTGCGGTGTATTCACCATCATCGCCAGCCACTTTAACAACGTTTGTGATCTCGCCTTTGGCTTTGTCATTCACGGTATTGGTGACAACAAACGAATAGCTATCGCCGGGGTGAATACTGTAAGTGGCGCTGTAACCTTGATTGGTATTAGACACATCTTTGCGAGCATTCAATGCTGGGTCACCACTACCATCAATCTGTTCATCGCTGATGATCCAGTTGCCAGTAAGGGCTTGTTCTTGATCTGGGCTGTTCGCCACTTCTGTCATGATGGTATCGATACGATCCGTCAGGACTTGATCCACAAGGTAACCTTTACCTGTGTTAGCCACAGTGATCTTGTAGGAGATAGGTTGACCCGGTTGGTACTTAGCATCAGGTTCGGCAATCGGGGTGGTTTCTTTGGTTAACACCAACTGTCCCGGTTGAGGCGTGATGTACCCCTCTCTTAAGCGAGCTATTTTCGAATCGTCCAAGCCATGTCGCAGATATGCAGTATTGGTAAAGCGACCAATCGCGTCATCACGAACCTTGCCTTCAACATGGATTCGAACAACCGTGTACTTGTCACCGCCGCCAGTGCCCGCATCATCACGCCCTGCCATCTTGACTGACTCTGCAGGTAAATCGATGTCTGGGCTGCTTTGCTCAACGAGCTTGTCTAACTCTGAGAAATCATTCGCGTTAGGATCAGATGGTGCAGAGTTGTATAAAACATCGTAATCGACACTCCACTCTGTGAGTGCGGTTTGCATTGAACCATCGACCGTTTCGACTTCGAAGCCACTGATGATGTCGCGGATTGAGAACAGGCCAGAATCCACATCGTCATTAGTGATGTCGATGTAGTAATTCACCGTTCCACCCGGTACGTACGTGGGTGTATCTGTCCACTTATCGATTAAGATATTCGAGCGACCGGGGTCAAGTACGATGTCGTTGGTGTCATCGCCGTTCACTTGTGCTGTGTTAGTAATGGTACCTGTTGCCGATGTTGAAACCGTGCCTTTAACATCGAACACGATGCGTTCGCCGGGGCGAAGATCGACAGTCACATCCAACGGGACACTTCCGTTGTAGTCGCCCTGTACGTCATAAGATCCTACCGGTTCAACTGCAATCGCTGTTGCCCAATCAGAGAACGCATCATCGCCATCTTCCGTTTTGATGGTATGGATAGCATCGATAACACGTACATCATTGGCAATGCTATCGCCCGTGTTATCTAACGTGACTTGATATTCAACATCACCACGTGGTGCATAAGTACAGCTGCTGCCATCGTTTGAAGGAACTGAACAGCCAGCCGATTCACCATCGGTGTATACCAAGGTTTTGAAGTAGTCGAGTTCAGCCGCTTGTGGTGGAATCGTTTCTGATGTTGCTGACTCATTTTCTGCCGTCACTCGGTTGGCTTCAATAGTCCCTAAAGCGTCATCACGGATTACACCCGTTAAGTTGAACGTCAGCACTTCACCTGCGGCAATATCGGTTTCAATATTCAGGTTACTGTTTGGGTTATAGCTAGGAACATAAGTATCGGCGTTTGCATCAATACCATTGCTGACTTCGTGAATGATATCGCCCGAAACAAAGGCAGATTCCATTGTTCCGCCAATAACCTCAACTTGAATATCCTTTACCGTGTCTTTGATCTGAATGTCATTTGCCCAACCGTTTTCAGGGTTAGTGACCACAAATTCATACTCAACTTCATCACCCGGCAGATAAGTATCTCCATCGTTAAACGGGTTACCATTAATCGACACCACGCGTTTTTCAACGCTGATATTATTGCCAAGAGGCATTAGAGTCGCAGTGCGAACCATACCGTCATAATTCGCTTTGTTTTGAATATCACCCAACGCATCCTCACGAATCACAACATGGATGGTGAACGTTAGGCTTTCTTGAGGCGCGATAACAATGTCGTTATCAATATCGATGTTGTTACCAGAAACAAAGTCAACGGCGTCCGTTATAGAACCTGTCGCTGCGGTTTTATCTAGGCTAACTTCCCAACCAGCCAAGAACGGTTGTCCGACAGGGTCAGTGCCAGCAGTCGAGGCATCTTCTGCAATGCGAGTCTGGATTGCAGAAATAGTATCTTCGAGGCGAGAGCCATACTCAATGCCGTTACCCGTGTTCTTAATTTGAACTCGGTAGTAAACCTCACTCTCACCAGCGGCTTGAGAATATTCAGTTTTTTGCGAAGAGAACCCAGCATCATAAAACGCCTTTTTCGAGAATGTTATCTCAGGTTCTGACATCGACGTAGGTGGAGACACAGCGATAAACTGGTTGCCATCATCTTCATCGATATAAGCTTTGTTGGTAAAAGAGCCTACCGCTTTCGGGCTGATTTTGGCTTTGATAACATAACGTACAAAAGCTGATGACATTGCGCGACCAAAATTATCTGCCGAGATATCGAAGTGAGTATCAATCGGCTTATTGTCTTGGATTGAGTTATCAACATCTGGGTTGGAAATACCTGAGCTATCAGTGAATGTTTCAATCGTCCAGCTATCAAATGCAGGGCCACGCGTTCCATCAAAGTATTGAGTGTTAATTTGGTCGATGTCATCACGCAAGCTCATATCATCAACGTGGGCGCTCGCAATGTTCTCAATTAAAATTTCATACTCAACATAACCACCTGGCATGTAGTTAGTTGCGCCAACCAGTTCGTTTTCATCCGTGTCGTAATACGCCAGAATGTTCTTTTCAAAATCAACTTTTCGAGCTTCTTGACGAATATCATGAGATATCGTGTCGCCATCAACGGTTAGAACGTTAACAACATCACCATTGGCTTTATCATTAATAGTCGCGACCACTTGATATTCAAGCGTGGCTCCCATTGGAATATCGGCTTCTAGATCTAAGTTACTGTCTGTTGATGTATAAACCTTGCCCGCACCCGCACCTGCATCCACGTATTCAGAATCAGTGCCCGTTGCGATAGAGGTAATGGTCCACGTTGAATAAGCAGATCCAGTCGTACCATCTACGAGACCGACTGTAATATCTTTGAGGTTATCAACGATTGGAATATCGTGAGCGTTACCTTTGCCGTCATTCTCAATCACTAAATGATAGGTCACGGTTTGAGCGGGCTCGTACACCACTTCATCGGTGGTTTTATCAAAATCTAGATGGTAGTCATCGGGAATCACGACGGTATCTCGATAATGAATATCGCCGACCGCATCAGGTCTTACTGTACCGATTACGGTGTAAGTAACGTCTTCGCCAGCATCAATATCAATAGAGGTCACAATGTCAGTGTCGTTCGCAACATCACCGTCTTTTGTCCCATCGGTCGTACCCGCGTTTGCAGGGTCACTCTTAACTACCGCAACCGTAAACTTGTTTAAACCAACTGAATCATCGAAAAATGGATTACCTGAACTGCCATCTTGTAGCTCCACTGATATGTCATTAATCAGTTCGTTGACGTCAACGTTATTTCGATAACCGTGTCCATCTTGAGAGTTGTATTTGATGGTATAAGTCAGCTCATCGCCCGGGGAGTAACGGTTAATATTGGTTGTACGAACTACGTCGCCACTGTTATGCACCTGATGGTTTTCAGCCACGGCACGTTTGGCATACTCACAATCGTCAGTACAACCTGCATTATCATCATGTATCAGCACCGCTTCGTTGCGGATTATGCCGCCGTCTCTGTCAGCGACACCGTTAGATACCGCATTGTCTTTGACATGCGCCTTAATACGCACCGTGACAAAGCTCTTCGCGGGAATTGAAACTGGAAACTCCACATCTTCACTCGTTTGAGGGCCGAAACCAGAACCAGTATCAACAGACCAATAGTCAAACGGGTTTTGCTCAAGAACATCTTCTACTTCACCATCTTTATCATTCGCTAGCGTAGTAGTGATCTCACTCAGGCGATCCATGAAGATAAGATCGGTCTCATCAGTGTCGCTGTTATTGCCAATAACGATGGTATAGGTGAGATCTTCACCCGGCGTGTAACGAACAACATCGGTCGTTTTGGCTAGTGAAACATTGATGTCATAAGTACTGTGTGAGTTATCTATTTGAGCGGAAGAGCTGTGGTCACGATCCGTGATAGGATCGTAAACATCAACACGATTCGATACTTGTTCTTCTTCATAGTCAGACTTAACAATGCCGCTCACTTCGTAATGAACCCACCCTCCAGGAGTGATATCAACGTCGGTATTGATGTCAGTGTCGTTAGCAATATCACCGTAGCGAGAACCTGGTTTATCAGTGTTGGTTGAACCAACAACAGTCCAACTATCAAAGAAATTAAGTGCTGAAATGCTATCTTGTACCGTTGCGTCATTTGCGTAGCCGATGCCACGATTATAGATATAAATATCGAACGTAGCGCGCTCACCTACAACAAAATCGGTATTACGAGCTGTCTTAGCGACAACAAGATTAGGTTCATTTGGGTAGGTGCGAACGGTATCCGATAGGTTAGTATCTGGTCCCGTCACTGTTGCGGTATTGGTGAACGCTCCCCAAAGAATCTCGCTGTCGACACTGCGATCGAGTGTCCCAACAATGGTATAGGTAATCGTCGCACCTGACGGGATCTGAGCGGTGGCATCCAAATCATTATTATCCGAGAACGATCCAGGGTCGGTTACGGCTTTCACCCACGGAGAGTCTGCTTCTCTTTCTGCACTGATCGTCCACGATGAGAACACAGGCTTGGTTTCACCCGGTTCATGCAGTAACTCAGCCTCTATCGTGCTGATTTCATCTTTAATATTGATGTTAGACGCGAAACCATTCCCTTCTGGGTTGGTAACGCTGATTGTATAAGTGACTTCCTTTGTCGTATCGGTGTAAGCGTTTTGTTCATTGTTGCCATCGACACGCTTATCCAAGACTAGGTAATAGTCTCTTGGGTATGAACCTCTGTCGGAATAAAGCACGCTGTCTACCGTCACTTCATTTCGAATCTCATCATCGGCAATCGGGTTTACCACCGCTGCAATGCTGTAGATGATTTTGTCGTATGGGGCTAGCTTCGCTTCCACATCCAAAATGTTCTTATTGCTCTGATTACCTGAAATTTCACCGCTAAAACCGGGATCACTGTTTATTGAGACTAAGTCATCCGAACCATAAGATTTCGCCGTCACAACCCAGCTCAAATACGCTTTGGTCGGCTCATCCGTGATTGATTTGGTCATGATTGATGCAATGTCATCGTATACTGGCACATCGATCGCGTAGCCATCACCGTTGTTTTCTACAGTAATTTCATAATTAAGATCGCCACCTGCAGAGTAGTAGCGTGAATCTACTTCCTTCTGTACTTTTAACTTGGAATTTGGCATTTGCACGCCTGAACCAGCCTCACCAAGGTTATCTCCTAAGCACAAACCTGCATCAGTACCATCATCAACAATTTGACCCACACTGGTATCTGCTACTTTTGCTGTTAACTTGTAATGAACAAAACCTTCAGGTGCCAGATCGACTTTTAGGTTGATGTCGTTCGTAGTCCAAGCTCCATAATTAAATGAGCCATAGTTAGAACCCTCACCGCTGCTCTCATCCACTTCTAGCTTCCATTCAGAGAATGCAGAAGCGGTGGTGCCATCGGCTTGCTCTGTCACAATACAAGCGAACTTATCGATCACTTCAACATCGTTAGCGAAAAACTCTGTGTCCTTGTTAGAAATAATAATGTCATAGACCACTTCGTTATCACCGACTATCCCCGGAACATAAGTAGTATCAGTGGTGTTCTTATTACGTGTAATTTGACTTGATGACGTCGTCAGAACGTCTTTTGAATCAAGAATATTAGCCAAAGCATCGCCAGAATCCGCGAGGCCATCAGCATCAATCACTCGGGCAACAACTTGGGGAATTTGACCAATAGACACGGGGCTCACGTCCACCACAACGGAATAAACAATCTGCTCCCCGGGATAGATAGACACTTTGTCTTCTAGTGACTTGTTCGACTCCTTTCCAGACGTATTGAGTTCAGAAAGGCTATTAGAACCAATCGAGGTCACTTCATTGGTCCAAAAGTCGTAAGGGTTACCAACCGTGTCAGTTGCGTTTTTTTCGTTGCTGACATCGTTACCTAGATCGGTTTCAAGATCCGCAAGAAATTGCTGAACAGAATAATGGTAAGCAATACCGGAATTTGCTTGGTTGGCTACGGTAACCGTGTAAGAGAACTCATCATCAACTAGGTAGTTATCCGATTGATTCAAGGTGTGTTTCAGAGTGATATTAGGCGCAGTGGGTGGCGTGGTAATTACGTCCCCAGTGACCAACGCATCTCGCGTTTCTGCGGTTATGTTGTCATTAACAATGTCGCCGACGAGTTTGTCGGCAACAGTCGTTCGAATTGTGTAGGTGATAGATCCGCCAATATCTATCGATGCATCAGCGACTGACAAGTCTCCTGAAGAACTATAGGTACCCGCATCACTTTCGCCGCCTTGGACCTCGGCAGAGTTCACGTTGTCAGTGAAGGCCTGTTGAAGAACACCATCGATGTCGAATGCCTTGATATCTGAAATAGCATCTTGAACATCAAGCGTTCTAATCACCGAATCGCCAGTATTCGACACCTTGATCGAGTACGTGAGTTCATTCTTCAGTTGGTAGTTTGTCTTGTCTATTGACACCACAACATCATGTTGGTACACACCACGCTGAATGGATTCTGTATTTGATTCAACAGCATCCAACAATCCAGTGCTCGCACTTGCGACGTTATCGATCGTACCGGCTGCGTCACCAGAAACGGTAGCCACCATGGTATAGGTCACCGATCCACCAGCCGCAATACGTACACCTGATGCATCTAAGTTTCCGAAGCGACTGTAATCACCTGGAGATGAAAGGAAGGAGGATTGCGCTTGAGTCGAGACTTGCGAGAACGCACTTACATTATTCCCTTGGTCATCTGTCGTTAAGATATTTAACAGCTCATCTTTAACGTCCAACTCAGTGATAGCTTTATCCGACTCATTCGTTAAAACAAGCGTATAAGCCACCTGCTGGTCGTTGTCGTAAGACGTACTGTCAACAGACAGATCCATAACAAGACCCGTTGTGTCCGCATGGGAGGCAAATGGAAACAATAGAATGAATAAGAAAAAGGCAAGATTGTATCTGAACATTAACGCGCACTTCACAGTAGATTGACAAGTGTCTAGGCAAAAAGCCATAGATTTGACGTCACCAATTTGGCACTTAGCCTAATAGGGACATGCGCAACATACAGTTCAAATAATCCGAACAATTAACATCCGTAAAAAACAAATTACTGAAGATGTTAAATAGAGAGTCTGATGTCTAAATTAGAATCAAGACATTGAGTTAATTATCAGAAGGTTAATGTTTTAATGAGTGAGTTTTCACAGTTGTTACGTAACTTCAGAAAGGAACTTCAATTTACACAAACAGAGTTTGCAACCTACTTAAATCAGCTAGACGATGAGTTTAATGCGGTAGACGTCGTAACGATAAATCGCTGGGAAAACAGTAAGGTAAAGCCTAGTGCATACAAAGCACTCAAGATCTTACAGTACCTTGGCGGAGATTTGTTTGAGACAATAAAGAGCTTTAAATCCGAACAAAAAGACACACTAATCGAACTGTTTTTAAACGAATCCTATGGTTCATTTCAAAGTAGAATTTCAGCTCTATCAAGCCTGAATGAACAACAAGGCAGTCGCAGCTTTAAGTCACAGCCTTTAATGTCAGAGCCTTGTGACACTAGCGTTATCGACAGAATCAAACTACTTTCTAAATTCACAAAAGTCGATATTTCGCCACTGAACCAAATTGATTTATATCTCTATTACTGTGAAAAAAAAGCACACGGTCACAAGCTCATCAATACAGATGGCGACATTGTGAGTCACAACGTAGGCTTTTTCTTTGAAGAGCATCAATTCGAGAATTTAAAGACTCAAGAGCTAGATCTAAGAATGGCTTGCTCTTTAAATTCAAGCAAAAGCATAAATTATTTTAATATAAGCTCACACTCAGAGACAAAACATCATGTTATTGAGCATATAGTTTCAGATATACAGTTACTTTCTCAGAATGAAAATATAAAAAGATACTCTGTTTTAGTAAAAGATCCCAACATGATGAAACTCTTGAAAGGCGTGGGATTTGAAGTATTCAAATTTTCAGAACCTTCTGCTAAAAAATGTAATATCACATTCAAAAATAAACATTATAGCTACTGTATATTAACGATTGACAAAATAGACTATCTGACTAATCGGAATGTAATGTCACTAATCAAAGATGAATATTCTACCATGATGAAATTTCCGCAATTACTGCGCGAAGCGCGCAAGAAATTGAAGTTAACGCAAAAGGATTTTGCGGCATACACTAATCACTTAGATGATGAATTCAGCTCTGTAGATGTCGTAACGATAAATCGATGGGAAAATAGCAAAGTAAAGCCAAGTAATTACAAAGCCCTAAAGTTATTGGACTGCCTTGGTCTGGACTTGTATACAACGTTGAAATCCTTTGATTCAGAAGATAACGAAGACAGTGCACTACTTGAAGACTTCCTTCGTGAGAGATTCTTTTCGTTTCAAAGCCGAATATCGTCTATCACTAAAGGGGAGATAGAAGAAGGCTGCGACTGTCAGATCATGCCATTAATGACAGATCAGAATGACAAAGCAGTAATAGATAGAATAAAGCTGATTTCACAATATACAAAGGTGGATTCTTCAGCCCTTGATACTATCGATCTGTTTCTCTATTGCAGTGAAAAAAAGGCGCATGGCAGAAAAATGGTCAATGTTAATGGCGATATTGTTAGTCATAGCCTAGGTTTTTTCTTCAACGAAGATATATTCGCCCAATACCAGAATAAGAACCTACATATTAAGCAAGCCTGTTCTTTAGAATCTAATCATAACTTAAATTACATTGTGGTTAGCGGTCATTCTGAGAAGCGCGAACAATCTATTGCGAACCTAATTTCCGATATGAAGCTTCTTGCAAGAAACACTAAGATTAAAAAGTATTCCATGATCATAAAAAACCCCAGTGCATTGGACCTTATGAAGAATATCGGATTTGAAATCTATAAGTTTTCTGAACCAACAGAGGAAAAGTCGAACATCACATTCAAAAACAAAAACTATCGCTACTGCGTGCTAACTATCGACAAGATCGAATTACTTAGTAATAAGCATGTTATATCGTTCATTAATAAGTACGGTTAATTATAAAAAGTTATTGGATATAAAAAGCCACCAACCAATAGGTGGCTTTGTAATTCTCTACGGACTCCTCAATAGTAGCGAATCCGTTAACCAGATACACAACTAGAAACTAAGGCAGCTGCGACTGAATATCAGACAAAACCTCATCAAGCCCCTCACCTAAGGCTTCAACAAGCGCTTCATAACCTGCTTGTTTCAAAGGTATCTTTGATTCGAATTCGGCACGCGCTAGCTCTGAGCCTTGATCGCTCAATATCCAAGTTCCTTTCACTTCTGCGTTTCCGGTATAAGAACCATTGAACTGCTCAAAGATGATCGTCAACTCTCTTTCGGGCTCTCCTAATGTATCAGAAGTATTGACCCGCTCTTCAAGTAATCCCTCAAGATTCTCGGCCCAGACGTGTTTACGGGCAGACACCAATTCATTTTCAGACTTTCGATACGCGATGCCTATCGTGTCGAGGTAATCAGGCAGTTCTACCCTCGTTTTTACCTTAAAGACGGGCTTATCCAGTGTGCTTTCAGGCAAGAGATACGCATTAGTACCATCAGTGGGAGTTGCGCACCCTAAAAGCCCGACCGACATAACCAGTGATATAAATAGCTTTCTCATTATTCCACTCCCTTAACTGGAATCGGATCTTCTTCCACATCGCTGCCAAACACCAACGCATTCGGTTTGTCATTCAATACTTTGATCAACGGGCGAAGCTCATTAAGCACATGTTCTAACTCTTCAGATGCACTGATCAATTGCTTGTAGGCGTCGGAATCATCGTCGTAGCTTTCTAAGGTCGCTTCAAGTTGCTTCATGGTTTCGCTCAGATCTTGAGGCAACGCTTTTGCGCCTTCGCTGTCCAGTAATTCATCCATACTCTTTAAGGTAGTGTCTAAAGAGGCAAGTGAGCCATTTAAGTTAGCAACAGTCGCATCCAACGGAAGCTCATTAATCTTGGTTAGGAAATCAGTGATCTGCTTCTGAGTCTCGGTGAAGCCACCTGGCACGACGGGGAATACAGGATAACCATCAAACTCTCTCGGCTCGTAAGGGTCTTCGTCTTCATAGAAGTTAATATCGACAAACAATGCGCCCGTGAGCAAGTTACCCGTCTTCAAAGTCGCTCTGAGCCCCTCTCCCATTTGAAGATCGACTCGTTTGGCAAAGCTATCCTCGTTCAATCCTTTAAACACTTCGGAAACACGCTCTATTTCTAGTTTAATTAGGATTGGAATACGATTCGATACTTTGCCATCTTTATCCATACGAATCTGAAGCGGCACCGTATCCACCGTACCAATCCGGACACCACGATATTCGACAGGTGCACCTTTCTTTAGACCTCGAACCGATTCTTCGAACAGCAACACGTAGTCAATTGAAGTGGTGTATTTGCCTTGTACTACCGCATCGTAGTTGTCGTAAAGCGTGTACTCGTGCAAGTTTTCTTTGATTTGTAGCCCCGGTTTAATGCTCTCCGCGACATCAAAACTCACACCGCCAGTCAATATGCTCTCTATCGATGCGAAGTTAACGTCTAAGCCATTCGCACCAAACCTCACATCAATTCCAGAAGATAACCAGAACTGAGTCTTTTCGAAAATCAGCCCATCGTAAGGCGCAAATATAAACAGTTGGTATTTGCCTTCTTTCTTTTGATAATCGAAACTCGTTTTTTCAACACGACCTACAACAAAACCATGGTGCAACACAGGCTCGCCAACATTGAGTTGATTCGCCTTGTTGTGTGAAACAACCACCCGCATTCCTTTGGTGTCTGGCCCTGCAACCGGAGGCGTTTCTAGCACATCGAACTTCAATTTAGACTCACTCGATTTACCCGGCTTTAATTCGATATACGAACCCGACAAAATGGTTTCTAACCCGCTAATACCATCGGTACCAATATGGGGCTCAACCACCCAGAATTGAGTTTCCGTATTGATCATGCGAGAGGCTTTTTTATCTATCTGAGCTTTCGCTATGATGTATTCATAGTTTTCACTTAGCGCCACATCGGTGATGGTTCCGACATGGACATTTTTAGACTTAATCGCTGTTTTTCCCGCTTCAATGCCCGAGGCATCAGGTAAGATCAGGGTTATCTCCGGGCCACGGTTATTGAAGTACTGAAACAACATCCAACACCCAACCAATACTGCGATAATCGGCACTATCCAAACAGGTGAAATCTCACTCTTTATCGATACTTCTGCATCTGAAACGTTTTGTTTATCCATATGTCCCACACCTCTTAGGGGAGATTACTTCCATATAATTCGAGAATCGAAAATCATCGCTGACAACATAGTGAAGATGACGACCGACGCGAAAGACAACGCGGCTGGGCCAGGGTAAATGGCCATGATCCCGTCGAGTTGAACCAACGCAACCAAAATAGCGACAACGAAAATATCTATCATCGACCAACGGCCAATGAACTCAGTGATACGATATATTTTGAGGAAACGATTTGCCTCATGCGGTGGAAGCCCCTCAACCCTTTTAGCGTTCCAATACAAATAAGCCAGGGCGACCATTTTGGCCATTGGGATACACACACTTGCAAGAAGAATAACCATAGCTACAGGGTATGAGCCCATATCCCACAATATGATTACCCCCTCTATGATGGTTGAGCCTTCACTCGTCCCGAACGCAGACGTATACATCATTGGGTATAGGTTTGCCGGGATATAGAAAATGATGGATGTGAATAATAGCGCCCACACTATCTGAAGGTTTTTAGTTGGATTAAATCGATGTAGATGAACATGACAACGAGAACATTGAGTCAGATTGTCATCATAGAGATGGACTTGCCCACAGACATGGCAGACCAAATGATCATGTTTTTGAAAAAGGCTACCAGTGACGGTTCCATTCAACGGTTTTAGTGGTATTAACTGATCCCAAATCCAATCAAAATCGACTAATGACATCGTCTTAACCACTAACATGGCGTAGATGCCAAATGCCCAAAAAGAGATGCCCATCGAGACATCGGCAAGAGCAGAAATTTTAATCAAACTGACAAGCACACCAATCAAAAATACATCGACCATCAACCATGGTTTAACCCAGCTCAATGTTTTTAATACAAAGATAGCTAAACGGCTTGGTGCGTTTGAGTGCTTTGATTTCCTTTCTGTTAATGCATAAAACCAGAACACACTTATAAGAAAATAAGCAGGTAGGAAAATAACAGCGAGAAACAATAGCGCGGCAATCGAAGTGTTATCGAGTCGATTCATCATTTCGACAGCTTGATACAGGGTTATTTGTTGACTGATACCTTGCACGCTAAAAGACATATAGGGGAAGATCAAGCTCATCACCAGCGTTATCAAACTGGCCGATGCGTAAGCCATCACACCCTGCCCTTTGCTCGCTCCAATACTGCATAAAGTATGTTTACAGCGAGGGCACGATGCCTCACTTCCCGGAGCTAATTCACGGAACTGGCTGACTAACCCACATTCGATGCATGATTTGGTACAAAGATCAGACAATAACTAAACCTCTTAGCGTTTGATAAGCAACTAGACACTAAGACTAACTATAAGTAAGGGTTTGATTTTTCGCCAATATCCACACAATTAAACGAACACAACAAGGTAGAAATGAGAGGTGGGGAGATAGAAGATGAAATGGCCGATTGACCATCTCACCTTAGTTGCCTTAATTGCCTTAGTTGCCTTAATTGACTTAGTTGACGGGTTCTTTTGCTAAAAGCCTCACATCAACTAAATGAAGCTCTGTTTCAGCTTATCTTCCAACGCTTGAACACAAAGTTTGATGGCGATGGGTGTATTTGAAGCGAATGGGTTCAACGCATAAACCGTATTGGTCGGTAATTGGTAAGTTGGCATCACGTCGACAATTTCATTGGATAACTGAGGAAGACAAAAATCTGGAATCACACCGATACCAACGCCAGATTTGATCAAAGCAAGACAACTGTGAAAAGAGTTCGTGGTGCAGCTTGCTTGTTGTTGATAAACAAAGTCTTGCTCATTTTGAGAACTAAAATGATGAGTCACCTGTTTTCCCTGCCAAGAGTTTGCAATATAAGGAATAGATTCAAGCTCTCTATCTCGCATGCTTTCAACACCACACAACACGTCTTTAAACTCACCTAAGCGTTTCTGCTTAAGATTACTGTCACGCGAGCTTCCCACACGTACCGCGAGATCAATATCGTGTTCCATGAAATCTAAGTGCTGATCATCGCTGATCAGTTCTGGCTTTAACTTGGGGTATTGCTTCATCAGTTCCGCAACAACGGGCGCGACCAATAAATCCATCAACGCGTTCGGAGCCGTGATACGAATCCGACCTTGTGGCTCTTCTAGCTCAGCTTTGGCCATATCCCAAGCCGAGTCGGCAATCACGTTAATGTCTTTGCAACTCAAATAAAAACGCTCACCCATACTGGTAAGAGATTGCCTGCGTGTTGTGCGCTTAAGAAGAGAAGCGCCTAACTCTTGTTCTAGAATTTTGAGGTGTTGACTGACGACAGATTTAGATAACTCAAGCTTTTCAGCCGCAGCTGATACTGAACCCTGCTCTACGATGTGAGCGAAAATCGACATCTGCTTTAGCTTGCTCATTCCATTGTTCTCTTTTTACATACAGTATTTTCTATTATCTCTGTTTTTCAGATCGATTTCCAAGACTAAACTGAATCCAACTTATCGAGACACCCAAATCAAAAACACAGTGTTTGAAAGAAGACTGCTATGGAGAAAAGCAATGTTAAACAACCAAGTATTAGAAGCATGTAAGCAAAGTATTAACGCATGGCAGAAAGCATTCAACAGCCAAGATGCGAAAGGTTGTGCAGATCAGTACACTGAAGCATGTGTGATGGAAGCTCGTCCATTTGGTACCTTTGAAGGTCGTGAAGCAATTCAAGCGTTTTGGCAAAACATCATCGACCAAGGCTTCAAAGACGTTGATTACACCGATGTTAAGTGGGAAGAGCATCCAGAAGGTGGCTACATTCTTACGGCTAGCTGGACAATGAACAAAGCGTTTGGTGTTGTGCATCGTGAACATTGGGCATTAGAAGCTGATGGTTGCGCTCGCCTAGTTAGCGACGACTTCGAAGTTCAAGGCGAACGCTAGAGCTATAATTAGAAGCTAGAAGCTAGAAGCTCAAGCATAAAAACAGAAAAACAGAAAACAAAAAGCCAGCAGTCCAAATAAGACTGCTGGCTTTTTTTAGTGATTAACACTTATCGTCACTTCACTTAATTTGATAGTGATTCAGCGACTCTACACAGGCGCTGAACACGCTCATAATATCAAATTAAAGTGCAGATCTTACCTGGACGAATACAAGTAGGTGCTATTAAAGTGCTGCTTTCTTCGATTCTGCAATCCAAGCATCAAACGTATTTTGGTTCGCTTTGATCCAACCGTTTACGTGCGCTTCGATATCAGCAGAGCTGTTTTTACCTTTGCTCATCATCATGTTCTGAGCACTTACATCGTTGATGTTAAGTTTGATGATTTCGAAAAGTTTCGCCGCAGCTGGGTTGTTTTTAGCAAACTCTTTGTTCGCAATAATGCGCATTGAGTTCATTTGGAAACCATAGTTTTTGCCATTAGACAACGTTGTATCAACATTCGCACGATCGCCAGGAAGAGATGAGAATGGTACTTCTAACCAAACTACATCTTCATTTGGAACCAACACGCCACTCACCCAGTATGGAGTCCAAGTGTAGTAAAGGATTGATTCACCCTTTTTGTAGCGTGAAATAGTGTCAGCAATAATGGCAGCATAATTACCTTGGTTATGAGTAACTGTATTGTCCAGTTTGAATGCTGAAAGTTGGTGTTCAATAACCATCTCACAACCCCAGCCAGGGTTACAACCCGTTAGATCTGCTTTACCATCGCCGTTTGCGTCGAACAGTTTCGCAATTTTTGGATCGGTTAGCTGACCAATGTTGGTGATGTTGTACTTTTCTGCCGTTTTCTTATCAATCAGGTAACCTTGCGCAGCACCACTTACATATTGACCTTCACGGTAGAATTTTTCATCACCACCAGCCATTTTGTATTTATCAGCATGAAGCGGGAACCAACCTACAGTTAAGAACGTTGCGTCACCTTTTGCGATAGAGGTGTAAGCTACGTTGTAGTCCACTTCTTGTGTTGCTTTTACGTCATAGCCAAGTTCTTCTAACGCGCGGTTAACGATCAACGTTTGAAACGTTTCTTCAGCGACAGAAGATTGAACTGGCTGAACTGATACACCTTCACCCGGCAAGCTTGCAGCCCACACGTTAGTAGATACGGCTATTGTAGAAAAGATACTAACAGCGAGTTTGCTCTTCCATGAATTATTCATTGGTGTTTTTCCTTAATTGTAGTTCTGATTTGTTACCGCGATTTAAAGCATTAAGTACAATGGAAACAGGTCCCATGTGGTACCAGCGTAATTTTGTATTACCGGCATTCGCCCCTAAAACTTGAGTAATTCGATCAAGCAGGATGGCGAGAATAACGATGCCTAGACCGCCGACAGCGGCCAGTCCCATATCTAAACGGCCAATACCTCTCAGTACCATTTGGCCTAAACCACCTACCGCGATCATTGATGCGATAACCACCATAGATAGTGACAACATTAGTGTTTGGTTTACACCCGCCATGATGGTTGGCAATGCCAACGGCAGTTGAATTCTATAGAGCATCTGCTTTTTGCTAGCGCCGAAGGAGTGACCCGCTTCGATTAGTTCTTCAGGCACCTGTTGAATACCCAAAATAGTTAAGCGTACCACCGGTGGCAATGCAAAGATGATGGTTACCACTACGCCCGGTACGTTACCGATACCAAACAACATTACGATGGGTACCAAGTAAACAAAGGCAGGCGTGGTTTGCATGGCATCGAGAATCGGACGCACAAATTTTGCGGCAGTATTACTTCGAGCAAGCCATATCCCCATGGGTAAGCCAATCAATAAACAGAAGAATACCGATGTCATAACCAATGAAAGCGTGGTCATTGCTTCAGACCAAGCACCAATCAAACCAATAAGAGTCAGAGATACCGCAGTTGCGACACCCAGCTTCAGGTTTGAAAACTGCCATGCGACTAGAAACAAGATGATCAACATGAACGGAGCTGGTGTAGAAACCAATGCCGTTTCAAATGAACTTAGAATGAAATCGATAGGAACGCGGATGGCCTGAAATAACGGACGACCGTGCTCAACTAGCCAATTCAATCCAGATTCAACCCAAGTGTCCACTGGCAGTACTGCTTCAGCAAAAGGGTTGAGTGGATCAAAAGGTATGGTTTCTACCGTTTCACTGCTTAACCAATCCGCTGATGGTGAAGTGTCTGCCGCTTGACCCCAAGGATCACTTGATGGTTGGGTAGATTGTTCTGAAACAGTAGATTGCGACCATGGGTCATTATTCGTTTGTTCTGATGACATGATCTACCCCTTATCTAAGGTTTGTAACAGTCGTGATTTAGTCACCACGCCAAAGTAATTGCCTTTATCGTCCACAACAGGAACTGAATAAGGCACACCGCCAACAAGGCCAAGTACATCATTGATTGGTAAATCTGGGTTGAGAGTTAAACCATCATCAAGTTGAGCACTCACTAATGATTTGTTCTCTTTGTGAGCTTTGCGAAGAGACTCAACAGAAACGATGCCTGAATAATGGCTGCTCTTCTCAACAACGATGCCGTATTCACGGTCGTTATCCATCAGAATTTGCAGAGCAGAAGCTGGGCCATCATGTTCTGATTTCTTAAATACAGCGGCAGGTTTCTTACGTGCGATATCTTTCACAGTAAGAACACTTGCTACATTCACGCCTCGGAAGAAGGCTTCAACGTAATCGTTCGCTGGGTTATTTAAGATTTCGTCTGGAGTACCAACTTGAACCACTTCACCATTTTGCATAATCGCAATTCGATCACCGATTCGCATTGCTTCATCCAAATCATGTGAAATAAACACAATCGTACGTTTGTCATCGTTTTGAAGGCGAATTAATTCGTCTTGCATTTCAGTACGAATCAAAGGGTCGAGCGCAGAAAACGCTTCGTCCATTAACAAAATGTCAGGATCACAAGCTAGGGCACGAGCCAAGCCAACACGTTGCTTCATACCACCAGACAATTCATCTGGGTAAGATTCTGAATACGGCCCGAGACCGACTCGTTCCAACGCTTCAAATGCAGATTGTTTCCGCTTACTTAGCTCAACACCTGCCAATTCAAGGCCAAATGCCGCGTTTTCGATAACAGTCATGTGTGGCATCAGTGCGAAATTTTGAAAAACCATCGAGATGTTGTTGCGGCGAACTTCACGAAGTTCATCTTCTGAGATGTGGGCAATGTCTTTGCCTCTTAGAAGCACGCTGCCTTTGGTAGGTTCGATCAAGCGGTTAAGAAGGCGTACTAGGGTTGATTTGCCAGATCCTGACAGTCCCATTATTACGAAAATCTCGCCTTCCTGAATACTAAGAGAAACATCGTTAACGCCGATCGTTAGACCTGTTTCTTCAAAAACTTTATCTTTATTCGCGCCTTCATTGATCATTGTAAAAGCACGGTCGGTATCGTCACCAAACACCTTGTACAGTCCCTTAACTTCCAGTATGGGATCCATGTAATCTAATCCTTTCTTAGTTGTTTAAACTAATAGTTATTTAAACGTAAAAACGGTCGTTTAAACTTAAAAACGGTTATTTAAACCCGAAAAACAATTAGCACTCTAAGCAATATGAAGATGTAAATCAAGGGGCTACATACTGTAAACCATTTTTAAAACCACCAGTCAACACCATAAAAACAAGACTAAAAATCAAGCATAAAACAAACAAATCATTGATAATAATCAAAATTAACCCGCACAAAATGTAAGCAAAATTATATATTACTTACTGATAGATTATTGAATATTTATTTCACATTAGAACAATTAATAGGCTAAACAAACTAAAATTACCCACCAATAGTTCGTGTACAAATAATTTGAATACAAACTAATTTTACGTGTTTCAAGATATTCGTAGTCAACCTCGCAACATGAGAGATGGCTAATTTAACTGAAAATAGCACTCTTAATTTCACCTACTTTCAGGTAACGAGGCAAAGTTCCATAAGGGTTGAACTTTAACTTTATGACTTAAATAGCACCGACTGTGAGACTTGCTGCAAACTATTAAATAACGTCAGCTCGAAGCAAAAGACCACTTGTAGAGTGCTCCCTGCTGAGCCATTCTTTAAGCAGGACATGGGCTTATTTCTACCAATCACTTTAAGAAAACAACAGGGAACTCTGATGATAAAAATGCTGGTGTGTGACTTTGACGGGACGCTTGATGGAGGATCATCTCACGGAGTAAATCAGTTATTTGACTACTTAACTGAGCAACCTGATATCCGTTTTATCATTGCAACAGGCAGAACTTTATCTTCCATTAGGGTGGGATTGGCTTCAAACAACTACCCGAAACCACACAGTATTATCAGTGATGTGGGAACAAGAATCCATCACGATCACTCCCAAAAACCTGATCATATGTGGCATAACCAATTAGAAGCATCTTGGAACAAATCGAAAGTAGAGTTGGCACTGGAGCCACTCGATTTCATGGGTGAACGCTTGGAAAGCCATCAGGGCAACTACAAGATTACTTTTGAAGGGAAACTGTCTGAGCCTCAACACGAGCTGATTGAATCGAGCTTAGAGTCGCATGGCCTAGACGTTCATCTCACTTATTCTCACGACTGGTACTTAGACATCACGCCAAAGGGAGTCAATAAGGCCACTGCGATTCATCATCTACTCAAACAGCATGATTTGAGTGTTGAGGAAGTGTGCGTTGCCGGTGACTCAGCTAACGACACCTCTATGCTGACGATAGAGGGCGTAAACTCGATATTAGTGGCTAACCATTACCCAGAGGTTGCTCACCTGACCGAAAGAGATAATGTATACACCAGCACAGCATCACACGCAGAGGGAGTGTTAGAAGGGCTCAAGTTCTGGCAAAAACGAGCTTCTCAAACGAGTACCTTCTAGTTCGCGAGAAAATGAAACAAAAACTAACGAGAAAGAAGAATGCTTATGACCTATCTCTCTTCTTCCTACTTCCAACCAGGGAGCCAATGTTGATTGTCGGTGAGATCTCGCCAATTGATGGCTTCCTGTCGTTTGGTCATCACCGCCTCAATTAAGCAACGAATCACCTCTCCTTCTTCAAACTCTACCTCTGTGATCATAAAGTGTTTTTCTTTCTTTACCGGGCTGACTGCAGTCCATTTACTACGAAATAATTTCTTTGGGTTGATCCGATTCATGGATATCTCTCGCTCTAATGTCGTTAATTATCATGAGTTGTCTAATCGACTCAGGCTAGACACAAGCTAATAGTCTCCTTCACGCAAAAAAGATCATAAAAAAAGCCAGCAAATAAGCTGGCTTGGTTCAATTGGTCGTATTTCGTTAAAGATTAACCATTTTTGGGTGGATCAAATGCTGTCAGCTCTAATGCAGGACCTGTGTATTTTTCAATTTTCACAAGCGCCGAGTTTGCAGCGCAACCATTTGCCAAACGAGAAGTCGGGATATCCAATGTAAGAACGTTACAGCCGCCATTTTTACATAAGCCTGTATCTTTATCTAAGTCAGGCCAACCACCTTCATGGACACATACAGCGCCTTGTTTGATGCCATCTGTTACCAAAGCACCTACCAACACTTGACCACGGTCGTTGTAAGCACGAACCAAGTCACCGGTTTTGATTCCGCGAGCTTTCGCATCTTCAACGTTGATAGAGATAGGTTCACGGTTACCGATCGCATATTCTTCACGTAATTTCGCATAGTTAAATTGGCTGTGTAGACGATGTGCTGCGTGCGCCGTCATCAATTGAAGCTCATCACTTTTCGCTTTACCAAAGAACTCTGTAGGCTCAATCCATGTAGGATGAGCAGGACAATCAGCAAGCTTGTAGCCTTCGATGGTTTTTGAGAAGATCTCAATCTTACCACTTGGCGTACCAAGCGGGTTCATCACAGGATCCTTACGGAAGTCAGCATGACGAACAAACTGTGCCGTCTTCTTATTGTATTTCATTTCAATAAGCTGGTTATCGTCCCAGAATTTACCAAATTTAGGCATACGAACACGTGCAGATTTACCCGCTTTCTGTGCCGCATCGTAGAAGCCTTTCAACCATGCCATTTCGTCTTTGCCTTCAGTGAAGACATCACGGCCGCCCGCTTTGATCATCTCAGACATGTCTGCAAATACATCGAAGTCGTTACGTGCTTCACCTTGAGGTTCAACCGCTTTTTTCATTGGCACTAGGTGTTGGTTACTGTAGTCACCCGTCATCGTCATGTCGTTACGCTCAAATGACGTTGTGATCGGCAATACAATATCAGCGTGCTTAGCCGCAGCGGTCCAATAGATCTCAGAGATAACCACTAGCTCAGGCTTTTGCCACGCTTTGATCAAACGGTTTGTATCTTGGTGATGAGTAAAGTTACCACCGCCCGCCCACCAGATCATTTTCAGATCAGGGAACGTCAACTCATGACCGTTATGCATGTACGTTTTACCCGGATTCTCCAGCGCTTCTGTAATACGAGCAACAGGAAAGCTGTTCACAGCGCCTGATACAGCCCAGTCATTACCTGCTGAAGAACCACCGCCAATTGACGCAGAGATTGCTGGTAATACACCGGCATCACGTGTTGGGTTACCACCGTTCGAGTAATGGTAAGAAAGACCGAAGCCACCGCCAGGAAGACCAATCTGACCAAGCATTGCCGCTAGTGTCACCACCATCCAGTGACGTTGCTCACCGTATTGTTGGCGCTGAATACCCCAACCCGCCATTAGCATGGTACGGTTTTGACTAAAGATATCAGCTAATAACTCAAGCTGTTTCGCAGGAACGCCTGTGATCTCTTCAGCCCACGCAGGAGTCTTCTCTACTCCATCTTCTTTACCCATTAGATAAGCTTCAAACTTATCGTAGCCAGCCGTGTATTTGTTTAAGAATTCTACGTCGTGCTTACCTTTCTTAACCAAAGAGTGCGCGATACCCATCATCATCGCTACGTCTGTCATAGGACGAGGGGCAATCCACTGAATTGCATCGCCAAAGAAATCGACCGTTTCTGAGCGCATTGGATCGATAGCAATAATTGTCTTGCCAGATTTTTTAAGTTTGTGGAAAAACTCGAGGCCAGAACAATCTGTTGAACTCCATGCAATCTTAAGCGTGTTCATAGGGTTCATACCCCACAATACAACAACGTCTGAACTTTCAAGTATCACTGGGTGAGTGGTTTGTTGTTCGTAAACTTCAATAGAACCCATTACGTGGGGCATGATGACTTGTGCAGCACCTGTTGAGTAATCACCAAGGTGACCCGAATAGCCGCCAGACAAGCTCATGTAACGCTGAAGCAACGTTTGTGCTTTATGCAGCACGCCACTTGAACGCCAGCCATAAGAACCTGCGAATACAGATTCAGGACCGTTTTCTTGACGGATACGCATATGCTGTTCGTGAATCAATTTATAAGCTTCATCCCAAGACACACGAACGTATTCGTCGCCACCACGAGAACCAGTTGGCGCCGATGGGTTGTCTAAGAAGCCTTTACGTACCATTGGGTACTTGATACGTGCTTTTGTATGAACCTGGTCTGGACCAGTCGTTTGTAAGCTGTTTGGAACCGTTTGTGCTAAAGCATTAGTCGTTGAAACCAACTTGCCATCTTTTACTTCACACAACATCGGCCCCATGCGGCCTGCAGTTAATACACCTTTACCACGCTTATTTGCAGCTGATGCTGTCATTGGCGTCAATGATGTAAATGCCAGCGCACCGGCAGCCATGCCCGATCCTTTGAGGAATCCGCGACGAGTAATATCTGTCATAATTATTTCCCTTTGTTTCTTAGTGGCCAGCCACATCTTTCGCGTGGTTCTGGAAGTATTTAGTTAACAGTTCGAGATCTTGGTCTGATATATCAGTACGCTCGCCCATGCCTTTAGCCACCGGGCCCCAAGCATTCACTGTGAAGTGGTTCGAACCAATTTTCGCGTGACATGTTGAGCAGTAAACGTTATCGAGTTCCTCTGCGTAGTCCCAGATTGGCTCTAGTGAACCCAATACCGGAGCATCAACTTGCGCTGTTAGCACTGCCGTTCGCCATTCATTGCCGTACGCATCCGCTTTAAAGCTGCCAACTTCAAGGCTCTGTTGTCCTTGATCGGTCAGCATCGCGACAATTGAGCGTTGACCTTCGCCGCAGTAAAGCACTTGCTCAGCACCTTTCATTTGGTAAGCATGTAACTCAACGGTGCGCTCTGTACCTTCAACTTTTTTCACATCCAAGCGTGCCGTTGGATTGATAGTTCCAAGGTCGCCAATGCTTAGCGTTTCAGCTGAGTAAACGACTTTCGCATTTGGATCTGTTTTCTCAGTGAATGCCATCAAATTATCAAAAGCTTCGCTGTCCATTTCTTGCTCCGGAGCAAAGTGCGCAACACCTTTGTGGCAGTCGATACAAGTTTGATTATTCTCTTGTCCGTACTCGTGCATTTTGGCTGCGTCTTCCGATTGCTCGTAGCTATCCATTGCATCGAAAGTATGACAAGAACGACAAGTAGCAGAGTCACTTTCACGCAATTGCGCCCACACCGTTTCTGCCATCGCCATACGATGTTCTTCGTACTTGTCTTCTGTATCAATTTTGCCGGTTACAAACTCATGATAAATATCTTTAGATGCACGAATTTTCGTGATTACGTAGTCAATTGGATCAGAAGGAATATGACAGTCCGAGCATTCAGCTCGAATGCCTTTTGCATTACTGAAGTGAATCGAACCTTGATACTCTTCATAAGGAATTTGCATCGTATGACAAGAAACACAGAACTCAGTACTTGAGGTGTAATGCATAACTGCGGCAGTCCCACCAAGTGTTAACCACCCGATACCAATACCCACAGCAGCAATAAGAGCGACATATCGCTTTTTAATAGACATATTTAGAAATCATCTTCAACATTTAGTAACAATTGTGATTACATTAATACTTTAGGGGTAGTCTTTATTGATTCTTATCATACTTTACCCTTATTGATAGTAAGGATTACTAACAATGAGAACAAAATACGGCCTTCTTATAACCATGAGTACGCAATCAATTAGATTAATATTCACAGAGGAAATAAAGGTGGGATTATTTATAAAATAGACACGAAAAACGCCATGGATTTTCAGGTCAAAAAGCGCACTAGAATCAAGATAAAATGTAACGAGTGCACTTATAATGTTTGCAAATTAATAGTGCTGAAATAAATATGTCCCAACCAACTACGCTAGAGAAGATCGCTACTTTCACTTCTATCGAACAAGCGCTTGATTACTTTGAAATTGGGTTTGATAGCAAGTTCATTAGCCAAAACAGAACCGAACTGGTGAAACGCTTTAATGGTTATCTGATTCTGTCAAAACCAGATGATTGGTTCTCTGGGCGAAGAGCACTGAAAAATGCATACTGCAAGGTACAGCGGAGTAAGTTGGATCGCTATACACGATCCGCGTGTCGTGGCTGTACAAGCTGTCAGCGCCGCTAGTTCACAAAACGACAATTCACCAAAGACAGTTCACAAATTGACTGCCTACCAACCGACAGTTCTCAAACAGACCGTTTGAAAATCACAACTCAAAAATAGGCAGTTCCAAAAAGAGATAGTTAGCCAAATAGATAGCGACACAATTGATAGTTGAAATAACATCTCATTACGATTTAGTTAGTGGTTTGCTCGAAAATAAATGTGCTAGTCTTACGGCAACTCAAACTCGAGATAAAAACTACAATGAAAATTTTCAGCAATTTCGAAAGCGGCAACATTCACGTCGTTTCAGCAGATTCACCACAAAACATTCAACTGACTATCCCAGCAGACAACCAAACTGAAATCTCTCAATGGTTCCACTTCCGCTTAGAAAGTGACGCTCAACAAGCTCACCACTTTGAAATAGGTCAACTAGCAACCTCTGCCTATCCTGAAGGCTGGAAAGATTACGATGTGGTTGCATCTTATGACCGTGAAGAGTGGTTCCGTATTCCATCTCAGTTTGATGGCGACACACTAAGCTTTGATATCATTCCTGAACACGACTCAATGTACTTCGCCTACTTCGCGCCTTACTCATATGATCGTCACCAAGATCTCCTGCACAGTGCTCAAACGCACCCTGCTTGTAAGCTAGAAACTCTGGGTCACACGCTAGACAACAATGACATCACTTTGCTAACCATTGGTGAGCCAAGTGAAGAGAAGAAAAACATCTGGGTTATTGGTCGCCAACACCCTGGCGAGACCATGGCTGAATGGTTGATCGAAGGCTTGCTGCAACGTTTACTTGATGAAACAGACACAGTAGGTCGATCTCTTCTAGATAGCGTTGTTTTCCACGTTGTACCGAACATGAACCCAGATGGCAGCATCCGTGGTCACCTGCGTACCAACGCGATTGGCGTTAACCTTAACCGTGAATGGCAATCGCCATCTCTAGAACGTAGTCCTGAAGTTTTCCTTGTGCGTGAGCGTATGCTAGAAACTGGCGTTGACATGTGTCTAGACATTCACGGCGACGAAGCAATCCCATATAACTTCGTTGCAGGTAGCGAAGGCACGCCGTCATACAATGAGCGCATTGAAAAACTAGAGAACCACTTCAAGCAAGCCCTTCTGACTATCACTCCCGAATTCCAAGATGAATTTGGTTACGATAAAGACGAACCAGGCAAAGCGAATATGACCGTCGGCACAAACTGGATAAGCGAGCAGTTCAAATGTTTGGCTTACACAGTAGAGATGCCATTTAAAGATCACATCAGCCACGCTGACGAACTTTACGGTTGGTCTCCAGAGCGTAGCGTTGCGTTTGGTCACGACATGCTAGCGGCAGTTTGGGCGACAGCAGGTAAACTGTAATTCGCGTAGCACTACGCGAACCAAGGGCATGTTTGTTCAGCTCATTGGTTAGAACCGTTATTTAAAGATACAGCTATCCAGAAGTGACAAAGCCCGGTGCATTCAAATTAGAATGCACCGGGCTTTTTTTGATCTGTTTATCTGTTTATTTATCTACTTATCTACTTATCTACTTATCTACTTAGTATGACCAGCCCACCTAAAAATAATAACGCCAACAAACTGGATTATTGAATACCTTAAGCAACTCTTAGATTAGCAAAGAAGACCGGGTAACGCTGACGAATGTGTCTCTGCTCAGACACCATATCTTTGAAGCTTGGACCTTGAGATAACTGAACGATCACTTCATCACCTTCTTGTCGCAACACGGCACCGTTAATATCAATGCTGTTGTTGTCATGCAGTCTTAATGTTCCTACCATTGAAAAGCCGCGATAAACAGGAATCACGTTGTGCATCATTAAACGCACACCTTTTTCAGAAACTTCACTGACATGAAAAAGCTCATCCTTAATTCGCATCACCGGACGTGCCCTTTTAGGGTACTTTAAACGATAATATTGGCGTTTCTGGGTGAACAATTCACCATTCATTACGGCGTCTCCTTGCCTAAAGTAGGTCAGATATATAGATAGTAATTATATCGGCATCATATTTTGATACTTTAGTTATATGTCAAATAAAACACTCATCGACCATCATTCATTTCAAATTGAGAATTAGATCTCATTGAGGTCCAACTACAAAGAGAACAAGGCTAACTGAATGCTGAAGCCAACGAATAATGCCCCACACACGACATTCATCCATTGCGATGTGCGTTTTTGAGTCAACAAGCGTTTGAACGTATCGGCCATTAAGATAACAACCAAAAACCATGTCGATACAACCGCCGCCTGAATGCCACCGAGTACTAAACTGTCTGACACAATTTTGTCCATTGAAACAAACTGAGGGAATATAGAGAGATAAAACAACACAATTTTAGGGTTCAGAAGATTAGTGAGCAACCCTTTGAAGAACTGATTGTAAAGCTTACTCCCCGATGCACTCACCACGGAAAGCACGCCATCTTGAGCTCTTAGTGCGGCCCTAAAATGATTGTATCCGAGCCAAACTAAGTACAAAACACCTGCCCACTTAAGAGCTTCGAATGCCATTGGCGTTTTCGATAGCAATAGGCTCATTCCATTTGCAGAAATAAAGGCGTGAAAAAAGAAACCACAGCAAACGCCCAGCACATTCACAAACGCGAATAGCTTTCTTTGGGTCAATGCTGTGCTCAAAACCAGCAAAGCATTTGGGCCTAGAATAATGGCAATAAAAAACACGATGACAATGAACAGCCAAATGCTATCCCAACTCATGATACTCTCGTTTTAGTTGTCGTTTTTAAGGGCGGGTATTGTACGTCCATTCGATACCATTACAATATGACCAACGTTTAATAATTCCTTTTACTCAACCCTTTATACACTGAGCGATCACCTTCTTTTTTTAATAAGCCCGTATTGTAATCAACGCGTTTACCGCGGAAATTGGCAAAATTCATTCTCTAACTTTTGTAGCCCTGTTAGACTCCACATCCATTTTGATACTTGGTTCATTTATGTCATTTGATAACCTAACCCTTAACGCAAAAACTGTCGCAGCCATTCCCTCTCAATTCGATACACCAACTGAGATACAGCAAGCGGCCATACCGGAGATTATTGCGGGCCAGGATGTTCTTGCGCTAGCGCAGACGGGTAGCGGGAAAACATTGGCGTTCGGCTTACCTTTATTGAACAACATCAATAGCGACTTGAATGAACTGCAAGCTGTCATCATCGTTCCAACGCGTGAACTCGCATCACAAGTGGCCGAGGCTCTCGAACCCATTGCAACAGCGCTCTCTATTAAAACAATTACATTAACCGGTGGTGTAAACACAGATAATCAGCAACAACTGTTATCAGAAAAGCCCCGGCTTGCTATTGCCACGCCAGGCCGCTTACTTGCTGTGATTCAAAGTGGGGAGTTAGAGTTAGCTCATTGCGTATCTTTGGTACTTGATGAAGCAGACCGTCTGCTCGATATGGGTTTCTGGCCTGATATTCAAAGCATTATCGATACCCTTCCAGCAAAACGACAGTCACTACTTTTTTCAGCAACGCTTCCTAAAGATCTGGTTAGCCAAGCGGAAGCGCTTCTCACTGAACCAGTAAAGATTGCGGCGCACCAAGAGAACAGCGTTGTCTCTACCATTGATGAAACGCTCTATCTCGTGAACAAAGGCAGTAAAGCTCAAGCGCTCATTGCTCTGCTTAATCAGAACGATTGGTCGCAGGTTTTAGTGTTCATCGGAGCAAAAGATAATGCCGACGCACTAACTAAACGGTTAAATAAAGCCAAAATCAGTGTTAGCGCACTGCATGGAAACAAGAACCAAGAAGAACGTACCTTAGCATTAGAGAGCTTCAAGAATGGCGAAACCCGCGTTCTCATCGCAACCGACGTGATGGCTAGAGGGATTCATATCGATCAACTACCAATCGTGGTCAACTTCGAATTACCAGCACACTCGGCAACTTATGTTCATCGCGTTGGACGAACTGCAAGAGCGGGAAATGCCGGAGTCGCAATATCTCTGGTCAGCCACAGTGAGAATGAATATTTAAACGCGATTCGTTCTCTTACGAATAAACCGCTGCCGTTACAATCACTGGAAGGTTTCCCTGTCACAGATAAGCCCGCTTCAGAAGCAACAGAGCGTAAGCGCCCGCCTAAAGACAAAATGGCTAATCGAAGAACAGCAAAGAAGAAGAGCGCTAAACAATTTAAGAGCAAGCCCAACCACACCAAATAGTTTCTTGTTCTAAACTGATTATCCCCATAAAAACGCCCAGATCTTTCTGGGCTTTTTATATCTTGTCTTTGTCCCGTCCTAAAATGCATTTTAAGATGAAACACCACGTCAATTTCATCGACGAAAGCCCCCTACACGCCAATCTAAATGACATTTTTATGAATTATGATGCCAAGGCATTGATTCTTGGTTACTCAAAAAAAATACTTTCAGATCACGTTGACGCCCCTATATCTGGCAACTAGATTTTTCTATTAGTGTCTAAAAACCGGGAGGTCATCGAAATGAAACGTGCAAGCTCTACATACCGATTACAACTAATTAAAGAAGTGGCTGTTCGCCGAGATCGTCAGTGTTCCAATGACCCGATGGCAAACTACATACAAAACCTAATAGATAACAAAGACGAGAGTGACTGTTCTGTTGAACGCAACCACAGGTTCAGTGGTAGTCATTTCGATGAACACATAGGCGGTTGGGTTAGCGACCACTGGGGTAGCAAGTAGGCTATAAGCTCATAAGCCAGCATAACCGCTGTAGAATTTATCTCCGCATTAACCTATTATCTGCAACAATTCCCCTTCATTGAGTAAGCAGAAAGTGTCTGAGCTAAAAAGAGAAAAAGAAGTGATGGTTGCCTTCCAAGTAATACCTCGTGTCAAAGAAGGCAACAACTTCGAAGTCGTTGATAAAGCGATTGAAGTGGTAAAAGCAGCCGATGTTCCTTTCCAAGTTGGCGCGATGGAAACCACGATGAAGGGTGAGCTCAATCAGCTACTCGAAATCATTCAAAACGCTGAGCAAGCTTGTTACGACGCAGGCGCTGTTGAAGTGATTACAAACATTAAAATTCACAGTAAAACCATCGAAGCAGAAGATACATTCTGTACCTACCATCGTGGTGTAACGAAAGCGAATCACATGTTTGTATAAGTAGCTTTAGACAAGTTTAATCTGTCGAAGAGGCTCTGAAGAATCTGTGATGTTATTGAAAAGGCATGTCTGAAAGGTGTGAAAGAATTTCCATTCGCTCTTCTTCTGTCATCGAATGCCAATCACGCGCACTTTGTTCAGGGTCATCTTTCGCCCCGATGGGTTTTCTATCCAATGCTTTGATTGGTTTCTTTTTGAGTTTCGCGTGCTTTTTATTCATACCGACATCACTCCTTCTGGTACAAAGGTACCTATCTTAATATTACACACCAACCATTATGTAAAGTAATAGTTACTTCGGAGTTAAATAAAATCATAATACTTCAACCTTAGCCGAAAAGATCTCTTTGGGGACTGGTACTTCCCTCTTCTTCAATTGGCTTACCAACTAAATGATTTTTCTTCGTTATTTTTCTTCTATAACGTTGACGACATAACTTAATGACATGCAATTGCTCAGAGGACGTCATCGACATCCAGTTAAAGCGCTCCTCTCTTTTACGCATACAACCATTGCAATAGCCTTTTTCATCGCTTGAGCACACCCCAACGCAAGGGCTTGGAACTTGGAAAAACTCTAACTGCTCCACCATGCCTCCTCACTTCCTTACCTATTAAAAATCAAGCTTACTAATTAATAAATAAGCGATTAATTTGTCGAAGAGCTCATATAATTCATACTAAACTATGACCTTATACTGACACATATAGTGTTTTGTAAACTATACTTTGAACCATCAAGTTACGCTTATTCAGTAACTTCGTTTTCCCTTTGGAGCCTTTTAATATGAAGTTTAGTTCAAAAAAATTACTAGCAGTAGCCGCTTTACCTATGATGCTAGCAGCATGCACAACAACAGGTGATAACGCGACGCAAGTAACACCAACCGATCTACAGCACCATAACTGGGAACTTGCGCAAATTGATGGCAAGGACATTGAGAAAAGCGAAAATCAAGCGACCCCTCGTTTAGAAATCGGCGAAAAGATGACAGCTAACGGCATCGCTGGTTGTAACAACTTCTTTGGTCAAGGCGAGCTGAAAGACGGACAATTCCGAATCAAGCAAATGGGCATGACAATGAAGATGTGTCACGGTTCAGCAATGGAAATCGAACAGTCGGTTTCTGCAACTCTTAGTGAGTGGAGCGACGTAACGCTAACGAAAGATACGCTAGTACTGAAAAACGATGTACACACGCTAACGTACACAATTCGTGATTGGGTAAACTAGTCTAGCTATCAACACCACTGTTGATACCAGAAATTGATTAAAGGAGCCTTCGTGGCTCCTTTTTTATTGCTGACTTAATTACTTAATAGTCCCCGACTCCCCTCAAAATCGCACTTATCACCAATTTTCCATACCAACCTCCAATAAACATCAAAAATCTCTCATTTAGATGCAATTAATTCACGGGTTTAACGGTCTGTTGTTAGGATGGTAAGAGCCTAGAATCTGTTGAGCTTTCGAGATGATTTCATATCGAATAAAACTTAACCATGAACGCCCAACTCCCCCTTAGTAATTGATTGAATTTACTATTGAATTAGAAATTATTTCAGAAACAGATAGAATAACTGTTAGGGAGTTCGAAAATACAATGCTCTTGCCCGTTCACTACCAAATGGAAAAGTTTATGAACAAGATAGTAAGTACGTTAGGAATCATGGCAACCGTTGCATACAGTGCAACCATTTATGCTGATGAAGCAACATCAACAGATAGCTGGAACCAAACTGAACAACAGGCAGAGGGACAAACTGTCTATTTTCATGCTTGGGGCGGTAGCCAAGAGATTAACCGTTACATACAGTGGGCAGGCAAGCAGTTACAAAGTGAATATGGTGTTACTTTAAAACACGTAAAAGTAACCGATATCGCAGAAACAACCACACGTTTGATTGCTGAAAAAGCAGCAGGCAAAAACAGTGAAGGCAGCGTTGATATTGTGTGGATCAACGGTGAAAACTTCCGCTCAATGAAAGACAACGAGCTACTCTTTGGACCTTTTACTCAATCACTTCCAAACTGGCAGTATGTCGATAAGTCCTTGCCAATTGATGTCGATTTCTCGGAGCCTACAGAAGGCTTAGAAGCACCTTGGGGAGTGGGACAACTTGTGTTCATCCACGACCAAGAAACGCTACACAACCCGCCACAATCGTTTTCAGAAATGTTGAGCTATGCTCAGGCGTTCCCTAATCGCTTAAGCTACCCTCGCCCACCAGAGTTTCATGGCACGAGCTTCATTAAGTCTCTACTCATAGAGCTAACCAACAATAACCCTGCGCTATCTAAGCCTGTCTCAGAAGATGACTTCCAAACGGTGACCGCTCCATTATGGGATTATTTAGATAAATTCCACAAAGTCGCTTGGCGTGGTGGCAAGCAGTTCCCAGCAGGTACCTCAGAGAGCATTCAACTTCTTGATGACGGACAAATCGACCTTGCGATTACGTTCAATCCAAATGCTGTTTTCTCTGCACAATCTAGCGGAAAATTGGCAGAAAGCACCAAGGCTTATGCTCTTGAAAGTGGCGCACTCTCTAACATTCACTTCTTAGCAATTCCTTGGAATGCCAACTCTTCAGCGGGTGCACAAGTGGCGATCAATTTCTTGCTTAGCCCAGAAGCACAATCACGTAAAGGTGACCTGAATATTTGGGGTGACCCTTCAGTGTTAAGTAGTAAATACTTAACCGGCAGCGCTAAAAACACTCAGCAATTTAAATCGGTTGATGAACCTCACCCAACCTGGCAAGCCGCACTCGAGAAAGAGTGGCTTAAGCGATACGGTAACTAAATTTCATGCTACACGCCCTATATTTTGTTGTTATAGCAGTGTGCATAATCCCAACGATTCCTGGGGTTGCGGGAGTGGTGGCTTCGTCACTGAGCTTTATCCCGCCCCTAGGCTTAGTGGAACCTTCGCTCAACGGTTTTGAACAAGTCTTTCAATGGGAAGGCGTTTGGCATTCTATTGGTTTGAGTTTGTCTTCTGCTTTTGCGAGCAGTTACATCGCCTGCTTTCTGACCTTTTGTATTATTCAAGCGACTTGGGGAAAGCCTTTTTGGAAAAAAATTGAGCTAACATTATCCCCAATGCTCGCCATTCCACATGTTGCTTTTGCTATTGGGTTTGCTTTTTTGTTTAGCCCTACCGGCCTTGGTGCCAGAGCTGTACATCAATTGGTCGGAGAAGTTGGCAACAGCTCTGAACTCGCGTTACTGGTTAAAGACCCCTACGCGTTGGGGTTGATCATTATGCTCGCGCTCAAAGAGATCCCGTTTTTGTTGCTGATGAGCCTATCGATACTTCAACAAATCGATGTAGAACGTATTACTAAAGTCAGTGCTTCATTGGGCTATAGCCGTTCTCAAATTTGGTGGAAGGTAATTTTCCCACAATGGTTTACTAAGCTACGATTCCCAATGTTGGCAGTGCTCGCCTACAGCTTATCCGTTGTCGACATTGCGCTAATTCTTGGCCCAACCAATCCTCCTACTTTTGCAGTCTTAGTATGGCAATGGTTTAGCGATCCTGACCTCAACCTTTTACCGCGAGCTGCTGCCGGAGCGATTGTGTTATTTGTTTTGGCATCGCTTATCATTGCTGCAGCAAGACTGATTGAATGGTCATTACTCAAACACTTTAGATCTTGGCAGTATTCCGGCAGAACAGGAATGAACCTACCAGGAAAAACGGTATTTACGATTCTTGCTGCATTGTCATTGTTCATTATTCCTTTGATGATGATTTGGAGCATTGCTCAACGCTGGCGCTTTCCTGACTTATTGCCGAGCCGCTACAGCCTGAAATTTTGGGAATATGAATGGGACAGCATCTTAAGTACCGTTGGCCAAAGCTTATGGATTGCTCTTGCTTCCGCGTCTATTGCTTTACTGTTGGCGCTGGTTGCTCATGAATATCGCATCAAACATAGATGGCAAGTGCCTGGCTTTATTATCGCGATTCCAATGTTAATCCCTCAGCTTTCTGTCTTGTTCGGGTTACAGGTTACGACACTTTATATCGGCAGCAGTGCGTATGAATTGTGGGTAATTTGGGCTCATGTTTTCTTTGCCTTCCCGTTTGTTTACTTGTCTTTGGATGGCCCATGGAAAAGCTTCAATGATGGGTTGATAAAAGCTTCACTTAGCCTAGGAAAGTCACCGTTGCAAAGTTGGTATTCCATCAAACTCCCAATCCTGCTCCCTGCTATCACTTTTGCGTGGGCAGTCGGAATCAGTGTGAGTTTGGCTCAGTACTTACCAACCTTAATGCTAGGCGCAGGTAGAATTAGCACCATCACCACAGAAGCCGTCGCCCTAACCAGCGGTTTCGACCGCAGGGTAACCGCTATTTACGCCATCTGGCAGGCTTTATTGCCTTTGTTCTTTTTCTCTTTAGCGATAGTAGTCAGCCGACTTCAACTTAGATATCGCCGTCTTACTTTTAAAGGTTTTCTAACCAATGAGTCTGTACCTCAACGACCTCGCCATTCATAAAAATGGGGGCGATTCGCTGTTTTCAGCGCTAAACGTAACTTTAGAATCAGGCCAAGTGTTGGCTTTAATGGGACCAAGTGGTTGCGGAAAATCAACCTTATTGGATGCTATTGCCGGGCACTTGAATGAAGAGTTTTCTTATACAGGAAGTGTGGTTTTAAACGACATTCAACTTGATGAGCTTCCCTCACATCAACGTAAGGTCGGTATTCTGTTTCAAGACGATCTGTTGTTTCCACACCTCAAAGTATGGGAAAACTTAGCGTTCTCACTTCCGAATTCAATTAAGGGCTCGGCTCGCCAACATCAAGCGATGGAGGCACTCAAAAACATTGAGTTAACACACTTGGCCGAATCATTCCCAGACCAAGTATCGGGAGGCCAAAGAGCAAGAATAAGCTTAGCTCGTATGCTGCTAGCCAAACCCAAACTGGCCCTGCTTGATGAACCGTTCAGTAAGCTAGACCAAGAGTTAAGAACGCAGTTTCGCGATTGGGTATTCGATCAGCTCAGTAAAGCAAATATCCCTACACTAATGGTAACGCACGACGAAACCGATGTTCCAGAAGGAGCCCAAGTGCTTTCTTGGCCATGGAGAAGTCATCATGCTAGATAAGTATTCCATCAAGGTCATCAAGTGGCCACTAAACCAATCAGCTAAGCTATTGAATCAAGCAGGCATCACGGCAAACCAAACGACTCTATTTGGCTTTTTAGTTGGTTGCTTAGCTTTTCCTGCGCTGGCATTACAACAATATGATTGGGCTTTAGGCTTCATTGTATTTAACAGAGTGTGCGATGGGCTTGATGGGGCTTTGGCTCGAATTCAAGGAATCAGTGATGCTGGCGGGTTTCTCGATATCAGCTTGGATTTTTTATTCTATTCACTCATCCCTTTTGGTTTTGTCATTGCCAACCCAGAACACAACGCGATTGCAGGGGCGTTTTTGATCTTTTCATTTATCGGCACAGGCAGCAGCTTTTTAGCGTTTGCAGTGATGGCAGGTAAACGTGGTATCGAGAATCCCGTCTACAAACATAAGTCCCTTTATTACATGTCGGGATTAACCGAGGGCACAGAAACCATCGCTTGTTTTATTGCTTTCTGTATTTGGCCTCAGCATTTTTCGGTTATCGCGTATATCTTTGGCGCTGCGTGTTGGCTGACTACGTTTATGCGTATTTATTTTGGGTTTCAGACATTAAAAACTCAAGATAGCTGATAAGTAATTTGGTTTATTGTTTGTATAAAAACGCCGCTCATTGTGAGCGGCGCTTTCTATATTGGTATCGGATAATACCCATTAGATTATGGAATCAAGCTTCAGCAGAAGCCACGATTTTAAATCTCAACACCTTCAGGCTTGAATCAAGGTCAACGTCAACAAACTCAGGTGGGTTGTCTAGACGTTCGATAAATTCAACGCTTGGCGCTTCTTCTGCCATCGTTTCAATAAGGAAGTTTGGTGATACAACGGGTGAGTTAACACAAGCAATCACTTCACCACCTTCCGTTAGAAGTTCAGGCAAACGGCGTAGGATCTTTTTGTAGTCTTTGGTTAGAGCAAAACTGCCTTTTTGGAAAGATGGCGGATCGATGATAACCAATTCGTATGGACCACCCTTCTTGATTTTTCCCCATGACTTAAAGATGTCGTAGCCAAGAAAGCTTACCGAGCGCATATCGTGATCATTCAAACGGTGGTTATCTCGGCCTTTATTCAGCGAGCCACGTGACATATCAACATTCATGCATTGACGAGCACCACCAGCAATAGCTGCGACAGAGAAGCCACAAGTGTATGCGAACAAGTTAAGAACGTTCTTACCCTCAGCATTGTCTTGTACCCACTGACGGCCATTACGCATATCTAGAAACAGACCGAAATTTTGGTTACGACCAATGTCTAATTGGTATTTCAGCCCGTGTTCAACCACAACTGGTGAGTCGTTTAGCTCTCCCCAAAGTACTTCTGAAGGCGCACCGTCTGCATAACGGTGTTGCAATACAATGCTAGTACCTTGTTTAGTTTGCCAAATATCTTTATTGGTTAAATCGACAAGACCGGCTTTAAGAGGTAACAAGAATTCGTCGTCAACCTCTTTAAATACGTTCACCAATAGCTGTCCATCAACCCAATCACATGTCAGTTGCTCTAGACCTGGCCAAAACTTACCTCGACCATGAAAAATACGACGCAGTTCATTCGGCACTTCATTAAGTTGCTGTTCAATATGACCAAAAAACAGAGGTAAAGCTGATGCTTCCATTATTTCACTCACTTAGTATTTAGCTTTGGCCAAGTTAATGACCAAGGTTCAAGCCAACTGTCTAAACCATTAGACACGGTTCCTTGATGCCACTTCTCACCCAAGGAATCAAGGCTCCTTGGATCGCAGACATATTCATAGGCTTGTGATTGATAGGTAAACCGAATCGCGAAAGCATGCAGATAGCCTCTGTCAGCTTCATTCGATGGATTATAAATAGGGTCACCCACAATGGCCGAACCAATCGATTTCATCGCGACACGGATCTGATGAGTCCTTCCTGTATAGGGCTTACATAACAGTAAACGCTCACCGGGTTCTGCCGTTGCGGATAAAAACTGGGTAATCGCCGGGTTCACTTTGGTGGCAAGTAGCTTCCAACTAGAACGTCTTGAACGTTCCATATCACCCGAAATCAAGCCCTGCTTTTTCTTTGGTTTCTTAGAACCAATCGCAAGGTAGTATTTTTCCACTTCACGCTTTGCGAACAGTTGCGAAAGTTCGCTTGCTGCCGAGGCATTCTTTGCTAGCAGTAGAATACCTGAAGTCATTTTATCAAGGCGATGCACGAGATATAACTTAGGCTCATTAATCGCGTTAGCAACTTCTTGAAGCAACATGGTATCGCCATCGTCTTTGTGGACGCTGACGCCAGGGTGCTTGTTAATAAGTAAAAAATCAGAATGGTTCAGAAGGATATCGAACATGTAAAAGCTAGCTCCATTGTAGAACGGGGAGTATACCGTGTCTGAACCCAGATTCCAGCTACGAAAAAGCCCAATCGACTCAATAAACATTGAATCATTGGGCTTATCTTTTATCTATCTGCTTTCTGTGCTGGATATTTAATCCTTAACCAACACGCATTAAGCGCTAAGCCAGTTTAAACTTGCCGACTAATGCTTCTAGTTCAGCGACCTTAGCGTTCAGACCTGAAGTATTTTCAGAACTGCGAGTCGCTAGCTGCAAAGATTGTTCAGAGATATCACTGATCGCCGTGATATCCGCTGCAATTTCTTTAGTTACAGCGGTCTGCTCTTCTGCCGCTGTAGCAATGGAATTCACCATGCTTTGTACGTTAGCTGCGCCACTTACAATCGCTTCAAGTGCAGATACCGCCCCTGAGCTTTGCTCTACACCAATCTCAACTAAACGACAGTTATCTTGAGTGTAAGTAACCGCTTCTTGAGTGCCCGATTGAATCGACTGAATAATGCCAGACACTTCTTGTGTCGCTTTCGTCGTTCTTTCTGCTAGCGCTCTCACTTCATCAGCAACCACGGCAAATCCACGTCCAAATTCGCCTGCACGTGCGGCTTCAATAGCAGCATTCAGGGCTAATAAGTTGGTTTGCCCAGCAATATCTTCAATCACTTTGATCACGCTACCAATCGGCTCACCATGTGAACCGAGCGTGTTCATTTGCACCGACATATCACTCATTTGAGCCGACACCTGTTCGATGCTCGCTACCATTTCAACAATCACATTGCGGCCATCTTCTGCGGAGGTTTCTGAGCGACGAGCTTCTTCATAGGTAGAAGTGCCCTGCTGTGCTACTTCAGAGATGGTTAAGCTTAGCTCTTCTGCAGCAGTCGCAATCAAGTTTGCTTTGTCCGCTTGAGCAGAAGCGCCAGAAACGATGTCTTGACTGATTGATGACAACTCGCCAGTCACCGATTGAACTTGGTGAGTAACGGAAGATATTGAACCTAAAAGATCGACAAGCGACTTCTGCATCTGATTAATCGACTTAGCCAGATCCGCTAACTCATCACCAGAATCATCAACAATGTCTCCAGCCGTCAGATCGCCATTTGCCACGCGTCGTGCAACTTGTTCGAGACGAGTTAAACGGTTAGTAATAGAGCTCGATAAGATAAGAGCAATAACACCGCCGAAGACAATCGCAATGGCAGACAAAACCATGATGGTTTGTTCAATCGTGGTAAACGAATCCGTTAAAGTAAGCAGCGATTGTTCCGTATCGGCTCGCTCATTTGCAGACGCTTGATCAAGCAAGTTTTCAATTGGTATTAGATTTTGTTCATACAAAGATCGAAGCTGCTGTATGTTGGACAGTAGCGCTCGATCATCACTGATCTTAGGCACGAGTTTCGATTCAAACTCTTGAGTAAAGCGTCCCATCAAATCTTCAATACGCTGAATACGGCGATGATCTTCAGACCCTCTGCTCTCTAAACGTTTTGCTTCAGCAATCGCTTGAGCAAACTCGTTTTTATTGGTTCGATAATCATTAAGTGCATTATCGACCCGCACAATCGAACCCAGTGCATCTCGATATACATCTCCAGCCTCATCAATTAACACGAGATAGGTCACCGTACCAGGTACGTCGTCCAACCTGATTTCATCGGCACTCTTATGCGCATTGATAACCTCAACCCATACGATACCAACCAACATTATGAGTACAGCTAATATAGAGCCAAAGCCTAAATAAAGTTTCTTTCTCACTGACAATTTCACACTAAACCTACCTAATAAAACAGCTCAATCAGCTGTCACTTTTGATTATATCGGCTACCAGACCAATAACTTTAAGTATTTATTTTTCTTTGATAATTAAGTTAGTAGCATAAAAAAACGGGAGCCAATGGCTCCCGTTTATCAATTCATTTTAGCTTACGATTAGAATTTCTTAGAAATTATCGCAGAGCCAGCAATGATACCAATACCTAGTAGCATGATTGCACCTTTACCGCTGTCGAAGCCAGAAGAGATACCCATGAACGCAACGATTGCGATAGCTACAGGGATAATGTACTTAACGAGTGTGTACCATAGGCCGAACAGTGGGAAAGAGACTTCACCGTCGTTAGTGATTTCTTTCTCTAGGTCAGCACGGTTTAGTCTCCAGCCTGCGAAGATACATACCAACATACCGCCAACTGCTAGGAAGATTTTATCCGTTAGTAAGTCGAAGATATCGAATGCACCAGTACCAAACAATGTTGGACCAAAGCCGCCAAGTGATAGAGAAGCGAAGATACATAGAATCGCCATTACAACACTTGCAGACAGTACCGCTGTTACACGCTTCATGCCTTTTTCATCGATTAGGTAAGAAACCACAACTTCAAGTAACGATACTGAAGAAGTAAGTGCCGCAACACTTAGACCAACGAAGAACATAAGAGCAAATAGAAGACCAATTACACCGCCCATTTCAGCGAATAGCTGAGGAACAACAACGAATACTAGACCAGGGCCAGCTGCAGGTTCCATACCGAATGCGAACATTGCAGGGAACATTGCAACACCCGCTAGGATTGCAACGCCTGTATCCATCGCCGTAACCATTGCTGTAGTTTGAACTAGATTTTCTTTCTTCTTAAGGTAAGAACCGTATGTCAACATACAACCCATACCCAGACTTAGTGAGAAGAATGCTTGACCTAGTGCAGCTAGGATTACACCGCTGTCTACTTTAGAGAAGTCAGGGCTGAATAGGAATTCAAGACCAGCCATCGCGCCCGGAAGCATTAGGCCTTTGATTGATACCACGATAAGGATGATGAAAAGAAGTGGCATCAGGATCTTGCCTGCCTTCTCAATACCGCCAGAAATACCCTTCATAACGATTACAACGTTAAGCAGTAGGTATAGGCCCATCCACATAAGTGGTTGAACTGGGTTTGAGATAAAGCCACCGAAGCTGTCGCCAATTGCTTCAGGTGCGTCTAGTAGACCACCAGCAATTTTACCGATGTATGCGATAGACCAGCCACCAACTACAGGGTAGAAACCCATGATCAGTAGACCACTCACTACGCCGATAACACCAGCGAACGTCCAACGACGGTCAGTCGATTTAAATGCACCTACTGCTGATTTTTGCGTATGACGGCCAATCGCAAATTCAGTCAGCATGACACTGAAACCAATAAAGATTACAAAAAACAGGTAAATTGCAACGAATGCACCGCCGCCGCTTTCGCCTGCTGTGTAAGGGAATTTCCAGATGTTACCTAAGCCAACAGCAGAACCTGCTGCAGCCATTACGAATCCTAACTTCGAACCCCAGGTATCGCGGGGTGTTGTGGTTGTATTACTAGTAGCCACGTGTACTCCAAACTTTTGTGTTATGTGATGTTGTGTTTTGCTTTGGGTGGCGTCTTTAAAAGATAAGGTGTACAAATAAATTTACACACCTAAAAGATTTGATTGACGCTCGTTGTATGGCAAGTAAACCAGTTTAAGAATAAAATTGGAAGTCCGAACCGTACATATTTCGTTACCAATGTAAATTTTTATGGTTAAATGCCGACTTTTCATACAAAACAATCGTTTTCTTCTTAAGTTAACCAAAACTTAACAACTTTAACCTGTTTACAGCTTTTGCTCTATTTTGTAAATAGTTGATTCCGTAAATTCCCATATCCGTAAAATAGCATTACTATCTAAGTGTCTCTTTTTTCGAGTATTCAATGTGGAAAAGCTCTACCATTTTTTGACTTTAGCCTCTGTTGCTTTGTACTGGGTTCTTGTAGCCGGTGTGACTTTTCGTGTCGTACTAAAACGACGCTCTGTCAGCGTTTCTCTCGCGTGGCTAATGGTTATCTACATTATCCCAATTGTTGGCGTGGCTTGTTACTTCCTTTTTGGCGAGCTAAACCTAGGCCGAAAAAGAGCTGAACGCGCGCACCGTATGTTTACTCCCTTTGGTGATTGGTTCCGCCAATTAAATGATTGCCAGCTTCATCTTCCCGGCAAAGTCGGCTCCCCTATCCACAAAATTGATGAGCTTTGTAACAATAGGATGGGTATCCCTGCGCTCAGTGGTAATACACTTTCACTTCAAGCGTCACCTAATGAGATCCTGCACTCAATTATCGAAGATATAGAAAATGCACAAACCAGTATTAAGATGGTTTTCTATATTTGGCACCCTGGCGGCCTGACGGATTCAGTCGCTTCTGCACTTATTCGCGCAGCAAAACGTGGGGTTGATGTTAAGGTTTTACTTGATTCAGCAGGTAGTCCACGCTTTTTCAAAAGCCACTGGCGTTCAATGATGAGGGATGCGGGCGTTCAAGTAATACAAGCGTTAGAAGTGAGTCCATGGCGTATTTTCTTACGTCGCCTAGATTTAAGACAACACCGTAAAATCATCGTTATTGATGAGTCCATCGCCTATACCGGGTCAATGAACATGGTCGACCCTGCTCACTTCAAACAGAGTTCAGGCGTTGGTCAATGGATTGATGTGATGGTCCGAGTGACTGGGCCAACCGTTAACGTGTTATCCGCGATTCACGGTTGGGATTGGGAAGTTGAGACTGGTGAACGCATTCTCCCTGATATACCTGAGTGCCCAGTTGAAGAAATCATGACACATCACCCGGTTCAAGTGGTTCCGTCTGGCCCTGGTATGCCGGAATATTTGATCTTACAAGTTCTGACCATCGCCATTAATCAAGCGAATCGTTCAGTGCGTATAACAACGCCTTATTTTGTCCCAAGTGCCGATTTACTCGAAACACTTAAAATGACCGCACAACGTGGTGTGAACGTAGAACTGATCATTCCACATAACAACGATTCATTAATGGTTAAATGGGCTTCTCGTGCCTTCTATACTGAACTGCTTGAAGCTGGAGTGAAAATCTACGAGTTTTACGGTGGGCTTCTTCACACCAAATCGGTAGTAATTGATGAAGAGTTTTGCTTGATCGGAACCGTCAATATCGACATGCGTAGTTTGTGGCTCAATTTTGAAGTCACCCTTGCTGTTGATGATGTGCACTTCACCAAGCAGTTGTTTGACTTACAGCAATCCTATATTGAGTCTTCTCATCCCGTGGAATTAGAACAATGGGAACAAAGAAACTTACGCAACCGCTTCTTTGAGAGATTGTTCTATTTATTCAACCCATTGCTTTAATCCGCTCAAGTTCACCGACCACTGGTGGTTACGGATAACGTCATACCTTCGCTTTTTAACCTTTCACCACCAATACACGAAATGTTAAAAAGCGAAAGAAAACCGTAAAAACTCCCTCTCTCCTCTTGCTTTGATGGCTACTCGCATGTTTTAAATAGGACATAACCGATTGATAAGGAATTCACAGCATGTCCGAGAACAAAACCACTAAGCTCATCACTGCAGGTCGTGATAAGAAGTGGACTAATGGTGTCGTTAACCCACCAGTACAACGCGCTTCAACTGTCGTGTTCAACTCAGTAGAAGAAAAACGCAAAGCTACAATTAATCGCGCTAACAAAACGCTTTTTTACGGACGTCGTGGAACCAACACTCATTTCGCTTTTCAAGATGCAATGGTTGAAGTTGAAGGGGGGACAGGCTGTGCACTATACCCTTGCGGGACAGCAGCAATCTCAAACGCAATCTTATCGTTTGTTGAAACAGGTGATCACATCTTAATGGTCGACACCTGTTATGAACCAACTCGTGATTTCTGTGACACCATCATGAAAAAGATGGGCGTAGAAACCACTTATTACGCGCCAACCATTGGCGAAGGTATTCAAGACCTTATCAAACCAAACACGAAAGTGTTGTTTACCGAATCTCCAGGTTCAGTCACTATGGAAGTTCAAGACATCCCAACCCTAGCGCGTATTGCTCATGAACATGACATCATCGTTATGTTAGATAACACTTGGGCGGCTGGTGTTAACTTCTCACCTTTTGATTTTGGTGTTGATATTTCGATACAAGCTGCAACCAAATACATTGTTGGTCACTCTGATGTGATGCTAGGTACTGCTGTTGCCAACGAGAAATGCTGGGATCAACTAAGAGAACAGAGCTATTTGATGGGGCAATGTGTATCACCAGATGACGCTTACCTTGCCCTTCGTGGTATCCGTACTCTTGACGTTCGACTACGTCAACATGCTGAAAGCAGCTTGAAAGTCGCGAAGTGGTTAGAAACCCGCCCTGAAGTCGACCATGTTCGTCACCCTGCGCTTGAGTCTTGCCCTGGCCATGAATTCTTTAAAAGAGATTTCACGGGTGGTAATGGTTTGTTTTCTTTTGTTTTAAAAAACTCAAATACTAAGGCCACAACAGCATTACTTGATGGTATGACACATTTCAGCATGGGTTACTCATGGGGTGGATTTGAGAGCTTGATTCTGGCTAACGAACCGAGCAGCTTTGATAGCTTAAGAACGGTAGCAAACCCTAACTTCGAAGGAACCTTGATTCGCGTTCATATCGGCTTGGAAGACGTCGATGATCTAATTGCTGATCTAGAGGCCGGACTGGAACGTTACAACGCTCTAGTTTAATCTACGTTGACAATTCATCTAGAAACGCAAAAGGCAGGTATATCCTGCCTTTCATTTATTTGGCTTTTTATATAAAGCGTCATCAGCAATACTATTTCTGAACCTTAAAGCATGCCCAGTTGAAGATTTCAGAACGGTGCTCATTGAACAAATACAGGGACTGATCCTTGGCCAAGATAGAGTAATCAATAGTCACCCCTTTGTACTCGCTGTATTCCTGATTAATGATTGGGTCATGAAAAGGTGTCGCGGTTCTCATATCAATAATGCTCATCGATAAATGATTCCCATCAAGACCGTAATATCCGGAATAAAGATTTTCCATTGTACCTTCGTTTCCGTCTTTCTCTATGATCGTCACAAACTCTCTCATACTAAATGTTTGATCCGACTGAAAAGTAATACTCATGCGCTCATAAAGCGATTGATACGGTTGGAATGCCTGAGATAAGAAGTCCGTTTTGAGCGTTTTACAATGCCATCGAGTGCCCGCCAATGAGTTTTGTTCTAACAAAAAACTCGCCGCAGCAATTGCCAATAGAATGAGTAAACCAATTAATCGCAAAAGTTACTCCTCTTTTCCATATGCTTTGCAAATGACTCAAAAGACGTCTCTACATTGAAAATCGTCGCGCCATAATTGAAAGCCTCACCATCCTTCCTTTGAACCAACATGTATAACGCGTCATTCTCAGGCTGGTCGACCGATGGGTAAATACGAACAAAGACATCCACATTACAGTGGCTAGGGATAGCATCGGTGAGTTTTTGAGTAATTGCAGGTAACGAATAGGCTTCATTGCGAACAATATGGAAGAAGTAGTGATTAGTATTGTCTGTGTAGCTATCTTTATATTCCGCTTTATCAACGAAATAAGGCGATGGCTGATAGTAAGTGTTGTAAAGGTTGAAAGCCGTTACAACTAAACAGAGTAACGCAAGCAGACAACCTGCTTTAACGAAATACGTATTACTTTTTGTTTTTGAAAGATCTAACTCAGCGGAGTTTGACTCTTGGTTTGAGGTCGTGTTTAGCTTTGGCTCAATTATCTTGGACGAGTTTACTTCGGTAGAGATTTCTTTTGTCACTGACACATCTTGGGACACAGAAGTTTGTGACCTAGAGTTTAACGCTTCAGACGGAGAATTTAAGTCTTCAGACAGAGAGTTGACTTCAAATTCCTTTGCCCTCACCTTAGAAAATGAAGCGTCAATTGTCGCGGACTTTATCGACTCATCGATTTCCAGCGAGTAACCAGTCTTACTTACGGTACGAATCGTCGCACAACCACAAGTCACTCTATTCAGAGTCTTTCTCAACTTAGAGATCACATTAGTGAGGGCTTGCTCTGAGACAATCACATTGCCCCAACATTGGTTAAATATCAGGCCTCTTTCAATGCATTCGCCGACATTTTCTAGAAGGTATAAGAACACCTTCCCTTCCAGTGGCGCGATAGTTTCTACATGGCCATCTTCACGCACAAACTGCCTAAGTAAAGGATCATAAGTAGCATCACATATTGAGTAGTTTTGTTGTTTCACTATCGCTTTCTACATTTAAATTCGGTCGCATATAATATTGAATAGTTTCTAAATGGCTAGTGAATTTTCCAATTTTTGAACAATTATTTTTCATCGTGAAATAACATTTTTATTTATGTGGACAACCTTGTACGTGATCATTCACCATACCTGTTGCTTGCATAAACGCGTAACAGATTGTTTCTCCGATAAACTTAAAGCCTTTCTTCTTCAAAAATTTGCTCATCGCTTTAGACTGCTCTGTAGAAGCCGGGACTTGCGACATCTCTGTCCATTGATTTTCGATCACCTTGTTATCTACAAATTGCCATAAAGCATTTGATAGAGAACCAAACTCTTTCTGAAGTTCAAGCGTTGCACGAGCATTGCTATATACCGAAGCTATCTTGCCTTTGTGCTTTACCACATCGAAGTTTTCAATAATGTGTGGCACATTGTCTTCGTTCATTGCCGCTAACTTATTGAGGTCATAGTTATCAAATGCGGCGCGATACCCTTCGCGCTTCTTAAGTATCGTAATCCAACTAAGACCCGCTTGCGCACCTTCTAAGGTAATGAACTCAAAAAGGACTTGGTCATCGTAAACAGGTACGCCCCATTCCTTATCGTGATATTCCCTTTCAAGTTCATGCTTGAGTGCCCATGCACACGTTCGATCCGATGCATTCATTTCCATTTTAAGCCTCTTTTATTTAGGGTCTTTTGACCTTTAGCAATTAGTTATTAGCAATTAGCAATTAGCAATTAGCAATTAGCAATTAGCAAAAAATAATGCCCCATGAAGGGGCATTCATTCTTAGGGTTGCTGATATTACCTTACTTCAATTTTATGAAATAAACGGTAAAGCACAGGAACAACAATTAGTGTCAGTACGGTAGCAAAGCCCAAACCAAACATAATGGTTACCGCCATTGGTTTGAAGAAAATATCAGGCAGTAGTGGGATCATACCTAGAATCGTGGTGATCGCCGCCATACATACCGGACGAACACGACTCAATGCCGCATCCACTACCGCTACATATGGATCTTTACCTGATTTCATTTCAATCCCGATTTGATCGAGCAGTACAATACCGTTCTTGAGCAGCATTCCAGATAAACTCAAGAAGCCTAACAGCGCCATAAAACCAAAAGGAGTATTCAATGCCAATAGACCCGTCGTCACCCCTATTAAGGCGAGTGGTACCGTTAGCCAAACAATCAGCGGCTCTTTCACTGAGTTAAACAGGAACACAGTGATCAAGAACATGAACAGGTAACCCAAAGGCATGGTCGTAAACAATGATGCTTGCGCATCTGCCGACGATTCATATTCACCACCCCACTCGAGTGAATAACCCGGCGGCATTTCGATCGCTTCGATTTGTGGCTGCAAACGTTTTTGAAGCGTTGATGCTGTTTCTTCGCCCAATAAGTCCGGGTCAGCCATAACCGTTAGCATACGCTTACGGTTCTTACGAATGATCAACGGGTCTTCCCACTCTAGCTCGTAACCTAACGTCACTTGCTGTAGCGGAATGTACTCACTTAATGCAGGGCTCCAAATCTTCATTCCTTCAATGTTACGAATGTCGATACGTTCATCTTCCGGCAATCGCGCCACGATAGGCATCAGCGTAGTACCATCACGGTACACACCAATCGACTTACCTGAGAATGACATCGCAAGGAAATCATCAACGTCTGACTTAGTGATACCGTAACGACGAGCTTGGCTTTCATTGAACTGAGGCTCTAACACCTTCGTTCTTTCACGCCAGTCATGACGAACGTTATAAGCACCTGAATCCGCACGCATCACATCCATCACCTGAGAGGCAATAGAACGAAGAATCGTTGGATCGGAGCCGACAATACGAGCTTCAATCTTCGCACCGCCGCCTGGACCTAATTCAATCTGTTTAAGCTTGTAATCGATCTCAGGGAATTGTGTATCAACATGTTCACGGAAACGAAGCATAAGCGCTTCAAGTACTTCATAGCTCTTCACACGAACGGTTATTTCGCCGTACGCGCTATAACTTTTCTCCGGTGAATAGGTCAACATGAAACGCTGTAAACCTTTACCCGCAGTGGTTGTGATGTGCTCGGCTTCATCTTGATCCGATAACCAGTTTTCTAGCACTTTAAGTTTCGTGTTGGTCGCTCGGATATCCGTCCCTTCCGGCATCCATACATCGACTTGGAACATTGGTGTTGTAGAAGATGGGAAGAAAGCTTGTTTCACAAAGCCAAAACCGTATACGCTCGCACCCAAACCGATAACCAGAACAAACATGGTTAACCAAGCTCGTTTCATACAAAACTCTAGGAAGTTTTTGTAGATAACGAAAACCATCCCGTTGTATGGATCTTTACCTTCGTTCTCAGGATCAACCTTCTGGCCTTTGAAGAAAATGTCCGCGAAAAACGGGGTAATCGAAATTGCCGTAAACCAGCTCAACATCAACGAGATAAGTAGAACCGTAAACAAGGTGCCACAGTATTCGCCCGTCGAGTCCTCAGATAGACCTATTGGAGCAAAAGCAGTTACAGCAATAACGGTAGCACCAAGCAGTGGCCATTTTGTTTGAGTGACGATATCTGTGGCGGCCTGCATCCGGGATCGTCCCTTTTGCGTGCCGATCAATATCCCTTCCACCACCACAATGGCGTTATCCACCAGCATCCCCAAGGCGATAACCAACGCGCCCAATGAGATACGTTGTAGATCGATTTTGAAGTACTGCATGAAAATAAAGGTGCCAAAAACAGTCAACAACAGTATCAAACCAATCAGCAAACCGGAGCGAATACCCATGAAGAAAAGTAATACGATAATTACGATGGCAACCGCTTGTCCGAGGCTGACAACAAAACCACTGACCGACTTATCTACTTCTTTTGGTTGGTTATAAACCTCAGAAATGTCTATTCCTACGGGCTGTTGATACTTGAGCTCCGCCAAGCGTCGGTCAAAGGCTTCACCTACCGCAACCACATTCACGCCTTGAGCAAAAGACACCCCGAGGTTAAGAGCCAGCTTTCCGTTGTAACTGATAATATTAGTGGGTACTTCAACATAACCGCGCGTCACATCAGCAACATCTTTTAAATAAATAAGCCCTTGAGCACCACCTTCAGTCAGAATCAAATCACCGAGTTGTTCAACATTTTGAAACTCACCCGTTGGATGGATACGAATATATTCGTCGCCAATTCGTACGGCACCAGCACTTGAAACAATGTTTTGAGTCGAAAGAAGATTAAAAACAGTGCTTGGAGACAAACCCAAAGAGCTTATTCGTTTCATCGAAATCTCAATGAATACTTGCTCTTGTTGCTGGCCAGAAACAGAGACTTTGCTGACTCCGTCGACCAATTCTAATTCTCGCCTTAGGTAATCAATATAATCGAGAAGCTCTTTATAACTGTAACCATCACCGGTCACGGCAAGCAAAATACCGTAAACGTCACCGAAGTCATCAATGACCTGAGGATCATTCACCCCGGGCGGTAATTCCACCTTGAGATCGTTTACCTTACGACGCAATTCATCCCAAATTTGCGGAAGATCGTCGGGGCCGTAGTTGTTTTTCATGGTGACCGTAACCTGTGATAGGCCACGACTTGAAATAGAGTTAACTTCATCCACATAAGTCAGCTGTTGTATCGCCTTCTCTAGTGGGTAGGTCACTTCCTCTTCCACTTGTTGTGGCGTAGCACCGGGATACGAGGTAACAACCATTGCATCTTTAATGGTGAAGGCTGGGTCTTCTAAACGACCTAAGCCAAAGAACGCAGAAACGCCACCAATCAGAAAGATCAGCGAGAGCATCCAACTGATGACTTTGTTACGTATAAAGTACGACGCAACACCTGTGATCTGGTCATCACCTTGTGGAGCGTCATTTTGAGGCTTGTTATTCACTTCACTCATTGTTCGTCTCCTGAGACAATACTTCCACTGTCATCCCATCACGCAATCGCGATACGCCCGCAACAACGACATGCTGCCCCATTTCTAATCCTTTGATAATTTGTAATGTTTTCTGATTTGCTTTGCCTAACACGACTTGTTGCTTAGAGACCGTGTCGTCATCATTGAGAACCCATACGTAAGAATTTGTACGAGTGAGATCATCCCCATCGGCATTAAACACCGCTTCAATTGGGATAAGAACGCCAGCTTTCAATTCGAGGCCGATATCTCTGCCATGCGAAGTGACCTCAACCGCCATACCATCAAGAATCAAGTCATCTTTGGGCATAGGCAGTGCCAACGTTACGGTGAATGTTCCAGTGCTTGGATCGGGTTCAGTCGTAAACTCTTTTATCCCAGCTGAGTATTCGTTACCACTTGGCACCCTCACTAGAGCTTCAATGTTTGCCAAGATCGTCTCACTGGGTTGATTTACGTACATTTGATCCGGAAGTTGAATAATCACCTCGACATCTTCAACGCTGTGAATATTCACGATTTGCTGACCGACTTGAATATTTTCATATTGGTCAACACTGACTCGGGAGATAATCCCATCGACAGGGGCGCGCAGTTTAGTAAACGACAAACGCAGTTTTGCCAATTCAAGTTCGGCATACGCGATTTGGCGTTGAGCGGCAATTTCATCAAATTGAGACTTAGCCAATAAGCCTTTTTTGACCAACGGGCTCGAACGCCTATATTGGCTATCAATTACTGTGTATCGCGCTTGAGCGTTGTCGACATCTAATTGGTAATCGGTAGGGTCTAATTCCGCAATGATGTCGCCAGCTTTAACTCGCTCGCCTTCTTTAACATCCAGCTGAAATATCTCACCTGCAACTCGAAAACTAAGGTGCGCTTTTTCCGCAGCGTTTGCGACCGCTGGAAAATAAAGTTTGTCATTAAAGTCGAGAACAGAAATTTCAATCGCTTTGACGAGAGGAAGCTTTGCAACTTCAGTGGTGTCCTTGTCTTTACAAGCAGTAAGTAAAGCCAGACAGGATAGACCAACGGCCATTTGAATTGTCTTCATATTATAGCCCCCTTTCCTTGATCCACTCACGAACCTTAACGCCAGATTCGAGTCCATTAACACCAGAAGTCACGACGCGGTCTCCGTCATTTAAACCCGACACAATATGACGTTTTTCATCGATAACAATCGCAACTTCTTCAACGATACCATCGTTGTTAACACGCCATACCGAGACATCGTCTCCGTCCATCATCATGGCTGAAGTCGGAATTTTGGTTGCGGCAGCTTGTGCAGAAACAAGGTTAACATTGCCAGACATACCCGGCAGTATCCCAATATCAGTCGGTCTCTCCATTATCATGGTAACTTTATAAGAACCTGTTTTTGGATCCGCTTCGGTATCGACCTCTTGAAAAGTCAGTTCGTAAAAATGTTCAGGAAAAGCATCGAATACCATAGTTGCGTCTGTTTCAAAGCCTGCTGAAAAGCGAGTAATTAACTGGTCAGGTAATAAGAAGACGACTTTGAGGATTTGGTTGGTTTGTATATTCATTACCCCTTGCTTTGCTGCAATATACTCATGGTTTTCAGCAGGGATAATAGAAATGGTGCCGTCATAAGGCGCAACTAACGTGGTGTAGCGTAAGTTTGCTTTGGCTTGATTAAGTACTGCTCGAGCAGAGTTGTGATTGGCTTTCGCTTGATCAAAGTCTTGTTCTGAGACAACTCTGTCTTTACGCAGTTTAATCGCACGTTGGTACTGTACATCGGTAAGTTTGAAATTAGCTTTGGCTTGTTTTTCTAGCAGCTGATATTCATCAGGGTTGAGCATAGCGAGTTTTTCGCCTTTTGATACTTGTTGTCCAGAAGTAACATCGAGCGTTTGTAGCAAGCCGGGAACACGAAACGCCAACACGGCTTTATCGCCCGCTTCGGTGGTGGCGGGGAAATTTCGTTCAAAGGCATTATTACCAACGGAGACAGTGAAAAGCTTGGCAGGTCTTGATTCGGGCTCTGGAACCGGAGGTAGCTCCTTACCGCACCCAGATAACCCAGACAGAGTTACCAATAGGACTAGGGAGGCTTTGTACATGGTGATCTTCCATATCTATAAGTATCTTATTAACATAGATTAATCACATGTAAGTTACCAGTTATCGTAATATTTATTTAGACAAAATTATTAAAAAAAATAACGGCTTGGGATAAATTTTCCTAAACCGTTCTCTATTATTTTTAGGGTCACAAATTACATGTTCTTAAATGCGCGATCGACTTTAAATGTGTCAGAAGTAACATAAGCTTCCATGTTGCGTACACTGGTCTCTAACGTCTGGAAATCACCCTCTAAAGTGCCCAATAACGATTCTGCCGTTTGCCCTTTTTCCCAAGGTTTTTGCTTCAACGTGTGCTCTTGCTTGGCTTTCATCTCATCGACATACTGAGGTGGTTGTTTTTCAAGCATAAACGTTAAAGCTAAATACGCTAACAAGACCAAGAAGCTGCCACCAAGTAATGCAGCAGAGATAACCAAGATACGAACCAACCAAACTTCAAGGCCAAAATAGTTCGCTAACCCGGCACACACGCCAGACAATTTACCGTTGATCGGATCGCGATACAGTTCTCTACTCATAGTTTCGTCTCCAGTTAGGTGACTCCGCATCCAGTATCTTTTCCAGTGTTTTTACACGATCTTGCATAGATTCCGCTTGCTCAGAAAGCTTATGAAGACGCTGAAGATCGGTTTCTGAAAGACCATTACTGGATTTCTTCTTGCTGCGGTAATGTAAGAATAACCATAGCGGCGCCACGAAAATTAAAAAAACAATCAGTGGGCCCGCAATTAGAAATGTTGACATAGACAACTCCTAAATTATTTATCGCGATTTTCAATTTGTTGCTTCAGTTTCGCCAGCTCTTTTTCAATTTCATCTTGAGCTTGTAGCTCTGCAAATTCTTGGTCTAAAGATTTTGCATTACCTGTTTTAGCGTAAACGTCCGCTTCAGCTTCTAATTCATCCACTTTACGCGAGAATTGCTCAAACTTCGCCATTGCTTCATGGGTTTTACTTGAATGAAGATGTTTTTGAACATCACGGCGATTGCTAGCGGCATTATTACGAATCATTAATGCTTGCTGCTTTGCGCGAGTTTCAGCGATTTTTGTTTCAAGCTTGCCAATTTCGCCGGTTAATTTTTCGATCGTTTCATGAACCAAAGTTTGCTCGGTATGAAGGCTCTTAATAATATCTTCCAGTTTTTGCTTTTCAATCAGCGCTGCCCTAGCAAGATCTTCACGTTGTTTGGTTAGAGCTAGTGTCGCTTTATTTTGCCAATCTAAAATCTGATTTTCGATGGCTTCTACTTTACGTGCCAGTTCTTTCTTATCAGCGATTGCTTTTGCCGAGTTAGTGCGAACCTCAACTAAGGTGTCTTCCATTTCTTGGATAATAAGACGAATCATCTTTTCAGGATCTTCAGCCTTATCTAATAGTGCACTGATGTTTGAATTTACAATGTCTGCAAAGCGAGAAAAAATACCCATGAGGAACTCCTTAATTACAATGATGGCAAATGTGTTTTAAATCGTGGTTCGACTTCTCAATCCACCTGCTCAAAAATTTACGTTTGTTGTTAAACCTACCATAAGTAATCCAAGTAGCGTGCCAACTTTTAAGCCATTTATTATCAATCACTTACAATAAAATGGTGATTGAGTTCATACATGCTATGATGAATTTAGCCAAGTATTGGTATTTTTCACCACTACTCTCTTGCTTAAGCTATTTAAATAGAGCTCTCTAATAACATCAACCAGCGCTCAAACCACACAAGGACCCGCTATGCAGCAGAATCTTATTGGTGAATCACCTAGCTTTCTCTCTGTTTTGGATAAAGTTTCTCAGTTAGCACCCATTGAAAGGCCCATTCTGATCATCGGGGAGCGTGGTACAGGTAAAGAACTGATCGCTCAAAGGCTGCATTACCTTTCAAGACGCTGGGATCAACCCTTGATCTCACTGAACTGTTCAACACTGAGCGAAGGACTTATTGATTCGGAACTATTTGGCCATGAATCTGGGTCTTTCACTGGTTCAAAAGGGCGTCATCAAGGTCGCTTTGAAAGAGCTGAAGGTGGCACTCTTTTTCTAGATGAACTCGCTACGACTCCTCTTGCTGTTCAAGAGAAGCTATTGCGTGTTATTGAGTACGGTCAGTACGAACGTGTCGGCGGCCAAAAAGCGCTAAGTGCGAATGTAAGACTGGTGTGCGCGACCAATGCCGACTTGCCAGATATGGCGCTAAAAGGCGAATTCAGAGCCGACCTATTAGATAGACTGGCGTTTGACGTGATTACTATCCCGCCTCTTCGTGAGCGTAAAGAAGACATCACACTACTCGCCGAATACTACGCCATTAAAATGTGTCGAGAATTGGAACTTGAGTTATTTGTTGGCTTCGCCCCTTCCGCCGTTGAATCATTGTTAGATTACTCTTGGCCGGGAAATGTGAGAGAACTCAAAAACGTCATCGAACGTGCTATCTATCAGCATGGTAAGAATCCATATCCTATTGAATCTTTGGTATTTAACCCATTCAAGCCAGCATGGCAAACTGAGCAAAATTCCACACTAGAAATTGGCAATGATCCAGCCAACAGCCATACTTCATCTGAAAGCTCATTTTCTTTGCCGCTTGACTACAAAGCATGGCAAGAACAACAAGACATTAAGCTTCTCAACCAAGCCTTAAAACAGAGCAAGTATAATCAGAAACAAGCAGCAGAATTACTAGGGTTAACCTACAACCAATTACGTGGAATGGTGAGGAAGTACGCGATTGTCGGACAAGCCAACGATAAATAGCTGTTCACACTTGATTATTATTTGGAGCCGAATAAATAAAATGTTAAATTATCCGGATCTTGAGGCTCCTCTAACGCCTCGTTTCGAAAAGTATTTCTTTTTATGAAAGCACTAATAAGACTATCACTGAGCATCTGCACGCTGAGCTTTTTAGCTGGATGTGGTGAGAGTGTGGATCACGAGCAAATCCGTGAAAAAGGCTTCATTTATTGCGGCCAAGGTAATCCTAGCACCTTCAACCCTCAACTCGTTGATAGTGGCATTACTTCAGAATCGTTGAGCCCTCAAATCTTCGACACGCTGCTAACACTTGATCCAATGACGTATCGACCTAAAGAAAACTTGGCAACAAGTTGGTCTGTCGATAAATCAGGTACTGAGTACACTTTCACTCTTCGCCCTAATGTTGCGTTTCAAACCACAGACTGGTTTACCCCAACTCGCAGCATGAACGCGCAAGACGTAGTCTTTAGTTTTGAACGCATCATTGATAGTTCGAATCCATTCCATTATGTGGGTGGTGGCTTATATCCTTGGTTTGCAGGCATCGACTTCCAAAACCTGATTGTCGATATTACCGCGGTTGATGATCTCACCGTAAGATTCCGATTAAGCCACCCAGATAATTCATTTCTCAATAATATCGCCACCAGCTACGCTGTCATTCATTCCAAAGAATATGCTAATAAGCTTATTGCGGCCGACGAGAAAAATGAAATCGATTCCAAACCGGTTGGCACCGGTCCATTCTATCTAGATGAATACCAAATCAACGACCTAGTGCGCCTTAAAAAGAATAAGCATTACTGGAAAAGTGACGTGCAGATGGATCAAGTCGTGTTCGACACTTCACAACGAGGAACAGGCACACTCGCTAAGCTTCTTCGTAATGAGTGTGATGTATTGAACTCTCCGATTTCTAGTCAGATCCCTATTATTCAAGCCCATGAAGAGTTGAAGATCGACGCTACCCCTGCGGTCAATGTCTCTTTCATCGCGCTTAACACTGAACACCCGGCACTGCGTGACTCACGAGTCCGTAAAGCATTAAATTTGGCAATCAACCGTCAAAACATTCTCGACTCTGTTTACTATGGTACGGGAACAAAAGCCTACACATTATTGCCTCCCACCTCTTGGGCCCATCAAAAAGACATCGTTCAAGTACGCTATGACCGAAACTACGCAGTGGCTCTTCTTAAAGAAGCCGGTGTCGAACCGGGGCTTGAGCTTTCAATGTGGGTGCCACTAGAGCCAAGAGCATACAACCCAAGCCCGAGAAAAACGGCAGAGCTAATCCAAGCGAACTTAGCTGATATTGGTATCACTTTAAAACTCTATACCGACGACCGCTTCGATCGTACTCAGCTTTCATCCATAGCTTCAACTGACCTGCTTCTTACCGGCTGGATAGGCAACACTGGTGACCCTGATAACTTCTTGCGTCCTCTACTCTCTTGTAGTTCTGAACGCGCAGGATTAAACGTCTCGATGTGGTGTAATTCAGATTTTGATTTCCTTCTGGATTTGGCCTTGGAAATCAATCAACAAAGGCACCGTGTGAATCTTTATCGACAAGCCCAAAACATACTGAACGAAGAGGTTCCCGTAATCCCTCTTGCTCACGGTGTGCAATTTCGCGTACACGATCGTTCACTGACCGGCTTCAAACCTAGCCCGTTCAATGCTCAACCTTTTGATCAAGTCAGAAGGGAGGTGAACTGATGTTTTGGTATACATTAAGACGTGTAAACTTATTCGTTATTACACTTGCGATCCTGACTTTAGTTGGCTTCTGTTTATTGCGACTAGACCAAACCTCTCCTTGGGCAATTCAAGACTTCTGGCCCGGTTGGATTAGCTATATCACGGAGTTATCGACGCTTAACTTCGGCTTGAGCAAACATGGTGTGCCTATCATCGATGAACTCGTCATCGTATTCCCAGCAACTTTAGAACTGTGTTTCTTTGCTTTCGTTCTTGCACTGTTTATCGGTATCCCTTTCGGTACTATCGCTGGCATGAGACAAGGGAAATTTGTTGATACGACGATCTCATTTACCTCAATGGCGGGTTACTCTGCGCCGATATTTTGGGTCGCTTTGCTAATGATCATGGTGTTCTCTTTACACTTTGAAATGTTTCCAGTGGGCGGCAGATACGATCTACTTTACGAAATTGAACACGTGACTGGTTTCGCCATCATTGATGCCTTTTTCGCTGAAGGTAGATACCGAGCACACGCACTGCAAAGTGTCATCGAACATATGGCGTTGCCTTGTCTAGTTTTGGCACTGGCCCCAACGACTCAAGTTATCCGGTTGATGAGAGCATCCGTTGCTGAAGTGATGACGCAAAACTACATCCGCGCGGCGCGAATTAAAGGTCTATCTACCAGAGAGATCGTGATGCAACACGTATTAAGAAACGCAATTCCACCAATCATTCCGAAAGTCGGTGTTCAGCTATCGAGTATGTTAACGCTCGCTATCATCACCGAATCTATCTTTAACTGGCCGGGTATTGGCCGTTGGTTACTGGATGCTCTGTCGAATCAAGATTACGTGTCGATTCAGGCGGGCGTGATCGTGGTAGCAACACTGGTTTTAACCGCAAACATTCTGTCCGATCTACTTGGCGCAATGGTCAACCCACTGGTAAGGAAGGAATGGTATGCTAACAAATAACGTCTACCAAGAAGAACACGTTCCCACCCAGTTTGAGCGTTTCTGGCGCAGTTTCCGTGCCAATAACCTGGCCATGTTTGGGTTGTGGTGCTTAGCATTTATCATACTAGTCACTGTTACTTCACCGTGGTTAGCACCACACGACTCTCAAGAACAAACAGGGCACCTATTAATACCACCCTCTTGGGACCCAGCAGGTACGGTTGAATATTTCCTAGGCACCGATGACTTAGGGCGAGACATTCTTTCTCGCCTAATTATTGGTTCTCAGTTGACCTTCGGTGCCGCTGTTATCATCACCTTCATTGCCGCTGTGGTTGGCTGTTTGATTGGCGTACTTGCTGGTATGACACGCGGACTGCTATCAAGCACACTCAACCACTTGCTCGATACCGTTATGTCGATTCCGTCTCTGCTACTTGCGATTATATTTGTGGCATTTTTAGGCTTCGGTGAATTTAACATCTTACTGGCGATATGTTTGGCGCTGATACCACGGTTTATTCGCTCGGTATACATTGCTGTGCACGCCGAAGTAGAGAAAGACTACATTTTGGCTTCTCGCCTTGATGGTGCTAATGATTTCTACTTATTATGGAACTCCATTGTTCCCAATATTCTCACCGTCGTCGCACTTGAAATTACGCTGGCACTGTCAGTGGCAATTCTCGATATCACCGCTTTAGGTTTCTTAGGCCTTGGCGCTCAAGCACCCAGTACTGAATGGGGCTCGATCTTAGGTGACTCCGTCGAGCTGATTTACCTTGCGCCATGGACAGTAACCCTACCCGGCCTCGCGATTATGTTTGCCGTAATTGTAATTAACCTCGTCGGTGAAGGTGTTCGCCAAGCGCTAAATGCAGGAATCGAATAATGCCGTTACTTGATATTCGACATCTGACCATCGAAATTGAAACGCCTCAAGGGATGGTTAAAGCTGTAGATCGAATGAGTATTACCCTCAATGAAGGGGAAATTCGTGGCCTCGTAGGTGAATCGGGCTCTGGTAAGAGCTTAGTTGCGAAAGCCATCGTGGGTGTCTGTAAGGAAAACTGGAAGGTTTCAGCCGACCGAATGCGCCTTGGCAATATCGACCTACTGCAACTGACTCCGAAAGAGCGACGTCGCGTGATTGCTCGTGATATTGCAATGATCTTCCAAGAGCCATCCAGTTGTCTTGATCCCTCTGAAAAAGTGGGACATCAGCTCATTGAAGCCATTCCTTCGTATGCATTTGACGGTCGCTGGTGGCAACGATTTAAATGGCGTAAGAAACAAGCAATCGCGCTCTTACATAAAGTCGGCATCAAAAATCATTCACGCTTAATGGACAGCTACTCCTACGAGTTAACTGACGGTGAGTGTCAAAAGGTTATGATCGCAATGGCCATTACCGCTAAGCCTAAAATACTGATAGCCGATGAACCAACTAACGATTTAGACCCGATAACTCAGTCTCAAATATTGCGCCTATTAAGCCGCATGAATCAGATTAATAACACGACCATTGTGCTAATCGGGCATGACTTAACCACCATTACTCAGTGGGCAACTCGCATTACCGTTATGTACTGCGGTCAATCTGTAGAATCTACTGATACGCATAAACTATTGGATGCACCAAAGCACCCTTATACAGTCGCTTTGTTGAAAGCGATGCCCGATTTCAACGACTGGATTCCTCATAAAGAAAAATTACAGTCATTGCCGGGGTCGATTCCGCCATTGCAGCATTTGCCGATTGGCTGTCGATTGGGGCCGCGTTGCCCATACGCACAAAGACAGTGTGTGGAGATCCCATATACCACACGTATCAAAAATCATAAGTTCAATTGTCACTTCCCTTTGAATATGGAGAAGAAAAAGAAATCATGAGTGCCTTATTAGAAGTCATTGATTTATCTAAAGACTTTACGACTCGCTCTGGTCTTTTCCGTAAAAAGATTCATCAGGCAGTGAAACCAGTAAGCTTTTCGCTTGAGGCGGGACAGACGATTGGTTTTATCGGTCAGAATGGTTCAGGAAAGTCGACATTAGCAAGAATGCTAGCGGGCATGGTAGAGCCAACTGCGGGCGAGATTCTTGTGAACGGTGAAAAGCTAGAGCACAAGGATTACTCGACTCGCTGTAAGCTGATTCGAATGATCTTCCAAGATCCGAACACCTCGCTTAACCCGCGTATTCAGATTGGTCGAATTCTTGAAGGTCCATTAAAGCGAAACACCAATATGCCACCAGAAGCCCGTATGCGTCGTGTGAAAGACACCCTGTTGCGTGTGGGCCTTCTACCGGAACATGCTTATTTCTACCCGCAGATGCTGGCTGCAGGCCAAAAACAAAGGGTTTGTTTGGCTCGTGCGTTAATCCTTCAACCATCAATCATTGTTGCAGACGAAGCGTTGAATGGTTTGGACATGGCAATGCGCTCGCAAATCATCAACCTGTTCTTAGAGTTACAAGAAGAGATGGGCGTATCGTTCGTTTATGTATCTCAACACCTCGGTATTGTTAAACACATTACCGACAAAATCATCGTCATGCACGAAGGCAATGTGGTTGAGAGTGGGGAAACAGATCAAGTGTTAACCAATCCAACTCACCAAATCACCCAAAGATTGGTTGAGAGCCATTTCTCCAAAGCGCCGAACCACTAATCTCGAATCACGCTACGTTCAACAAAGGGGAAAGGTATGTTTTTAAGAGCTTCAATGCTTCCCCTTTTGTTGGCGCTGTTTTCCTTTAACGCAGCAAGCACACCCCTCACCTGGCTAGATAGAAGCTTCGTCGAAACTGCCTTTTATAACATCGCACTTCAACACGAATATTCCCAAGGCAACAAGCCACTCGCTAAATGGAAACAACCGATCAAGATATGGGTTGATCATCGAGTGGGCGATGAAGAACTGCATCAAGAGCTCACAGAGCTTCATATCCGACACTTATCCGAAGTCACTCAGCACCCGATAACAATCGTCAACAAAGAGTCTGAAGCGAACGTAAAATGGATATACACGAGGCAAAGTCAGTGGGTATCTGAGGCGAAATCAGTACTCAAACTCAAATCAACTGAGCATTTAAACAACGCTATTTGCACGGCGGGTTATCGAACAAATTCTAAAGGTGAGATTGTTTACGCTGGGATTGTTATTCCCGTTGATCAAGCAAGATCGCGAGGTAAGCTCGTCGCCTGTATCGTGGAAGAAATCACACAGGTTTTAGGCCTGCCGAATGATTCAGATAAAGCCTACCCTTCTATTTTTAATGACCATACGCCAGAAGACTTATTGTCACCCTTAGATGTGGTGCTACTAAAACTACTGTATGAGCCTGAATTGAAAGCTGGAATGACAAAACCTGAAGTAAAACCTATTGTTCGAAAGATACTAAAGCAATACAGCGAAACTGGCGTGCTCCAACAAGCTTCAAAAGCCGCGCAGCAAGCACCGTTGTATCAGTTAATTGGGTACTAATGGAATAACCGGCTACAAACTGAAATATTGAGTACTAACGGAAATAGGCAGGGACGTTACTTTGTTTGTCTGAACAGCTTAGATGGGAAAATAGAATGATAGCGCTGCCTAAGAAAAGGCAACGCTGACTTACCATGTAACGATATAACAATGTTACGAAAACACTAGCGCTTAGCAGCCTGCTTTTTCAATTCGAAGTCGAATTCATCCGGGAACAAGATAACACCTTCTTCCTGTTCGTTCGGGAACACAACCACTGCAAGCTCGTCATCTTCTAGACCGTTAGTCCAACGGCTGTGCCATTTGTTCAACGAGATAGACTCAGCTTTACACTCAGACCAATCACCCGTAGCCCAAGATTCAGCAAACTCTTGATTTGGCCATACTGGAACACAATCTTCATCTTCTGTGTTAAGCATTACACAACCGTGTTCATCGGTTAAGATCCATACTTCACGGTTCGCTACGATTTCTTTCACACAGTATTTAAGGCGTTGCTCGCCCGTATACTTATTGATTTCAGCGATTTTTTTATCGTCTAGCTGTGTAGTCATCTTAATTTCCTACGTTAGTCAGTAACTTTGTTCATTTTATGCTGAGTAGTGTTAACTTCAAATATTTCTAATAAGAAGAAAGTCTACTTCAAAGAAAAACGCCTGCTAAATTAGCAGGCGTTTATAATTAGGCGATTTAATTAAACAAGCTCGCCTTGAAGCCAAGGCCAACCTTGCTTCTTACGGCTTAATGTATTTTCCATCATCAATACACCGTTTTGCTCGTGCTTAACCAATTTCTCTGCCCACTCACCTTTGTAAAGAAGACGAGTTTGTGCAGTAGTGATGTCCGTTAGCATTACCGCAGCAAATGCTAGACCATCTTTCTCACAACGCTCTTCAAGATCAGCTTCTAGCGCTTCAATCATGCCGTCTACTTGCTCGATAGTCGCAAGTTCAACTTGACCAACAACAACATCACGACCGTTGAATGGGTAGGCTTTAAGGTCTTTTTCTACTAGTTGAGCAGCTGATAGGCCTTCAATGTTTGTCTTAGCGATTAGAAGCGCTTTGATGAATGCATCAATGTCTGTTACACCTGCAATTTCAGCAAGCTCAGCAACGGCATCTTTATCTTTCTGAGTACATGTTGGAGAAGCAAAACCAACCGTGTCTGAAAGAATTGCAGACATCATCAGCTTAGCAATTTGTTGAGAGATAGAGTGACCTTCAATCTTGAACATGTTGAATAGTACAGTGTTTGTACAGCCAACAGGCCAGATCCAAGCTTCCATTGGGTTAACTGTCATCGCATCGCCTAGACGGTGGTGATCGACAATACCTACGATTTCAGCTTCAGCAACATCGTCTGGTGCTTGTGCTAGATCTGAGTAATCTACTAACCAAATTTTCTCACCAGCAACAGAAGTACGAAGTTCTGGAGATTCAGCGCCAGCTACTTCTAGAATGTGTTGAGTTTCGCGGTTGATCTCGCCTTGGCGAATTGGTGTCGCTTCCTCGCCACGAGCTTTAAGAAGCTCTGTTGCAACTAACGCACTACAAATACTGTCACTATCAGGGTTTTTGTGACCAACAACTAAAATCATGTTTCTTCCTATTACACTAACAATTATGACTCTACCTTTAGAGCCTCTCTTTATTAGGCATACTTTACCTCATTTTTTTAGGTTGGTCATGTTTCGTAGGTTTCACCAATGGTAGCAATAGATAAAAAAACAACAAATGCAATTGATAATTATTATCATTCGTATATATTTATCTTAAGCCACTAATTTTGAGTAACACCTATGGATCGACTAATCTCTTTTTTGCCAAGCAGTCGTACTTCGAAAACAACTCAGTTTTCACTGTCATTTAAGCGACTGCTTTTACCTATCTCACTTGCAGCTTTAGTTGCGGCTCCTGCCACGCGAGAATTGACGGTCACCACATTGTCAGACGCATTCTGGGCAGTGTCATGTTATGTCGCTTTAACCTTGGCGATTTACCACGGGTTAAGCCTATATATCAATAAAGACAACGTCTTCAATAAGCTTGTACATCAGTCTCGCTCGAACCAAGTTGTGTTCGCTGCATTGATGGGAGCGCTTCCCGGTTGTGGTGGTGCTATCGTAGTGACGACCCAATTCATTTCCGGCAAGCTTGGTTTTGGAGCGGTCGTTGCGGTGTTGGTCTCAACCATGGGTGATGCAGCCTTCCTATTAATCGCTAGCGAACCCAAAACTGGCTTGGCTATGATGGCAATGGGTGTGATTGTCGGTACGGCATCAGGTCGAATCATTAATTTGTTTCACGCGGATGATTTTTTACGTCCAAAGCAGTCAGAGAAAAATGAAGTAGCTCGTAGCTGTTCATCTCAATCTCAAGAGGAAGACAAAGGAGCAGTATCTAAAAAAGCAATCAACCTGCAAGGCTACTTATGGTCAGTATTGATTATTCCGGGTGCTGCGGTTGCCCTACTTGGTTCTTTTCAAGTTGATGTAAACGAGTTGCTGACGTTGCCTGAAATGTCGATGGAGTGGATTGGAACGATTTTGCTGATCAGCTCGATGTTTCTTTGGGGGTTGACCCGTGAGATTGAAGATTACAAATCAGCCGTAAGTGAAGACGAAAAATGTGTCGGATCTCACCCGTTACAAAAGACGGCTCAAGATACTAACTTCGTAACGGCGTGGGTTGTGGTTGCCTTTCTTTTTTTTGAATTTGGTTCTGTGCTAGCAAACGTGGATTTTGCGATACTATTCTCAAGTTGGGGCATCATGCTCCCCCTGGCGGGTGTGCTGATGGGACTGCTGCCGGGTTGTGGTCCTCAATTATTGGTCACTAGCCTTTACCTTTCAGGAGCTCTGCCACTTTCAGCTCAGGTAGGTAACGCAATTTCAAATGATGGTGACGCGTTATTCCCTGCAATTGCGATGGCACCAAAGGCGGCTCTTGTTGCTACCTTATATTCAAGTGTGCCTGCTTTGATTTGTGCATACGGTTACTGGTTTATGTTCGAACTTTAGACTTACGTTCGAAGCTTAGGTTTATAATTGAGACTTAAGTTTATATTCGAGGTTTTAGCGTTACTCCATAGGTTTCTATTAGGTCGGTACTTTGTATCGGCCTTTTTGTTTCCGTCTACCTAAGTCCTTACAACAGGTTCTTTTTACATTTCCTTCATGCTTCTACAGCCTATCTCAAACAACACGTTACAACCTGTCTCAAAAACGCCCATCTTGGCGCTGTTACAATGCTTAGTTAGAAATCCCAACACGTACACTAGAAAAACAAAAAGCCCCTGTAAGAATGCTTACAGGGGCTCTAATTCAAGCTTTCGTACTTAAGTTACCTAACTAAGAAGCTAGGCTGCTTAACAAGAACTTAAGAAACTTCGATTGGACCACCGAATGAAGTTACTGGAGGCAGTTTGCCTTGGAACTTCTCGAAGTTAACCAAACATGTGTTTGCTGAAGTCGCTTGAGCAAGTTCAGACGTACCGATGTCTTGAGTTAGTGTGTTTGGATCGCCGTAAGTATCTAGCGCGCCCACTTTCTCGTTGATCGGACCGTACCAAGCACCTTCTTCGATACGAACAACACCAGGAGCGTAGCTATCCATTAGAACAGCACCAGCTAGTAGTTGACCACGGTCATTGAACACACGGACTACATCGCCATCTTTGATGCCTTTCTTCTTAGCATCTGCTGGGTTGATATAGATTGGCTCACGGCCTTGTACAGCGTAAGTCGCACGCCACTCTTCAGATTCACACATCTGAGAGTGAAGGCGCTTGTCCGGGTGACAAGATTGCAGCCAGTACGGGTGTTTGTCAGAGCCTGGGCCACCATGTGAACGTTCAGATTTCTCGAACCACATTGGGTGTTCTTGACAGTGCTCGTAACCCATATTGCCAACAGTACGGCTTGTGATTTCGATGAAACCAGAAGGTGTACCTAGAGCGTTGATCTCTGGATCTTCACGGAATGAAGCGTGACGAGTCCATGGCTTACCTTTACCGAAGTCTAGGAAACCTTTCTCCCAGAACTCAGCAAACTCAGGCATTTCGAAGCTACCTTCGTTAGCAGAACGACAGTCGTCATACAGAGATTTAACCCACTGCATTTCGTCCATGCCACGCGTGTAATCGTCGTAACGACCCCAACGTTTAGTAAGGCTAGACATGATCTCGAAGTCCGTCTTAGACTGGAACAGAGGATCCACTAGCTTATGCATTGCGATCAAACCACGGCCAGAGTACGCGCCGTAACCATCAATATCGTTACGTTCCCACTGAGTACATGCTGGAAGCACGATATCAGAGTGACGACAAGTTGCAGTCCAAGCGAAATCAACAGCTACTACCGTTTGTAGGCTCTTGAATGCTTTACGCATCTTGTTGCGATCTTGGTGGTGGTGCCACGGGTTGTTACCACTGAATACCATCATCTTGATGTCAGGCAGTGTTACTGTAGAACCGTTCGCTTTGATCTTCTTACCAGGCTCTAGCAAGCTATCTACCCAACGAGCAACAGGGATTACACGGCTGTAACCGTTGTAATCTGTGTTGGTGTGTTTAGGCGATTGACCTTGGTCGATGTTCAACGGGAAAGAACCCGGAGCAGCGAAACCAGTTGAAGATACACCGATACCAGAGTAATGGTGACCGTAAGAGATACCACCGCCTGGAAGACCAATTTGGCCAACCATTGCTGCAATAACTGCACACATCCAGTAAGGCTGCTCACCGTGCTCTTGACGTTGGATACTCCAACCCACAAGAATCTGTGTACGGCCGTTAACCAGCATCTTAGCGAAGTCACGGATTGAATCCGCGCTTGCGCCACAGATAGCTGAAGCCCATTCAGGAGTCTTCTCAACTTTATCTTTCGTTTCACCTTGAACGTACTTGATGAAGTCTTCAAAACCTAAACAATAAGTCTTGATGAACTCTTTGTCGTACAAGTCTTCGTTATAAAGAACGTGAGCAACACCTAGCATGAACGCCACATCAGTTTGTGGGTTGATGTACATTTGCTCGTTTTCTAAATAACGACCTGTTTTGTTTTCAACAGGGTCAACAGAAACTACGTTGATCTCTTTCTTAGCAACTTTTTCTTTCAGCTGTTCTAGGTATGCGAATGACTCGTGAGTCTCACATGTCCAACCTACTTGAAGGTTCTTAACTGGATCGTTACCCCAAAGAACAATGTTGTCACTGTTTTCTAGGATAAGTTCCCAAGATGTACCTTGTGCATAAACTTCGGTAGAACCTAACACGTAAGGCATGATCGTTTGACCAGCACCTGTTGAGTAGTCACCGATTTTCTTCACAGAGTAACCGTGAAGTGCCATTGCACGTTGCATGTGGTTTGTACAGCTGTGGAACTGACCTGTTTGTCTCCAACCAGTTTGACCTGTGTGAAGCGCCCATGGGCCGTAATCTTTCTGTACGCGCTCTAGTTCGCGGTAAACAAGGTCTAGTGCCTCATCCCAAGTCACACGAATAAAGCGGTTGTTACCGCGCGTATCAGCGCTGTATTTGTGCTTCTTCAACCAATCTAGGCGAACCATAGGGTAACGCACACGTGATGGGCTGTAGATAATACCTTTGATACCTTTCAACATCTCAGTTGGGTGTTGATCGATTTCTAGAGGTTTAATCTCTTGTACTTTACCCGCGTAAACACGAGCTCTGAATGCACCCCAGTGAGAGCCAGAGACTTTCCAAGCGCCGTCTGTTTCTGCTGCTGAAGCCGATGCCGACGCCAATAAGCTAGGACCGATAATCGATGCCGCACTTGTTGTAGCGACACCTTTCAGAAAACTTCTTCTTGTAATTGCCATTGTGTTACTCCAATTGACGTCTTATTAGTGATGGCCTTCAGAAAAATCTGACGAGTGCTTCTGTAGATACTTAAGAACAAGAGCTTCTGTATCTGTGTCGAAGTTAACGAATGCAATCATACCGTCTAGCATGCCTACCCAACCATTCGCACTGAAGTGAGCTTCATCTGGTTGTGAGTGACAAGTTGAACAGTTAGATTGGTATGCTTGACCCGCTGCGTTCCAGATTGGATCAAAGTTATCAACCATAGACTCTTTCTTCATCCAAAGTGCTAGGTTAACTTCTTCCCATGGAAGGCCAGTAAGCTCATCTTCTTTCTTATCACCAATAGTGATTACGTCACTTTGAGAGACTTCTTTCGTCAAGATTGCAGTCGAGATGTTCATACCGAAGTCTTCTTGGATTACACGTCCGAAGCCTTTCGCTTTACGCCAACCGTCGATTTGAATCTTGATCATGTCGCCTTTTTCTTCGATCACGGCAACTTGGCTTGCAGGGCTTAATAGACCCGCTTCAACTTCTGCTGTTTCATCCGTGTACATAGGTAGGTGACGGATTGAAATAACATTATTGCCTGATGCGTAAGAAGTGCTACCCGCAACATTTTCTAGCTCACCAACAATACCGCTTGCTGATGCCATATCTAGAGGTAAGTTATGAGCAATACCTTTATGACAGTCAACACAGCTTTGATCACGCTCTGCTGCATTCTTCATTTGAATACGCGCTGTTGGGCGCATGTTGTCAAAATCCATTGAGTCGTAGTTGTGACAGTTTTTACACTCTAGAGATTTGTTCGAAGAGAAACGATCCCATTCATGTTTAGCCAGTTCGATACGACGCGCTTCGAATTTCTCTGGTGTGTCTAGGTCACCAAAGACTTGAGCGAATACTTCTTTAGATGCTTGCATCTTACGAGCAATTTTAGCTGTCCATTCATGTGGAACGTGACAGTCAGGACAAGTTGCACGTACACCAGAGGTATTTTTCCAGTGAACCGTTTCTTGCAGTTCTACGTAAACATTGTCACGCATAGTGTGGCAGCTCACACAGAACTCTTCTGTATTTGTATGTTCTAACGCAGTGTTAAAACCACCCCAGAAAATAACACCGGCGATAAAGCCACCCATAGTTAGTACACCAAGACTGATGTGTACCGCAGGGCGAGTCATTGTGCGCCATAATTTAACTAAAAATGATTTCATGTTTAGCTCTCTTAAATATTGATTTTAAAAAATGTTGTTACTAGAGGGCATTACATGCCGCCGTGAGCACCAGGAGGTCCGAATACAAACACTTGCAGTGCCCAAACTAGGAAGCCGTAACCGCCTACAAAAGCCACACTTAATATTGGAAAGAGAACCACCGCAATGAAGAGGAAAGACTTCCACTCCAGCGAGTGTTTTTCGCCAGTTTCAATTTTATTAACATCACTCATACATTTTGCCTATTTTGTATTTAGTAATTTCGAGTAACCCATTCTAAGGGGCTAAAGTTCTTGAGTATCTAACAACAAATTTTAGACCATACACAAAGTAAGGTTCAATCAAATCCCCCGTTATAACCCTTGCTAATCAATACTTTTTTGAGGTCATCCAAACTTGTTTTCAGTTAAACAAAGTTATTAAAAAGTATTAACAAATGTGAAAAATTAAGTATATTTCACAAATGTTAAAAACCAACATTTAAGTAACCATATGGTAACTAAATTTAACCTTTTACCTACTAAGTAGTAGCTAAAAAGACCTAAAACCACCAATGTTTTGTGTTTTATTTGTTAAAGAATTGAATGATTTTTGAGTAGGCAGCGATGAAGCCGAAATGCATCATTTGGCTCTTTCAGATATGATGTCTATCCACTTAAAAGGAAGCACTATGCAAGACGTTATTGATATATCTTGGTGGCAGTTGTTGTTATTCAGTACACTTCTCATACTTCCCGTAGGGATAAATCACAAGCTGAAACTCGGCCTTGGTAAAGAAGCTTTTATCAGTATTTTCCGCATGGCTGTGCAACTATTTCTTGTCGGACTTTATCTAGAGTATTTGTTCACTCTGAACAGTTTGTGGATCAATTTATTGTGGTTATTCGCGATGATAATCGTAGGAGCAAGCTCAATTGTTGAAAAATCAAAGCTACCGAAAAATCTACTTTTAGCCCCTGTAGCGGTGAGTCTTGCTGTGACGTGTGTACCCGTAGTCATGTTTATCTGCTTCTTTATTATTAAACCAACACCGATTTTAAACGCGCAATATCTTATCCCTATTGCAGGAATGCTATTGGGAAATAGCTTGAGCAGTAATATTGTGGCATTGCAGAACTTGTTTGGGGCTTTTGATACACAGAAATCAGAATACGAAGCAGCAATCGCGTTAGGCGCTTCTCCAAACTACGCGGCGGCTCCCTTTGTACGTAATGCAATACAAAAGGCGATGTCTCCTATTATGGCTTCTATGGCAACAACAGGCTTAGTGACGCTACCTGGCATGATGACAGGACAAATTCTCGGGGGCGCTTCACCGATGATTGCGATCAAATACCAACTGATGATCATGCTGGCTATTTTCGTGATGATGAGTTGTTCTTTGGCACTCTCACTTCACTTAGCGTTGAAAACATCCCTGACAAAAGAAGGTCGAGTTCTTGCTCGAATACAGCCATCTAATTAGCCTCTTTCCTTCATTAAGATCTGGTTACTCACTGAATTTGAGACAGGTTATCCACAGAAACTGTGGATAACCAAATCAATATAGATCCTTTTTTGGCCACTTAGATTCGACAAAAGATCATTCACAATGATCTTTGGGCAATTTCAAAGACATATACACACTTACCAAACCAGTGTTATTGAGTATTCACGTGATAAATTAAGACGTCAAAGCAGCGGTTTTCCACAAAGAAAAAACGGCCTGCAATGCAGACCGTCTTTTGAATGTAATAAGTCAGTTCAGCGTAATCACTGAGTCTAAACGAATCACGTAATATGATTTAGTAGCGTAAATTGAATTTGTCGCGTGAACTAGACCTATCGCATAAACTGGATTAATCGCGCAAGTAGATCAGCCAATACCACATTCCAACAAAGATGCCGCCACCAATAATGTTACCTAGAGTAACGGGTAGCAGATTGTTCATCAAAAAGTCCAGCATGTTCAAATCAACGTAATCCGCTGGGTTAGCACCCGTCATTGTCCAGAATTCAGCTGGAGCAAATGTTTTGATGCCGATAGCCAATGGCACTTGGAACATATTCGCAATACAGTGCTCAAAACCAGCCGATACGAACATCGCTACAGGTAAAATCATCACCGCAATTTTGTCTGTCAGTGTTCGACCACTGAATGTCATCCATACCGCAATACAAACCAAAACATTACACATGATGCCTAGCGCGACGGCTTGGATAAAATCATGGTGCATTTTGTGTTGGGATATAGCCATCGCATTTAAACCCACTTGGCCGTGATCAAACATATACTGTTTTGTCAGAAGCATGCATGCAACCAACAGCAGAGCACCAATCAAGTTACCTATATAAACTGTTGCCCAGTTCTTCATTAGGGTATACCAGCTGATTTTGCCGCTCGCTCTCGCCACTAACGTTAAAACCGAACTTGTAAATAGTTCGCCACCAGTCACAACAACGAGGATCAAGCCCAAGCTAAAGGCAAGGCCACCCAATAAGCGAGTAATGCCCCACGGCAAATCACCGGCACCAGTGGTTACTATGGTGTAGAACACAAACGCAATGCCGATATGTATACCAGCTGAAATAGCGAGGAGAAGAGATTTGATTGGATCTTTAGTTGCTTTACCTACGCCGATATCTGCAGCGCGCTCAGCCATTTGTGGCGGTAATAATGAGTCAAATTGGTTTAGATTCATGATGGTTTACATTTTGAAACATGTTGTCGGGAGCGCGATAATCCTCTCTTTCATTTCTGAATTCAAGGGCTATTTTATGCCCCAATTCTCTCTAACAACGCATAAAACAGCAAACCTTCAATGATATTCAAATTTCATACGACTTTAGTAGTAAATAGAAAACTCTGATGAATGAGAACTTATCAACAACAAAAACAACACATCTATAAATATCAATAAGTTACGTTAAAACCAAAAGAGTAGCGTACACTATAGTGGGATTTGGAAGGCTTTTATTTTCAGATTTTGACATAGATCAACAGAACGTAAAAAAGCGCCCGCAGGCGCTTTTAAGTCAGTCACAAATAAAGACATTAGTTATGCTAAACCGAAGGTTCTATCACTTCTTCTGATGATTGCTCTAAAGCCGAATCTTCAAGGTTAGATTCAACGCCAGAAGGAGTTAGATCAGAATCGCTTTCACTGGCAACCTTGCCACCCAAACCTTTCAAACTATCCACCAGGTCTTCTAAGCTCTTTATATGAGCATCACTCTTGGTAACCTGCTCATTTAAAAACTCACCGCGCTTGGTCGCCTCAGACAACTGTTGTGCTTGCTTCTGATTCTCGTTATCCAACTTAGCTAACTGTTCAGTCAACGCTTCGATCTCTGACTTCAATAGTGCGGTCATATCGGAGCTTTTTAATGCTTTAACGCTCGTCACAATTTTCTGAGATTGTAAGCGCAAGACAACGTCACGATAATCTTCATCATTGATCACTTGCGAAATGCTCAACAATTGATTCTCGGCATTCAAAACCGATTGCTCAAATCGATCACCTTTTACGCTCGCAAGCACTCTTACTTCGTGAGCAACACTACGCACATGGTTCAATTCAAATTCTGCAGCATCAACGGCATCTTCGATAATCGATTTTTTACGAGGACTCGCTTTCACTTGGCTTTCTGCCAATGCGATTTGAGAAGCCGCCTTCGCAAACGTCAATGGAACCACATCATCAAAGTCTTCGTCTTCCAAGAATTCCAGCTCATTTTTCAAAGGTTCAATGTATTTCTTATGAGCAACTTTAACCTCTAACAAGCGGGCATTATCTAGAAATTCGATCTGAGCTTCTTGTGCATCTTCCAGCTCATCGACAAGCACATATTCGAACAACTCGCTGTACTCTGAATACAGCCTCTTATAGCTCGATGTAAACATGGTGTCAGCGCCAAGGTACTTAAGATAATCCATTTGCACGATAGAATCGGCTAGCACTCGGTCGGCCTTTTTCTTCAAAACCAAAATCGAATCATAGTTTGATTTGATCAAAGCAATTTTTTCATCAAAGGCTTCTGCATAAGTTAAGCTCGAAAAGATCGAATAGCTTTTCGTAAGTCGGCTCTCGTCTTTCAACAAATCTGCATAAATATTTTCAGCATCATCCCACGCGTCTAGCAACTCGTGGTAATTCTCAGGTGCATAGAGAGACAACTTAGCATGATCTTCTAGCTTAATTTCCCATTGGGAGTAAACGCTTTGAACAGACTGGAAAGAACGAACCTCGGTTGTAGATTCATTATTGTTGTTTGTTGTTTGGTTCGCGTCTGTCTGCTCTGAGGGTGTGCTCTGACACCCTGCGATAGCAAATAGCATACTAATAACTAATGCTACTTTGTTCGCTTTCACTGATGCATATCCTTTTTTGTCAATATTCGCTCAATGCAATATATTTCTCTTTACACAATATATTACAACCTCTTAGCAATAAACATCATTCATGATTTAAGTGGGCACAAATCACCCAGCACAACCAAAATAAACTTATCATTCGATGATTAATCATTCAATTTGGTATCACTTATCAATTCTCTTTATTTGCTATTGATTGAGCTGTGAATGCACACTAAGGTGAAGGTAGAGAACGTTATGAATATATAGGTTAATTTATGAAGTACAACGCTGAACATATTGCTGATTTAAATCTTCTTCTTAAATTTGATGTAAGTAGCGCAGCTACTGGTATTAAAGTACATCAAGAAGCGGCTCAAGAAACTCAAGACGCTGTTAAGCGCTTATTCGAAAAGAACCTTTGCACTCAGCCAGACGGCGGCTACCTAACAGATGAAGGTATACAGATGGCAGAGCGCGCAGACAAACTACTTCGCGTACTAAATTAAAGCTCCATTGTTCTAGTAAAAACTCCACTCGCTTCGGCCGTGGAGTTTTTTCATTTTTGGCCAAAGGTTTGTTAGGCTTATACCAATCACAGTGAGTAACTGAGCAGAAATAGCGTAGGAAAAAAGCTCGAGAACAAGGAAGCTCTTTTCTCCAAGTAGGTTAGATAAGTAGTTATTCTACAAGTAAAAATTCTAACGAAGTTATCAAGATTTTTAACAAGCTAGGATGACCAGTTAGTTACTACGATTGGTATTATCATAAATCCATCATTTGCAGTTGTGAGGAACACATGGCTTCTATATTTATTGTTGGTGCAGGATGGGTTGGTGCCCCCTTGTCTGAACATCTCGTCAAACATGGTAACCAAGTCGTCGTGACGAAAACCACCCAAACTGGCGCTGACGCTATTGGTAATGAACGCATTCCTTGTGAAGTATTCAGTTTTGATTCAATACAACCTGAACACTCTATTGGCCAACTTTATTCACTCCTACTAGAAAGCAACATTGAAATAGTCATTGGTAGCTTTCCTCCCGGCTTTAGAAAAGGTGCTGGTGCGGAGTACGCCGATTATTGGCAGCAACTCACTAATGCTTGTCAAAAGGCAAACGTGAAAAAGCTCATCATGGTCAGTTCAACGACGGTATACCCAACCAAGCCCGGAGTTCTGTGCGAGCAAGATGCATCACTCACTCTTTCGACTTCAGCAAACGAGCAAGCATCTGCATTTTCGGACAATGCACGAGTAATGCTTCAAGCTGAACAATTAGTGATGGATTCAGGCATCGATTACACCATTCTTCGCTTCAGTGGGCTAATAGGCCCTAGTCGTCACCCATCTCGGTTCGCAAGCAAGTTAAAGCAGGTCAGCTCTCAAGCACCAGCCAACATACTTCACCTTGATGATGCGATTGGTGCGGTCGATTTCGCGATCAATCAACTACACAATGAAATCGTTAATGTCACCACACCCAATACAGTGAGTAAGGCGGAGTTCTATGCGGCAGCGCTAAAAAGTGCCAATAGCAGCGAGCCACTCCCTCCGGTTGTCGACACCCCAGACAAGCTGATCTCTTCTAAAAAGATCCTCGGTTTAGGTTACTCGTTTAAATTCGATTCTACATTGGACGCTCTTTATGACTAAACAATCTGTCACTAAGCAACCTGTAAAGAACTCTACGACCAAGCTACATCGCTCGGTCGACACCCTTTGGAACTTCATGTCGATGGGTCACAAGATTGTGCCTTCAGACTGTATTTTTGTATTGTGCAGTAACGATACTCGAGTTGCTGAATACGCAGCCGAGCTCTATCACCAAGGAGTGGCGCCTTACATCGTATTTTCTGGCGGTGTGGGACGCTTTACTGAAGAGAGTTTCGAACGTTCAGAGGCCGAAACATTCGCAGCGATCGCACGAGACAGTGGCGTACCAAACTCAGACATTATTATTGAGAAGCATGCGACCAATACCGGTGAAAATGTACGTTTTACCTATGACCTGCTTACAGAACGTGGACTGTCACCAAAGCGACTGACCTTAGTACAAAAGCCCTTTATGGAAAAACGTACCTACGCGACATTCAGTAAACAGTGGCCTGATCAAGTGACCGAGATTCAAGTCACTTCACAATGGCAAGACTGGGTCGATTACTTTAATGAAGAGTTACCGTTAGACATGGTGCTAGGCGCTCTAATTGCTGATTTTGAACGAATCAAATCATACCCAGCCAAAGGGTTTCAGATTGAAATGCCAATCCCTGATGACGTAGACCATGCTTACCAAGCATTGAAGAAACTGGGTTTCGAATAAAGCTTTAAGTAACGTAATAGTCCGTTTCAGAAAACAAAAACGGTGGCACTTGGCCACCGTTTATTATTCTTAGCTTTTTACTTTAGATTGCTAATCTTTGTTTTGCTCTCTAAGCAAAATCAACCAAAGAGCCGTTTATTTACCTAACGCTTCTTTGTAGTGCAGACGGCAAGCAGAAACATATTGGTCATTACCACCGATGGCCACTTGATCACCTTCAGCAATCGCTACACCATGCTCGTCGGTACGGATTACCATATTAGCTTTACGGCCACAGTGACAAATCGTTTTAAGCTCAACCAATTTGTCTGCCCAAGATAATAAGTAACGGCTACCTTCAAACAACTCACCTAAGAAATCAGTACGCAAACCGTAGCAAAGCACAGGGATATGCAGTTTATCAACCACTTCTGTTAGTTGGTACACCTGTTCTTTCGACAAGAACTGACACTCATCGATCAAAACACAATGACGCTTTTCTTCTTCATTAAGTTTTTGGATAGCGTCAAACATATTAGTGTCGCTTTTAAACAGTTGAGCTTCAGATTGCAGACCAATTCGTGAGCTCACTTTACCAATACCATAGCGGTCATCTAACGCTGCGGTAAAGATCACTGGCGTCATACCACGCTCTTGATAGTTAAAAGAAGATTGAAGAAGCGTTGTTGATTTACCCGCATTCATTGCCGAGTAATAAAAATACATCTGAGCCACAGAAATATTCCTGTTAATTAAAAGTTGAAGATAAAAGCAAAGGTGAAACTAAAGAATTTTTGCTAGAAAAAAGGGCTGAAAATCAGCCCTTTTTATAAAGTTTACTTACGACGCCAAGTCGTGCCTTCTGGACCATCTTCCAGAACAATGCCTAGCTCATTGAGCTTATCACGTGCAAGGTCGGCGTTAGCCCAATCCTTAGAAGCGCGAGAATCATTACGTAGCTTAATAAAGCCTTCGATTTCTGCTACTTCATCGTCATTACCAGCAGCATCACCTTTAAGGAAAGCTTCTGGATCTTGATGAAGAATACCGATGATGTCGGCAAGTTCACGCATCAATGCACCGAGAGCGCTTGCTTTTTCAATGCTTTCAGTCTTGATACGGTTAATTTCACGAGCCATTTCAAACAGCACTGAATAAGCTTCAGGTGTGTTGAAATCATCGTTCATCGCTGTAGAAAAACGAGTTACATACTCTTCACCACCAGCCGGAGCTGCTGTTAGGTCTAAGCCGCGAAGTGATGTATACAGACGCTCTAGCGATGCTCGAGCTTGGTTTAGGTTATCTTCGCTGTAGTTCAGTTGGCTACGGTAGTGACCAGACATTAAGAAGTAACGCACGGTTTCTGCATCGTAATGCTGCAGTACATCGCGGATAGTGAAGAAGTTACCTAGAGATTTAGACATCTTCTCTCTGTCGACCATCACCATGCCACTGTGCATCCAAGTATTTACATACTGAGTGCCGTGTGCACAGCAAGACTGTGCGATTTCGTTTTCGTGGTGTGGGAACTGTAGATCGGAACCACCACCGTGGATATCGAAGTGATTACCAAGAATCGAAGAGTTCATTGCTGAACATTCGATGTGCCAACCTGGACGACCTGGACCCCATGGCGATTCCCACGTAGGTTCACCTGGCTTAGACATCTTCCAAAGAACAAAGTCTAACGGGCTACGTTTTGCAGAATCGATATCAACACGAGCACCAGCTTGAAGCTGATCTAGGTCTTGCTTTGAAAGCTTACCGTATTCGTCGAATTTTTTAACTTCGAACATCACATCACCGTTACTTGCTACGTAAGCAAAGCCACGTTGAATCAGCTTTTCTACTAACTCAATGATCTCTGTAATGAATTCTGTTGCGCGAGGCTCTACATCTGGGCGCTTCATGTTCAATGCATCAAAATCTGCGTGCATTTCACCGATCAGACGCTCGGTTAGAGAATCGCAAGATTCGCCGTTTTCATTAGCACGCTTGATGATCTTGTCATCGATATCAGTGATGTTACGAACGAAGTTTAAATCGTAACCAAGGTAACGAAGGTAACGAGTTACTACGTCGAAAGAAACGAACGTACGGCCATGACCAATGTGACAGAGATCGTAGATGGTTACCCCACAGACATACATGCCGACTTTGCCAGCTGTAATTGGTTTGAATTCCTCTTTCTGTCTTGTGAGTGTGTTATAAATTTTTAGCATGATCTCTATCTATATTTGTGTATTAATCAAAATAAGAGGGCAAGTATATCAATTCATGCGTTATTAGGTAATCCCCCAAAGCAGTAATTACCTCAAACAACCAAGTTAAGTTAATGATTTGGTGATTTGAAAGTCCGCCAACATGCGCTAGAATTCGAACTTCATATTAAAAAGACAGTAAGGTAACAATCATGATCATCCTTCACACAAATTTTGGTGACATCAAAGTTCAACTTAACGAAGAAAAAGCACCAGAAACAAGCGCAAACTTCCTACAGTATTGCCGTGACGGTTTTTACGACAACACGCTATTTCACCGTGTTATCGATGGTTTCATGGTTCAAGGCGGCGGCATGACTTCTGGCCTTAAAGAAAAAACAACTCGTGCGACTATCAAGAACGAAGCAAACAACGGCCTAGCGAACAAAGTTGGTACGTTAGCAATGGCTCGTACTATGGAACCGCATTCAGCGAGCTCTCAGTTCTTCATCAACGTTAACGACAACTCTTTCCTAAACTTCCGTAGCGAAAGCCTAGACGGTTGGGGCTACTGTGTATTCGCAGAAGTTGTTGAAGGCATGGACATCGTAAACAAGATCAAAGGTGTTAGCACTGGTTCTATGGGTATGCACCAAGATGTACCTCTAGAAGAAGTGATCATCACTGGTACTACAATCGAAGCTTAATTCATCGCTTTCGATTAGTATTAATAATTGATGACCCGATAAAATCAGGATATAGGGAGCGAATCGCTCCCTTTTTTTAGACCTATGAAAACATATTTTATATCAGATCTGCACCTTGCACCGTCACGACAAGACATCACCGACTGCTTCCTCACTTTCATGAAGAACGAAGCGGTAGAAGCGGATGCACTCTACGTATTAGGTGACCTTTTCGAATTCTGGATTGGTGATGACGATACCAGTGATTTCGCCACTTCTATTCGCCAAACCTTTATCGATTTAGTTAAATCCGGCGTGCCTTGCTATTTCACTCAGGGTAACCGTGACTTTTTAGTCGGTAAAAAATTTGCAAAACAAACTGGCGTGCAACTCTTAGACGAAGTATCAACTATCGATATCTACGGAACAAAAGCGGTCGTGTTACATGGTGATACCTTGTGTACCGAAGATGTAAAGTATCTCGCCTTCCGTGAAAAAGTACACCAACCTTGGTTGCAATGGGTCTTCAATCGAATTCCTTTCTTCATCAAAAAGAAAATCGTCTCTAAGGTTCAGTCTGATATCAAAGATGACAAGCAAACTAAGTCTTTGGACATCATGGATGTAACACAACAAGAAGTCGAAGATGTGATGGAACGTAACAATGTCGATTTAATGATCCATGGCCATACACATCGTCCAAACATCCACACTTTCACTGCTAACCATTGCACTAAAACCCGTATCGTACTGGGCGATTGGTACACTCAAGGCTCAGTGCTGGTGTTCACTCCGCAAAGTTTTGAACTACAGAATCGCGAGTTTAGCAATAGCTTTCAGCATCACTCTTAAAGTTTCACATTGATTATTATGATGGGTCAGACTTTCTGAGATTGTAGATGGTAATTTCCCTCGAATTAGCTATTATCTCTTTATCAGAACTAAACCGAACACAGTACCAAGTTGAAATATTCATATGTAGCGCGTCAGCCAATACTCGATGCTGACAAGAAAACCATAGGTTACGAGTTGCTATTCAGGGATGGTCCTAAGAATACTTTCCCTGAAGTAGAACCGGAACTCGCTACAAGCCGCTTGCTTTCCGATCACTTCCTATCGACTCACTATAATACTCTTGGTGATAAGCTAGGATTCGTGAATTTTCCCTATGCAAGCCTGATTAACTTAGTCCCTACCCTATTTCCGAAAGAAAGCCTCGTTGTTGAGGTTCTTGAAGATTGCGAGCCTACGGACGAATTGCTTGAAGCGATCAAAACTATTTACGATGCGGGTTATACCATCGCATTGGACGACTTTGTGCCGAGCAAAGCATGGAAACGTTTCTTGCCGTACGTGTCTATCATTAAATTTGATATTCGCTTGATCTCAATTACCAAAGCGTCGATGTTCATGAGCGCTATGAAAGAGTTGAATATCCAGTTTCTTGCCGAGAAAGTTGAAACTTACGACGAGTATCAAGAGGCTAAACAAGCCGGGTTCACCTATTTTCAAGGGTATTTCTTCAGCAAGCCGGAAATGATTCAAACTCGCGCTCTAAACCCTGCCTTTTTGACCATCGTTCAGCTGTTAAAAGAAATAGCTCACGATCCCATTGATTTTGGTGAAGTGGAACGCCTGATCACACTCGATGTGACGCTTTCTTATAAAGTACTTGCGTATGTAAACTCCGCAGGCGGCTCAGCAACGACTATCCGTTCATTTCGCCAAGCGCTTATTTACCTTGGAGAACAAAAGCTACGTAAGTTCGTTTCACTTGTAGCGATTGCATCTGCGAAAGAAGATAAACCCGATTCACTCTATGGTTTAGCGGTACTGCGTGCTCGTCAGTGTGAACTATTAGTAGAAAAGATGAATGTAAAAGTAGAACCCGGACAAGCCTTTTTGACCGGTATGTTCTCTCTACTTGATTCACTCTTTGACCAACCGTTACAGCAGGTCTTGGACTCAGTACCAATCGATGAAGAGATCAAGCAAGCTCTGATTCAACGAAAAGGTGTCTTAGGCGCCATTATGGCAATGGTCATTGCGTATGAACAAGCTCGCTGGGACGAAGCAACGCGCATTCGTAAACTTCTCAAGCTAAGTGAAGCGGAACTCGGTCAAGCTTATGATGAAGCGACTACTTGGGCTCAAGAGCTGTTATCACCTTCGTTGAAATAGTTCACTTCACATTGCTGCGTCAATAGAAACTAAGCTTTGGTGAGCGATTGTTTCTTGTTAAACTCCAACGCATTCATTTATGGCCTCTTAATAGAGGCCATTTTTACAGGATCTGACTATGCCTTTATGCCCATGCGATAGCAAAAACACTTACCAACTGTGCTGCAAATCTGGACACCTTAATCATCGTGCTGTTGAAACACCGGAGCAATTGATGCGCTCACGTTATTCTGCACACGTGTTGGGGTTAGTTGACTACGTGGTTGCAACTTACCATCCAAGCTGTAATGCAAAAGCGCAGAGAGAGGGTATTGCCGAATCCATAGATAGTGATTGGGCGGGCTTAGAAATCATCGAGACTGCCGCAGGTTCACATGAGAACGAAGGCTTTGTTGAGTTTAAAGCTTACTTTAATGACGGTGCTGAGCAATTCTGTATGCAAGAACGTTCGCGCTTCGTTCGTGAAGACGGTCTTTGGTACTACATTGATGGCACCTTCCCCGAGCAAGAAAATGAGCAACAAGAAAACGCAGCGCCAGAGATTGATCCGCGTCTAAACCAAACGGTTGAGAGTTTCAAAATCGGCCGCAATGATCCGTGTATTTGTGGTAGCGGTAAGAAATATAAGAAGTGTTGCGGCTAAGACGCAGATTCGCAAGTCGGATTAAGAAAAGAGATTCCACCTCTCACCTAGGCTCTTCGGAATAAAAAACTCATAAATTCAAAGAGTAACTGAGGAAGTTCAAGCATTAAAAAGCCCCGAAAACGTTAGCGTTTACGGGGCTTTTATTTGTCTTTTACATGGTCTATTTATCTAAAAAGAGCTTACTTATGACGCTCTTTAAGCTTATTCACCACATCGTTCATAGACAAACCTTGGTCTTGCAACAGGACCATCAAGTGGTAAATCAAATCTGCTGATTCACACACTAATTCCGCCTTATCGCCCGACGTCGCCGCAAGCGCGACTTCAACGCCTTCTTCACCCACTTTCTGCGAAATACGCTTGGTGCCGCGGGCATATAAGCTGGCAGTGTAAGAAGACTCAGGGTCTGCGTCCTTGCGGGCAGCCAATAGCTGCTCAAGCTGATGAAGCCACACCATCTGTGTTTCATCTTGCTTGTCTGCGTCCCAACACGTTGTTGTACCGGTATGACACGTCGGGCCAATGGGATTCACCTTAACAAGCAAAGTATCGTTATCGCAGTCCAACGACATATTTTGCAGTTGTAATACGTTGCCCGACGTTTCACCTTTGGTCCATAAACGTTCTTTTGTTCGAGAGAAGAACGTCACTTGGCCTGTTTCACCTGTTTTCTCAAGCGCTGCTGGGTTCATGTATCCCATCATCAACACTTGGCTAGATTGGTAATCTTGAACGATAGCAGGCACTAAACCACCTACTTTATCCCAATCAATACGCTTTGATAATGCGCCTACTTCTGTTTTTGACAAACTGACTGGTTCAAAACTCATAGTCGCACCTCTACATCTTGTTGTTTTAAATATTGTTTAAGTTCACCAATATTGATGACTTGTTTGTGGAATACCGATGCCGCTAGTGCTCCATCCACGTTTGTTTTTTTGTAAGCTTCCGCAAAATGCTCCATTGCACCTGCGCCACCAGACGCAATCAAAGGTACATTACACACTTCGCGTACCATGTTTAACTGATCAATGTCGTAGCCGTTGCGAACGCCATCTTGGTTCATCATGTTCAACACAATTTCACCTGCACCACGCTTTTGTACTTCCTGCACCCAATCTTTGGTTTCCCACTTGGTTGCTTTAGTGCGCGCTTCATCGCCAGTGAACTGGTAAACCTGATATTTACCGGTTTCTTTATCGAAGTATGAATCGATGCCAACAACAATACACTGCACGCCAAATTTATCAGCAAGGTCAGTAATCAGTTGCGGGTTAGCCAATGCAGGCGAGTTGATGGATACTTTATCCGCACCAAATTCAAGAATGCGCGCTGCATCTTCTGCTGACTTAATACCACCAGCCACACAGAAAGGAATATCAATCACTTCTGCTACGCGTTTCACCCAGCTCTTATCGACCACACGGCCATCGCTTGATGCGGTGATATCGTAAAATACTAATTCATCAGCACCCTCTTCTGCATAGCGTTGTGCTAGCGGAACGATGTCGCCAATAATTTCATGGTTACGGAACTGAACGCCCTTAACCACTTGTCCGTCACGGACATCCAAACAAGGGATTATTCGCTTTGCCAACATGCAAATGCCTCCTCTGCGGTGAACTTACCATCTAGTAGTGCGCGACCAACAATCACACCAGCAACGCCGCTGCCTTTTAGTGCCTCGATATCAGCTAGGCTGCCAATGCCGCCCGATGATTGGAATTGCACTTGTGGGTACTGCTTACAAAGGTCAACGTAGAGTTCCACGTTTGATCCTTCTAACGTGCCATCGCGAGAAATATCAGTACACAGAACGTGTTTTAGACCAACGGTCAGATAGTCTTCAATCAGTGCTTCAATAGTCACGCCGGAGTCTTCTTGCCAGCCTGAAATCGCTACTTTACGTGTGCCGTTTTCGTCAATGTTGATGTCTAGAGCAAGCACTATTTTTTCAGCGCCGTACTTTTCCATCCAACCTTTAACAAGTTCAGGTTGTTTAACCGCCGTTGAACCAACAACAACGCGCTGCGCGCCAGCTTCAAGTAGGTCGACCACGTCTTGCTCGTTACGAACGCCACCGCCAATTTGGATATTTGCTGGTGTGCTTGCAAGCAGCTTAGCGATTAAGTCCAACTGACGAGCAGTCGTATCTTTAGCGCCAGTTAAGTCGACAAGGTGAAGCCAACCTGCGCCTGCTTGGTGGTACAAGTTGAACTGCTCTGCTGGATCGACTTTATATTCTGTTACTTGCCCGTAATCCCCTTGGAATAAGCGAACAACTTGGCCTTCAATTAAATCTAACGCGGGAATAATCATTTACATTCCTTATATGGCAACGGTAGCCGCTGCCTAATCCTTATTACAATTCCAAGAAGTTCTGAATCAGCTTAGAGCCAGCTTTTGACGAACGTTCTGGGTGGAACTGAACACCGTAATAGTTGCCACTTTGCACTGCGGCAGTGAACGGATTGCCGTAATCACATTGTGCGATGGTATAGCCACCCACTGGCATTGCGAAGCTGTGTACAAAGTAGAAGTACTCGCCCTCTTCAATGCCTTTGAATAGAGGATGGTTAGGTGTCGCGGTTACTGTATTCCAACCCATGTGTGGTAATGGCAAATCACCCGTTTCAAGTAAACGAACTTCACCATCACACAATCCTAAGCATTCAACTAACTCGTCAGCTTTTTGGCCTTTCTCTTGAGACAGTTTGCCAAGCAATTGCATACCTAAACAGATACCAAGCAAAGGCTTCTCTACTTGCTTCACAAGGGTAACAAGGTCACGCTCTTGCAGGTTCTTCATTGCCTCACTTGCTGTACCTACTCCTGGTAGGAATAGCTTGTCGGCAGCAAGAACAACTTTTGGTTCTTTCGAAATTTCAACTGCGTAGCCCAGACGTTCAATCGCAAACTTCACTGAGGAAACGTTGGCACAACCAGTATCAATAATAACGACTTTTTGATCTTTCATTGTTTTTTCCTTGCTAACGTTAGCCTTACAGGACGCCTTTGCTGCTTGGTAACTCATTACCTTCAACTTTGATTGCTTGACGAAGAGTACGACCAAACGCTTTGAACAGGCTCTCAATAATGTGGTGATCATTATTGCCAGCTGAAGAAAGGTGCAATGTACAAGCCAGTGTATCGGTTAAAGAACGGAAGAAGTGAACCACCATCTCCGTAGAAAGGTCACCCACTTGCTCGCGGCTAAACTTAGCATCGAATTTCAGGTACGGACGACCAGAGAGATCTAACGCGCACTGAGCTAAACACTCATCCATAGGCAGGCTGAAACCGAAACGGCCGATACCACGTTTATCGCCTAATGCATCTTTAAGTGCTTGGCCTAAAGCGAGAGCGGTGTCTTCGATTGTGTGGTGATCATCAATGTGTAGGTCGCCCTTCACAGTCAGGTTCATTTGGAAACCGCCGTGTGTCGCGATTTGATCAAGCATGTGATCAAAGAAGCCCATACCAGTATCGATTTTATTGCCGCCTGTTTCATCAAGGTTGACTGCAACCTTGATGTCGGTTTCTTTAGTAGTACGAACCACTTCAGCAACACGAGCATTGACCGTAAGATCTTTAACTATCTGTGGCCAATTCAGCGTGCCTTCCGTTTCCGCATCAGGGCCATATTGAATCCCACGGATCGCCATGTTTTCAGCTAATTGAAGATCAGTCATTCGATCGCCAATCACAACAGAGTGTTGGAAGTCTACTTTGCCGCCCTGTAGGTAGTCTTTAACCATACCCAACTTCGGTTTGCGGCAAGAGCAGTTGTCTTCATCAAAGTGAGGGCAAATAAGTACATCGTCAAACTTAACGCCTTGAGATTCGAAGAACTCCATCATCATATTGTGCGGAGCATCAAACTCTTCTTGTGGGTAGCTATCCGTACCTAGACCATCTTGGTTAGTCACCATCACTAAGCGGTAGCCCGCATCTTGCAATGCCAGCAAGCTAGGAATCACGAGAGGTTCGAATTTTAGTTTGTCTAAACGGTCTACTTGAAAGTCGACTGGCGGCTCAACAATTAAGGTGCCATCACGGTCTATAAAAAGTATTTTCTGTTGTTTACTCACTTGAACTTCCTTTTAATTTTAAATCTGGTGGCCTAGCTAAAATCAACCGCTAACCCAAATTTCTGATTCATTTGCCAGTCATGTTGATTAAACACAACTGACCAATGTGATTACTGGTAAGCCTTCGTTACTGAAAAAAGTTACGAATGAATCCAAGTGTCTTTTCGCACTCTTCTCGATTACCAATACTAATACGAACACAATCTTCAATTGGCGAATTACGCAAGATGATGCCAGTGTCCCATGCCGCTTTGAACAACTCATCACCGTTCGGGAATTTAACCAGCAGGTAGTTACCCCAACCATCAAATACCGTTACTTGAGGCATGCCGAGTAAGCCGGCTTGTAAATAAGCACGATTAGCACTTAAATCGAGAACTTGAAACTTAGCTCTCGCAAGCCCTTGTTCTGAAAGAGCTTGAACAGCAATGTCAGCAACAGGGATTGGCACAGGATAAGGAGCAATCACTTTCAACAGTACATCGATAAGCTCTTTGTTGGCTAGCGTAAAACCACAACGTAAGCCCGCCAAAGCAAAGGCCTTCGACAAAGTGCGCAGAATCGCTAGGTTTGGATATTGCTCCAGTAAATCAACGGTTGATGCTTCTGGACAAAAATCGATATACGCTTCATCCATCACCACAATCGCTTTGTCTTGTGTCATTTCAAGCAGTTTGATGATGTCTTTGCGATCAACCAAGTTACCCGTTGGGTTGTTTGGGCTACAAACAAACACCACTTTTACGTTGTCGAGTTGCGCTTCAATAGCAGGAAGATCCAATTGCCATTCAGCCGTTAAAGGCACAACCTTGCGCTCAACACCAATCGTCTCGGCACTGATGGCATACATACCGTAAGTCGGAGGGCAGTACAGAATCGAATCTTCGTTCGGCTCGCAGAAAGCTCGAATCAAAAGTTCGATACCTTCGTCAGCGCCACGAGTGGTCAGCGTTTGCTCTGATTTCACGCCTGCATATTGAGCGTAAGCATCGATCAGCTCTTTAGGCTGGCACTCGCTGTAGCGATTAAGACGAGACAAGTTTAGGTTGTACTCGTTATCAAACGGAGACTCGTTAGCGTTTAGCCACACATCTCCGCTGCCACCAATGCGTCTTGCAGACAAGTAAGGTGTAAGAGCCTGAACTTGTTTTCTTGCTAACTTTTCCATGCCCTACCCTTATTTCGCTTTATTTAACTTTTCAAATCGATTTAATTTTTCAACTCGGATGGTCACAGCACGTTTGTGCGCATCCAAACCTTCGGCTTCCGCCATTGTGACTACCGTTGGCGCTAGGCCTTTCAAACCATCAGCCGTTAACTCTTGTACCGTCATACGCTTAGAGAAATCAGCCAAACCTAGACTTGAATAGGTTTTGGTATAGCCGTAAGTAGGAAGAACGTGATTTGTACCTGATGCGTAGTCACCTGCAGACTCTGGAGACCAGTCACCAAGGAAGATTGAACCTGCATTGTCTAGTAACGGCAGCAATTCACGTGGATTCTTGGTCTGAACAATCAAGTGCTCTGGACCGTAGAAGTTAGAAATCGCAATAGCTTGAGTGATCGATTCAGCAATGATGATTAGGCTTGAAGCCAATGCTTGCTGAGCGATGTTCGCACGAGACAGTTCTTTCAGTTGCTTCTGAACCGCATCGGTTACTTGGTCGGCAATAACTGGCGATGGTGTTACTAATACAACCTGTGAATCTGGGCCATGTTCAGCTTGGCTCAGTAGATCAGCAGCAATGAAGTCAGCATCCGCAGTTTCGTCTGCAATCACCATCACCTCCGATGGGCCTGCCGGCATATCAATCGCAGAACCACGGAAGTCGTTACTCACTTGGCGCTTAGCTTCCGTTACATACGCATTACCAGGACCGAAAATTTTATCTACTTTAGAGACACTCTCCGTACCGTAAGCCATCGCCGCAACGGCTTGACCACCACCTACATTGTAAACCTCATCGATTTTACAAAGATTAGCGACATACAAGATTTCATCCGCGATTGGCGGAGGTGAACAAAGCACAACCTTGCGGCAACCCGCGATTTGAGCAGGTACACCTAACATAAGAACCGTTGACGGAAGTGGCGCGCTGCCACCCGGAATATAGAGTCCAACAGTATTAATAGCGCGTGTCACTTGCTCACACACAACGCCTGGCTGTGTTTCAACCTTAATTGGCTGCGGCTTCTGAGCTTCGTGAAACTTAGCAATATTGCTATAAGCTTGTTCTAACGCTTGCTTCATTTCTGGTGTTAAACGAGCACATGCCTCTTCAATCTCAGTCGAGCTGACTCGAATGGATTCTGGAGTCACACGATCGAACTTTTCAGTCAGTTCTTTAAGTGCGGCATCGCCTTCATTTCGTACTTTTGCAATAACATCAGAAACAGTCGCTGTGATGTTTGCACCTTCAGTAATAGCTGGACGCTCTAGTACCGAGTCTTGCTGTGATTCACTTAAAGATTGCCAAACAACGGTTCTCATCGTCACTACCCCATCATTTTTTCGATTGGTAATACTAGAATCGAGCTTGCACCCAACTCTTTCAGCTGTTCCATAGTTTCCCAGAACAAGTTCTCGGTACTTACAAGGTGAACGGCAACTTTGTCTTTGTCTGTTGATAGTGGAAGAACAGTAGGATCTTCAGCGCCAGGCAATAATGCTTTGATCTGCTCTAGCTGAGATGTTGGCGCGTGAAGCATGATGTACTTCGACTCTTTCGCTTGTTGAACACCCTGCATGCGAGTCAGTAGTTTTTCAATCAGAGCAGTTTTGTCTGCATCGAACTCACCAACACGCTGAATCAATGTTGCTTTAGATTGGAAGATAGCCTCTGCTTCTTTTAGGCCATTTGCTTCTAGCGTCGCACCTGTAGAAACTAAATCGGCGATAGCGTCTGCTAGGCCTGCGCGAGGCGCAACTTCAACCGAACCCGTTAGCATACAAGCGCTGAATTCAACACCCTGCTCGTCCATGTAGGCTTTCAGTAGTTGTGGGTAAGTTGTTGCAATACGTTTACCCGCTAGATCTTGTGGGCCGTTGTATTCTTCGTCTTTGTTAATCGCGATAGAAAGACGGCAACCACCGAAGTCTAAACGACGTAGTGTGCGAAACTCTGATGGCTCTTTTAAAGCAACACGGTCTAGGCGAACTTCTTCTAGTTCATTTTCACCGATGAAACCAAGGTCAACCACACCATCCATGATAAGACCTGGGATGTCGTCATCACGAACTAATAACAAGTCGATTGGCATATTTAGTGAATGAACAACTAAACGCTCACCCATGATGTTAAATTTAACACCACATTTTTTAAGTAGATCTTGGCACTCTTTACTTAAGCGACCTTTCTTTTGAATTGCGATTCTTAGGCGTTGTGTCTGCATTGCTGTATCCCTGTGCAAATATTTGAATTTATTGATTATTTAAAAGTGCTAAAACTAAAAAACCCTCGGAAGACTTTGTCATCCCGAGGGTTTAAATCTAAATTCTTTGACTTAACCTCCGGGAGAATTCTTGCTCCCGGGTATACGTAAATCTCCCCGAAAGACTAGATAGGGTGATGATGGTGATGAATGTTCATTACTAATTTACGCATACTTATCGGCTCTTAGGTTGTTTGCTGTCTTGTCTCCACACTAACTAAGCTGGCATCCTTTTTCAACCATTTATTCGAACTTTTTTCACTAAAGTTCAAATTAATTTAACAGGCACAAAAAAGGGAAGCCGCAGCCTCCCTTTTCATTATTCAATCAGATGATGATTAGCTTTTGCACGTCGCCATTTTACAGCGAGAGAAATAAGCTAATGCAAAACATACAGCAACAAACGTTAGAGACGCCGCGCCGAATGCAATGCCAGTTGATGATGTCATACCTAGAGTGATGAAGCCGATACACGATACGAACGCCACAGACAACGCGTAAGGAAGCTGAGTCGATACGTGGTCAATATGGTTACAACGAGCACCTGTAGAAGATAGAATCGTTGTGTCTGAGATTGGGGAGCAATGGTCGCCAAATACAGAACCCGCTAGAACCGCACTTAACATAGGCAGAATTAGCGCGATGTCAGAGGCTGCAGCCATGTCACCCGCGATAGGAAGCATGATACCGAACGTACCCCATGAAGTACCTGTCGAGAATGCCATCAGGCCAGCAAGAAGGAACAAGATAACGGGTAGCCAGTGGTAATCAATGTTGCCTGTCGCAAGAGATGATAGGTAAGAACCGGTTTTCATGTCGCCGATTACAGAGCCGATCGTCCATGCAAATACAAGAATCAGGATAGCGCCAAACATAGAGCTTGCACCGATCCACATCGTTCTTGCGATATCAGCCATAGGCAGCTTCTGTTTGAATACTGTCGCTAATGCAACTAGTAAACCGATAACACCACCGTAAACAAGAGATTTACCTACATCTGTATTTTCAAATGCACCAAGAAGGTTAAAAGCTTGACCATCAGCTGTGAGCGCTTGACCACCGGTGTAAAGCATTGCAGCAATGGTTGCTACGATTAACGATACAATTGGCATCACAAGATCAGAAACTGAACCGTTTTCGCTCTCTTTAATGTCTAGCTCTTCGTTCAGATCGTGAGCTTGCTTTTGATCATTATCTCCGTCAAAGCCACGGCCTTGAGACGCTTCGATCTCATGCTCACGCATCTTACCAACGTCTAGACCAAACCATGCAACGGCAAATACCATTAACAGAGCAAAAACAGCGTAGAAGTTCATTGGGATAAGGCGAACGTAAGCACCCAGCGCAGAATACTCTGTAACGCCGTGAGTAACTAAGATGCCGCCTATGATAGTAATGATGTAAGCACCCCAGCTAGATGCAGGCATGATCACACACATAGGAGCAGCAGTAGAATCTAGGATATAAGCAAGCTTAGCGCGAGATACGTAGAAACGGTCTGTTACAGGGCGAGAGATAGCACCTACCGCTAAACTGTTGAAGTAATCATCAACAAAGATGAATACGCCTAAGAAGGCAGCAAGTAGTTTTGAACCACGTTTGCTCTTAACACGAGACTGAGCCCACTCAGCGAATGCGCGAGTACCGCCAGATAGTGTTAATAATGCCGTTGTCATTCCAAGGATAATTAGGAAAGCAACGATGCTCATGTTCCAAGTGTTAATACCACCATCTTCGATGAAAACACCAGATGCTTTGGTAAACACGTAGCTAGTTGCGTTCCCGACTGAGTAATCAGCAAGTAGAATCGCACCCATGATGATACCGACACCCAAAGAAACCAATACACGGCGGGTAACAATAGCAAGACTTAAGGCCACAAGGGGCGGAAGTAAAGATAAAGGCGATGTTGCAAAATCTATTAAATTCATGATCTTCAAAAACCAGTTTTTTATTTGGCTAGAGATCTACTGCAGACAAACTTGATACGAATTACCAAGCCCATGTTGAACTAAGCGAAAGGGAAGTGAACACTTCACCCAACCCTACAGTAGCGCTCCATAGTTTAAAATTAAGACTATGGCAGTGTTGTACCTATTGAGTACAACCCCAGCAAATTGCTTAGATATACAATTTACTTCGGCAATTACACCTTTCATTCCCGTTCATTGGCATCACCCCAACGAAAACTACTCTTTATAATTGCACCTCTACGTGCGATAACATTATTAACCGTTGAAACCAAAGTTTAACAACAAATCAACCAAAGCCTCGCATCAGGTAGCCGCAATTGTACCCATCAAGAGCAACAATGCAACATATCATTCCGACAAAAATAGTTTTTTGTTAATGAAGTAATCAATAGAAGAATAGCCAATAAAAGGCAATTACTCCACCAGTCACATATCAGTTTTTTAGATAATCTTAATAATTATTATAAATTCACTGAAATTTGCCTTTTGATTTTCAACTATTCATCTCACTTCTTTATTTAAGTATCTAATAGAAGAAATACTATTTGTTTTATTCCTAGGCTCTGTTTATTATTAGGAGGATTATTTAGTTTACCTTGATGGGAAATATCATGTCTGAATTAACAAAAACTTTATTAAATATCCGTAGCCTTCGTGCATTCTCACGTGAATTAACTCTTGAGCAACTTGAAGAAGCGCTAGACAAGCTGACTATTGTTGTACAAGAGCGTCAAGAGTCTGAAGCTGAAGAACGTGCTGCTAAAGCAGAGCAAGAAGCTAAGCTATCTGCTATCGCTGAACAAATTGCAAAAGACGGAATTGATGTTGCAGATCTTATTGCTGCACTTTCTGGTGAAGCAAAATCTAAAACAACAAAAGCTAAACGCGCTCCTCGCCCAGCTAAATACAAATATGTAGATGCAAACGGCGACGAGAAAACTTGGACAGGTCAAGGTCGTACGCCTTCAGCTATCCAAGAACAACTAGATGCTGGTAAATCTCTAGAAGAGTTTGCTCTTTAAGGCATCAAGTTTGCTAAGTGAATAATCAATAACACACTAAGCAATAGAATTAATATTTAAGTCGACCAAAGTATTATTTACGGCTTCAATATATTCAGAAACAAAAAAGGCTCCTTTCGGAGCCTTTTTTATATTTTGTTATTCGTTACTGGCTTTGATAAACACAGCAGCGTACTTAATAAACAGAGAAGTTCATTTGATAAGTACGACGTCTTATCTTTCCCAGTAAGCTTCTTCTAGGCTATCTTCTCTTTCAGGAAGTCCACGAGATAAACGTGGAGAGTGTTGAACTAACACTTCATAACTTGCGCGGTTTGAATATTTACAAACTTGCGAGAAAGATGAATACGTCAAGAAGGAATGTTGATGCTTACTTGAGTTAGGCACGTTTTCTTTATGATATTTATTTGCAGCCATATCATGCAATAAAGCAGATAACGCGGCATCACCTGCACCATTGGTATTCTTAATCTTTTCTGGGCCACCCATATAAGGTGCAATGTGCGAATAGATTTTCGTTGGGTTATCACATAAGTTTTTATGCGCAGGACGGCTAAACTCGTAACGGTTAAACTCAGCAATAGAACCTGGTAGCAACGGTAATGAGGTTTCACGCTTCACGGCGTCTTCAGTATAACCAGCCATAAATAGGCCGACCGGGCCTGAAGTACATAGAACTAAGTCTACCCACTCTAGCGCTTTGTCTGAAGCAGCAAGTGGATCGCTCTCACCAGTTAACGCTTCGGCTTCATCTTCATTCATTGCTACAACGGTTACGTGTTGCTCAAGGAAGTCTTTCCAAAACTCAGGATCGTCTTGAATAACGAACTTAGTACCTAGCGTTAATACAACGGGTACATCGTATTTCTTCGCGTATTCGATAGCTTTCATTGTTGCTTCAGGCATTGGATCGCCTGGTTTACAACGAACTAAATAAGCTGTTAAAACTAAAGCAGAAGCACTTTTGAAGATTTTTTCAGGAATGCTCTCTGGTTTTAGTTGGTTCATTTGCCCTTCACTAATAGCGAAAGTACGTTCACCGTCTTCAGTAATTAATGCAAAACAGCGACCAATTGCGCCATCTACCCCTTGTAAATGGTTCAGATCCATTCTGCTTGATGTATTACATAAATAACGGTAACCATAGCTACCAATCTTAATATCTTGGCTCATTACACCTAGTAGTGTTGAACGGTCATCGGCCAATACTGAGTAGTTGTGTAATGTGTTGCCGATAGTGCCACCAGCATATTCATTGGTAATTAAGCACTGCTCTTTTAATTCTTGATATAAAGACTCTGCAGCTTCATCGCCGATGACTAGCGAATGTCCCTTACTTAAGCCATATTTTTCAATCAGCTCAGAATTCACTTTTGCCTCGATATCCACCAACGTTTGGTCAATACCTATAATATGAGTGCGTGACATTCTTTTGCTTGTTTGAGCTTGGCTCACTAATGGATCACGAGCGTGAACCGGAAAATAGTGCTTTGATTTACGTTGTCCAGGGAATTTCATAAGGCTAGTCTAAGTCAAGGGGAAATAGGTGGCGGATTCTACCGCGCAATATTTAACGCGGCAATCTTTCAAACTATAGCAAACGTTTGCTGTACTATTTTTTTATTCGCCTTCCATAAAGCTTAAATCAGGCAGCATACCCAAATGCTCTGCATAACGCTTTTGGTTGAACTCGGCGCCATTTTTCATTACATCAAATACTTCAAGCGCAAGTGCACATGCCATAGCCGCTACAGCGTCTTCACGAGACGTGCCTGTCATTACCAAACGCATCAGTGTTTCCTTCACTTTAGCTGGTTGGCCATCTTCAAGTTGATTTTCAATAATTTCGATTAACTCGGCTTCTTGCATAAATTCATTTTGTTCAGACATTTTTTCATCTCAGGGCTTGGATTTCGAGCGACTATGCCACATATACTTCTGACATCCTAGTGAGTCACCTCGCTCTCATGCAATTCTCTAACAAAGTCAGCGCACTATTTGTGCAAATGAAACTGTGATTCCGGTCTCGGATCTGTCACGGCGTTTCTCTTTCTGTTAGAATCTGCGACCAAGTATTAGTAACGGTGTTTAGACATGTCAGATATCAGCTCTGGAAACAGCGAAAAGAAAGTAATTGTCGGTATGTCCGGCGGTGTAGATTCGTCAGTATCGGCGTATCTTCTTCAGCAACAAGGCTATCAGGTAGAAGGCCTTTTCATGAAAAACTGGGAAGAAGACGATAACGAAGAATACTGTACAGCTGCTGAAGACCTTGCTGACGCTCAAGCGGTATGTGACAAATTAGGTATCCACCTTCACACTATCAACTTTGCTGCTGAATACTGGGACAACGTTTTTGAATACTTCCTTGAAGAATACAAAGCAGGTCGTACACCAAACCCAGATATTCTTTGTAACAAAGAAATCAAATTTAAAGCTTTCTTAGAATTTGCTGATGAAGTGCTAGACGCAGACTACATCGCAATGGGTCACTACGTTCGTCGTACTTTCCCTACTCAAGAAGAGCTAGACGCTGGCGTGAAACCAGAAATGCTACGTGGCCTAGACGGCAATAAAGACCAAAGCTATTTCCTATACACGCTAAGTTCAGATCAAGTGGCACGCAGCCTATTCCCTGTGGGTGAATTAGAGAAACCTGAAGTGCGCCGTATTGCTGAAGAGCAAGACTTGATCACTGCGAAGAAAAAAGACTCCACCGGTATCTGCTTTATCGGTGAGCGTAAGTTCACTGAGTTCTTGGGCAAATACCTACCGGCTCAACCAGGTAATATCGAGACGCCAGACGGTCAAGTGATTGGTCAACACCAAGGCTTGATGTACCACACTTTGGGTCAACGTAAAGGTCTTCATATTGGCGGCACTAAAGGTGGCGGCGGTAACGAAGAACCATGGTTTGTTGGTGAAAAAGATCTTAAGCGTAACGTTCTGATCGCGGTTCAAGGTAAAGATCACCCGCTTCTTAAATCAGAGGGTTTGTTTGCTTCTCAGCTTCATTGGGTTAATCGCACACCAATTACTGAAGTTATGACATGCACGGTAAAAACACGTTACCGTCAAACCGATATTCCTTGTACAATCATCCCAATTGACGATGATAACATTAAGGTTATCTTCGATGAGCCACAAATAGCTGTAACGCCAGGCCAGTCGGCTGTGTTCTATCAAGATGAGGTATGTCTTGGTGGTGGTATCATCGAAAAACGCATCTAATCTAATCGAACGAACAACAAACGATAGAAAACAACTAGGAGTTACTACGTGGCTAATACACTTTATGACCGTACTATTGCTTTCGCTGGAATTTGCCAAGCTGTAGCTTTGGTTCAACAAGTAGCGAAAGACGGCCGTTGTGATAAAGATGCCTTCGAAGCTTCACTCAATGCCATTTTAAATACTAACCCAGCGAACACTGTGGGTGTATTTGGCCGTGAGGCGAACCTAAAGCTAGGCCTTGAATGCTTAGTAAAAGGTATCGACAGTACTCCAGCTGGTAGCGATATTACTCGCTACATTATCAGCTTGATGGCGCTTGAACGTAAGCTATCTTCTCGCAACGATTCGATGTCTCAACTGGGTGATCGCATTCAAACTGCAGAGCGTCAAACTGAGCATTTTGATCTATTTGACGAGCAAATGATCAGCAACCTTGCGAGCATCTACTTAGATGTAGTGAGCCCTATTGGCCCTCGTATTCAGGTTTCTGGTACGCCAGCAGTACTTCAACAGACATCGAGCCAGCATAAGGTTCGTGCACTTCTTCTATCAGGGATTCGAAGCGCTGTATTATGGCGTCAAGTTGGCGGCAAACGCCGCCACCTTATTTTCGGTCGTAAGAAGATGATCGAGCAGGCTCAAATCCTATTAGCTCGAATGTAATTTATTAGCTCGCGCCTCGTCGCGAGCTTGTTTTTTGTATCAACACAACTCTCACGCAAACGATTGCGCAATATGCGTGACAATTGAGATTGTTACTGGTATAAACCTCTCAAAATTTAGAAAACTCAATTCAGGAGAACACCATGGAACTGTCAGCATTGAGTGCTGTTTCACCAGTAGACGGCCGTTACGGAAGTAAGACTATTGCACTACGCAGCATCTTTAGTGAATTTGGCCTACTAAAATACCGCTCTATCGTTGAAATTCGTTGGTTACAAAAGCTTGCACAAACTGATGCAATCGTAGAAGTACCAGCGTTCAGTGCAGAAGCTAACCAGTTTCTTGATGAACTAGCAGCTAACTTCAGCGAAGAAGACGCTCTGCGTATCAAAGAGATCGAACGCACGACAAACCACGACGTTAAAGCGGTTGAATACTTCTTAAAAGAGAAAGTAGCTGGCGTTCCTGAGCTTCACGCAGTAAATGAATTCATTCACTTTGCATGTACTTCTGAAGACATCAACAATACATCTCACGCGCTGATGCTTAAAGAAGCTCGTGACACAGTGATTCTTCCAGAAATTCGTAACGTAATTGATGCTATCAAGGCACTTGCGAACGAGTACCGTGATATCCCTCTACTGTCTCGTACACACGGTCAGCCAGCTTCTCCTTCTACTATGGGTAAAGAGATGGCTAACGTTGCGTACCGTATGGAACGTCAATTCAAGCAAATCGAAAACGTTGAGATCCTTGCGAAAATCAACGGTGCTGTAGGTAACTACAACGCACACCTTTCTGCATACCCAGAAGTTAACTGGCACGAATTCAGCGAAGAGTTCATCACTGAATCTCTTGGCGTAAATTGGAACCCATACACAACTCAAATCGAACCTCACGATTACATCGCTGAGCTATTTGATGCGGTTGCGCGTTTCAACACCATCCTTCTAGACTTCGACCGTGACGTTTGGGGCTACATTGCTCTTGGTCACTTCAAACAGAAGACTATTGCTGGCGAAATCGGTTCTTCAACAATGCCGCATAAAGTTAACCCAATTGACTTCGAAAACTCTGAAGGCAACCTTGGTCTAGCTAACGCAGTATTTAGCCACCTAGCACAAAAACTTCCAGTCTCTCGCTGGCAACGTGACCTTACTGACTCTACGGTTCTTCGTAACTTAGGTGTTGGTGTTGGTTACGCTATCATTGCATACACTTCAACTCTGAAAGGTATTAGCAAGCTTGAAGTTAACCGTGCTGCGCTGCTTGCTGAGCTAGACAAAAACTGGGAAGTATTGGCTGAGCCAGTACAAACAGTAATGCGTCGTTACGGCATCGAGAAGCCATACGAAAAGCTAAAAGAGCTAACTCGTGGTAAACGTGTGGACGGCGAAGGCATGCGTGAATTCATCGATGGTCTCGAAATCCCTGCAGACGAGAAAGTACGTCTAAAAGAGATGACTCCAGCGAACTACATCGGTCAAGCAATCGAGCTAACTGACAAGCTGTAAAATTCGAATTTCGAATCACAGAATAGACTAAGGCTTCCCATGTGGAAGCCTTTTTGTTGAGCGGAACCAAGTGTATTGAACATGGTCTGTCATCAAAAGAACACTAAGCACTCCCTACTTATTACCCTACTCATATTAGTCATTTCGATATAAACCATTCAATATCGTAACCCTCTATCACCAGTACCTTTCTATCACCAAACACATATCTCTCAGATACTTACTGTCTTGAATGCCATGATCAAAAAAGGCCCCCCGAAGGAAGCCTTTCAAATACATATTGCCGCTTAACGAAAGTAGCTTGTGTTAGAAATTACATGTTACGTAAAGACGCAATACGCTTATCTAGCGGTGGGTGGCTCATTAGAAGCTCTGTTAGAGACTTCTTACCGTTGATACCAAATGCCATCATAGAACCTTCTAACTGTGGCTCGTGGCTCACCTTTAGACGCTCTAGCGCTGCAATCATCTTCTCTTTACCCACTAGGTTCGCTGCACCTGCATCGGCATGGAATTCACGATGACGGCTGTACCACATCGTAATGAAGCTTGCTAAGAAACCAAATACCAATTCCAACACCATAGACACACCGAAGTACACCATCATGTTGCTGCCACCCTCTTCTTCGTTGTCATTCGACGCAACAATGTTGGCGATGAAACGAGATAGGAAAATAACGAACGTGTTCACAACACCCTGCATTAGCGTCATGGTCACCATGTCGCCGTTCGCGATGTGGCTCACTTCATGCGCTAATACCGCTTCAGCTTCATCACGCGTCATGTTGTGCAGCAGGCCTGTTGATACTGCTACCAATGAATCGTCACGCTTAGCACCCGTCGCGAATGCGTTGATGTCTGGCGAGTCGTAGATCGCCACTGTTGGCATACCAATACCAACCTGTTGAGATTGACGACTTACCGTCTCCATCAACCAATGTTCTGTTTCGTTACGAGGGCTTTCGATGACCATTCCGCCAACTGAACGCAATGCCATTTTCTTAGACATCATTAGTGAGATGAATGAACCACCAAAACCAAAGACCGCAGCCATTAACAACAAGCCTGAAAGGCTTCCTGGTTGCATACCTGTGACGGCGTATACAATATTAAGAACAACACTTAGTACCAATACAACCGCAAGGTTGGTTGCAAGGAACAACATTACTCGCTTCATTACTTATCTCCGCATGAAAGCTGTTTTTATAAAACTTATTGTTATAGACAAGGCAGACAGCAATTTATTCCAACCTTGAAGACTTATACTTACTTATACATATAGTCTTAGATTAAGAAAACAAGGTTAAGCATTAAATTGCAACATTTGATTACGAGACTGTATTCGAATTAGCCATGGTCTATTAGACCTAAGTCGTATGGTGTCGATATAACAATCCGTTTACAGTGACCTCAGATGATTTATTGGCTAGTCCATGTACAAAAAGGGAAGAATCATGGTTGAAGGTACTAACACTCAAATGGCTATCGATTTACTGTGCTGTCACCTAGGGATTACTGAAGAAGAAGCAAAAAAACAGATCGGAATCCTAACACCGCAAACGGCACAGGTAAAAATCACAGAAACACAGCAAGCACTAATGGGACTGACAAAAGAACATTAACCCCAAGCTTGTTCAAAAGACCGGTTTTTATAAACGTACGGTCAAAAGGCTTAATAAAGCAAAAGGGCTGCAATCGCAGCCCTTTTCTTATTTGAAACGTCTATTGTTCAATCAAAGATCAAGCAGTGGCTGTACATTAATGTACTTACCGATGTTCTTAGACTTCGCTTTTGGTACGTATGGGATTTCACCTAACTTCGGCGCTCCTAGCTTATCTTCAAGCATCGCAATAATCTCAGCATAATGTTCAGTGCCTGGATTAATACGGTTTGCAACCCAACCTACTAGGTTTAGGCCATCAGCGCGAATTGCCTCTGCGGTTAACAAAGCGTGGCTCAAACAGCCCAGCTTTATTCCAACAGTCAGCACCACGGGAAGCTGTTCTTTTTTGACCCAGCTAGACAGGTATTCGTCATCTGAAACCGGAACACGCCAGCCACCAGCACCTTCAACTAGAACGATGTCAGAGTTTTGCTTATGCGCTTCTAGCTTCGCGGATAATACCGCTTCATCAACCACTACACCGTCATGCTTTGCTGCAATGTGAGGTGATGATGGTAGCAACAATGCGTACGGGTTAACGTCTTCGTAAGCAATATCTTGCGTTGCAGCCTCTTGAAGATGCAACGCATCACTGTTACGTAGACCTTCAGGATATTGGTCACAACCTGCAGCAACTGGTTTGTAACCAATCGTTGATAACTCTTGTGCGGCCAAAGCTTGAAGAATTGCTTTTGAAACCACAGTTTTTCCCACTTCGGTATCCGTACCTGCAATAAATAATGCATCAATCATAATTGAATAACCCCTAAACAAACTTGATATGTTGCTGGTAAGAAACCTTGATGGTTTTTAAACTCTCTATATTCCCGTTCAACAAGCTGTAGCATTCGGCGACTTGTTAAACCTTGTGAGCGACCACTTACGTGATTAGCGCCAATACCTTTAAGGTCGCGCATCAGTTCAAACGCAGTGTCGTACCAAACGATAATGGTTGGCAAGTCTAGTTGATGAGCCGTACAGCTAGATTGCGCTAACGCAATTTTTACCTGATTGATTGTAATAAAATGGTTAACGTGTTGATGTGTGTCAATTTTGCTCCACGATTTTTTTAACTCAAATAGTGACTCTTCAAGCAAAGTTGAGAAAATTACTTGCCCTCCGTCACAGGTTACACGCTTCATTTCTCTTAAAGGTAACGATAAGTCGTCACACCATTGCAATGCCAAGCTAGAAAAAACAACGTCAAAGCACCCATCTTGGAACGGGAGTTGCTCGGCATCAGCTTGCTGATATAAAGAGACCGATGTACCACAACGCTGCTTCGCCTTTTTCAACATTCCAATAGATAGATCGGCACACACCACCTCAGCACCACGTTTCACCATCTGTTCAGAAAAATAGCCGGTACCGCAGCCTAAATCCAACACCTTCAAACCTGAGAGATCGTTAGGTAGTTTATCCAATAAACGATGGCCGACGTCACGTTGAAACTCAGCGTGTTTATCATAGGTTGTGGCTGCTTTACCGAAAGCTTCTGCAATCGCACTCTTATCTTGGCCTACGTAATTATGCACTGCTGCTTCTTGTGACATTTACTGAGCCTCATTCTTTAATTCAAAGCATGATTCTATGCTTGGTTTGCTTCCAGACTCGTTGCTTCGCTCTATTGCTTGAAGCAACGAGTCAATTAACTGAAGAATCTGTTTCTGACTGTGATTGGCCGTTAAAGTAATTCGCAGGCGAGCAGTCCCTGCCGGAACCGTCGGCGGTCTTATTGCGGTTACCCAAACTTGGTTACGCTTCAATTCTTCGGCAATAGATAACGTAGCTTGAGCTTCGCCAACGATAAACGGCTTAATAGGAGTCTGAGTATCAATAAAACCTTTCACGCCACTCATCTGCTCTGAATAAATAGCACCAAGTTCTTGGAGCTTTTCACGACGCCACTCTTGCGTTTGGATCATCTGACACGCATGAGACAAAGCGACGGCTTGTGAAGGAGGTATCGCCGTCGAATAAACATGATGACGAGCAAACTGAGTTAAGTAATCACCCACTTCTGACGTACAAAGAATCGCAGCACCAGAAAGGCCGAATGCTTTACCAAAGGTCACCACCAAAATATCAGGCGTTACTTGTGCCGCGTTGCAGCTCCCTGCTCCTTTATCACCTAATACGCCGATACCGTGGGCATCATCAACCGCTAACCAACTGTCGTATTGATTAGTCAGGTTAGATATCTGGCTAAGAGGCGCTTGGTCGCCATCCATGCTAAACACACCTTCAGTCACGACTAACGATTGTGGAAAGCGGCTTAGTAAAGACTCTAGGTGCTGCGTATCGTTGTGCTTAAAGCGTTTCATTGTTGCAGGAGAAAGCATCCCCGCTTCCATCAGAGAGGCGTGGTTAAGTTTGTCTTGCAACAGAGAGTCGTCTTTTTCGAGCAGAGAGAACAACAGAGCTTGATTAGCACTAAACCCAGAGCTAAATAGAATGGCGCGTTCAAAACCAAGCCACTCACACAGCTGAGCTTCTAGATTTCGATGAACAGAACTAAAACCAGTAACCAATGGGGATGCCGCACTGCCTGCGCCATACTGAGAAAGCCCCACTTGCCATGCATTCACTAATTCAGGATCGTTCGCTAAGCCTAGGTAATCATTACTCGAAAAGTTAATGAAGCTAGAACCTTCGCTATTAAGCAAAGGGCTATTACTGTTTTCGAGTACCTTAAGTTGACGGGTTAACCCTTGCTCACGACGATGAACAAGGGCTTCTTTGATGCGAGATTTAAACAGTGGCATCGTAGAAAATGTCATCTTTCGTTGGACGAGCAGCAACGCGCTCCACCACTTGATCTAACAGTTCATTTTCTTGAATTTCGTCTGGCTTTTGAGCCACTTGTTGACTATTGATACCCAACTTCTTAAACAGCTGCATATCCGTGTCTTCATCTGGATTTGGCGTAGTCAGTAACTTACAGCCGTAGAAGATAGAGTTCGCACCCGCCATGAAACACATCGCTTGCATCTGTTCGTTCATGTTCTCACGGCCCGCTGATAGACGAACCGCAGACATTGGCATCATGATACGAGCAATGGCAATCAGTTTGATGAAATCGAAAGACTCAACATCATCAACGTTTTCCATCGGTGTGCCTTTCACTTTTACGAGCATGTTGATTGGCACACTTTCAGGGTGTACAGGAAGGTTAGCTAGTTCTACAAGTAGACCTGCACGGTCATTGGTGCTTTCACCCATACCAATAATGCCACCAGAACAAATCTTCATACCCGCATCACGTACATGAGATAAAGTATCTAAACGATCTTGGTAAGTACGAGTAGTAATGATGCTGCCGTAGAACTCAGGAGACGTATCAAGGTTATGGTTGTAGTAATCTAAACCCGCACCCGCTAGTTCACCCGCTTGATCGGGCGTTAACATGCCCAGTGTCATACAGGTTTCCAAGCCCATGCCTTTCACACCTTTGATCATGTCGGTAAGGTGAGGCATATCGCGCTCTTTCGGGTTTTTCCATGCAGCGCCCATACAAAAGCGAGTTGAGCCCGCATTCTTGGCTTTTAGCGCAGCATCCAAAACACGCTCGACTTCCATTAAGCGTTCTTTGTCGACATCCGTTCGGTAGTGAGCACTTTGAGGACAGTACTTACAATCTTCAGGACAAGCACCCGTCTTTATCGATAAAAGCGTACTCACTTGCACGTGGTTTTGCTCTTGGTACCGTCTATGAACGACTTGAGCTTCAAACATTAAATCCATAAACGGTTTTTCAAGCAGTGCTGTTACTTCAGCCACTGTCCAGTCATGACGAACTTCCACGTGTCGATCCTTTTTTATTATTTGATGTTGCATCTCTATTAATAGAGATTGCATTTATGCTTGGCTAGTCTACCGACAAGCTTTAGACTGTCAACACATTGATAATATCAAAAGTTTACATCTGGTTAGTTTTTAATCACATCAAAAATGGAAGTTACTATGGATCTCGCCTTTGATCGCCAGCATATCTGGCATCCTTACACATCAACGTTAACACCTCTGACCTGCTACCCAGTCACCAACGCAGACGGTGTTTACCTAGAATTAGAAGGCGGAAAGCGAATTATTGATGGTATGTCATCTTGGTGGTCAACCATCCACGGCTACAATCATCCAGAGCTCAATGCTGCAGCTCACAGCCAAATCGATAAGGTTTCACACGTTATGTTTGGTGGTATCACCCACCAGCCCGCTATCGATTTGTGTAAAAAGTTGTTGAATCTAGCGCCAAGTAATCTAGAACACGTATTCTTGGCTGATTCAGGTTCAGTGGCCGTAGAAGTTAGCCTTAAGATGGCACTGCAATACTGGCATGCTAAAGGGCAACCTCGTTCAAAGTTCCTAACGCTAAGAGATGGTTACCACGGTGATACCTTTGCAGCGATGTCAGTGACCGATCCGGATAACTCGATGCATAGCCTTTACAAAGGCTTCCTACCTGAACATATTTTTGCTGATTCACCAAAGACTGGCTTTTGGGATGAGTGGAATTCAAGTGACATCAATAGCTTTCGAGAAAAGCTAACAACCCATCATGAAGAGGTTGCCGCCGTAATCTTGGAGCCTATAGTTCAAGGCGCTGGCGGCATGCGCATATACCACCCTGAGTTCTTAAAACAGGTTCGCTTACTGTGTGATGAATTCAACGTATTACTTATTTTGGATGAGATTGCGACCGGATTTGGCCGAACAGGCAAACTGTTCGCCTGTGAGCATGCCGATGTTCAACCGGACATCTTATGCGTAGGCAAGGCTTTAACTGGCGGCTATATGACGCTGTCAGCGACGCTTGCGAGCAAAGAAGTCGCCGACACGGTATGTGGCGGTGAGGCGGGCTGCTTTATGCATGGGCCAACCTTTATGGGTAACCCTTTAGCTTGTGCTGTGGGTGCAGCAAGTTTGTCCATAATTGAAAAAGGCGACTGGCAAAATCAAACTCAACAGATTGAACAACTCTTTTCTGAGTTATTACCACCGTTGCGAGAGCATGATCTTGTCAAAGACGTTCGTTGGTTAGGCGCTATTGGCGTTGTTGAAACACATACACCTGTCGATATGGAAACCATCCAAGCTCACTTTGTAGAGCAAGGTGTTTGGATCCGTCCTTTTGGTAAGTTGATCTATATGATGCCTCCTTTCATTAGCAAGCCTGAACATATAGAGAAGCTTGTTTCCGCTATTGATTGCGCATTAAAAGATCGCCACTGCTTTAAATAGAAGGTAAAGCTATTACCTCTCCTTACTGGTTCATTTGCTATCTGCAATATTGAAGTTAAGGAGAGGTCGGTTCATTATTCTCGACAATAGAGAACGACCGCCTTCTAACGAAGTTGGCTGTCTTTACTTGCTCTGCGATTGAACAATGAGTGACGATACGCAACGTGTTCAAACATGGACTGGCATCCAATACAGAAACGCACGCCTTTAATTGCTAGCCGTCTCTTTTCTGATATCTCATCACCGCACTCGTCACAATAATGCAAGCTTTCCCCACTTTGAATGTTCCCTCTTACACGAGAGATCTCATCATCAATGGTATTTTGAATTTGCTGACTGACGTTATCGTCACCTGCCCATCCTACGGCCATAAGTCCTCCTCTGTATTTGCATGAGAAAACTTGTACCTACCGCGGTAAGAGCGCATTATAACCATTTTTAGTGATGTAATAATAACCAAAATTAGAGAAACACTATTACAAATGAGTAATGAAATTGGCCCTCGACTCACTGCTTTCCGGTGTAACAGATAATAAAAAACCCAGCCGATTGACTGGGTTTTCGTATAACAGTTTTACTGATTAACCGATGTGCGTTACGCCGCCCATGTATGGTTGAAGTACTGTTGGGATAGCAATACGGCCATCTGCTTCTTGGTTGTTCTCAAGAATAGCAACCATAGTACGACCAACAGCAAGACCAGAACCGTTTAGTGTGTGTACAAGTTCAGGTTTCTTCTCGCCTTTACGACGGAAACGAGCTTGCATACGACGCGCTTGGAAATCCCACATGTTTGAACAAGAAGAGATTTCACGGTAAGTCTCTTGTGCTGGAACCCATACTTCTAAGTCGTAAGTTTTCGCAGAACCGAAGCCCATGTCACCAGTACATAAAATCACTTTACGGTAAGGAAGCTCTAGAAGTTGAAGTACTTTCTCAGCGTGACCAGTTAGCTCTTCAAGCGCTGCCATTGAGTCTTCTGGCTTAGTGATTTGTACTAGTTCAACTTTGTCGAATTGGTGCATACGGATAAGACCACGAGTGTCACGACCGTAAGAACCCGCTTCAGAACGGAAACATGGCGTGTGAGCTGTCATCTTAAGTGGCAGATCAGCTTCATCAGTAATCGTATCACGAACCATGTTCGTTACCGGTACTTCCGCAGTAGGGATAAGCGATAGCGTCTTAAGAGGTACGTCACTTACTTGCTCAGTTAGCGGGCTTGTGTGGAACAAGTCTTCGCCGAACTTAGGAAGTTGACCAGTACCGTATAGGCTATCGTGGTTCACTAGGTACGGTACGTACATTTCTGTGTAGCCGTGTTCATCAGTGTGAAGGTCCAGCATGAACTGAGCAATAGCACGGTGTAGGCGTGCAAATTTGCCTTTCATCACGATGAAACGAGAACCCGAGATTTTAACTGCGCTAGCAAAATCAAGACCGCCAGACATTTCGCCAAGATCTACATGATCTTTCACTTCGAAGTCGTAAGTCTTAGGTTGACCCCAACGAGAAACTTCTACGTTGTCGTCTTCATCTTTACCATCTGGCACTTCTGCATCAGGTAGGTTAGGAATAGACATTGTGATCGTTTCTAGCTCAGATTGAAGCTCAGCCAATGTTACTTTAGCTTGGTCTAGTTCTGCGCCTAAGTTGCCTACTTCAGCAAGGATACGCTCAGCTTCTTCATGGTCGCCTTTTGCTTTCGCTTGACCAATGGACTTCGATCGAGAGTTACGTAACGCTTGCAGCTCTTCAGTTTTCATCTGAAGGGACTTACGTTTTTCTTCAAGTTCACGAATTGTCTCTACATCAAGGGTGAAGCCTCGACGTGCTAATTTTGCCGCTGTTTCATCCAGCTCAGCTCGAAGTAATTTAGAATCCAGCATTGCTAATCCTATGCTTTAGTTATTTGAATATTCAGTAGCTTGACTACTGAATCACTGCTAAACCCCTAAAACTGGTGCTATTTCGACCAATTTTAAACGATTTAATTGAATTTTTATGACAAGGTAACGATATCCAAAAAAGACTACTTTTCATAGCGTTTTTGTGGGCTTTTTGTGTCCAAATCCGCCAGATAATCTAGCTTCTCGCCAATTTTAGTCTCTAAGCCTCGTTTTGTTGGGAAATAGTATTGTCTTTCTCCCATTTCAGGAGGCAAGTACTTTTCGCCAGCCGCGTAGGCACCTGGTTCGTCATGAGCATAACGGTATTCTTGCCCATAGCCCATGTCCTTCATCAAAGTTGTGGGTGCATTTCGCAAATGATGAGGCACTTCATATTCAGGAAGATTATGAGCATCCGTTAAGGCTTGCTTCCAAGCGGTGTAAACTGCATTACTTTTTGGCGCACACGCTAAATAGACAACGGCTTGTGCAATCGCACGCTCGCCTTCAGCAGGACCAATACGCGTGAAGCAGTCCCACGCCGACATCGCGACTTGCATGGCTCGAGGATCAGCGTTTCCAATATCTTCAGAAGCAATCGCTAATAAGCGTCTTACGATATACAAAGGGTCACAACCTGCTGCAATCATTCGCGCCGACCAATACAGAGCTGCATCAGGGTTAGATCCACGAATCGATTTGTGAACAGCGGAGATCAAGTCGTACCAAATATCGCCCTTATTATCAAAGCGAGCAACCTTCTCTCCGGCGACTTCCGCCAATAACTGCAGCGTTATCGATTTCTCACCTTGGTCGTTGTCTTCTGCCATATCATACAGCAGCTCAAGGTAGTTGAGCGCCATACGAGCATCGCCGTTAACCAGTTCAGCGAGACGATCTAAGACATTATCTGAAAAGTCGGCCGACACATCACCAAGCCCGCGCTGTTTATCTTCAATGGCTTGGCGTATCACCAACGCGATATCATCGGTATTTAGTGACGTAAGTTTGTAAACACGTGCTCGTGACAACAAAGCGTTGTTCAATTCAAAGGATGGATTTTCTGTCGTCGCACCAATAAAAGTCACCGTTCCATCTTCAATATGAGGCAGAAAGGCATCTTGTTGGCTTTTGTTAAAGCGATGGACTTCGTCTACAAACAGAATCGTTCTACGCCCTGCTTGTTTGTTCTCGCGCGCTTTTTCAATGGCGATACGAATATCTTTTACGCCCGAGGTCACCGCTGATACGCGCTCAACTTCGGCGTTGGCATAATTAGCGGCCACTTCCGCCAAAGTAGTTTTACCGGTGCCCGGAGGCCCCCATAAAATCATCGAGTGAATATGACCCGCTTCCAACGCTCTACGAAGTGGTTTACCTGGGCCTAATATATGCTGTTGACCAATATACTGTTCGACAGTTTCAGGTCTCATACGAGCAGCAAGGGGACGAAAATCTTCGTCCCCCGCAAAATCTAAGCTGTAATTACTCAATTGCAATCTCTTGATTCGTTGATGGCATCAATACCAATCGACTTATTACCAAACGATCTGCTGATGTAGATCAGTTTCTTTGGTCGTCGACCTCGACACCTTCCGGCGCCACAAAAGTAAAACGGTCTGCAGCAGGCTTACCTAAGTCAACATTTTCAAAGGTAAACTCACCTTTCTGACCATCTTGTTCAATCACATTAAAGCCCTGAACAATGCCTTTTTCAGTAATGTTAATCTGGAAGTCGCCTTGATTAGAATCAACAGCCGTTGGCGTTAACGTAAACTGGTTACCCGATTGCACTACGTTGTAATTATCCCAATCACTTTCTTGGCTACGCGTAAGCAAAACAAAAGGTGTTTGTGATGTCGCTTGTTCTTGCCAGTAAATACTTACCTGCTCAATGAACGTGCTGTAATACCACAAGCTTTGGCCATCTGATACCAGCAAGTTTTCATCAGGAAATGTCGTTTCCCAACGGAATAAACTAGGTCGTGCTATCTCTACCGTGCCCTCGCCTTCCATCACAACATCACCGTCAGGGCTGGTTACGACTTGTTTAAAGTCAGCGCTAAAACCGGCGTTCAATGCCAAGCGACTACTCAACTCTTCTTTCGGAGAAGCAAATACTGAGAAGCTCATAAATAAAAGTGCGAATACTTTTTTCATCAATAATCCTGTTAGAACATAAGTCGGTCATGTTTTCGGTTTGACCGACTTAATGGGCATGAGTTCCTAGTGGAACTAATCTTTTGGTGGAGCTGGTGCTAAGACTTCACGGTTACCATTGTGGCCCGGAGTACTTACGATACCTTGAGCTTCAAGCTGCTCTACAATTCGTGCTGCACGGTTGTAACCAATCTTAAATCGACGCTGTACGCCAGAAACCGAGCCTCGACGCGAGTGAACTACGTGCTCAACGACTTGATCAAATAGAGGATCAACTTCTTCATCTCCTTCCATCTTCTCACCCGGTAACAGTGTTTCTGGGGTTTGGTCGCCGTTCGTAATCTCTTCAATATAGTTTGGCTTACCGCGTGCTTTCCAGTTGTTCACTACCGCGTGTACATCGTCATCAGAAGCAAACGCGCCGTGTACACGAGTTGTGTGGCTTGAACCCGGTGGTAAGTACAACATATCACCCATACCCAATAATGATTCTGCACCACCTTGGTCAAGAATAGTTCTTGAATCCGTTTTGGTTGATACCGTAAAGGCAACACGCGTTGGGATGTTGGCTTTAATAAGACCAGTAATAACATCCACCGAAGGACGTTGAGTTGCTAAGATCAAGTGAACACCAGCCGCACGCGCTTTTTGCGCCAAGCGTGCAATAAGTTCTTCAACTTTCTTACCCACTACCATGATTAAATCGGCGAATTCATCAACGACAACCACAATGTAAGGCAGTTTCTCCAACAATGGCGCTTCAGGGTCCATACTGTCGCCCGGCTTCCACAGTGGGTCATGGATTGGGTGACCCGCTTCCGCGGCCATCTTCAATTTGTCGTTGTAGCCTTTAATGTTACGAACACCAAGAGCCGACATAAGTTTGTAACGACGTTCCATTTCTCCTACACACCAACGAAGGGCGTTAGACGCATCTTTCATGTCAGTCACAACTTCAGACAACAGATGTGGAATACCTTCATAGATAGATAATTCCAACATTTTCGGATCGATCATGATGAAACGAACATCTTCTGGCGATGCCTTGTAAAGCATACTCAAGATCATGACATTCACACCAACCGACTTACCTGAACCTGTAGTACCCGCAACCAGTACATGAGGCATTTTAGATAGGTCAGCAATGACGGCCTCACCTGCGATATCTTGCCCAAGAACGACAGTCGTAGGAGATTTAGCTTCAATAAATTGTTTGCTACCCACTACGTCAGAGAAAAACACAGTCTGGCGACTCATGTTTGGTAATTCCAAACCAACATAAGGCTTACCCGGAATAACCTCAACTACACGCACAGCTAGCGCTGATAGTGAACGCGCTAAGTCCATCGACAAACCTGAGATACGGCTAACTTTGACACCTGGTGCAAGGTCTAACTCAAATCGAGTGATCACTGGGCCAGGGAAAATATCAACAACTTCAGCCTTGATCTTGTAATCCGCTAATTTAGATTCAACAAGGCGAGCGATGGCTTCTAGTGCATCACGATCAATGAAGGTCTCACGCTTCTCAGGGTGGAATAACAACTCAAGCGTTGGCAATGGTTCCGCAGGTTTCGGCAAGTTAACGTCTTGCTGAACTAAAAACGGATTTTGTGTTGCAGCCATGTTCGCTTGAGCTTCAGAAACCATGTTCTGGAATGCGGCTACATCTTGGTCTTGATTTAAAGGTTCTTCTTCTATTACCTCTTCCCAAGGAAGATCAACAATTGGCTGTTGGGGCTGTTCCGTTGGTTGCACAAATTCTGAATGTTCTTGCTCATCAGATAAAGGTTCAGGTTGCTCGGTGTTTTGTTCATCAGTAACTTCAGCGTCAAACTCTGAGCTCGGTTCAAAGCTCTGGTTTTGCGTTGTCTCAAAAGGTGAATCTTGTGCTGAGAACTCTTGTGGCGTTTCTTCTTGTTCACCCATTGGTGATGCGTACAACGACTCAGGCTGAATATCTTCTGTATCGAACTCAGCATTTACTTCTGCAGTACTATCAATTTCTGAGTTGGCGGTATCAATGTCAACATCATTAACAGAGCTAACTTGCGGCTCTTCACTCTGCATGTACTCTTGATACGCTACTTGAGACTCGTGAGCATCGGCCTGATTTTGTTCAGCAAGATCATCTTCATACATAGCTGCATTTTCTAACTGCTCTATAGTCGCGTTCAACTGCTTCGAACGATCGATACCTTCTTCCAATGAATCATCGGGCGCTTGATAAATTGGTACAGCGGGGACTGACTCTACTGGTGCATTTTCATTTTTAATCTGTGTATGAGCAGAAGCTTCTTGTTTAGTTGGAGCCTCTACTGGCATATGAATATTATACTGGCGTTTCGGTGATACGGTATTGTCTAAAGTATTGTCGGTCGCATCTGAAGCTCCTGCAGTCGCAGAAAAGCTCATAGCAGGATCAAGATGCTCTGCTTCTTTACGCCCTTCTATAGCGCTGTCTTCTATGGCACTGCCTTCTACAAGATTGTCTTCTAAAGCAGGTACGTCACGGTAAGTTGGTCGTTGACGCTCTTCTAATAACAAATCTCGATCTGCTGACTCCTGCAACTCAGGTTCAAGCAGCTCTTGATCTTGGCCACGAACTTTATTGACAACAGACGTAAAGAACTTAATCGCGCATTCACCCAACCATTCAACAATGCTTAACCAAGAAATACCCGTTAATAAGGTTAAACCCGCCCCCCACAAGAAAAGAAGAACAAGAGTACTACCCAAAACATTCAGCGTTGGAAGTGCAAGGCTTGTGAGCACATCACCAACCACACCGCCTGATGAAAAGTACCAAATGTCGTCAAAGTTGATATCGGCTAGACCACAACTAGTAAGAATAAGAACGGTAAGACCAAGTAAACGAGAGCCCCACAGCATGAAATCTATTGGCTCGTCTTCATTGCGTTTACGGAATAATACCCACGCAGCAACCGTTACCAAGATAGGTAAAGGGTAAGCCAAAGAACCAAACACAAAGAAAAGCGTATCCGCCAACCATGCACCTAGGTAGCCACCCGCATTTTGAATGTCACCACCCCACGCCGTTTGCGACCATGATGGGTCTGCAGGACTAAAAGTTAATAACGCAACGGCAAGTAGAATAGAGAAGAGAACACCCAGAATAAGACTGCACTCTTTTAGACGTTGAGAACCATTCAAACGGGGAGACTGAGGCTCTTCACTCGTTTTAATGATTGTTTCTACTTTATTACTGCTCTGCTTGAACATAAACCAACTTAATAATTGAACGGGATAAAAACGTCGCGAGAGGCCCAAGCCGCTCGTTTAAATGAAACTACTGTTGATTTAACCATATCAAACAGAAAAACCCAATTCCAGAAAGCAAGAAAGCGGAACAAATGTCCGCTTTCTTTCATTTCACCAATTGCGATTAACGAGTTTTAATCACAAGTTGATTAGTTTGTTTCACTTCTTCCATTACAACGTAAGTTCGAGTGTCGTTTACGCCTGGTAGACGCAGTAACGTATCACCGAGCAACTTACGGTAAGCACCCATATCCGATACACGTGTTTTTAGAAGATAGTCAAAATCACCCGACACTAAATGACACTCTTGGATGTCATCAAGCTTCTGAACAGCGGTGTTGAATTGTTCGAACACATCTGGAGCACCACGGTTCAACGTAATTTCAACAAACACTAAAAGTGAAGCATCAAGGTACTGTGGGTTCAGCAACGCTGTGTACCCAGTAATGTAACCTTGACGTTCTAAACGACGAACACGTTCAAGACATGGAGTTGGAGAAAGTCCTACTCGTTTTGATAGTTCTACGTTTGAGATACGACCGTCTTTTTGCAACTCATTAAGAATGTTGCGGTCAATACGATCTAGTTCCTTGGACGGCTTCTTATAATTGTCTGCCATTTTTTATTCCACCTTATTACTTCCTTGCAAAAAAATATACTACAACTTTTTAATATTCAGTATCAAATTCTACCTGAACCTATCTATACTAGATATTAATTCGACAGAATTACCCTACACATAGATAAAACAACCAAAATAAAATAAGGAGTCAGGATGATCATTGGCGTACCTAAGGAAATCAAGAACCACGAATACCGCGTTGGTATGACCCCAGCTAGCGTGAGAGAACTAATCCCACACGGCCACCAAGTTTTTGTAGAAACCAATGCCGGTACTGGTATCGGTTTTTCAGACGATGATTACATCGCTGTAGGCGCATCCATTCTTCCTACTGCTGCTGACGTTTTCACGAAAGCAGAAATGATTGTAAAGGTTAAAGAACCTCAAGCTGTCGAGCGAGCTATGCTTCGTGAAGGGCAAATATTATTTACCTATTTACACCTTGCACCAGATTTTCCACAAACGGAAGAGCTAATCAAGAGCAAAGCTGTCTGCGTAGCCTATGAGACTGTAACAGATAATATGGGTCGCTTGCCACTATTAGCACCAATGTCTGAAGTGGCTGGTCGTATGTCTATTCAAGCAGGTGCACAAACATTAGAGAAATCTAACGGTGGTTGTGGTCTTCTTCTTGGCGGCGTACCAGGTGTTGAGCCAGCAAAAGTTGTTGTTGTTGGCGGCGGTGTTGTTGGTGCTAATGCAGCACGTATGGCTGTTGGCCTTCGCGCTGATGTAACCATTCTTGATCGTAACGTAGATACACTTCGTCGTCTTGATGAAGAATTCCAAGGCCGTGCAAAAGTGGTTTATTCTACAGAAGACGCTATCGAGAAGCATGTTCTAGAAGCCGACCTAGTGATTGGTGCAGTACTAATCCCAGGTGCAGCCGCTCCTAAACTTGTTACAAAAGATCACATTGCGAAAATGAAGCCAGGCTCAGCAGTTGTTGACGTTGCGATCGACCAAGGTGGTTGTTTCGAAACTTCACACGCGACGACTCACGCAGATCCAACTTACATTGTTGATGATGTCGTTCACTACTGTGTTGCTAACATGCCAGGTGCCGTTGCTCGTACTTCAACTTACGCACTAAACAATGCAACACTTCCTTACATTGTTAAGCTAGCAAACAAAGGCTACCGCGAAGCTCTTCTATCCGATGAAGGTTTCCTAGAAGGTCTAAACGTCATTCACGGTAAAGTAACTTGTAAAGAAGTTGCTGAAAGCTTTGACCTAGAATACGTAGAGCCAGCTAAAGCAATCGCAATGTTTAACTAATTGCGTTTAGCCAGTTAGTGCCTTAGTGATCAACAGTCAGTAAAGCACTGCTCGCTAACTAAAAAGCCAGTACGACTCATTTTGGTCGACTGGCTTTTTTGTATTTATGACCATACACCTCAAGTACCGTGATCTCTTTATTCTTGGTTCTTGGTTCTTGGTTCTTGGTTCTTGGTTCTTGGTTCTTGGTTCTTGGAGCTAGCATTTCACCTTAAAGCCATGAATCAACAGATTCCTTGGCGTAATACTACGTTCACAAAACTCCTCAATAGATGCTTCGTAACCTTGTTCTTGTAAATAGATGGCGCGATCCAACGCCAACCATACTTCCAAAGGGCGCATAAAGACTTGTTGAACCAAACTCAATTTTTCCATTTCCCAAAAAAGAGCCTCTCCTTGAGCAAAATATGAATCAAAATCGATATTAGCTTCAAGCGGTAATGTCTTGATCTCAGATGCCCAACGGCAAAATGATTCAAAACCTTCGGACAATTCTGATTTTTTGATGCTAGGCACAGGCACATATTCGCCAATATTAAGTTCAGTTTTAAGCAATTGACTGAAACCCAATCGATAAGTCATCTCCAACTGGCGGTGCCTCTTTACTCTTTCCCCACCCGTTACGGTCTCTTGAAGTGGGATTCTTAGGTCACCTTTACTCAATGTTAATGCCGAAATTTTCGCAACGGAAGACATCGCTTGATAGGTCTCACCACGAATAAGATGGTAACAGCAAGGTGAAATGGTCACCGCTGGCAATCCATGAGAAACTGATTTTTTGACTAATTCAACATGAAGGTCGCCGCAAGCATGCAGTGCTACAGCATGTTGATTTGAATTGAATACTTCATCCGCCCTCTGTGAAAATGCATCACCTTGAACAAACGTCATGTCTAAATGTTGAGCATCTGCAATTGTTTGTCCGCTCTCACACAAAGACTGTTGCCATTCAAAGCTAGTGACTTTTTGGCAAGATTGTTGTGACAGAATTCGCCCTAAAAAACCTTTCCCCGAACACCACTCCAACCACTCTTTGCCATGATGATGTTCGAGCGCAACTTCTCCCATCGCAACAATTTGTTGCAACTTCCTTCCCGGAATACCCTCTTCCGTTCCTCGATCCAGCTTTAATCCAGCAAGTTTCGTGCTATTGAACTGGATACTTTGACTTACTTGCTCTAGTTGCGGAATAAAACGTGCAAGCTCTGCTATTAATATCTGAGGCTGATCTTTTAAATACTGGATGCTCTCAAGACTCAAGCTTTCTAACCAATCAATAAGAGGGCGATTCACATCTAACCATGGTTGTTGGAGAGTTTGGCATAGGTGGAAAGGCTCTGAGCGCCAGTAGACTTGGTGCTCTAACAAAAATGAGTCGAGTATTTTAAATCGTGAATGCATGCTTCCCCCTATGGTGCGAGGATTGTAGGGGTTAGAGGCCGAAATAGAAAGAAGCTATATAAGGAACGGTATAAAGAGAGGTAATACAAGACGTGAGTGTATGGAAGTCACGCTTGGTTAAAGCAAAAATCGGCCTGATAACAGACCGATTCGGAATCTAGAGAAACCCTTCTAAATGTCTAAGCTTCTGAGCTTCTGAGCTTCTGAGCTTCTGATAATTATCGAACAGGTAACTCAATGTCTTTAAACATTTCTTCTATCTCATCATTTGATTTTAGAGAAATGGCTTGCTCAACAACAGGACGAGTCAAATGCGGTGCAAAACGCTCCATAAAATCAAACATGTAAGAACGCAAGAAAGTGCCTTTTCTAAAACCAATGCTTGTGGTGCTGGCACCAAATAGATGACTAGCATCGATAGCAACTAGATCAGTATCTTGTTCTTGATCGATGGCCATACTTGCGATGACACCGACACCGATACCCATTCGTACATATGTCTTAATTACATCCGCGTCGGTTGCAGTGAACACAACGCGAGGCGTCAATCCAACCTTGTTGAACGCGGTATCAAGCTCTGAACGTCCAGTGAAACCAAATACGTAAGTCACTAGAGAGTAAGCAGCAAGATCTTCGATCGTGATATTTCGCTTTTGCGCCAGAGGGTGGTCTTTAGTAACGACTATCGAACGGTTCCAGTGATAACAAGGCAGCATAATCGCATCTTGATAAAGGTGTAGTGCTTCCGTTGCAATCGCAAAGTTCGCCGTCCCTTTAGCCACCGCTTCTGACATTTGGCTAGGCGTACCTTGGTGCATGTGAAGTGATACTTTCGGATAACGCGCAGTGAAACCTTTGATCACGTCCGGCAACGCGTAACGCGCTTGAGTATGCGTCGTTGAAATGTTCAATGTGCCCATTTCAGGATGAGTGTGCTCACCAGCAACCGCTTTAATACTCTCGACACGCGCCAAGATTTCCTGAGAGATGCGAATGATATCTTCACCGGCAGGGGTAACCTGTGTTAAATGCTTCCCGCTACGTTCAAAAATCTGAATACCTAGTTCATCTTCTAGCAATCTAACTTGCTTACTAATACCAGGCTGAGATGTGTATAAACTCTCTGCCGTCGCAGAAACATTTAGGTTATGGTTGAGAACCTCAACAATGTACTTGAGTTGTTGTAACTTCATATCTAACCTCGTAATCCTTTACTCATTTCTGTGCTAACTTATTTGCAAAGCGAGCGTTATAGTCTTGTGTAATATAATTAATAGTTATAACGCTTCAAGCACAAAAATGACAGAAAAATTGAGCTTTTACAGACTAACAAACATAAATATCACTAACGCTTTGCAACCCACTCCTCATTCTCATACATTAGTTAGTAAATTTTGATTGCCGATTGCGCTCAACAAGAGATAATTAGAAATTGCAATTTACGAGTGCCGATACACAATGGAATCGTGTATTCTCTCCAGTTAGCTATAGAAAACAACAAGCAGACACAAACATATGAATATTGGTTTAATAATTGCCTTAGTAGCCGTTCTTTTGGTGTTAGTTTTAGGCTACAACATCATGCTTCAATACAAAGTTAAGGTAGAAACAGCGAAGAAACAGGAAGCTTCTCGTTATCTAACCATTATTGACGGAACAGAGGAGTTGATTGGTAATGCGCATCACATGCCTTTTAGCCAAGATCTTCTTGTATGCTTAAACAATCGAATTCTTGATGCGCTAGAAAATATGTATCAACTCGATCCAAGAAATAAGCAACTTGCCCAACGAATCGAAAGCGTAAAGCAACAAATCACTCAGCTTAAAGAAAACTACCAAGGTGGTGAAAGTACTGCATTCCGAGTACCAAGCAGTGATAAGCAAGCTATCATGATGCTTAAGCTCGTTAAACGCCTACGTGATACAGTTCGTAACGAACACAATAAAGGTCGTTTTGAAACTCAAGCTTATGTGGTTGAAAATGCTCGCTTAGAAACCATTCAAATTCGCATCAACATTGAGAACGTTATTAAGCGTGCGAACGACTCGATATCTCGTGGACAACCGGGAACCGCGATTCAGTTATTGCGTAAAGGCATAGATGCGTTAGCAACCAAAAACGACTCATACTCTAATCAAGCAAAAGAAAAGCTTCAACAGATGCTCAACGACCTTGATCAGAAACGCCAAGATAAAAATGCGCAAGACTTGCAGCAAATGGAATCTAAAGAGCGTGATGAAGATATGGATGCCCTCTTCGGTCAGAAGAAAAAATGGTAACACTCTAATTCAAACGTTTAGAGGCCACCTTATTTTCAAAATAGGTGGCCTTTTTTATGTCTGGTGAATTTCCTTTCTCCTTATAGGGAGATCTCGATAGCTGTGATAACATTTCGTATTATCAACGAACTTTCCTCGACCATGTATCAAGAACTATTAGATCCAATTCACTCTTTTCTTAAAGCTGAAACGCCAGATTCATGGATAGATGAAGCCAAGAAGCCTGAAAACCTTCACATCATTTTACGCGACCACATGCTCTGTGAACTCAAAGCTGCACAAAGTGCTTTGTTCTTAATCCGTAAGTACGCGGTTGATAAAGAAAGTGCGAAACAGCTCAACGAATGGATTTTGCCATACGAGCAATTCGCTTATCGTCGTATCGGAGACTTAGAATCACTTCGTGGTAAGAGTAATGTATCAAAGCAAATCACAGCGAAAGAAGGCTGTAACTACGGTGCTGATCTCATCGATAAAATGGTACTTCTGATAAAAGAAGAACTGCATCACTTCTATCAGGTGATGGAGTTAATGGAAAAGAAGGGAGTGACCTACCAACCAATTGAAGCTGGTCGCTACGCTAGAGGTTTAATTAAGCAAGTTAAGACGTACGAGCCTGATGCTCTGGTTGATAAACTGATCATCGGCGCCTTTATAGAAGCTCGTTCTTGTGAACGTTTTGCTAAACTGGCTCCTTTCTTAGAAGAGGATATGGAGAAGTTTTATGTGTCTCTACTTCGCTCAGAAGCTCGCCACTATCAAGATTACCTCGAACTAGCGGAGCAAATCGCAGGGAAAGATATATCTGAGCGTATTGCCCACTTCGCTCAAGTAGAAGCAGAACTCATCACTTCAGAAGACAGTGATTTCAAATTCCATAGTGGTGCTCCGATTTAAGCCGAATGGTAAATCTAGTTCAAATCAATCCAATCCATAAATAAGAAGGCCAGCAATTTGCTGGCCTTCTTATTGATATCACTACCTTAACGTAAGCTTAAACTAGCGTGCCGTTGATCTCAGCGAGAACAGTTGCAGGGTCAACAGCTTGAGTAATTGGACGGCCGATAACTAAGTAGTCTGAACCGGCTTCAATCGCTTTAGAAGGCGTCATAATACGCTTCTGGTCACCGACATCAGCACCTACAGGACGGATACCTGGAGTCACTAACTTAAACTCTTGGCCAAGTGCACCTTTAAGTAAAGAAGCCTCTTGTGCTGAGCATACAACACCGTCCAAACCAGAGTTTTTAGTTAGAGACGCCAAGCGCATAACTTGCTGTTGTGGCTCAAGATCTAAACCAATACCCGCTAAGTCAGACTGCTCCATACTGGTTAGTACTGTCACACCAATTAATAGCGGACGATCTTTACCATACGGTTCTAAGATTTCGCGAGAAGCGGTCATCATGCGCTCACCTCCACTTGCGTGTACGTTAACCATCCACACACCTAGCTCAGCAGCAGCGCGTACTGCTTTTGAACATGTGTTCGGGATGTCGTGGAACTTAAGGTCTAAGAAGACTGAGAAACCACGTTTATGCAATTCACGAACAAATTCAGGGCCAAACAGGGTAAACATCTCTTTGCCAACTTTTAGGCGACAAGATGCTGGATCAATACGATCGACGAAGGCTAACGCATCCGCTTGGTTATCATAATCCAATGCTACAATGATTTTTTGGTCGTTCATTTCATCTCCTAACGCAGTTAACTTTCTTTAAATAATCACTATAAACTTTAAATAATCAATATAAATAATAGCGACAAATAACAGCCATAAAAATGCAGCCCGAAAGCTGCAATTAATAATTTGGTCTATCAAGGACCATAAATCTATTCACCATCCAGCCCACGAATAGGCTTGATCGTTCCCCATCCTTTACATGATGGACAGTGCCAATACATTGAATGTGTAGAGAAGCCACACTGACGACAACGGTAGTGAGGCTTAACCTTCAACTGTTCGCCAACCATGGACTGAAGTGTGGTTAAGCTTTCTTTTGCTCGACCTTCTTCAGCTTCTGCTAGGTGGTAATCAATTAATCGATAAAAACCCTTCATGGTTGGGTTTTTAACCAATTGCTTCGTCAGTAATTCTTGGGCAGAGCCAACATCTTCATGGTGAGCAACTAATTGAGCGAGCATCAATTCAGCGGATACACCAGCCTTCTTCTGAATACAGGCTTTCAGGAACTCGACAAGTTGAGCTTCTTGTCCAAGCTTGTGGTAACACTCAGCAAGGGTTGGTAACACCTCACTGATAAAATCGATATCTTGTTCGAGAACGGATTCTAAACAAGTGATTGTCTTTTGATAATCTTCGTTTGCTAAATGGAATTTACCTAAAGCAATACTGGCACGAACACATTTCGGGTCTTCAGAAAGTGCTTTCTTAAAATGCTGTAGAGCTTTCGAACGATTGCCATCGGCTTGTTCTTGCATCGCAAGCTCACACCAAAAATGCGCGACCGTGGCACGCATCTTCATCTTTTTCTTACCCAGTTTAACGAGGATATTTCCGTAATGAATAGCCTTGTTCCACTCACGAGTTTGCTGATAAATCGCAACAAGTTGTTGTAAAGCGCCCTCTTTATGATCAGGTTCTTCTACAAGCTGTTCGAAGATTTTTTCGGCGCGGTCAAGAAAGCCAGAGACCATATAGTCTTTCGCTAATTGCTGTAAGGCGAGGTTTTTCTGATCGAGAGTAAGTCCCGAGCGAGAGATAAGGTTTTGGTGAATACGAATAGCGCGGTCGACTTCGCCCCTTGAGCGGAACAAGTTACCCAAAGCTAAATGCGTATCAATGGTTTCATTGTCGACTTGAAGCAGTTCAATAAAGTGATCGACTGCTTTGTCAGATTGATCGGACAGTAATAGGTTCAAACCCGTCACATATTGACGGGAGATCTGGTGTGATTGTTTTTGCTTTTCTTGCTGAGCATTACGATTCCCCATATACCAACCGTAAGCGGCTGCAATAGGTAAAAGTAAGAACAGTAACTCTAACATCAAATAAGACCTTTAAGCTTTGGTATCAGCAGCTACCTGCTTTGATTGCTTATTGAGTTGTTTATTCAAGCGATGAATTTTAAGTTGAGATCGCATGTGCATATTGCCGAAGACTAACCAAGCAAGAGCAAAGCCTGAAACAAACACAACACCCAGTAGGCTTGATAGGTGGAAGTCACCTTGCGCTAGCAGATAGTTAAAGTTCACAGTCGTTTGGTTTTGAGAGCCTAAGGCCAGTGCAATTAGGAAAAGTGCGATAACGGCGACTATTTTTATAATTTTCATAGTTCATCACTCATTGGTTAGTTAGCTGTACGATTATGCAGGAAAATTACTAATCAGACCACCATATTATGGTCATAAAAAAGCGGCATACTACAATGTATGCCGCTTTTCTTAATTCCGATAAGTAGTCTACAGCCCTGAGTTTACTCGCTCGCGTAGCTCTTTACCTGGTTTAAAGTGAGGAACGTATTTGCCTTCCAACTCAACCTTGTCACCAGTTTTAGGGTTACGTCCAACACGAGGTTCACGGAAGTGCAGAGAAAAACTGCCAAAGCCGCGAATTTCGATTCGATCACCACTTTCTAGTGTTGAAGCCATGTGCTCTAAAATGTCTTTTACAGCGTCTTCAATTTCTTTTGCAGAAAGATGCGTTTGCTCAGCGCACAGTCTTTCAATCAATTCAGACTTAGTCATAGTTACCCTCGTTGGTTTTCTTTTTAGAAATTATAGACCTATCGGAAAAATAAGCAAAAAAAAAGGAGCCTTACGGCTCCTTTCTTAGCGAAAAATTAAATTATTCGCCTTTAGCAGCTTTGAATGCGTCTGCCATTGCGTTACCGAACCCGCCGTCTTCAGACTTGTTCAGTGAAGCCATTGCTTCTTGCTCATCAGCTTCATCTTTAGCTTTGATAGATAGGTTGATTACGCGGTTCTTACGGTCTACACCAGTGAACTTCGCTTCAACGCTGTCGCCAACGCTTAGGATTAGAGATGCATCTTCGATACGGTCGCGAGAAACTTCAGAAGCGCGGATGTAACCTTCAACGCCTTCGATTAGCTCGATAGTAGCGCCTTTCGCGTCAACTGCAGTAACAGTACCGTTTACAAGAACACCTTTCTTGTTATCAGCAACGTATGCATTGAACGGGTCGTTTTCCATTTGCTTAACGCCAAGAGAAATACGCTCACGCTCTGCATCTACTGCTAGAACAACAGCAGAGATTTCGTCGCCTTTCTTGTATTCACGTACAGCTTCTTCGCCGGCAGCGTTCCAAGAAATGTCAGATAGGTGTACTAGACCGTCGATACCGCCTTCTAGACCGATGAAGATACCAAAGTCAGTGATAGACTTGATCTTACCAGTAACTTTGTCGCCCTTAGCTTGCATTTCTGCAAATGACTGCCATGGGTTAGCTTTACACTGTTTCAGACCTAGAGAGATACGACGACGTTCTTCGTCGATATCAAGAACCATAACCTCAACTTCGTCGCCAACATTAACAACTTTAGAAGGGTGGATGTTCTTGTTAGTCCAATCCATTTCAGAAACGTGTACTAGACCTTCAACGCCTTCTTCGATTTCAACGAAGCAGCCGTAGTCAGTTAGGTTTGTAACACGACCAGAAAGTTTGTGACCTTCAGGGTAACGCTTAGCGATTGCTACCCATGGATCTTCGCCTAGTTGCTTAAGACCTAGTGAAACACGAGTGCGCTCACGATCGAACTTAAGAACTTTAACTAGGATTTCGTCACCAACGTTAACGATCTCTGATGGGTGCTTAACACGCTTCCAAGCCATATCTGTGATATGTAGAAGACCGTCAACACCGCCAAGATCAACGAATGCACCGTAGTCAGTAAGGTTCTTAACGATACCTTTAACTTCAGTACCTTCTTGTAGAGTTTCAAGAAGTTCGTCACGCTCAACACTGTTTTCAGATTCGATAACAGCACGACGAGAAACAACAACGTTGTTACGCTTCTGGTCTAGCTTGATTACTTTGAACTCTAGCTCTTTGTTTTCTAGGTGAGCAGTGTCACGGATAGGACGTACGTCTACTAGAGAACCTGGAAGGAAAGCACGGATACCGTTAAGTTCAACAGTGAAACCGCCTTTAACTTTACCGTTGATGATACCAACAACAGTTTCAGCTTCTTCGCAAGCTTTCTCAAGTACGATCCAAGCTTCATGACGCTTAGCTTTCTCACGAGAAAGTTGAGTCTCACCGAAACCATCTTCAACAGCGTCTAGAGCTACGTCTACTTCAGCACCAACTTCAACTTCAAGTTCGCCAGCAGCGTTCTTGAATTGTTCAGCAGGGATAGCAGATTCAGACTTAAGACCAGCATCTACAAGAACGAAACCGTTCTCAATAGCTACTACAGTACCTTTAACGATGCTGCCTTGTTGGAATTCAGTTTCAGATAGAAACTCTTCAAAGAGTTGAGCAAAAGATTCAGTCATTATTTAATCTTCAATAATTAAACGTCCATGGGTATCCTACCGCATGGGGTTGATAAATTCGCCGGTCATCATCCTTGCGACCAACGCTCGTACTAGCTCGGCGAAATTACCCAGCCAGTTTCGATTCAATATAGTGTAGTGCTTTTTCTACTACCTGCTCAATATTCATTGAGGTGGAATCAAGCACTAGAGCATCCTCTGCAGGGCGAAGTGGCGCCACTGGGCGATTACGATCTCTGTCGTCTCGCTCTTGGATCTCGCTCAAAAGGTCGTCAAATTTAACATCTAACCCCTTCTGTTGCAACTGTTTAAGGCGGCGGCTCGCACGCTCTTCAGCACTTGCATCTAAAAATATTTTTGCTTCAGCTTCAGGAAACACAACCGTTCCCATATCACGGCCGTCAGCAACTAAACCTGGAGCTGTGCTGAATGCGCGTTGACGACGAAGTAGTGCTTCACGAACACGAGGTAAAGCTGCAACTTTCGAAGCCGCCATGCCTGTTTCTTCTTTACGAAGTTCACTAGACACATCTTCACCCTCAAGGATAACTTTAACTAAGTCGCCTTCAGCAATAAACTGAACGTCCAAGTGGGTAGCAAGCAGTACTAAAGCATCTTCTGATTCAGTATCAACACCGTGGTGAATTGCTGCTAAAGCCAGTACGCGATAGATCGCTCCTGAGTCTAGAAGATGAAAACCTAGCTTATCTGCTAGCAACATACACAGGGTACCTTTACCTGCACCACTTGGTCCATCAACCGTAATCACTGGGCTTTGAGAAGGCATCTTTTACTCCACGTTTTGTCGTAAGTTTTATTCTGTACTAGCGATTAGCCACTACTTTATAGGCGGCATATTATAAAGAAAAATTGAAACTCGAGCGAGGTAAATCTCAGATAATTCAAACTTGGTGATACATAGATGAATGCAACCGACTCAATATCAATCATCTTAAGTCAATAAGACTCTCACCTGCTTTTATAGACACAAAAAAGCCTCATAATAAACGAGGCTTAAAGATCTTGTAGAGGTAACTGAGACAAGCTTAGCCAATAATGGCACGAACCGCTTCTAAGTCTTCTGGAGTATCAACGCCTGCAGCAGGAGCTTCCATAGCGACGTCTACATGGATTTTTTCACCATACCACAACACTCGTAACTGCTCTAAACACTCAATACGTTCTAAAGTGCTCGGTTCCCAATTAATGTAAGTATTAATAAAACCAGCTCGGTAAGCGTAGATGCCAATGTGACGCAGTAAAGGAGACTCAGCGGCAGTACCGTTGTTAGCGTAAGCATCACGATCCCAAGGGATCGTTGCACGACTAAAATACAGAGCGTAGCCGTCTTTATCGGTCACAACTTTAACAGCATTAGGATTAAACACTTCATCAGCATGAGTGATTTCCACACCCAATGTTGCCATTGGTGCTGTGCTGTTCGCGAGGTTATTTGCCACCTGATTAATGATTGAAGGCGGAATAAGTGGCTCGTCCCCCTGAACATTCACGATAATATGGTCATCAGGAATGTTCATCGCTTTAATCACTTCAGCTAGACGTTCGGTACCGGACTCATGATTCGGTGATGTCATACAAACGGTCGCGCCAAATGCTTTAGCCGCTTTTTCAACTCGAGCGTCGTCGGTCGCGATAATAACCTTATCTGCACCCGCCTTCATTGATTGCTCATATACCCATTGAATCATCGGCTTTCCACCAATATCAGCAAGAGGCTTACCTGGTAGGCGGCTCGATTGGTATCTTGCAGGTATAACAACCGTATAAGACATTACTTACCCTCGTCCATTGAAACAGTGCGAGCTTCAGGTTCTAAGAGAACAGGAATACCCTCTTTAATTGGGTAAGCAAGGCGGTCAATTTTACAAACAAGCTCTTGCTTATCCTTGTCAAAAGTTAGTTTACCTTTGCATACAGGGCAAGCAACGATCTCAAGTAGACGGTGATCCATAGTATTCCATAACCTCTTTTATTCTTTTTAAAATTTGCTGTTGCGAATATTCATCAAACTGCGTGGAAACAGGAAGATACCACCAGTTATCTTGAGCATATTCTTCGCATTTTACAGCGTCTTTTTCTGTCATAATCATATTCATACCTTTGTTTGCTAAGGCATGAAGTTCATCTTTATCAAAATCTTGATGGTCGGCAAAGCCTTGTGTAAAAATCACATCACCATCAAGATCTTCCAATGTTTTAAAAAAGCGTGGCGGATGACCAATACCAGCAAAGGCCACGAGCTTCTGCAAATCTGTTACCGACACTTTCTGGCCAGTCTTTAGGTTAACTGCTTTGCTCGGTAGCAAAGACATTGAGAACTCTCGCCCTTGTGCTTTACCACCATTGTTGACCAAAAAATCCACACTATCCAAACGAGATACAGGTTCTCTCAATGGACCCAAAGGAATAAGACTCTCATTACCAAAGCGTCTAACACCGTCAATAACGGCAAACTCAATATCGCGTTCAAGGGCATAATGCTGAAGACCATCATCAGTAATAATGACATCAACGCCTTCTTTCAGTAAAGCCTTCACCGCATTTGCTCGTACAGGATCGACCGCGACAGGCGCACCAGTCCGTTTGCGAATCAAACGAGGCTCATCACCTGAATGCTCAGCTGGTGTATTTTCGTCCAACACTAATGGGTAGCTTGGTGCTTTCGCTCCGTAGCCTCGAGAAACGACTCCGGGCTTAAAACCATGAGCTTGAAGCATTTCAACTAACCAAATCACGACAGGCGTTTTTCCATTGCCTCCAGCTGTTATGTTACCAACAACAATCACAGGCATAGGTGGACGATAGGTCTCTTTTTTACCGGATAGATAGGCGTCACGTCTTTGACCGCTGATCATTTTGAAAAGCAGACTCAATGGCCACAGCAGCGGCCAAAGAAGGTATTTTAACGGATGATTGTTAAACCAAATCTTTTCGATCACAACAAAGACCTAATCTTATCCGCTGAACTGAATTCGGTGGAGTTGTGCATAAGCGCCATCATGCGCGATTAGCTCCGCGTGTGCACCTCTTTCTACAATACGACCATCATCAACCACTAAGATCTCATCAGCCTGTTCGATGGTCGACAATCGGTGAGCAATAACCAATACCGTTTTGTCTTTTTGCAGCTCTTCAAGTGCAGACTGAATCGCTCGTTCAGATTCCGTATCTAATGCCGATGTGGCTTCATCAAGAATCAACACTGGTGCCTCTCTTAACAACGCTCTTGCAATAGCGATACGTTGCCTTTGGCCGCCAGATAGACTTGCCCCATTCTCACCAACAATCGTATCAATGCCGTTTTCCATGCCTTCGATAAATTCAGTAGCATGAGCAAGCTTAGCCGCGTGTTCGATTTGTTCGCGAGAATATTTAGCTTCTGCTGCGTAAGCAATGTTGTTGGCTACCGTATCGTTAAACAGGTGTACATTTTGAGAAACAAGCGCAAAGTGCTCACGTAGATTTCTCAATTCGTAATCACGAATATCGTGTCCATCCAGTTCGATAGAACCAGAATCCACGTCATAAAAACGAGTAAACAGATTAGCAATCGTACTCTTACCTGAACCTGAACGACCAACAAGGGCAACAGTTTTACCTTTCGGTATATTAAAACTGACCTTATCAAGCGCTGGTTTCTCAGCACCTTGGTAAGTAAATGTCACATCTTTTACCGCAACTTCACCATTTACGGTTTCAGGTTTCAGCGTACCCTTGTTTTGCTCAGTATCTAAGTCCATTAAACCAAATAGAGTGGTACTCGCCGCCATACCTCGTTGGAATTCCGACGTTACATTGGTTAACGCTTTTAGTGGACGTAGTAAGCCAAACATGGCCGAGAATACAACCGTAAATGTACCTGCCGTTAGCTCTGCTTTAATCGATTCAACACTGGCGAGATAAAGAACAACAACAATCGCGATAGAGGCAATCATCTGAATAATCGGGTTTGCAGCCGCTTGAGCCGTTACCAACTTCATGCTCTGTTGGCGCATCTGATTACTGACAGTATCAAAACGACCTCTTTCTAAGTCTTGACCACCGTAAGTTAGCACCACCTTATGGCCTTTCAGCATTTGTTCTGCCGAAGAAGCAACATGACCCATGCTGGTTTGCATGTTTTTAGAGATTTTTCTGAATCGCTTAGATACGATACTGATTGCCCACGCAACAAAAGGGGCGACAGCAAATAGCACCAAAGACAACTGCCAGCTATTCCAGAACATCAGCGTCAACAAGCCAATGATGCTAGCACCTTCACGCACAATACTGACCAAAGCCTTACTGGTTGCTGCAGAAACTTGTTCTGAATCGTAAGTAATGCGAGAGAGTAATGCACCAGTTTGCTCTTTATCAAAGAAAGATACCGGCATGTGCATAAAGTGACTGAATATTTTACGACGAATCTCCATCACCACGTTGCCAGAGACCCAACTCAAGCAGTAGGTTGAGACGAAGCCACTCACACCACGGATGAACATCATGGCAAAGATAATAATAGGGAGAGTGCGTAAAAAATCAGACTCAGCGTTACCAAAGCCTTCATCAAGTAAAGGCTTTAGTAAAGAAATCATATAGGTATCAGAGACGGCATTTATAATAAGCGCAATTACCGCAACACCAAGGCCTGCCTTATACAGTCGAATATAAGTCCAAAGTCTTTTAAATGTGACCCAAGTGGTTTCATCTGTTTCTGTTGACATAGAATCGCTTAATTTTCTCACAATAATCTATCTATTCTACTCCCTTACGAAGCATCTGCCTATACCACTGCCTCCCCTGATGTTCTCTAATCGTATGATATTTCCAACCTTCCTTACTGGTAGTGATGGTTATTTGCCCGCTTTCACCCGTATCTAGCCACGTACTTCCGGCTTCTCGATAACGTTCTACTACAGACTGGCTTGGCATACCCCACTGGTTTCCTTTAGACAATGAAGCGATAGCCAACTGTGAAGAAACAGCCTCGATAAATCGAGCAATAGAAGAGGTTGAGCTACCATGATGAGGAACCAACATTACATCACTTTTGAGTCGCGTAGCTTCGCGTGCAAGTAACCACTCACTGACTAATTCAATATCTCCGGTAAGAAGCATCGAAAGCTCAGTGCTTGGCTCATAGATGCGGACAACACATGAATGAGGGTTATATGCTCTCTCAACACTTTGAGGGGGCCACAAGACCTCAAATTCGACATCTTGCCAGTACCAAGACTCTCCAATCACACAAGCTTGATCATTAAACGTAGACGGACTATTGAGTGAGACTGGCGGTTTAAGTCTTTGGCTAGCGCGTATCCATTTAGGGTTATAGTGAGAAAGCAATGCCTGATATCCACCTGCATGGTCAGAATCGAAATGACTGACAATCACCCCATCAAGTTCCTTTATTCCCCTTCTTTCTATCGTAGGTATCAATAGCGACTCAACCACAGACCCGCCCGGCCAAGCATTACCAAGATCATAAACAACAATCCGGTTATTTTTTTGAAGAACAACCGACAAACCATGTCCAACATCCAAGATATCGACTCTCAATACGTCTTGTTTCAACTTGCCAAATTCCCACCACAAAACAAATACAGCACTAGCGAAAAACAGCATTTTGCGATGGAAGTAATGACGTAAAAGACCCAATAGAAAAATGAAAAACACAAACAAGGCAGCGAGTTCATCATCAACCGTGATCCAAAAGCGTTCAGAGAAAGGCAGAGCCAAAACAACGGGCGTAAGCGATAAATCCACCAGAGTCCACAAATAACCAACGATATTGTTCTCTGCCCAGATGGATTCAAATATTAAGCTGATAAACATCGCTAAGAACAACAAAGGAATCGTCACTATCGAAATCCAAGGTAGCAAAAAAAAGTTGTATAACACCGAGACCAAACTAACCCCCTGAAAGAACAGCATTGAAAAAGGAGCCAGTAACAACGTCAGCATTAACTGGATTTTGAATAGCTTGAAGAGTTTTGTGACTAGAGGGCTTTTGTAAGAAGAAAGATGAGTATTAGAAGCAATATAAAGAACGGCTGCTAACGCTCCAAATGAGAGCCAGAAGCTACTCGAAAGTACCGAAAATGGCCAAATTAACAACACGACACAAAGACTCAAGACCACATATCGAATCAAGCTGATATTTTGACCTCGCCACAAGAAATAGCTCGCGATAACACACATCACTAGCGCTCTTAATGTCGGTAACGTAAACCCTGCAAACCAACTGTAGAAATACGCCAACCCTAGCCCAAATAATGTCGGTAACCAAAGGAGTCTAGGTGATAGCAATCTGACTAACTTCCCCAATTGATAACCTATTCCAAAGGCGATACCAATATGCAGCCCCGAAATAGCCATCAAGTGAATAAGGCCACTACTTTTGAGCAAATCCCATCGCTGAGTGTCTATAAGGTCACGATAACCAAAACTCAAAGCAATAATGAGGTCGGCATTCACCAGCCGACTTAGCCTTTTTAGGCTGCTTTCGAACCACAGAGAACGCAAATTCGTACTAGAGTGAATTCTATACTTAGTGTCAGCCCTGTAAGTTGCGTTAGCAACAATGCCTGCACTAAACAGGTGCTTTTCCAAATCAAAGCCCACTTCATTTAATTTGCCCAAAACGGGTTTTATTGAAGTTGATAAGTAGACACTGTCTCCAAGCGTTAACTTGAAAGGTGTAAATAGTCTCAGTTTTATCAATTGAGGAAAGATTATTTTTTCACCGCCAATTGATCTAGCTACTATTACACTTTCAAAACCATGGCTATTTTCACTAAAAAGGCTAACAACTGACGCATTTATGGTAGTATTCTGCCCTGATTGAAATAATCGACTTGTCTGCATTTCAATCATATTTCCTAGGCAGATAACCAGTATCAATGCTGTTACTGAACCTCTTCCACTCCGGAAAACGCTATACTTTGTTGATGCTAGAAGTAATAACAGCATCAATGGTGCCCAAACCCAATGTGGCATCACAGGCCAAAAGCTGGCTGACACAACTGTCGCAGCGAATGAAATCAAGAACCAAGTGTTAAACAAGAGAGTAGCTTCCTCCTATGCCAAGAAAGTTTATCAAACGATTTATGCCTGACCATGAGCTCATCAAGCGTCAGAAAGCATTGAAAGTTTTTGGCAATGTTTTGTACAACCCCAATCTATGGTGCCTTAATCGTCGCTCTGCGGCTGGTGCGTTCGCTGTTGGGTTATTCATGGCGTTTGTCCCTCTACCAAGTCAAATGATTATGTCCGCAGGCCTTGCTGTTGCATGTGGTGTAAATCTGCCACTGGCTGTTGCACTCGTTTGGATAAGCAACCCAGTCACCATGCCAGTGCTCTTCTACTTTGCTTATAAAGTCGGAGCTTTTGTTATGCATGTGCCACCTCAAGCATTTCATTTCGAACTGTCATGGGACTTCATCTTGGCGCAAATGAGTACGATAGGACCTCCATTCCTATTAGGTTGTCTAATTTGTGGCGTGGTTTCAGCGATGATTGGCTATTTTGGTATTCGCGGTTTATGGCGCTACTCAGTAGTAAGAAGCTGGAAGAAACGACAAGCAAGGTATTGAATCTATACTCGTCTACTCGTTATTTTAAACGGACAACAGTAAAAATCAGACGAGTCATAGGCCTGTGCAAGATTGGTATGTAACCAAAGTCGTAAAAAATGCAGTTTGAATTCAATAAAAAAGGATCCCATCAGGGATCCTTTTTTTGTATCTATCGAAGCGCGACTTATTTTTTGTTAAAAGTTAATACAATTAATAACAAATCGCTATTTAGAGCTAAGCACCGAGGCTGGATTTAACTTCGCCGCTCGTGATGCTGGATACCATGTAGCCAGTAGACTTAAAACAATCGCCGTACCTGAAACTACAACGACATCCATCATGTCGAGCTGTGATGGCAAGAAGTCGACAAAGTAGATGTCGCCCGATAAGAACTGATGGTCGATCAGCTTTTCAAGTCCTTTGATAATAGTCGTTAGATTGAGTGCCACTAAGACACCTATCGCACTGCCAATTAAACTTCCTAGTACGCCCGAAAATACACCCTGCCAAACAAAGATACGCTTCACAAGACCGTCCGATGCGCCCATGGTTCTTAAAATGGCGATCTCAGAGGCTCTGTCTTTTACTGCCATCATCAGCGTTGAGACAATGTTGAAACAAGCCACGCCAATAACCAATACCATGACTAGATACATGATAGTGCGAACCAATTGAATATCACGATATAAGAAACCAAACTTCTGTTGCCAGCTGCGCAGGTAGACATAAACATCAAGCTGATTACCCACTTCACGCACAATGGAGTTCGCGTTCAAAACATCGGTGACTTTCAAAGAAACCCCAGTAACACCCTCACCTAAGTTGGCATAAACTTGGGCATCACCAAGAGGGATTAAAGCTAAGCTATGATCTATCTGACCGTTAAGCGTCAACAAACCGACCACTTTAACGCGTACACGCTTCGGTGCTTGCACCTTCACTGAACCATTAACTGTGGGAATCATCAAAGTCAGATAGTCACCGACTTTCGCGCCAAGCACATTCGCCACACCAGAACCCAGAATGATCTGTTGTTGCCCCGCTTTAAATTCACTCCAAGCTTGTTTGTCTATGAAACTAGAAAGGCTAGATACCTGCTTCTCAAGTTGAGGATCAACGCCTCTGACTTCAATCGCTTTTAACTCTTTGCCCTTTTCAGCAAGCGCAGTAATTTTAACATAAGGCGCAGCCGCGACGACTTTGTCATTTTTCACCGATTGCTCAATCACATGCTCCCAGCGAGTAACTGGCTCATTCACTCCCTCGAATTCACCATGTGGGATAACAGAAAGCACTCGTGACTGCAGTTCACGCTCAAAGCCATTCATGGCAGATAAGCCAATGATGATCACAGCCACACCAACTGCAATACCAATCGTCGATGACAAAGAGATAAACGACACCATCTTGTCTCGTTGTTTTGCTCGGCTAAATCGGCCGCCAATCAATAAGGATAAAGAAGAAAACACTTAGCTCTCCTCTTTTTCTACGTTGACCAACAATCCGTCTTGCATGTGCAATTGACGATCCATCTTGCCTGCAAGTTCCCCATCATGAGTGACGACCAAAAAGGCAGTGTCGTATTCACGGTTCAACTCACGCATTAAGTCATAAATAGACAGTGCCGTGTTGTGGTCAAGGTTACCGGTTGGCTCATCGGCCAGCACTAACGCCGGTTTGTTAACCAACGCGCGAGCAATCGCCACACGCTGCCTCTCACCACCAGAAAGCTCTGAAGGTCGGTGGTCAACACGATGACTCAATCCAACTTTATCCAACAGGCGTTGCGCTTCTTCTTTTGCTTTAGCTGGCTTTTCACCACCAATAAGCAAAGGCATCGCCACGTTTTCTAACGCTGAAAAGTCTGAAAGAAGATGATGAAATTGATAAACAAACCCAAGATGTTGGTTGCGAAGCTTCGCTTGTTTATTCGAGCTCAAAGACGCTAAATCTTGGTCGAGAAAGCTCACACTTCCCGCTGAAGCATCATCTAGAGCACCTAAGATATGAAGTAAGGTACTTTTACCAGAACCAGAGGTACCAATGATTGCAACCAGCTCACCTTTATCGATTTCGAAGCTGACTCCCTTGAGCACCTCTGTATCTAACGAGCCTTCACGGTACGTTTTACGGATATCATTACATTGAAGAAAATTACTCATAACGAAGGGCCTCAGCAGGTTTCACAGACGATGCACGATAAGAAGGGAACACAGTGGCAATCAAGCTAAGTGCAATAGCCAGAACCACAACAACGGCGATTTGAATTGGGTTAATTAAAATTGGCAGTTGCCCACCAAACGAGAACAGAGCAACGCCCATCGCTTCTAAAATAGTATTGAGATTCATGGCTAAAATAATGCCTAATACGCCACCAGATAAAGCACCAATCACGCCGCTACTTGCTCCTTGGACCATGAAGATCCCCATAACTTGACCATCGGTCATGCCTTGGGTTTTAAGAATCGCAACCTCAGATTGCTTCTCCATCACTACCATAATCAACGCTGAGATAATATTGAAAGCAGCAACACCGATGATCAACCCAAGCATCAAACCCATCATGTTTTTTTCCATGCGAACGGCTTGAAATAGCTCACCGCGTTGGTCACGCCAGTCGCTCCATACCCAACCTTCAGGCAGAGGCTGGTTTGATAATTCTGCCACTTCAAATGGGTCATCAAAAAACAGTCGCCAACCTGAAATCGTGTCAGACTTGTAACGCATCAAACGCCCGGCATCTTGGATATCTGTCACCATCAATTGAGCATCGATATCAGATCCCGTATTGAAGATACCCGCTACTGTGAAGTTTCGTTGGCTTGGAATACGTCCTAGAGGTGTGTATTGACTAGCACTGGTCACCATTAAACGAACTTTGTCACCCATTGATACTTTCAAGTTTCTCGCCAAAGTATGACCGAGAAACAACTGATATTGCCCTGCTTTCAGTGAAGACAATCTGCCCGCAATTAAGTGGTTTTGAAGTGGGTCGTCCGAATTAGGTTCGATGCCAATCAATAGGCCTGCAGACAGTTGAGCCGGACTTTGAATCACTGCCTCACTACGCACAATCGGTTCAACGTGACCATTAAGAGACATTTGTTCTGCAAAGCTTGGGGCTTGTTCAGAAAGAGAGGTTGTTCCTCCGTGCTCATAAACCACAGCTTGAGGAAGAACACCAAGAATTCGGTCTTTTAACTGCGCTTCGAATCCATTCATTACCGATAAAACAGTAATCAAAGACAGTACGCCAATGGTGATGCCTGCCGTCGACATGTAAGAAACAAAACGGCTAAAGCGATCACCTGAACGGCCTTTCAAATAACGCAGGCCAACAAACATTGAAATAGGATGAAACATACTTTGAACCATCAAAAAGGGATGCGGGTTAATGTAACGGGTATTGTTGTTACTGTGTAGGGGGTAATTGAAAATATAGAGTGAATTAACTCAATTAGTTAGGCTTGAAAAACAGAACCTTGTTAAATTGCGAGATTTCAAACAACTATTTGAGACTTTCAATTAACTGACCTTGATTACTGCGGCCACATAGCGATAATCAATAGATCACTTCAAGGAACTAACGCATGACAGAACAAGAGTTTTTCACCGTTCACCACAGCCTTACCGCTAATATAGAACCAATGGAAAGTAACTTCACTTTACCCTCTCAAATTCAATTTGAATCCGAGATCCCTGCCCCGTTTGTTGTGGCAAGTGAATTTAGCCAATTGGATCTATTGGCCGACAGTGCTCGCAACGAACTGAAAAACAGCGACTTGAAGAATGTCATTAGTTTATTGGATGCACAAAACTCTAAATTAAACCTCTTGTTGAGCTTTATGTTGTCGCAACAAGATGATGAGCAATTTCGTACCCACACCTACTCATTTGGTGCGAGTCAATTTTCCTGTTTTTCAAAAACAGACATAGAGCTGGGCCGCTTAGTAAAAGCCAAGCTTTTTATCGAGCACCCTGCCGCTGCTATTTATTGCTATGCGGAAGTTTTCGCTAGCGAGCCTAAAGATTCAGGCTTCGAAATCAAATTTAAATATGCTCATCTTCGTGATACTGACCAAGATTTGTTAATCAAGGCAGCCCTTCATCAACAACAAAAGCTCTTACGTCAACGCTCTTTAGAACGAGATAACAAGTAAATAGACATGACAAAACAATCCATTTTCACACTACCTAAACTCAAAGGCGCTGGTGATAAAAAACACATCGGTAACCTAGTTGGTTCATCTCTCGCGCTTGCTATCGCTAAACTTGCGGAGCAGCATAACAGCCATACCGTACTGGCTGTAACGGACCCACAAATCGCGCTGAAACTTCAATCTGAAATTGAACAGTTTACAGCCCATGAAGTTGCATTATTCCCCGATTGGGAAACGTTGCCATACGACAACTTCTCGCCGCACCAAGAGATCATTTCAGATAGGATCGCGCGTCTTTATGCACTGCCGACTCTAAAAGACGGCATCACAATCGTACCGATCAGTACACTATTGCAACGTCAGTCACCTCGCGACTTTTTGTTACAGCACACTCTAATGGTGAAAATGGGCGATCTGTACTCGTTAGAAAAACTGCGCCTTCAGCTTGAAAAATCTGGCTACCGTTATGTTGATCAAGTATTTGGCCCGGGTGAATATGCTAGCCGTGGTTCTATTCTTGACCTATTCCCTATGGGTAGCAAAGATCCCTATCGTATCGACTTTTTCGATGACGAGATCGATACAATTAGAACGTTTGATCCTGAGAATCAACGCTCTATCGAAGACATATCTGAGATTCGATTGCTGCCTGCTCATGAGTTTCCAACCTCAGAAAGCGCAATCGAAGATTTCCGTATTCGCTGGCGTCAGCAATTCGATGCGCGCCGTGAACCAGAATCTATCTATATGCAGGTTTCTAAAGGCACTTGGCCTGCTGGTATAGAATATTGGCAGCCGCTGTTTTTCGAACATACCGAAACCTTATTCGACTATGTTGCGGATGAAGCACAAATCTTAATTCTTGGTGACGTAGAAACCGCCGTTGATTCTTTCCTTACCGACGTTGCTCACCGATACGAGCAACGGGGTGTTGACCCATTACGCCCTCTGCTAACACCAGAACAACTTTGGCTAAAGAAAGACGAACTATTCGCACACTTCAAACAGAAGCCTCAGGTCAACCTGAGCTTAGACTCGATTGAAGAGAAAGCTGGGCGTGTCAATTTACCGGTTGCGTCTCTGCCTGATCTTAGTGTTCAACATCAGAATAAAGAACCTCTCGCTAATCTAAGAAAATTCACCGAGGCCTTCGATGGCAAAGTCGTCTTTTCTGTAGAATCTGAAGGTCGTCGTGAAGCACTTAGTGAATTGCTTAGAGGCATCAAGGTAAGACCAAGTGAGGTTAAAAACCTCGACGCGGCAATTAAAGCTAAAGATAAGTTCAGCCTGATATTAGGCTCAGCTGAGCATGGCTTTATCCATGAAGCACAAAATATAGCCCTTATTTGTGAAAGCGACCTGTTGGGCGATCGCGTTATTCAACGTCGCAAGAAAGATAAGAAAAGCGTTAACAGCGACACAGTAATCCGTCACCTAGCTGAACTTAAACCGGGTCAGCCTGTTGTTCACATTGACCACGGTATTGGTCGCTATATCGGCCTGCAAACGCTCGAAGCCGGCGGCATGAAAACCGAATACGTAACGCTTGAGTATCAAAACGATGCCAAGTTATACGTGCCTGTTGCTTCTTTAAACTTAATTGGACGCTACTCTGGTGGTGCTGAAGATTCTGCGCCGTTGCATAAGCTTGGCGGTGAAGCATGGCAGAAAGCTCGTAAACGAGCGGCTGAAAAAGTACGTGATGTTGCAGCGGAATTGCTTGATGTATACGCCAAGCGTGAGCTAAAACCTGGCTACAAATTTGTACTCGACCGCGATCAATACGCGACCTTCAAGTCTGGATTTCCATTTGAAGAAACTGACGACCAAGCCATGGCTATCAACGCGGTGATGTCTGACATGTGCCAAGCTAAAGCCATGGATCGCTTGGTATGTGGTGATGTTGGTTTTGGTAAAACAGAAGTCGCAATGCGCGCGGCGTTTGTGTGTACCGACAACAGCAAACAAGTAGCGGTGTTAGTACCAACCACCCTGCTTGCTCAGCAACACTTTGAAAACTTCCGAGACCGTTTTGCGAACCTTCCGATTCGTGTCGAAGTTCTGTCTCGATTCAAATCCGCCAAAGAGCAGAAGTTAATTATGCAAGATGTCACCGACGGCAAGGTCGATATCTTGGTCGGTACCCATAAGCTACTTTCTAGCGACATTAAGTTTAAAGATCTTGGCTTATTGGTTGTCGATGAGGAGCACCGATTTGGTGTTAGACAGAAAGAAAAAGTGAAAGCAATGCGCGCGGATGTCGATATCCTAACGCTAACCGCAACACCGATTCCGCGTACGTTGAACATGGCTATGAGCGGCATGCGTGATCTGTCGATCATCGCAACACCACCAGCACGACGCTTAGCAATAAAAACCTTCGTTCGCGAAAGTGACGATGCCATGGTCAGAGAAGCGGTACTCCGTGAGATCATGCGTGGTGGTCAGGTTTACTTCCTGCATAACCAAGTTGACACCATTGAGAAAACGGCGGAATCACTGCAAAAACTGATTCCAGAGGCTCGAGTAACGGTGGCTCATGGTCAAATGCGTGAACGCGAACTAGAACGCATCATGAATGACTTCTACCACCAGCGCTTTAACTTGTTGGTATGTACCACCATCATCGAAACAGGTATCGACGTTCCTACGGCGAACACTATCTTGATGGACAGAGCCGATAACCTCGGTTTAGCACAATTGCACCAATTACGTGGTCGTGTGGGTCGTTCACACCATCAAGCTTACGCGTACATGCTGACGCCACACCCGAAGGCAATGACTAAAGATGCGATCAAGCGTTTAGACGCGATTGCCTCTTTGGAAGATCTCGGTGCGGGCTTTACCTTAGCAACCCATGATTTAGAAATTCGTGGCGCGGGTGAGTTGTTAGGTGATGAACAAAGTGGCCAAATCCAATCGGTTGGTTTTACCCTTTACATGGAAATGCTTGAACAAGCAGTTGAGGCACTAAAAGAAGGCCGAGAGCCATCTCTTGATGACCTATTGCGTGAGCAAACTGAAATTGAAATGCGTCTGCCTGCGCTATTACCAGACGACTATATTCCAGACATCAATACTCGATTATCGACCTACAAACGTATTGCGAGCGTCAGTGACACGGATGAACTGGCAGAGCTGAAAGTTGAGCTGATCGACCGCTTTGGTAGTCTTCCTGATGCAACCAAGAACTTATTATCAGTTTCTGAGCTAAAATTAGCGGCTGCGTCAATTAAAGCGAAGAAAATTGAAGCTCACGACAAGGGCGGATTCTTAGAATTCTACCCAGATGCTGACATAAACCCAGCCTACCTTGTTAAACTATTGCAATCTCAACCGCAAAAGTTTTCAATGGAAGGACCAACAAAGTTCAAGTTTACGATACCATTGGTCGACAGACGGAAACGAATTCAATTTGTTAGTGATTTATTGGGCGAATTCAGGCAAAACTTGCTGCCATCAGCTTAAGACTCAATCCACTTGCACATATAAATTATCCAGCCGATAGATCGGCTGGAAGACGGAGTAAAAATGAAAAGACTGATCCCACTGCTACTATTGTTCGTCTCATTGCCAAGTTTGGCGCAGAGACAATTTGATATAGAAGTGATCATTTTTAAGCGCGCAGTTGATGCAGAAAAAGTGAATGAATCTTGGCCAAACACACAGCCTAAGATTTCACTTGAGCGCGTGGGTTCATTTCAAGACACCCAATACCGAGCAAAGAAAGGCGTCCAGATGCTTCCTTACTCGGAATACAAGCTAACGCCTCAAAAAGATAAGCTACGTAAACACGCTGGCTTTGAAGTTCTAATGCATACAGCTTGGCGTCAAGGTGATCAAGGTAAGAGCTCAGCGCCTGTCTTCCACATTCAAGCAGGTAAAGACTTCTCTAAAGATTTTAATGCCGACGGCTCAGAAAAAGGAGCCGTTACTACGACAACAACTACAACAACAGGTGCTGATGGCTTCCAAGAAGAGACCATCGATAAACCGCTTTACGAGTTAGACGGCAAACTACAAATCTACGTGCAGCACTACCTATACGCTGAAACCACACTGGATTTAAAAGCACCAAGCGTTCGTGAAGTCACTCTACAAGAACAACAAATTGAGCTAGATTCACCCGTAAGTGGTGCAGAAAGTAACGTTCAAGTCGGTAACTTAACTGAGATTTCTCCGACAGTTGAAGTAGAAGAATTCCTAAAGAGCTACCGTATGGACCAAAAACGTCGCATGCGTAGTACAGAGACTCATTACCTTGATCACCCTCTGCTTGGTATGGTGATTCAAGTTCGACGCGTAGCGCAGTAAGTCGCTGTATAAGAATAAGAATTCATTCGTAAACAACTCAGCTTTGATTATATAAATAGTGACTTACATGAGTACTGATCTATATAGATATTGAGCTAGATAAATACTGAGTTGTATGGATTAATGATTCAAGACGCCCTCCATTGTGAGGGCGTTTTATTAGTACTTACAATGTTAATTGGTACGTCCTATGAGCCCTGATTTTCAAATCAATACCCAACACCTCAGCCTCAAGATTATTGAAGCTTCTGACGCTCCACAATTTTCTCAACTGGTTCAATCATCTCCGAGCTTGTTTCCATGGGTTGATTGGTGCCACGACGAATTTTCTATCGTAGAAGCAGAAAGATTCATTCTTGCAACTCGTTTAAATTGGGTTAAATCTGATGCGTTTGGCTTTGGTATTTTCGAACGCAACAGCGATAAACTGGTCGGCATGGTTGCCATTAATGAGCTATACCACACCTTTAATATGGCGAGTTTAGGCTATTGGGTAGGTGACCGGTTTCAAAGAAAAGGGATCGCGAAAGAAGCGATGCAGGCCCTATTTGAGTTTTGCTTTGCTCAACTGAAATTAACGCGCTTGGAAATTGTTTGCGATACAGAAAACCGACCAAGCCAAAGACTGATAGAGAAATGTGGCGCCGAACGAGAAACGATTGCGAAGAATCGCTTTGTTTTTAACGGTAAGCCAAAAGATGGCGTGGTTTACTCAGTATTACCGCCAACAGCTTAGCCCGAATCCGCTAACAAAGATGATAAGCAGTTAAAAATTCAAATATCACTTAATCGACACGATCAAAAAAGAGCTCCGAAGAGCTCTTTTTTATCATCAGCGTAACCACCTTTATAAGGCTTAACTGATTAGTGAAGCTTTAGGTTTGGGCGAAGTACACGGTTAATACGACCAACCAGCATCATCAACGATGTTTTGATTAGTCCGTGCAGCGCCATTTGGTGCATGCGGTACAAAGAAATGTAAACGATACGAGCAATACGACCTTCAACCATCATAGAACCTTTAGTCAGGTTACCCATCAGACTACCTACCGTAGAGAAGCGGCTTAATGAAACAAGCGAGCCTTTATCTTTGTAGATGTAATCTTTAAGGTCACGGCCGTTTAGCTTGGCGATAATATTGCCAAATGCACAGCTTGCCATTTGGTGAGCGGCTTGTGCACGAGGTGGAACAAATGAACCATCAGCTTGTGTACATTGCGCCAAGTCGCCAATAGCAAAAATATTGTCATCAAGCGTCGTTTGCAACGTGTTTTTCACAACTAATTGGTTGATACGGTTAGTCTCAAGACCACCAATATCTTTCATGAAATCTGGCGCTTTAATACCTGCAGCCCAAACCATGATTTGTGCTGGGATCTTCTCACCATCTTTAGTCGTTAGGCCGTCAGCATCAGCTTGTGTAACCATTGTAGTCGTACGCACAGTAACACCAAGCTTAGTAAGCTCAGAGTGTGCTGCGCTCGAAATACGAGGTGGTAGAGCAGGAAGGATACGCTCCCCCGCTTCAACAAGGTTAACGTTCAGCTTGCTTGAATCTAGATCACCGAAGCCGTAAGTACGAAGCTCTTTAACCGCGTTGTGCAACTCAGCAGAAAGCTCTACACCTGTCGCCCCAGCACCAACAATCGCGATATCGACTGTACCTTGGCCATTCTTAGCGTGCAGTTTTAAGAACTGGTTGTTCATTTCAGTACGGAAACGGTGTGCTTGTTCTGGGCTATCAAGGAAAATACAGTTGTCACGAACGCCAGGAGTATTGAAATCGTTTGACGTTGAACCGAGAGCCATCACTAGAATATCGTATTCAAGCTCACGACTTGGCATAAGCAGTTCACCGTGATCATCGGTAAGCTCGCTCAGTGCAATCACTTTACGCTCACGATCGATGTCGTTTAGGCTGCCCATTTGAAAATCGAAGTAATGGTTTTTTGCATGAGCGCGGTAGCTCAAAGCATCCACGCCTTCATCCAATGAACCGGTTGCTACTTCATGAAGTAATGGTTTCCATAGGTGACTCGCTTTACGGTCTACCAGAGTAATCTGGGCACGCTTTTTACGACCTAAAGTGCGGCCTAGCTTAGTTGCTAGTTCTAAACCACCAGCACCGCCGCCTACTACGATAATTTTTGTCAAAATGACAATCCTCTACAAAATGAATAAATGGGGTTCAGCTCGAATACTCCAGCCGATAAATTCTATGTATCTACTCGCCTTGCGCTTAAAGGCTATGGCTTATCTGATAACTGCGAAAATGAATAACAGCAACTCACGAGTAGTTAGAGGGATACGAACAACAAACTTAGGTTTGAGGTCCTGTTTACATGGATAAAAGGTGACTACCTGAGAGGTAGAGCACAAATAGTGGGCAAGTTTATCACTCGCTCTCAGTTTTTCTTGATATTTATCAAAATATTTTTCTTCAGAACATTATATATAGCAAAAAGATGACCGCAACAAAAATCCTAACCCTTAATGAGGATTCGCCACTAATTAGTTAACGATTGCGCAAACTCGTCGATAAAACACATTCAACAGATTTATCAGTCATCGTCTTTCGGTTTCAGATATAAAAAAAGCAGCACTCGATGAGTGCTGCTTTTATAAAATAAACCAATAATTAAGCGTTCTTGAAGGCTTTCATTGCTTGAAGATGTTGAGAAATTTTTGTGAACTTATGACTCTCTTTTTCGTCCCAGATAATATCGTAGTAGTCTTCGAGCGCTGCGGCAGTTTTGGTATTATCGTGGATTTCATCTTCACGAGAAAGTACCACTAAACAGCGTCCTTTGTTCTTCATACGATACTGAGCCACACACTTAGTTGCGATATCTTCGTATTCTTCTGGACGGTCAATTCTGCCAACCATATTGTTCTCAGGCTGCAGATTGGGGTTGAACACCACCTGCTTAATACCACACAAGAAACCAATACGCTCAGACCAAAAACCGCCTAATCCTACACCACAAATAATTGGATGCGGATCGTCTGATTGTTCAATCACTTTATGCACTTCTTTGAGCAAGTGTTGCATATCGTGTTTTGGGTGCAAAGTACTGTAGTTGATGAAACGAATGTCATCATCAATGAATTGCAACTGCAGTACTTTTTCGTGGTTGCCAGGGCTTGTAGAATCGAAGCCGTGCAAGTAAATAATCATTTGTACCTCCCCCGTTGAATGCTGGTACGCTTAGATTAATCTAACATGAAAAATAAGGTTTTAAAGGGAAGAGCACCGAAATTATATTTTTCACTTCCTAAACGTGATCCTAACTACAGAAAGTGTGACTCAGAGCCTCTGCTTCATGTAGGTAACTTTCATCGCCCCACAGTTGATGTGCAAGTAAATACCACAACATGGCCATCATTCTACTGCGTGGCAACCAGGCCTCTACACCGTCGAGCCAAGGCTGAACATCATGAATACCTCGCAACTGACAATACTTCTGAACAGATTCAGTGACTGGAACGCCAGCAACCGAAATTGTCAATGTTAGATCGAGCCTAGGATCGGCTAACGCTGCATACTCCCAATCAATAATCTTAATCCCGTCGCTATTCTTCACTAGATTGTAACCACCCAAATCAAAGTGACATAAAGACAAGCCTAGATTTGGGATACTCGGAGCCACGCGCCATTGTTGATAAATTTGAGTGTAGACGTCAGTTTTATGAATAGCATCAAGTTGGAGCCAATAATGGTCGACTCGCGACGTGAAACTAAATGGCTGGAGAGGTAATCGCTTAGTGTTAACCAAATGCACAGAGATCAGCGTTTTCAACAAATCATCAAGATCTAAACCTTCGTAGAGCGTATCGCCAGCAATCCATTCGACCAATAGCCCGCTCTCATTAACGACTATAGGGCTAGGCCCAAGACCAAGACGTTCAATCGCAGAGAGCACTTGATACTCTTCATGACGAGAAATGAAGAACGCTTTGGTGATTGATGTAATCGGACGCCAAACATACTCGCTGCCATCGACTGAAACCAATTTCCAACAACGGTTAGTCAACCCTCCAGTCAGAGTCTGTGCCTTAATTGGCGGCTCAGAAAAGTGACTATCAAGCGAACTCAGACTGGTATCAAGAAGCTTAGCTTCAGACCAAGAAAAAATTGCCATTATTCATCCCTATAAACGTCTTCATTTCCCTACAAAAAAGACACTGACCAAAAGCCAGTGTCTCTTCATTAACAGTGCACAATGTACTGCCTTCGCGCGTGGCCAAGCTATACGCTGCCAAGATTAAGCGCAGTCAAGACTAGACTAGACATTGTCAATACTGGCTGCGCATAGTTGGCAAGTAAGCGAAATTAAAGACCCAATAGGCTCTTAGATTGTTGCTTACGGATTTCAGTCTCATCAGCCCATTCAATCAAGCCAGACTCAAGATCCATTAGACGCATAGTCATTTTGTAGTAAACGTCTTCGTCGCTACCGTCTTTCTTAACGATGCTTGATAGGTTGCCGTACAACATGTACTGCGCGCCAACCATCTTACCGAACTGAATCGCTGAGCTTTGGTTTACAAGCTCATCATTGTTTTGGAAGTTCAATTGGTCACGAACAGACTCTACGCGGTCCATATCAACGAAACGGAACTTACCAGAGTTCAGCATTTTAGTACTGATAGTGTCAGTGATTGACTCAGTATCGATGTGCTCACTGGTTTTGTTCTTGATTCGCTCTACGAACACGATTGGACGTTGCTCACGAGTGATGTAAGACACTGAACCAGACGCCATCATGCTATCGACCATTTCACCCGCAATCGTTTGAAGGTCAGTTGAACCGAAATCGATTGTCGTGGTTTCTACTGCTTGTGCATCACCGTAGCTTACCTTGTTTGAACAACCGCCTAAAATAACCGCTAAACCTAGTAGCGCAACGACACTCTTTTTCATTTTGTTTCCTCAACTTATCACTGAGTGGGGTTACCCTCACTCTTAAATGCTTATATTGGCGAACCAAAAGGGTCCGCTTCTTAAAATCTAGCTTACTGCTCTCGGAACTGAACTCTAAACTGAGTTGCGTTCGGGTTTACCGACACTTCCGACAACGAAATACTTTCAAAACCGCGAACAATCGCTTGCTTCCAAGGACCTTGTTTAAGGTTGACCTCCAGGCCTGCATCGTCGTACCAGTAGAAACGATAAAGGATATTTTGATCGCCTTTATAGTTACTGTTTAAACGAACAATCCCTCTAGTGTGACCATCGACTTGGTCAGTGCGGATATCTTCAACCAATAGACGGCTACCCAATACCTTGTCACCAAAGAAAACGTTCTGAGTCAGGCTATCAACTCTTACGCCAGCTGTATTATCAGCACAACCAGCCAGAGCCATAACCGCTGCTAAGCTCACTAACCACTTTTTCATTACAGCCTCCCTAGCTGTTTATGCCACATTGTTGCGTTGTTTCCTTGTCGAGAAATCCAAACCAAGGTGGTCTGCCCTTCTCGAATATCAAAATCATACGTTTTAGTACCTGCTTCCAACGTATATTGACCGCTATTTGCTACAAATGTGCTGCTCTTAATCTCTGCAGGCAATGATTGCCAACTGCGAGTGTCTGGTTGCTCCGTGAATACGTTCCACACGTTGAACAAAATATTACCCACATCGTTGCCTTTGGTCGCTTCTTTACGGATACGGTCTTTAGCCACCACACGTAGCGCTTGGCGAATCACGATACTCGTCATACGTTCAGACAAGTCATTCTGAGCCATCGCATTTACGTCAGTAATTAAACTTTCAGACAATGGTTGCCCATTGATTCGTAAAGCAGAAAAGCGTTCTACGTTTTGGCTTGGGTAGTATGGCAACGCCAAAGAGTATATTGCCCCCTGATCGCGACTGTCATAAATAGGTAAATCTAGTCGCCAACTATCCATAGCTTGAACAGCACTCTGCTCTTGAAGAACAATCACTCGCCCTTGCCCACCACCTAACTTAGAAGATTGCTTATAGCGCTTTTCAAGTGTTGCTAAATCTTGTCGCATTCCTAAACGAGCGGCTGTCGCCATCGTTCGATCGATGATTTCTTGGTTTTCCGGCATAACGGCCAGAGCACGTCGATAGTCAACATATGCGCTGTTTAAGTCATTGGACGCTTCATAAAGCAGCCCCGACAAAAACATCAAATATGCATTTTGTACAGATTGCAGCTTTTTACCCGCATCAGGGTAATTCGCAAGGATGCTACCGACATTGGCAGACAAACCTTGAGATTTAGCATCGCTAGCTGCTTTTTCTAGCTCGGCTTCGCGCTGTTTCTTTGCTTGTTCTTGTACCTGGTTGGCGCGACGCATTTCTATCACCGCACCTTCTAAATCATTTTTCTTAAGATAATTTAAACCGAGATAGAGATGAAGAAAGCCCAACTCGTAATCAGGCGGCGCATACTCGGTAATATTGTCATTCACAGCCAACGCACCCACGCTGGTTGCACTGTCTGAAATAGAAATTACTGCTTTGCTTTGTTGATCTTTTACTGCCTGATCAGCCAATTCAAACGAAGACTTACTTTCTGGATACTTTTGATCAAGCAGGTTAATTCTGCCCCTTTCAAAATTATCAAGAATATCTCCTGCCGCATAATCTGGTAACTCTTGTTGAGCCTCTGAATAATCTCCAGATTTTACTGCTTGGTATATCTCTTGGTTTTGTGCACTGTAATGGCTGAACAGACTTCCTGCCGACATACTCGCGCAACCTGCGGTCAGCGCCGATAACAGGGCAATAGAAGCGAATCTAAACTGTTGCTTCACTTAACGTCTCCGTGCATGTTTTAAATGCCAACTTCTGTACGATTAATGGCAAAACGATACTTTTATAACTTAATACGTTTAAAAAAATCACTTCGCCCAATTGATGCCAGTATTCAGACAACAAATGAAGTTTAAAGTTGGCATACAACCTACAATTTATCCAACTAGCTAAGTAATCAACTAACTAATCACTCAACTAGCTAGTTATTCAACCAACTGATTATTCAACTAGCTAATCAATAGCGGCCCAAGCGGACGACCACCGACTAAGTGCATGTGAATATGGTATACCTCTTGGCCGCCGTGAGAGTTACAGTTTACGATAAGACGGTAACCATCTTCGGCAATACCTTCTTCTTTTGCTAACTTACGAGCAACAGTAAACATGCGTCCCATCATCGCTTCATCTTCCACTTCAACATCGTTAGTTGTAGGAATCAGCTTGTTCGGGATAATTAGGATATGACTAGGAGCGCGAGGGTTGATATCGCGAAACGCCGTTACTAAGTCGTCTTGATATAGCAGATCTGCAGGGATTTCTTTATTAATGATCTTACTAAAGATGGTTTCTTCAGCCATGTTTTTCTCCGATAAAACATTTACTTTTTAATGTTTTGAGTATGCGCTATGCCGCAACAAACCACAATAAATCCGCTTTAAAGCATAATAAAAAACACCGTTCAAATCAAAGAAAACGAGCCTTAGCTCTCAAGAATGGCATGTTGATTATAACTGAGGGTTATTTTTGACGTGTGCGTCATAAAATGCGTAAGTCGAGCTCAATAGAATGCTGACAATTTTGTTAGTTTTACTTTGACCTGACATTAGGTCGCATTTTATTTAGGGAGAAAGCCATGAAGGGATCTGTGATCAAGCGTATGTACGCTGGTTTCGCACTGATCATCATCATGTTCGCAGTCACGATAACCATCATGATGAACAGCATGAATCAGATACATAGCAATTTTGAGAGTGTTTCAGAAACCTCACTACCACTTGTTGCGCTTTCAAATCAAACAAGTGTTCAATTGCTTTCTGCTGATAAATCATTCAAAGATTACTTAACCACACAAAACGCTGAACGCATGTCTGCAATGCGCACAGAGTTTACAGCATCACAAAACTCTTTTTCTGAAGTACTCGGTAGCTTAGAAGGTGCAAGTCAGAACAACGCCACGCTCATCGAGCGAATTGCCCAGTTAAGAGCCATGGAACAGCGTTACTTCGCCGAAGCCGATGAAGCGATGGACAATTACGTTGCGATGTTCGAAGCACAAGAACAGGTACAAAAAGCATCGCGCGACTTTCAACGTCTGCATTCAGAGTTGACTGTTGGTATGAAAGAGTACGTTGCCGACCAAAAAAGCATCTCCGTAAAAGTAATGGCGAAAAGCTACTTCATTAAACTGCAAGACGCTGAAGTGATCACTTCAGATGCATTAGCAAGTTCTGATGTGGCATTCGTACAAAAAGCAGTAAACCAAAATAAAAAGGCCGTTACTCACCTTAATTACGCTTATCGCGGCCTATCCACGCAACTGCCAGCTCTTAAAAATGTCTTTGATGAATCGGTTCAGAAATTCACCAAAGACGTTGGTCAAAAAGGCGGTGTGTTGGACAAGCACAACAACTACTTGAAAGCGAAACAAGCTCTGTACATCAACATTGCTAACTTAGCGGTTGAAATTGACCAAGCGATGGCGGTACTTGATTCATTCAATGTCACCGCAGAAGAGCAATTAAACGCTTCACTTGAAGACGCAAGCAGCATCTACGATAAAGGTCTGTTCAATGCGATTGCCATTGGTATTGTTGTCACCGTATTCGCTGCAGCAATTGGTTACCATATTGCACATAGCGTAAGAGAGCCGTTAACTCGCATTCTAGGTACACTGGAAGGACTAACTGAAGGCGATATGACTCAACGTATCGACATTCGTTATGATAACGAATTCAGCCGTGTGAGCCGCCACATCAACACCTTAGCCGACAACCTACGCAATATTCTGGTGAAACTGAATGACGCTTCCGATGACTTAACTAAGACCGCAAGCGTAAACCAGAAAACCTCTACAGAGACCCAAGCTCAACTGAACAGCCAACGTGAGCAAACGGCAACTGTTGCGACTGCGATGACAGAAATGTCTCATTCTGTACAAGAAGTGGCGAACAGCGCGCAAAGCTCACTAACCATGGTTCAACAAGTAGAATCGGCTTCTGAGTCTGGTCGTCAGATAATGAACACCAACATCAGTACCATTAACCAGCTCGAGGTTCGCCTTACTGAATCTGTTGGCGCTGTAGGTGAGTTGCAACAAATGAGTAGCCAGATTGGCTCCATCCTAGATGTTATCCGTGGTATTGCTGAACAAACCAACCTACTTGCACTCAACGCGGCAATCGAAGCGGCGCGTGCCGGTGAGCAAGGTCGTGGTTTTGCAGTGGTTGCCGATGAAGTTCGAGTGCTTGCACAGAAGACCACTCAATCAACGTCTGAAATCGAGACCATGATCAGCAACCTGCAATCAAGCTCTAAAACAGCAAGCAACGTGATTGAAAGTTGTATGAGCGATATGGACATGTCGGTTCAACAAGCTTCAAGTGCCAACAGTGCGATGGAAGAGATCCAAGCCTTGATTCTAGAGATCAGTCACATGAGTACGCACATCTCTCAAGCAGCCGCTGAGCAGAGTGAAACTTCTGGTGATATCGCGCGTAATATCGAAGACATCAACCACATCGCTGATAAGAGTTACCAAGCGATGTCTTCAATTGCGGAGGCAAGCCAAAACCTAACAATTCTCGCAAACCAGCAAGGTGATTTGGTTCATCAGTTCAAGCTATAGATAGCTGAGACATTGATAGATATTTAGTGCGAATATTGGGACTTATTACCCAATAGTGGTAACTATTTGAACAAGGGCAACTTTTATCAAGGGTTGCCCTTGTTTTTTATGATCTTTGTCATTATATGATTATTAAGGCTTGCTGCTTCCCGTTTTTTTCTTTCACCTTTATGAGCGAGCCGCTATTAAGGAATTTATATGGCTGTTCATGTTGGCATTATCGATCAAGATCCCATTCGCTTGATCACCCCACTACTCGATAACCGAACGATCAGCACTCATATCGTGTTCATCGGTGACAAGAATCAAGTCAGTATTTACCAACGCTTAGACAGCGTTTTGCAAAAACGCGACATTACGAGTGAATTTTTCGAGATCCCAACCCTCGTAAATACGTCCGCGATTAAAGAATCTATCCAAAACCTTGCCGAAGACCTCAAAGCTCGTGGAGAAGAAGTGAAACTCAACGCAAGTTGTGGCCTTCGTCACCGCCTACTTTCTGTCTACGAAGTATTTCGTACTTACCACTGGCCAATCTTTGTTGTTGAACCAAACAGTGACAAGCTGTGCTGGCTTTACCCGAATGGTAAAGAAGATGCACAAGTTCAAGACCGCATCACTATCGACGACTACCTGACTGTGTTCGGCGCTCGCGGTGAATTCAGCGATGTACAGTTGTCTCCGCAACTTGATCAGAAGCTTTATGAACTGGGTGAACGCTGGGCAAGTAATGCACTAGAACTCGGCCCAGGCCTTGCTACATTGAACTACCTTGCAACGACCTGCCGTAAAGAACAGAGGCTTGATGTAGGGTTGTCTGAGAAGCAACAAGGTTATCGCGAACTAAACATGCTGTTGAGCGATTTGGTGGAAGCTAAGATTGCCACTTATGACAATGGTATTTTGACGTTTGCCAATGAAGACGCACGACGCTTCTCAAACGGTGAATGGCTAGAGACTTTGGTTCACAGCACAGTTAAACAAATCCAAGATGACATGCCGACCATTCAAGATCGCTCTTTGAATGTTCAGGTATATCGCCAATTAGGTGAACGTGAGGTTCGTAATGAGCTTGATGTTGCCTCTGTAGTGAACAATAAGCTGCATATCATCGAATGTAAGACCAAAGGTATGCGTGATGATGGCGATGATACCTTGTACAAACTGGAATCGCTTAGAGACCTGCTGGGTGGCCTACAAGCACGTGCCATGTTAGTGAGCTTCCGTCCTCTTCGTCATAACGACATCACACGAGCAGAAGATCTTGGCCTTGCATTGATTGGCCCTGACGAATTAAAAGATCTTAAAACACACCTAGCGGCATGGTTTACCGCCGCCGGTGGTGATGAAGATTTAGAGTGCTAAAAATAAATAGACTCTTGAGAGCTGAACGCTCTTAAGTAAATCTAAAAAGGCGAATGACTATTGAGTCACTCGCCTTTTTTTCTCCAGCTATTCGTCTGTTTTGCTCTATTTTCATCTTTCAACTATCTATGCCTTTAATTTCTTTGCCTCATAAAAAATGGCCGCATCATTCGATGCGGCCATTTTTAAATCTTGGAAACAGACTTAAAGCATTTTACGAGCAGCTTCTACAACCACTTTGATTGAACGAGCTTCTGTTACTTTTAGCGTTTCGTGATCAGGCGTCTCTTTTTGAGTACGGTTGATGATTACACCAGCAACACAACCTGCTTTCAGACCAGAACTTGCACACATAGTTAATAGCGTTGCAGATTCCATTTCGAAGTTTAGAACGCCCATGTCTTGCCATTCTTGCATAGAACCTTGGAAACGCTTAACAACGCGGCCCGAGAACGTATCGTAACGCTCTTGACCTGGATAGAACGTATCACTTGATGCCGTTACGCCCATGTGAACTGTTGCACCTGATTCGTCAACTGCCGCTTTCATTGCAGTTGCTACTTCGAAGTCAGCTACCGCTGGGAACTCCATTGGAGCAAAGTGCAGGCTAGCGCCGTCTAGACGAACAGAACCTGTAGAAACGATCATGTCACCCACGTTTACGTGTGGTTGGATAGCACCAGTAGTACCAACACGAAGGAAAGTACGAACACCAAGTTGAGCAAGCTCTTCAACTGCAATAGAAGTAGATGGGCCGCCGATACCTGTTGAACATACAACAACTGGCTTGCCGTCTAACTCTGCGCGGTAAAGCGTGTATTCACGGTGACTAGCAAGAAATACAGGATTCTCCATCTCTTCGGCAATTTTTTGCACACGAGCAGGATCACCAGGAATGATCGCAAGAGTAGCACCGTTAAGATCTGCTTCAGTAACACCTAAATGGAAAACAGCTTGAGACATAGTTCGCTCCTTTTGGCTTATTGGGCTTTGTTAACCCTTATTTAAGCTCATAGTAAATTCGTGGGGTACGAACACACTCTAACCAAGCTCATTACAAAATGAAGTGACGAGCGTCACACCAATGATCGCAACAAGTTTTCAAGTTTCACGAAAAACCGATTGGCATCACAAAAATAAGCAATCCATACGCCTACGTTGCATACTAATGAGACAAAAAGCGCCTTTAACGTATTACCGCTAAAGGCGCTTTTATAAGAAGAGCATTCGATATCAGTAAACTGAATTTAATCGGCTTTAGATTTGAATCGAAGCAGACGCAATGCGTTCAATGTCACCAATGCCGTCGCGCCACTATCCGCTAATACAGCTACCCACAAGCCTGTAATTCCAAACAAGCTCGTCACTAAGAACACACCTTTCAAACCGAGTGCGAGTGCGACGTTTTGGCGAATATTATTCATAGTCGCTTGCGACAACTCAATCATCGCTGGCAATTCCGTTAAGCGATTGTGAGTCAGTGCAGAGTCTGCCGTTTCCAACGCCACATCTGTACCACCGCCCATTGCTATACCCACATTAGCGGTTTTCATCGCTGGCGCGTCATTGATGCCATCTCCCACCATCGCCACATGTGATTGTTTAGATAACTGTTCAACGTAAGTCACTTTATCGCTTGGAAGTAGACTTGCCTTATACTGCATACCAATCTTGCTGCTGATCGCTGCCGCGCTTCGCGGGTTATCCCCAGTAAGCATGATAGATTGAATTCCCAAGTCATTAAGTCGTTCAATCGCAAGCTTAGCGTCACTACGTAACGTGTCTTGCCAAGCAATCAGACCAATCACAGTCGCAGCTTGCTCGGTTGATTCATCTTGATCTTTAAACTCAAGAGCAATCACAACCGTCTTGCCCTCGCCTTCTAATGCCTCAACCTGAGAAACAACATCGGCACCAAGATCGAACGTCACCTTAGAAGGCGATAGAACCTGATACTTAATTCCGTCGACATCGCCTTCAACGCCACTGCCGATCAATGCTTTCTTATTGTGCGATTCTGGGATCTCAACATTCAGTTCTTTTACTTTCGCCACTAGCGATTGAGCCAATGGATGCGTAGAGCCAACTTCAATAGCACCGACTACACGTAGCATCGCCTCTTTCTGCCACCCAGATAGAGCCTGAATATCCGTAACCTGAGGCTTACCTTCAGTTAATGTACCCGTCTTATCGAAAGCAATCGTTTGAATTTTACCAAGCTGCTCTAGCGCGGCGCCGCCTTTGATTAAAGCACCACGTTTTGCCGCTGCAGCTAAACCAGAGGTAATGGCTGCTGGCGTTGAGATAACCAAAGCACAAGGACACGCAATCAATAGTAAGGCCAAACCACGATATACCCATGTTTCCCAAGGTTGGGCAAACAACAACGGTGGCGTAATAATCACTAACAATGCAACGAACATCATTAACGGTGTGTACCAACGGCTGAATTTATCTAGGAAGCGTTCTAGAGGTGCTTTACGTGACTCTGCCTCTTCAATCAGGTGAAGAATACGGTCAATCGCGTTTTCGCCCTGTTTAGACGTTATCGCAATGCGCACAACTTTATCGACAACCACGGCGCCTGCCATAATGCTATTGCCTTCGATATGCTCAACTGGGATAGATTCGCCCGTTAAAGCACTCTCATCAAAACTTGCGGAATCGGTGATGAGCTGGCCATCAGCGGGCAAACGAGAACCTGCTGCAACTTCGATGACATCGCCAGGGACAAGATCGCAAACTTCAACTTCAACACGTTCGCCGTTAATAATCTTGGTCGCATTCTCAGGGACGAGTGCCATTAACGCTTGAACACCACTTCTTGCTCTTGATGAGGCAAAAGCTTCTAAGCGTTCACCAATCAAAAACAACAGTAAAACCATGGCTGCTTCTGCGGTTTCACCAAGATACAAAGCACCCAGTGCTGCAACACTCATTAGTGTTTCTATCGCAAAAGGCGTCCCTGAACGAGCAAGTAAAACCGCTTTTCTGGCGACGGGATAAAGCCCAAGTAAACAGGTAGCAACAAATAAGCCTTCGCTCAGTTGAGGCTGTGAACCTTTGAGTAAGGCGGCGATTAACATGGAGACTGCAATCGCTAGAATTTGCCAATTCGGTTGAATGTAAGCTTGCCAAAAAGTCTCTGGTTCTTGTTTTTGTTTCTTGGAACCCACTTCCGTCAAAGGGAAGCCTGTTTTGATAGAGACTTGTTCGATCGTTTCAGCAAGGTTTTCACTATCGAATTTAACAACAAGTTTTTCGGTAGCGAATAACACTTTAGCTTCAATAACACCTTTGATGTTACTGACCGCTTTTTCTATTTTTCGAGCACAAGCTGGACAGTCCATTCCCGAGACCAACCAACTTTTTGAAAATTGGGCGTTAAGAGGTTCAGTTAAGGGCAGCCGGTCTTCTTCTCCACTGTCTGAACCACAACAATCATCTGCTGGGGCAGAAGCCGTCGTAGAACTACAGCATGTTGATGAAGAGCTTGCGGCTGTAATACTGGTAATTTTAGGACTAGAACAGGTCGCCCCAGTCGCTTGCGGTTGAACGTCCACTTTTGTAGAACGGCACGCTGCGTGTTTTGCGCACATAATGTATCTCCTTAATACTCAAAAGCCTTGAGGTTGCTGCTGACCAATGACAGCAAAAAACCTTAAGTTCATCAGAAGTATAAACCTTGGAGGTAACTCCAAGGTCAAGAAGAAAAAACCAAACAATCCAATTTTTTAATAAAGTAGTTGTGCTATCGCGGTTTAACTTCAGCGCACTCTTCTCTATTTGCAGACACATCATCAATCAAAACCGCATCATGAGAACAGAAAGGTTGTGTATTCAAACTCACAATAGATACGTCCTCTTCGCCATGGTCAACTTCTGCGCCTTGCATCATTTCGGCAATATGATAACGAAGTACCAAGATTCCCAATAATCCAAACAAAACATTACCAAAAGCTTGTCCATAAAGTACACCCAGCGCGCCATACCATTGCGAGCCTAAATATACGAATGGCAGAGTACCCAGTGTCGCTTTACCCAAGTTTAGAGCGGTAGAATAAAGTGGCTTGCCTAGATTATTAAAAGAAGTATTCGCTACAAATAACGCGCCGTTAAACGTGAAAGTCAAAGCAACATAAGTACAAAAAGCAGCAACAAGGGTGGCCGCATCCCCTTTGAGACTAAAACCTTGGATCACGTAGTCTTGGACAAAGTACAAAAGAATACAAACCGCAATGGTATAAACCGTAGTAACCAACAAAGAGTTGTTCAAGGTTTCTTTAACTCGGTCCATACGTTCAGCACCAAAGTTCTGACCAATGATTGGGCCTACAGCGCCAGACAAGGCAAAAATAACCGCAAAGCAAACCGGCGTTAGCCGACCAATCACGGCAAAGCCCGCGACAAAATCCTCACCGTATTGTGCGATACCCGTCGTCACAATCGCATTACCGATCGGTGTTGCTGTATTGGTGATAATCGCAGGAATGGCAATGGCTAGAATAGGACGAAGGTTAATACGCCACTGCACCAAAGAGGGAGGTGCAACGAGCTGATGACTGCGAATTAAAGGATAAAGAGAGAAGAAAAGTACAGAGAAACGAGCGACAACAGAAGCAATCGCCGCCCCTTCGATGTTCCACCCAAAGCCAAAAATAAAGAGAGGATCTAATATCGCATTGACGATACCACCCGACAATGTCGCCCACATTGAACGCTTTGCATCACCCGCGGCTCTTAAACCTGCACCTGCCGCCATCGCCAACGCTAAAAATGGCCCACTAGGTAATAGAATTTGTAGATAAGCTTGAGCACGTTCAGCGGCCAAACCTTTTGCACCAATCGCAGCCAGCAACTCAGGAATATACGCAAACATCACCGCAGTGATCGTCGAGCTAATAACAAACGCGGTTAACATAATACTGGTGCTGAGGTTTCGAGCTTGATCCTTATCTTTGGAACCAATTGCTTTTGAAACCAGAGCGCCCATTGCAATAGAAGTACCTATCGAGACGGAAGTCGAAAAGAAAGTCAGCGTCCCAGCAAAGCCCACTGCAGCTGCCAGTTCAACTTGCCCTAACATACTGATGAACAACATATCGAGTAAATCGACAACAAATAAGGCCATCAAACCTACAGAGCCTGCTCCCGACATCACCAATATGTGGCGCATCGTTGAACCTTCTACAAACTTTGCAGTTTGATTTGACATGAAACCTCCAAAAACTGAAACATCACAAGCTAAATCTCCATAAGTTTTAGACCTTCTAAAAAAGATCTACAAAGACAAACTCTACGAAGAAAAGCTCTAAAAAGAAAAAAGGCGCTAGTGCGCCTTTTCTAATTGTAGGGTATTGAGAAGAACAATCGTTCTTAACACGCTACTATACCTGATGTTTGAAGCATTCATCTAAGTTCTTGCCAATTGCTCTCAAAACATCGGTCCTGGTGATAATACCCACCAACTTTTTGTTATCGATCACTGGGTAAGCTTTTGGTTTTCCAACTTGCATCATATCCGCCAGTTCAATAATGGATAACTCAGGCGATACCGATAGCACTTCTTGGTACATGCAATCACCCACAACATGCGTGTCCTGGCAGAAATAGCTAACCTTAACCAATTTCTCTAGTAAATCTTGCTCCGAAAGAAAACCGATAACTTGCTCATTCTCGTCAATTACAGGCCCCCCCATATGATGACTACGCATCACTTTGTCTAGCGCTAGACTTAACGCCATATCGGGTGTAAATGTGACAACCCGCGGCGTCATATAATCTTTCACTTTTATTGAATTCATTGCGTTCTCCCTAAAGACTTTTCATTATGTCTTTCTCTATCTTGTTAAGTTAATTGTTGTCTAAAATCTTGATTTTACTAAATGGATTTCAACAATTTTATTGATAGGTAAAACCTACCAAGAAGAAAAAACCAGGTTTCAAAAGGCTTGCGAGCACTTTTACGTCATCGAAAAAAGAAAAAACAGTGCGCTTACAAAGCCTTACTTTCCCTTGCTTAGGCTTACTTAGCCGTACTAGCCTAGATAGATAAACCCTGTAATCTTCACGGCACAAAAAACGAAAAAGTCAGATTCAGGTAATTTATGCAACACGACAACAACATGTACGCGTATATTTATTCAGGCAACGATGGAACGGAAAATACACTTATTGCTATTGTTGATAATGAAGAAAAACCACTTATATCTAGCTGTGTGGATGAGATTAAACGCATGTCGAGCCTAGCTATTGATCTTGCCGCTAAGCACAACCTAAAAGTTAAGCTTGTTAAATATCATAGAGAGCAAGAGATCGACTTCGGCTTGTTCATGAAATAGTGACTTGTTACTCATGTCGGTATTGACCAGTTACCAAGACTTGTTATTAGACGCCAAGCCTTGTAATTATCTAGCAAATATTGTTAATGACGCATGAATGCCGTATTTTGTGACCAGCTTTCGGTAGGTAATCACATTGACAATGATTACCTGTTTTAATCGATAAGCGATAGACCCAGATAAACAAACGGCCTTATCGCTTTTCAATGTCCAAATACGGCCCGCTATGACTTCGCAACGTTCACCTCAAACTTATTTATCTAGCTATATATTTAAACTGACAAGCTACTTTAGTGAGTTATTGGATTTCCAATCACGTATCTGGGTTGTGCACATCTTTGAAGACTCGATTACCGATCAATCGTTTGTGATTAATGAAGACAGCTTTAAAGAGCCGTTAGAGTGGATGAAGAAACGAGCGTATCAAACCGAGATGCTTGAACGAGTTGAGAAGATGAAAATCTCACAAGTCATTGAGATTAAATTTGAAGACAAGATGCACCGTTTGATGCGAGTGAAGTAACCTTTATGTTGTTTGATCATTGATAGCATTTGATCATTGGCAGAAAAGGCCAGTAACAAAAAATAGACACAAAAAAGGCCAGCAATCGCTGACCTTCTCTCATTTCATGTCGTTAGCTGTCTGCTAGCGAGCACAATACGCTTCCCATAAACGCAGAGCCTTTGCATAAGCTTCAGCCTTGTCGTGCGTTTCTGCGAATAAAATCGCAGTCATGCTGTCAACGACACTATTCGCCATCAACTCCATTTCATCTTCTGGCGTGCCTAATACACACTCCTTAGGAAGAGGAAGCTCCGTATTCATGGTTCCTTCCCAGTAGAATGACTCTACTTTTTCAGGAGAACTCATCCACACGGTTTGGCTTACTTTCGGGTTGTATTCCGACTCACCATTCATACCTTTAAATGAAATCACTGAGTGGGACTTGTTACCAATGAACTGCTCAACTTCCGCATGCAACTGCGGGAAACCTGGGTGAAAACTACCACGTAACCCCAAACGCCCACCACCAGGATTTAGCGCTCGAACCACGGTATTAATCGGGGTACGTAAACCGTAACGATGTTTCCAGCCAATCATAGTCTGAGCTTCAGGTGCAAAGTTCGCCAAAGGTAAATAGGCAATACCATCGGCTTCAAGGATTTGTTTCGCGTCTTGTGGGTCTGCAGCAAGGCGAACACCCACAAGATCTAAATGAGTCTCTGCGTGCGTGCGACCACTTGGCTTATCCATATAGCCATGCATCAACACTTTGTAGCCATCGTCTGCTAATATTTTTGCTGCCAACAAATTCCACGGTTTACCACTCGCCGTATCATTGCGTTTTCCGGCATAACACGGCCAATCAATATCTGCGCCCAAATCCGGCACTCGAGATTGAAACGCTTTTACAAAGCCTGCAATTTCTTCATTAGTTTCATTCTGCACACGAATTAACATCAGTAGCATAGCCATTTGGTCGTCTCCGACTTCACCGCTTAAATACTCATCCATGATGCGATAGGCTTGTTCGAACGACAAAGGCTTGCGCCCCCTTTCACCTCGTCCAACAGTACGAATACACTCTAAAATACTACTCATTGACTATTAATTCTCTTCCGTAAATATCAATAAAATTTAATACGCCTTCGATTCTATGACACCCACAGCGCATTGCAAAGCGAATCGGGTACTATCAACGACTATCCATTGAGAACAACCAAGCTAGCAGTAAATCGATGAGGATTCAAAAATGACATTGATTGGTACCCGAACAAAAAACTGATTGGTATTCGAACAGGAAACTGACTAGCATTCTAAAAGTAAACTTATTGGTGTAAAATTGCCGCATGCAATGCTAACCGCGACCTACTGAGTAGTATCAAATGACTGTAAGAAAAACTCTGAGCCAAAAGAAACGTGAATCGATCGTTGCTGCTGCTATCGCAGAATTTACCGAGCGCGGCTATAAAGCCACCAGTATGGATAAAATTTCAAGCCGAGCAGAAGTGTCTAAGCGCACGGTTTACAATCACTTTGCGAGTAAAGAACTGTTATTGGACGAGATACTAGACAGCATTTGGGCCAAAACGCTCACGGCGACCCACTTCCCATATCAAACGGAACAACCACTTGCTGAACAACTCGCTTCGATTGCCAATCAAGAGCTTGAGCTTTTAGAATCCGAAGGTTTTATCGACTTATCTCGAGTGTTATTTTCTGAGTATTTTCATAATGCAGAGCTCGCACATCAGGCCATGGAAAAATACTCTCAGGCCGAGAGCGGTTTAACGGTTTGGATCAAAGCTGCGTTGGCTGACGACCGTTTGGTTGAATTAGACCCACTATTTGCATCCACTCAGTTCATTGCTCTACTCAAGTCTTTTGCGTTCTGGCCGCAGATCATAGGTCATACTCCCTCTCCAGATAAGCAGCAGAAACAAGTAATTATAAAATCCAGTGTCGAGATGTTCCTCAAACAGTATGAAGCGGAATGAAAGTTTGAGTTTAAATAAGTTTTACTGAGTTTGATTAGAGATGCACACTAGGCTGATGTATCATTTGTGGCTCTCTAGTTAATTGTTCGACGCGGAACTTTATATAAGCCCTAGCTCGTTTACCAAGACCAAGAATTCATGCCAAAATTGATCAGAAAAATTTGGGTACACGCTTTCATGCTATTCGCTATGTTAATGGCCACCATAAGTGTGGATAACATAGCGAACGCCAATGCTATGCAGGTTACTCAAAATCTATCAATGTCCTCAAATAGCATCTCAACACCTTATTCAAGTGCCCAACCCAATGTTGAACACCATTGTTGTGGTTCGGTCTGTTTGCTAAAAATGCCACCATTGATTGTGTCGGAGTCCTTCGATACTCAAAGTGGATCTTTAGCTTTGATCGAGAGAGAACCTTCGCACAAAGCGATTGTTGCACCTCAAGCGCCATATCGCCCCCCTATTTCTTAATCGCTTGTCTCTATTTGGCAATACTTGCCACCACGATAAAAACAGCCCTATCGCTGTAAACAATGACATCCAAATTTAGGAAATAAACACATGAAAAAGCTATTTAGCCTATTCGCAGCTCTGATCATGAGCGCTTCAATTAATGCTGCTCAATTTGAAGAAGGCACTCACTATAAGATCCTTGATGTAGCAAAAGCCGACAAGCCCGTCGTGACTGAGTTTTTCTCGTTTTACTGCCCTCATTGCTACAAGTTTGAAGGCGTAATTAAATACCTGAAAGAAGACTTACCAGAATCAGCTAACTTCCAGAAAGTACACGTTGCATTTATGGGTAACGACATGGCAGTCCCTATGGCGAAAGCTTATGCGACCATGATTGCACTCGACACTGAAGAAAGCATGATTCCAGCAATGTTCACTCAAATTCACGAGATGAAACAGACACCAAAAAACGAGGCAGAATTACGCCAAGTCTTCATTGATAACGGAATCGATGCGAAGAAGTTTGATGCCGCGTACAACGGCTTTGCCGTTAATTCAATGCAGAAACGTTTTGATAAGCAATTTGATGCCAGCACACTAACTGGCGTTCCAGGCGTACTCGTAAATAACAAGTACATTGTCAAGCCAGACACCATCACCAGTTATGAAGAGTACAACCAGCTAGTCAAATACTTACTGACACTTTAGCAACCGCTCATCTATTTTGACTATCTGACGAGTTTAAATGTCTGACATGTTTAAATAGCTCAAAGCCAGTGATTTTATCGCTGGCTTTCTTGCCTATACATCTTGAAAAACCGCTCATTCCTCTCACCACTTATACTCACGCCAACACTCAGAACGATTGTTGACTGGCATCCACCCTCATTTCTCATATACTGCACCCTATCAAGTCATCCACTACGCTATAACATTCAAAATATTAGCACTCAAATATTGGGCACCTTTATGATCATTCTGACCACGAACTTTGGCGACATCGAAATTGAACTTAACCTCGAAAAAGCGCCGGTAAGCGCTAAAAACTTTCTTAAATACTGCCAAGATGGCTTTTATGAAGGCACCACGTTTCACCGTGTTATCAAAGGTTTCATGATCCAAGGTGGTGGGCACACTATCGACATGACAGAAAAGCCAACACGTGCCCCTATTGTCAACGAAGCTAACCGTGGCTTGAAAAATGTTATTGGTTCAGTAGCAATGGCACGTACTGACGCACCACATTCAGCGACAGCACAGTTCTTTATCAACCTTGATGACAACGACTTCCTAGACCACACCTCTACCACAAACGCAGGTTGGGGTTACACGGTATTTGGTAAAGTCTCGGCGGGAATGGATGTAGTAAATAAAATTGCTGCTGCCCCAACGACCATTCGCTGGGGACACGAAGATGTGCCATGTGAAGATATCGTTATTACCAAAGTCACCATCAACGACTAACACTCATCCTAAGCTGGCTCCTGAAAAATAATGTTTGCCCAAACGAACTTACGAAACCACAGTATTTAGCTAAGAGACGGTAATGGGCGACTAAGACATAATGTCAATCCTTATCAGAACGACATTCCAAAAATGGTCGTTAGTCACCACTTCCCTTAAATAGAAAAACGTTGTTGATGCTAACAGCATTCATATTAGTTACGATGACAACAGTTGTAATGTCATCGTAAGAATTAGGTGCAAACAGATGTCAGAAGAATTTGATAGACAAAATAGCTTTGGATGGATGATCAATGTCATCGCCAACAAAGCGAGCAAAGATTTCGACCTAGAGTTGAAGAAACACGGCCTAACCATCGCATTGTGGCCAACATTGATGTGCCTATGGGAAGAAGAAGGCATTACGCAGCGTGATATTGCCGCGAAGTCTAAAGTAGAAAACTCTACGACGACGCGCACCTTAGACAAATTGGAGAAGCTTGAGCTAGTTGAGCGCAGAGCCGATCCAAACAGCCGTCGCTCCTTTAGAATCTATCTCACAGAGAAAGGCAAGGCGCTTCAAGAAACGCTAATACCGATCCCGATGAAATTAAACAAAGAACTGGTGAGTGCGCTTGACCCACAAGAGCAACAACAAATGATCAGCTTACTAAAGAAATTGGTCGCAGCTATCTAGCAAATTCACGCTAAAGCTAAAGGCTTGTCAGCTCCGGGCTACCAACAGAAAACAGAAACGAAGCCCTCGCCTCAGCAGCGAGGGTTTTATTTTTTTCTCGACCATTTGATGTAACAAAAGAGCGAGGCAATGATCACAGCGCCGCCCAACAGTTTCTGTATTTCAACACTTTCCCCGAGCATACTCACACTCAGTAACAGCGTCCAAATAGGCTCAAGGATCATGATCAGCGCTGCCACTTCCATATTCACGGAATGTTGACCCACCGTTTGCAATAAGTAACGGATCGATGTCGCGACAACCGCTGAGACGATAAACCAGAATATTAAGGTTTGATTTATTTCAAACTCTGGTTGAGTGGTCATCGAAGCAAACGCTAACCCACTAACACCCACCACAAAAAGCTGCACGCAGATTGAAGCTATAGGTTTGATGTTAGTAATCACACGCTTATTCATGACAAAGTGAACCGAGAGCAACATCGATGCTAATAGGAAATAGATCTGACTCTGCTCAACGTGCCAGCCGTTAGTTAGGGTCAGCAGTAACATACCGAGAATCGCAATTGGAAATGACATCCAGAAGGCGCGATTAGGTTTAACTCGAAATATAATCCAAGAAACAAACGGCGCGATGATCATGGCTAAGCTCATGATAAACGCTCCTTCCGACAAACTTTCCGTCACCGATACCGCAAACACCCATACTTGCAATGAAGCAGACAGCAATAATCCAACACCACAAAGAGACAGAATCTGCTTAAAAGAGAGCTTACGAATATGATGAAGACAGAATGGCAATAGAATCAGGCTCGCGACAAAGAATCGTACACCGATAAACACTGGCCCTGGCATTTCCAATACCACCAGCTTAGATGCTATCCACCCAACCCCAGCCAGTAAAGTTGCACACAACAGGTAAAGCTCGCCACGCATCGCTTTTACGTTCATCATTTTCACTCGATCCAATAACAAAAAAAGCAACCTGACTCTGCAAGGTTGCTTTTTATAAACATTCAACAGGATCAAGATACTATCTCAATACTCTGTTTCAGGCAGCTGTTTTTAGCCTGCGTATTCTGGGTAATCGGTTAAGCCTTTTTCAGCGCCACCAAACAAGGTGTTTGGATCATGCGGAGCAAGCGGGTAACCATTTTGAATACGAGCGGGTAAATCAGGGTTAGCAACGAATGGGCGGCCAAAACCAACCATATCGGTTACGCCTTCAATAACCGCTTTTTCTCCGCGCTCGCTATCGTATTTACCTGCATAAATCAGCACACCTTCATAAGCTGCACGAACGGCAGCCTTAAATGATTTTGGTGTTTCAGGCGCATCGTCCCAATCGACTTCTGCAATATGCAGGTAAACAATTTTGTATAGGTTAAGTAGCGCCGCTGCCGCTGTGTAAGTTTCAACAGGCGTCGCGTCAACCGTGCCATTCAATGATGTGAACGGTGCAAGACGAACACCAACACGGTCAGCGCCAATTGCCTCCACCATCGCTTCAACCACTTCACCTAAGAAACGTAAGCGATTTTCAGTTGAACCACCGTATTCATCGGTGCGATTGTTTGCTTCAGAATCAATAAACTGGTTGATCAGGTAGCCATTCGCGGCGTGAAGTTCAATACCATCAAAACCGGCTTCTATTGCGTTTAAAGCCGCTTGGCGATATTGCTCAACTACTACTTTGATGTCTTCTTTAGTCATCTCACGAGGTTCAACCACATCAACAAAACCCGGCTCATCTGTGCCGTTATCGATGAATACTTTGACGTTTTCCGCTTTCAATGCAGAAGACGAAATTGGTTGCTCACCACCGATATTATCTGGGTGTGTAACACGGCCAACATGCCAAAGCTGCGCAAAGATAACACCGCCTTTTTCATGTACCGCGTCGGTTACTTTTTTCCAACCTGCAATTTGCTCATCTGAATAAATACCAGGCGTCCAAGCGTAGCCTTGACCCATTGAAGAAATCTGTGTGCCTTCTGCCACAATCAAACCAGCAGAAGCGCGTTGAGCGTAGTAAGCCGCCATCATTTCGTTTGCTGAATTACCAGGTTGCGTTGCGCGAGAACGAGTCATCGGAGGCATAACAATACGGTTTTTAAGCTCGATATTACCCAGTTGAATGGGTTGAAATAGTGCGTTTGTCATTGTCATTTCCTCGATTAACCTAGTTGAATCAGTTCGATTTGGTAGCCGTCTGGGTCAGTGATAAAAGCGATGTGCGTTGAACCACCTTTCACAGGGCCTGCTTCGCGAGTCACGTTGCCGCCCAAGGATTTAATTTTGCCACATGCTGCGTAAATATCTTCCACACCCAATGCTAAATGGCCAAAAGCGTTGCCCATTTCATATTCATCGGTATCCCAGTTGTGCGTTAATTCGATAGTCGTACCGCCTTGCTCATAACCAACAAAAACCAATGTGTAGCGGTAATCGTTATTGTCATGACGTTCAAGTTCTTTCATTCCCAATACTTTGGTGTAGAACTCAATAGACTGATCTAAATCAGCAACTCGAATCATTGTGTGTAGGAATTTCATATTTCGCCCTTATTAGCCCGTGGGCCGATGTAATTCTGAACGGAGGTCATCCGTTTATCTCTTGGGACTAATATACGGGCGAATGTGAAGCAATTGAAATTATCATAAATTCTCATTGTGATAACGTTTTGTTATCAAACCTATCTAGCTTGTTACCTAACTAGCTTATTATTGATGTTCTCTAATGAGTAAAAAACAAGTAAATAAAAATGAGTTCAATAGAAAGGCGAATCAACTTTGACAAAATGTTTTGGCAACACAGCTCATAACATAAAAAAAGGAGACCGAAGCCTCCTTAGTTTTCATCTATTCTCGTTTTCAAAAACGCGTGCGCGTGCAGCTTAGAAAGCCAACCTTCGATTATGTAACACCTTAGACATTTCGTCAGAGGTATTAATGATTTCTTCTCTAAACCACTTATGTGCAGGGTCGTGATTTTGTTTTTTCAGCCAGATTAGGTAGTGAGTGATGGGTTGGTAATCAAAAGGCGGCTTGAACAACTGCAAATCTAGGCGTTCTTGAAATTGGATTGCCATCGAAAGTGGTACAACCGTGATGTAATCAGATTGACTGCACAGTAATAAGTTACTAAACAAAGAACTCCCATGAAAAACAATCTTACGCGGCGACAAATCCAATGAAGTGTAATGGCTTAGGCTTCTCAACTGACGACGGGTTCGATCTAGAACCGCATGCTTTTCACTCAAATACTGAGCCTCAGTGATCTCGCCTTTAATTCTGGGATGTCCACTACGGCAGACAATCACAAACTCACCATCGTATAACTTCTCACTGACAGTGCTTGGGTGTTCAGGCAACACGATATCGATCATCGCATCAAATTTTTGAGTTAACAGATCTTCATGAACTTGATCATCGGTAACCGGTTGATCATAGACCTCTAAGGAGATCCCTTGATTTGGCAGTTGAGCAAAACGATTGAGTAACAACCATTGCAAGTGCTCAGGAGCTGAAACCACAAATTTACGTTCGGTAGTGCTTTCATCGAACGATGTCATTCCTTGGAACACACCATTGAGCTCTTGTATAGGTATCTTGACTTGCTCATACAAGCTCTGAGAATAAGCGGTAGGCACTACGCCCCTTCCACTGCGTACAAACAACTCTTGCCCAATTTCGTTCTTCAATCGTCCTAAAGCAGTACTTATCGTCGATTGATTGGTATTCAAATGATCAGCAGCTTTACTCAAACTGCCCTGCTCCATCACCGCAGAAAACACAGCGAGTAAGTTAAAGTTCGGAATATCATTACTCATGATTCAGTGCTCAATAGGCGATAAGTGATATTATTTTATCGTAAAAACGATAGAATAAAACTATCGATGTCAGATAAAGGATCGAACAGAGAAATAAATGGGATGAGATTCACTATTTTTCTTTGCCACCTCTATTAGGAAGACATGACCCGCAAGCACCGTTATCTCTAGTGATACGTAACAACACCACTCAATAAAAGCATCATGCTCCGCTTCAAAATCAAAACGAACATTTCAGTATATTCAAGCATACCTTCAGCAGCAGTCTATTCTATTGTCTCATTTAACGTGACACTGTGTTCCCGTACGGTATATATACATCCAAATTTTGAACACTACAATGGCAAGCAATTAAAACGACCAATAGTATTCAAATGAAAAATAAAACATTACTTTCACTAATTCTCAGTGGAATGGCAGTGGCTTACTCAGGAAGTACACTTGCTGAAACAAAACAGTTGTCAGTTCAAGAAGCCGCAAAAAAATCGGCTAACCCAGTATCTGATGTTTGGATGTTAATCACTCAAAATGACTATACCTTCCTCGAGAAAGAAGATGGTCATCATGAAATGCAAAACCGCTTCAGCTTCCAACCCGTTATGCCAGTGCCAATTATGGATGGTGAATGGAACTTGGTGAACCGCCTAGTGGCTAACCATTACAGCGCACCCGGCGATCGTGAAGATGGTGATTTCTTTCAAGGTCGCACAAACGGTATGGGTGATACAGTGTTCTTATCCCTTGCAGCTCCCAACCGCGACGATGGCTGGATCTGGGGTGTAGGTCCTACCGTTATTATGCCAACCGGTACCGATGGGTTAACTCAAGACAAATGGCAAGTTGGTCCAGCAGCGATGGTGGCTCGCTTAGGTAAAGAAACAGGTGCACCAACAAGCATTGAAAGCTGGAACGTGGGCTTCTTAGCACAACAATGGTGGGATGTAGGTGGCAGCGATAGCGTAACCGAATCAACAAACCAAGCGGATATTCAGTACTTTCTAAACTACCGACTGAACAACACCGCACTAATTGGTATGACACCAAATATTCAAGTTGATTGGGAAAAAGATGGGTCTGACCGTTTTACCGTACCAGTAGGCCTTGGTTACATCGATATGTTCAAAGTTGGACCTATGCCTGTTCGTTGGGGTGTTGAACTTCAATACTACGTCATGAAGCCTGATGCGAACGTAGGGACAGCTAATCCATCGGAATACATTCCATACTCACCCGATTGGAACTTAAAGTTCTTCGTGGCTCCCGTCACAATGAACCCATTCAAATAACATCTATAAACTGGTCAAAGTTTTTTATATTTTTTTGACCAGTTTCCTGATGCTTTTCTGGCCACTTCCATGATCCAAGCCAATTTTATTATCAATACTTCCCCCCCTAGTTTGAGCCTATTCAAATAAACCATTTAATTAACCGACCAAACCTGCCAATCATCGTAATTACGATATTGTAATATCGTAATATTGGGTAGATAGCATCAGTGACACTTCTTATCATTCCGCCAACAAATCAATTCTTACCTTAAACAAAAAACCTGAAAATGTGTAGATAATGGTGTTGCAAACATCACGGACGACGGCCTTAAACCCAATGCAGCAGCGAACATCACATTGGTTAACGTTACTTTAAGATTGATTTCTCCGGGTGTTATTAACCCTGAATTCGCGAGATTGCGTTGTCTATTTGGGCAAATCGATTTTTAAGTGTCATCTTATACTTTTGATTTCAGTAAGCAGTATTGCTCATTTGATATTCATCATTTTTCCAGATGTTATTTAGAAACCTTGAACTCAGACTCCACTTTCTCTCTCCTTATTTCTATAGGTTGAGATATGAAACTCTTTAAAATTGTTCTGCAGAAAGTTGGGGCTGTCGTGATGGTTCTCGTCAAGTTCTGTCTATTCATGGCACTCATGCTCGCTGGTGCTTGGGCACTGGCTCCAATGGGTAAAATCCACTCAAAAGACATCGATCTTTCTCAGTTCAATAACCACCCGAACGAAATGATGATGACGTTCTTCCAGACTGAATTTTTTTCGGGCTACCTATTTTCCGTGACAATGGCTGTTGTGCTCGCTGCAATATATGGTATGTGGCAAATCCACGAACTCGGTGTGCATAAAGCGAAAGAACACAAAAGTGCTCACGTTCAAATTGTATTCGCACTCTCTCTTTGTGGTCTGTTCATCAGTAAGACCTTCTGGGTTATCGCTCTAGTTATCGCCCTTGCAAACTGGAAACACATTGGTCAATCCATTAGTGATGTGATCCGCCGTGGTGTTCAACCTAAGGACGCAACACCAAACGATCAACCGCCAGTCAACAAAGCGATTCCTGAACACACTATCACTGGAAAAGAGGCCGCATAATGAAAGAAATGATGATCCCATATGTTCTGATTGTATGGTCACTATTCGCAACAGGCGCATTAAAGAAGAGCATTAAAAACTACACATGGGCTGCCATTGGCGGTGTTGTCATTCTTGGTCTTTTGGCTATCGTCTCTCGCCTATGGGCTCCCGTAGATATGACCAATTCGACCACCGTAAAAGCGCCACACGCGGTAATGTCTCCTATCTTTGGCCAACAGATTGATGAAGTGTTTGTAGACCATAACCAAATGGTTAAGGAAGGCGACGTAATTTACACACTCGTCGACATTGACTCTGCCGCAGACAAAGCAAAGATCGAATCTTCAATTGTTCAGAAAGAAGAAGAGATCAAGCAAATGAATCGCGACTTAGAGCGTGCTGAAACGTCACCTGAAATCTTCAATATGCGTGACGTAGAAAAGTACGACTCCGATCTTCGAGTACTGCATGCCGAACTTACATCATTAAAAGCTGACCTTCAAAAAGTCAACTGGGCACAAGAGAAGAAGACCATTAGAGCTGAATTTGATGGCCAAGTATCGATAGTGAATATTGCTGAAGGTTCTGTCATGGGTAATATGCACCTGTACAACACCAGCAAAAAATTCTTAGAGATGCGTATTTCTGACCAAACTTACGGATATGTTCAAGTAGGTGATTTTGCCGAGTTTTTCGTTGATGCATACCCAGGCCACGTGTTCCGAGCAAAAGTACACAGCTTTAATGCAGGTACAGGTGAATCAAGCATTTCACCACTACAAGGACCACAAAGTGTTGGCCAACACGTCGTTCAAAACGGCAATGGTTTAGGTCGTACGATTGTATTAGAAATCTTTGAACCAGAAGGCTACAACATTCCAATTGGTGCAGCAGGCGCAGCTTGGATTTCAGCTGAGAAGCCACATCCATTTTGGGGATTCATTGACGTAATTGGTGCAGCGACCGTTCGCCTACAATCGTACAAATCATACCTAGGCGCTTGGTAGGCATTGTGACAATGATGGCGCCATAAACTTAAACAGAAGCTAGCTATGACTTTAGCTCTAGCTCTAGCTCTAGCTCTAGCTCTAGCTCTAGCTCTAGAAAAAAGTTTGATTACCAGTCACTTATATAACAAGAAATGCCCCGACTATCGGGGCATTTTTGTATCAAAATATTTAAATCACATAATTTGAGTTAGATCACAAAAATCGATAATACGATTTACCAAGCTAATAATCATCGTTAAAACGATAAATCGAAATCGATTTATCGCGTAGATACGCCACTCTCTCCCCTCTATCATTCCAACCAAGAAATCTAATTCCTGTATCCAAATATAAGGTCAATTCATGACTAACACATTCAAAAAAATGGCACTTCCTGTTGCTATCGCGAGCGCTTTATTCGTCTCTGGTTTTGCCTCAGCGACCCCAGTGGTAGAAGCGACTTCAAAAGTAGGTCAAGAGTTGCAAACAAGTTCAGCAGCTCAATACCAAAACATCGATTTGAACGCGCGCTACAAAAGCGATGTTTTGTTCGAACATGAATCAAACCTATTTTGGGGAAAGGGCGAACGTATCAAAGTCCTTTCAAAAACAGGCGACACATTAGCGTACACTGAAGAATCTGATCACGTACATCCAACGCTAACGAAACACGGTCGTAAAATGGACCAAGCGGTTATCCAAGTCGATGACAATGTTTATTTAGCTTACGGTTTCGGCCTAGATACTCCTGTCATGATTGAAGGCGATGACGGTATCATCATTGTCGATCCAGGCGAATCTGTTCAAATGGCAGAAGCAGCAAAAGCGCAATTCCGCCAGATTACCGATAAACCTGTCACTGCGATTATTTACTCTCACAACCACATTGACCACATCTCTGGTGTTCGTGCATGGACAACCGATGAGAAAGTAGCTTCTGGTGAAGTTAAGATCATCGCTCAAGAAGGCCTAACTGAAGCAGTAGCAAACTGGTCTTCAAACCTAGGTACGCTATTTGGTCACCGCACCTCTTACACTGGCGCGAAACACGTTGAAGAAGGTGAACACGGCACAGTAAACGATGGTCTTGGTCCACGTTTCATGCAAGGCGATATCTCTTTCATCGAACCAAACACACTTATTGAAGCAAATGCTACGCTAGACATCACTATCTCTGGCGTACGTATGCAAATCGTGAACGTACCGTCTGAAACTAAAGATGAAGTCGTGGTTTACCTACCTGAACAGAAAATTCTGCACGCAGCAGAGGTTCTACAAGGTGAAAACTTCCCGAACTTACACACGATTCGTGGTACTAAGTTCCGCGATCCGAGCATGTGGTTCAAAGGCATCGACGTAATGCGTCAATTCGATACAGAGATCATGATCAACTCTCATGGTCGTCCTGTTGAAGGTAAAGAAGCGGTAGCAGATGTACTAACCGCTTATCGCGATGCGATTCAATACACGCATGACCAAACGATTCGTCACATGAACAAGGGTCTAACACCTGACGAGCTTGTTGAAGTCGTTAAGCTACCTAAACACCTTGCCGACCACCCTTGGTTAGGTGAGCACTACGGTACCGTTGCACACGCTGTTCGCCAAATTTACGTAGGCTACAACGGTTTCTTCGAAGCCGATCCGTGGCAACTAGAGCCAATGGCTTATGAGCAGCGTGCTAAAGCTTTCGTAGAAATCATGGGCGGTCGTGACAACATCATCGACACAGCAAAAGCGGCGATGAAAGCAGAGAACTACACCTTTGCAGCAGAGATTCTTTCTTACCCAATCACGGTAAACAAAGATGACATGGAAGCACGCTTACTGAAAGCACAAGCTTACAAAGCATGGTCTGCTGATCAAGTGAACATCAACTGGCGCAACTGGGCATTGAATGCTGCAGCTGAACTAGAAGGTACTCGTGATTTCTCTAACATGATCAGCTTTGCTTCTGTAGACGTACTAACTGCCCTACCAAGTAAGCAAATCTTCGATATGATGACGTCGACGCTAATTGCAGAAAACACGCTAGATGTGAACACTGCGCTAACGTACAACTTCTCTGATACGAATGAATCATTCACTATCGAAGTTCGTAACGGCATTGCACAGCTTCATGAAACAGCACTAGAAGGCGCTGATGTTCAAATCAACACTTCTCGTCAAGTATTGAACCAAATCTTGATGGCTGGTCCAAATGCTCAACAAGTGATTGGTACCAACATGCAGTCTGGCGCGTTTAAGTTCTCGAATGGCGACATTCAAGCCTTTGGCCTATTCATGAGCTACTTCGATAAATCAATGTCTCCTGAAGAGATCATGCTTATCGTTCGTTAACTGACGCACGTTAGTTAAAGGCTCGCTAGGATAGCAAGCGGATAAATATAGGGACCCTCGTGGTCCCTTTTCCTTATTGCTTATTGCTTATTGCTTATTGTGTATTTTTTAATCTCATCTGCTCACATCAACTTTAATGATGACGTGATGGGAAATTTACTCGTTCAATTTAAGGTTTCTAGATGCTAAAACGTTTCGCTCTGCTACTTTCACTTAGTTCATCTCTGGTTTTTGCCTGCGGCCTACATCAGGATACTGGGCTTAGCTTGATCACCGAACCGGGCTCACTCGAAGTATTTGGCAACATCATTAATGCACGACAAGATGACGAATTTGGCAATTTAAATAAGCCTGACCATTTCCGCCTTTTTGCAATCCAAGCAGCACTTGGCAAAGAGCATCCAAACAAGATTGAGTTCAACCTATTTGAAGCGATTAAAGGCCACTACAGCGAAATCAACTTTGCTAAAGGTGTCAAAGTTTCAGGAAGAGATACATTGCCAACCGAGGAAGATTTACTTCTGATCACAGAGTTAGACGTGTTCGATGCGCTAGCAACAGGAACCATTTCTTGGGATCAAGCAAGCTTACAACGTTTAATCGTCATCAACGGACCGCAAGATAAACGCGAGCAATTAGAAGCTTGGTTCAATGATATTTTTGAAGGGTAATAGCGAAAACCTAAGTAATTCAAGGCTGAATAGTTAAAAGGGGAGCAACAAAGAAAAATAAGACAGACGACAAAAACAAACAATAAAAAGTCGTCAAACCCTCGGACTTCAAACATTGAAGGTTCAACGACAAACTTAAATCAAAAAATTGCAGGCAAAGGAATCAGCTCTAAACCAAGCACACCACTGATGCTCATCACTACCAGCAAAGACACTTTAAACACTGTCTTTGACCACTGAATGTAGTTAAGGCAATCGACCTTACGGAATGTCACTTTAGTCCACATAAAGCAAACTGCCGCCGACACCGCTAGGTATTCATAACCCGCTTCTCCGAGTAAGAACAACGCCAGTGCAACAGCGCCAAACGCCACCACATACGCTTTCATGTGCTGATGTGCTTTGTCGACGCCTTCTTTCACCGGTAACACGGGAATACCCGCATCGCGATAGTCTTGAATACGAAACATCGCGATCGCATACGAATGTGGCATTTGCCATAAACAGAACATCGCAAACAACAAAACCGCTTCAAGGCTGATGTAATTAGTCACCGCCAAGTAACCCACTAACGGCGGAACCGCGCCAGAAATACTGCCGACTAAAGTGCCGTAAACCGATGTACGCTTGTACCACATGGTGTAGAAAAAGACGTAAAACACATAGCCAAGCAACACCATGACCGCAGAGATCGGATTAGCGAACTGAAACAGCAGCGCTGTGCCTGCTAGCAGTAAAACCAAAGCATAGACGAACGCGACGTCTATATTGATGTTGCCCTGAACCAATTCTCGGTTTTGTGTGCGCTTCATCTTCTGGTCGATGTCTCTGTCAAAGATGTTGTTCACCACGCAACCTGATGCAATCACAAGCCCTACACCCGCTAATGTCGTCAGTAACAACATCGCACTGGCTGGTTCTGTTTTTGCGGCGAGGAAGAACCCCGCCGCAACAGAAATCAGGTTGCCGAAAATGATGCCCGGTTTGGTAATAGACAAATATTTTTTCAGCATACCTTGGCCTACAACTTCATGTTGACGTTCATGTTGTAGATGATCCATACCGAGCCAGCGATAAGAATCAATACAACAATGGCGGTAAACATCAATGACACCAAGTTCCAACGCCCATCGGAAGATTTCGCTTCCATGTGCAAGAAGTACTTAAAGTGCACAAAGATTTGCACCAGCGCGCAGCCGAACAAGATCACGTAAGTTTCTGTGCTTGGTAACACATGCGCCCACACGATGTAGAACGGAATAATGGTGAGAATCAGTGACGCAATAAAGCCTTTCACATAGTCCGTTGCACCACTGTCTAGATGCTGTTCCATTACATCACCCCCATTAAGTACACGATGGTAAATACACAAATCCAAACGATATCAAGGAAGTGCCAAAACAAGCTCAAGCACTGGAAGCGCATCGACATGTTGTCGTTCAAACCTTTAGTTGAAAGCTGGTGATAAGCCACTGCCATCCAAATCAGACCAAACGTTACGTGCAAACCGTGTGTGCCAACCAAGGTAAAGAACGCAGAAAGGAATGCACTTTCTTGAGGGCCATATCCTTCAGCAATCAAATGATGGAACTCATACACTTCCATACAGATAAAGGCTAAGCCCAATACGAAAGTCACTTTGATCCAGCGCTTCAGTCCGGTCACGTCTTTGCGCTTCATCGCAATCATGCTAAAACCGAATGTGATACTACTGAACAGCAGCATCATGGTTTCGACAAACACGAACGGCAGTTCAAAGATGTCTTTACCTGTCGGCCCTGCAATTGATCCACTCTCAAGCACGGCATAAGTCGCGAAAAGCGTGGCAAACAGGACACAGTCACTCATCAAGTAAACCCAGAAGCCAAACAACTTGTTGCCCGCCGCTTCGTGGTGATGATCATGCGAGTGTGCAAGATCATAAGTGTGTGACGGAGTATTAGCTTGCATACGTCGTCTCCAAGTCATCTTTATTGTCGTTGTTATCACTGTCACCGTCAGCACTGTTACCACGACCAGAATGGTCGCCTTTCACTGACTGTTTCTTTGCTTCTTCAAGCTGTGCACGTCGAGCCGCTTCAATCACTTTGATCTCTTCAACTTCCACGTAGTAATCCACATCGTCGTTGTAGCTGTGTTGAATACACGTCACCACGATGCCCACCAAGCTTGCTGCTGCTAGCCACCAGATGTACCAGATCATCGCGAAGCCAAATGCCAACGCCCATGCAGACACATAAATGCCTGTTGGTGTGTTTTTCGGCATGTGAATACGTTCGTATTCTTCTTCCTGAGTGGGGTCAAATTCACCACTTTGCTTTTGATACCAGAACGAATCAATCTCATCGCCCTTAGGCAATTTTGCAAAGTTGTAGAACGGTGGTGGTGACGATGTCGCCCATTCGAATGTACGTCCACCCCATGGGTCACCGGTTAGATCTCGGTTTTGGTCGCGGTCACGAACACTCACGTAAATCTGAACGAACTGACACACCACACCCATCGCAATTACGCCTGTACCTGCAGCCGCAACCGCCAGTAGAGGGAAGAACTCAGGGTTGATGTCTTGGCTCAAGCGACGCGTCATCCCCATAAAGCCCAGAGCGTAAAGCGGCAAGAACGCCATCAAGAAACCGATGATCCAGCAGTAGAATGCGCGTTTGCCCCAAAGCTCGTTCAAAGTGAAGCCGGTTGCTTTCGGGAACCAATAACCAATCGCAGCAAAACAACCGAAGACAACACCACCGATGATTACGTTGTGGAAGTGAGCAATCAGGAATACTGAGTTATGCAGAATGAAATCTGCCCCCGGTACTGCCATCAATACGCCCGTCATACCACCCACGGTAAAGGTGATTAGGAAACCGACCGTCCACATCATTGGTGTGGTAAAACGGATGCGTCCTTTGTACATGGTGAATAGCCAGTTGAAGATCTTAACCCCGGTAGGGATAGAGATAATCATGGTCGCGATGCCGAAGAAGGCATTCACATTGGCGCCAGAACCCATGGTGAAGAAGTGATGCAGCCAAACCACAAACGCCAAAATAGTGATAGCAATCGTCGCCCATACCAACGAGGTATAACCAAACAGTTTTTTGCGTGAGAAGGTTGCAGTCACTTCGGAAAACACACCGAAGATAGGCAAGATCAGGATGTACACCTCAGGGTGTCCCCATGCCCAAATCAGATTCACATACATCATCACGTTGCCACCAAGGTCATTGGTGAAGAAATGCGTGCCGATGTATCTATCCAACGTCAGTAGCGCGATAGTGACCGTTAGGATTGGGAAAGAGATGATGATCAGGATGTTGGCACACAGAGACGCCCACGTGAATACTGGCATCTTCATCATTGGCATAGACGGAGTACGCATGCGCAAAATAGTCGCGAAGAAGTTCACACCCGTTAACGTGGTACCCACACCGGATATTTGCAGTGCCCATATCCAATAATCGACCCCAACTCCTGGGCTGGCCTCAATGCCAGACAGCGGCGGATACGCCAACCAACCCGTACGGCCAAATTCACCTAACCCCAGTGACATGTTGGTTAGGATGATACCCACCACAAACAGCCAGAAGCTCAAGTTATTTAGGTAAGGGAATGCAACATCACGAGCACCTATTTGCAGCGGTACGATGATGTTCATCAAACCAATAACCAGAGGCATCGCTACGAAGAAAATCATGATCACGCCGTGAGCCGTGAAGATTTGGTCGTAGTGATGTGGCGGTAAATAGCCTGTCTCACCGGCTGCAGAAAGCAATTGCTGACTGCGCATCATGACCGCATCAGCAAAGCCACGAACTAACATCACCATCGCGACCGCAATGTACATGAAGCCTAGTTTTTTTGTGGTCTACAGACGTAAACCATTCATTCCATAGGTATTGCCACTTACCGGCTTTTGTTACCGCATACACCACTAAACTACCCACTAAAGCGATCATGGTTAAGGTAATCAAAATAATGGGTTCGTGGTAGGGAATTGAGTCTAGAGTTAATCTTCCAAACATGACGATTATCCTTGGGTTTCCGGCAGACAGTTCATTGAACCAGGGTGCTGGGTCACGACATCAGTGAATAAAAATGGTGGGATACTGGAGAAAAAAGTCACAGGTTCAGCCACACTTGGCGCAGCCAATGAACGGAACTGCTCCCAATCTTCAATACGGTCTGGGCTAGCTTTCACTTTCTCTACCCAATTTAGAAACGCTACTTGATCAGGCATCGCTGACGCAGTGAATTTCATTTGAGAGAACCCTTTACCACTGTAGTTCGATGCAAAACCTTTGAAGTCGCCTTCGTGGTTTGCAATCAAATTCAACTTGGTCACCATTCCCGGCATCGCGTAGATCTGCGAACCAAGGCGCGGGATAAAGAACGCGTTCATGATGTTGTCTGAAGTCAGCTTAAACGTCACCGGTACATCTTTCGGGAACGCAACATAGTTAACCGTCGCAATGTTTTGCTCCGGATAGATGAACAGCCACTTCCAGTCCAGAGAGACCACTTCGATCACCATAGGCTTAACGTCACTCACCAGAGGCTTTGAAGGCTCTAGTTCGTGTGTTGAACGCCAAGTGATGGTGGCCAGAATCGCGATAATGATGATTGGAATCGTCCATACCACTATTTCAATCTTGGTTGAGTGCGCCCAGTCAGGTGCATACTCTTCTGTGGTGTTGCTTTCGCGGTATCTATAAGCAAAATAGATGGTCATCAGAATCACGGGAATGACGACAATCAACATCAGTAACAGAGCCGTGATAATCAGCTCTTTTTCCTGAACGCCAACGCTACCTTTTGGGTCGAGCAATGCGGAGTTACATCCTTCGAGCATCAGGACGGTTCCCACCAAACCAATCCTCGACAGATTTGCTCTCGATAAAATGCGTTTATATCTTGAAGCTTCCATTAACTTTCTCGATGGTTATCCAGCCTCAGAACGAACGCCCGAGTACTGGTTGTCATGGTCATTAGAATATTTATGTGTTGAGCATGTGAAACACCGTACCTCAAAGGGAAGTCCAATTTAGTCTGGTCACGCGCAGTCAAAACAAGATTGCAGCGAGTCAAAACAGCATTGCTGCTAAGCTAAAACATAGCCACAAGGTTAAAACCACACAGAAAACATGACTTAATTGTTACACTTTGAAACACATTGTTACATTTGGCGCATTATGAGGAGTTAAAATTGAAAGCTCACCAAACAAACTTGGAAACTAACCTTTCATTTATGAAGGCGAAAGATCAGAAAAAGAATGCAATTCAGACACACGACATTGGCGTACCACACGGATAAAACCAGTGCTGGTAAGGGATTTACAAGAGGTCGACAAACGCTAATCCAAGAACAAGATACACGGAAAATCCGGGGTACATTAGAAAGAGCGAATAAAGAGAAGTGTGATCGGAATCTAAATTATGAATTCACATACCATTTACATGGTATTCACCCGTAAGATTATTTAACATCACCAATCATTCATCAGTGAGATATCTGAGTGTTAGCCGATGCAATATTGTGGTGAGTCGATAGTCTTATAAGCGTAAAAAGATAAGAAAAATGGAGAGTTTGAGGTGAATTCAAAGAGAAAACAACGCCATAATCAAGCTAAACACAGCTCGATTATGGCGAGTTAAAGATAACTTACACGGCTTGATTAGCGATGGTTTTTCGCTGATTTCGAGTCATCAAGTGATAAACCACAGGCACAAAATAGAACGAGATAAGCGTGGTTAACACGGTACCGCCCACAATCGCGACCGCAAACGGAGGCCAAAAACCACCGCCCGCGATGATCAACGGCATAAAGCCCCCAACCGTAGTAATCGTTGTTGAACTGATGTGTCGAGTACACGACATCACCGCCTCTACCACCGCATCCACATTGCCTGATGAAGCTTGTTCATCGAGTTTCAATTCCGTCAGAATTACGATGGCGGCGTTAATCGCTAAGCCCGCAATCCCAAGCATGGCGATGATCACCGTAAAACCAAATGGGTAACCGAAGATCCACACCGACAGCAACCCTAGGCCACCAGCCAGCCCTGCTACCATGAAGATGATGCTACTCATTCGGAACGAATTGAACGACATCACCACCACTAACACCATCAATACCACCACGACTGCGACATTTGAGATGAGACTGTTGACTGAATTGTCTCGTTCAGCGGATTCGCCACCAAAACCAACCGTGTAACCAGACGGAATTTCATAGCTTTCTAAGCGTTTTTGGAATTCGTTAAGCACGGTTTGAGGTAAAACACCCGCTTCAATGTAACCCTCGATGGTATTCACACGCTGCCCGTTACGACGAGTAATCGCACCACGACTCGTCGTCAGTTCAAGCTCGGCTAAGGTAGACACATTGATACCGGTTGAGTAGACATCTGAACTGATCGGCAAACGAATATTACTCAGGTGCGAAAGATCCTCACGAGCCTCATCCGCGACACGAACACGAATCGGCACCGATTCACTGCCCTCAATTACCGAACCACTTTCACGACCAGTTAACGTGGTTTGCAACATGCCAGCAAACTGATTGAGCGAAATACCGTTAAGTTTTGCGGTGTCTTCATCGACCTTCAACCACACCTTCGGCGTACCCGGTTGCAATGTTTCTCGGGTATGAGTCACATGAGGAACACCTGCAAGAATCAAGCGTACATCTTCACCAATCGCTTTTAAGGTATCGAGGTTTTCACCATAAACGCGCAACTCAACAGGCGCAGTAAACGGAGGGCCTTGGTTAAGCTTTCTCACCAAAATTTGAGCTTGCGGCACTTCTTCGTCTAACACTTTCTGGAGCTCAGGAATTAAAGCATTGGCTTGATCAAAGTTCTCTGTTTTGACCATCGCTTGTGAGAAGTACGGCGCGTTATTTTGCCTTGCTTGTAGATTGTAATAGAACGATGGGAAGTTCGCTCCTACTAGCCAATCAATGCGTTCCACTTCTGGGTAGCGATGAATGATATCGTCTATTTTTTCAGAGGTATTCTTCGTAGCATAAACACTCGCTTGCGGCGGCATGTAAACCTGAATCTCAAACATGTCTCGGTCTGATGGCGGGAAGAATTGCTCCGTTAATTGGGACATACTCCAGTAACCGGTAAACGGTACCAATAACACCAAAGCAATAGTGATGATTGGATGCGTGACACCAAAGCGAACAGAAGACGAGAACCAACGTGTTAGTGCAGGAATTCTTAAGCCCGTCATGTACCAATGGTGCTGCCCCTTCTTGTCGACATCACTGAGCTGTTCCGGCAGTAGCTTGGTCGCTAAGCCTGCGATTAAGGTGTGCGAGATTATGTAAGAGCCGATCAACGAGAAAGACACCGTAATCGCAATACCGCCAACGAATTCACCCGATGCGCCCGGCATCAAAATGATTGGTGCAAACGCCAAAACGGTAGTCAAAGTGGAACCTAACAACGGTACCCATAAATGCTTCAACGCGTTCATGGTTGCTTCTGCTCGCTGTTGCCCTTTCAATCGGTAAGCTTGAATGGTATCAACCATCACCACCGCGTTATCGACCATGATGCCTAATGCCACAATCAAGCCAGTTACAGACATTTGGTTAATCGGCACACCGGTCATTTTCATGATCGACAAGGTCAGTAATGAGGTTAACGGCAGAGAAATCGCCACTAAGATCGCGGCACGCACGCCTAAAGTGACAAACAACACAATCAAGATCAGCACGAAACCGATCATCAAACTTTTGCCCAAATCGTCCAAGCGTGTTTCGGTATAGCCTTGCTGATTGAAAAGCACGTTGACCTGAATATTGCTCGGCAGCTCTTGCTCAAATCGACTGATGAGCGCGTTGGCTCGCGACGTCCAGTTATCGACTCGTAAATCAGGATGCATTCTTGCCGCGACAATCACACCCGGCTCACCATCAATAATGGCAATCTGGTCTTGTGGGGTTTTCTCACCACGTTTCACAGAAGCAATGTCTTCCATACGGATGATGTGACCTTTGCTATCAGTGGCTATTGGCACTTGCTTAATGCGCTCAATAGAATCGAGTTCAGATTTAATTTCTAAGCCAAAGCGAGAATACGCACTGACTAATTCACCGGCAGAGTTCTTGGCATCCGCTCCTTCAAGAGACTCTGCAATATTGGCACTTGAACGCCCAAGGGCAGCAGCGTCTGCGGTGCGTAAACTGATTTGAATCTCTTCCTGTGGCATCCCGTATTCGTCAACGAATTCAGTACCCGATAAGGTTCTCAACCGTTTGGCTAACTCTTTGGCATAACGGCCAAGCGTCAGTCGATCCGGCTCACCTGCACCAGACCAAGTCAGCGCGGTAATCGTGGTAAAGGCATAGGTGTGGTCGCTGTCGAGATCGGGAGAATGAGAGCCCGCTGGCAAAATGGATTCGATGTCAGATAGCTTGTCACGAGCTTGAGACCAGACGGGTTCTGGCTCGGTGATGGTGTCATTCAATTCGAGCGTGACAATAGACACGCCCGGTCTTGAAGTCGAGCTCACTAACTTAACTTCACTTAACTCACGCAGCTTGTTTTCTATAACCTCCGTGACCAGAGTTTCAACACGTTCGGCACTGGCGCCAGGGAAGCTCGTAGTAATGTTCGCGTAACGGTTGATGATGACTGGATCTTCTGCACGCGGCAGCGTCATGAACGCAGAAATACCACTCACCATGAGCAGCGCGGTCATTAAAATAAGTAGTCGAGTGTTGGAAATAGTCTCTATGATTTTCATACTATTTCCTATTCAGCAGAAACGCTTGCTGGATTAACAGTTTGACCCGGAACCAAACGGTGTAAGCCACTGGCTATCACCTGCTCGCCTTCGGTAATCGCACCGCTCACATAAGCTTGCTGATTGTTGGCAAACAGCACCTGAACACTTCGGCGTTCCACCTTATTATCTTCACCAACCACAAAGATGTTCCACACACCGCGCAGACCATCAATCAAACCGGTTAATGGAACCCAATAACCTTGGTCATCAATTTGCTCATCAAACTTAAGATAAGCAAGCTGCCCTTCTAATACTGAAGCTTGATCAGGAAAAAGGTAACGTAAACCGACACTGCGAGACCGAGTATCAACCATCGCCCCAGGATTCAGCAAGTTCACCGCGTATTCACTACGCCCGACTCGAATACTTGGTGAGGAAAGTGAAGTCACTTTTTGCATTTGATGTGCAGGAATACCAATGAACGCTTCTTTACCTTCAGAGGCAAGCAGTGTCAGTGTTGGGTTGCCCACATTCACCACATCTCCTAGTGAGACAAAACGTGTCGCGATAGTGCCAGAGTATGGGGCACGAACCGTAGATTTAACCTGTTTTAGGTCATTACCTTTCACAGACGCATCAATGCGTAACAAGTTTGCTTGCAACACACGTTGCTCACTGGTCAGCGAGTCAATTTCAGCTTCCGCACTGAAACCTTTGGCTTTTAATGAACGTTGGCGTTTCAAGTTTGCCGCCACCAAGCTCAATTGAGCTTCCACTTCGTCGGCTTGCGCTTTCAGTTGGCTAGCTTCGGTCTGCAACAGTTGGATATCTAATCTGATTAGCGGTTGACCTTCGGTTACTGTGTCACCGACATCAACTAAGATTTCTCGCACTTTACCTGCCAATTCAAAACCTAAATTAGCCTGCTGTCCCGCCTTAACGACACCGACATATTCGCGTTGTACTGCATAAGAAGAAGACAGCGCCAAAGCCATCGTTTCCACGGTTAAAATGGTTTGGACGCTCGAAGTCGTTTTAGCGGTTGAATCATCCGACTCTTGGGCTTGTTCCTTTTCACCACATCCAACAAGAAAAGCCGACAACGCCACTGCTACTGCGCTTCCCTTCATCAATTTATACATACGTACTGTTCCTATGCGGTACTCAATTATGTTCTTTTTTTAGACTAACCAAATCAAACTAGACTGTCTAGTTTGATTGTGTTAAAAATAAGTTTCATCGTTAATGATTGATAAAACCATCACAAAAAGCATAATGCTTAGCCTGTATCGAGAAACACTCAGACAAATATTTAAAGATACAAACGCAACGAGACAGAACTAAGTAACGAGACAACACTAGGTAACGACCCAACACCAAGTAACGAGAAGCAAGCACGTGACAAAAATCATCAAGAGTGAACAGAAGAGATCGCAGATCTTAACCGCAGCTAGCCAACTTTTTTCTGAATATGGCTTCAAGATCAACATGGATCAGATAGCGAAAGCGGCAAACGTTTCTAAGCAAACGGTCTACTCTCACTTTAAAAACAAAGACGAACTTTTCGAAACCTGCATGCAAACTAGGTGTGCAGAACGCGAACTTAGCCCTGCTGCGTTTGATATGAATGCTGCAGTGGGTGATGAATTGGTGAAATTTGGCGTGAAGTTTCAAGACTTATTACTTGATGATCAATCTAGGCAAACCTTTCAAAACGCAGTCAGCCAAGCCAACACACACCCAGAGATTGCCTCTATTTATTTAGAAACTGGGCCACAGAAGACCACCAAGTTACTCGCTGATTATTTGCAGACCAAGATAGATTCTGGTGATTTAACACTTTCGACCTCAAGTTCACCAACCATGGCAGCGCAACAATTACTGCTTATGTTCCATGGTAAATCGGCGTATTGGGCATTTTTCGGGCATGATAGCGGCGAATCTGATGAAGAGAGGCTGCACTACACTCGTGAATGTGTCGCGCTTTTCTTGAACGGTAACCAACCTAGCTAGTTCAAGTTCCCAATTTCAGTGAGAGCCAGAGCTTGCGTTCAAACTTTATCAGGAAGATAAAGGCAAGGGAGGTGCTGACTCTAGCAGTAATTCGTAGAACCGTTTTGCAGCAGGGCCTGTCTTTGCCCCTTTTGGCAAAGTGAGATGAAGCGGGACTTGATAACCACTGCCATTTTCTACATTCAACACAGTGAGTTTCTCACTTCCTCGGCTATCGACAAGATGCTTGGGTAGCCTGCAATACCCCACACCCTGTTCTACCGCACTAAAGGCATGGTCGAAATTATCCACCGTAATACGCTGGCTCGACTTCAGCCAACCCACATCTTTTTTGTTTCCTAGTTTTTTACTGCCTTGACTAACTTGAGCACCTAAATCTCTGACAACAATTTGTGGCAACGACGATAACTGATTGAGCGATATCGATGTCGCCTTAGCTAACGGATGTGAACTCACTACCACAGGCTCCATCTTTGTAAAGCCAAAGGCTTCAGCAGGATAATTGGTGATCGGTAAGTTGATAATGGCAACATCAGCCAATTCTTGAGTGACCATTTCCGTGGTCTTAGACAATGAAGTTTCAATCACTTGTATTGATGTGGTGTTGTTCTCTGCCATAAACGCAGCCATAGGTTTATAAAGGCGCTCAAGACAACACAAATGATCAACCGCCACCACAATTTCAGACTCCATACCCTTTGCTAGCTGCTCACTGATCAGCTCTAGTTCCCGAGCTTGTTCCAGCATGCTGCTCGCCCTGCGAAGTAACGCTTTACCGTCTTCCGATAACACCGCCCTACGACCTTCGACCTGAACCAAAGACACACCCAGTTGATCTTCCAACTTTCTCAACGCATAAATCAGCGTGGTGTGGCTCTTATTTAATTGCAGTGCCGCCGCCTGAATACTGCCAGCACGGTCTATTTCATAGAGTGTTTGCCATTGGTCTAGGGTGGTCTTTAATCTCATCGGTCTAAAATCCTGACAGTTAATGGCGATATTATGAACTTTTCTGTTTATTTTTTACAGGTAATATCTATTTCAGCAAGCAATATCTAGCTCAACAGGCAATCAAGCCTCTGATGTTTGGCGTATAGTTTTTAGTTTTTAGTTTTTAGTTTTTAGTTTTTAGTTTTTAGTTTTTAGCTTATTCCTAACGTCACACTAAACAACAGTTTGGAGAAATAACCATGAAACTACTACAAGTTGATTTTGAATTTAACGGCCCATTTGGTGAAGAAATGTCGAACGCACTCGTTGACCTAGCAAAGTCTATTAACAACGAACCTGGCATGATCTGGAAAATCTGGACAGAAAACCAAGCCGAAAAACTGGGCGGTGGTGTCTATCTTTTTGAAGACCAGCTGAGTGCTGAGACTTACCTAGCGATGCATGCCGCTCGCTTAAAAAATATGGGTGTAGCCGAAGTACGTGGTGTGATTTTTGATGTTAATCAGCCATTAACGACCATTAATAAAGGCCCAATCAACGACTAGTTAAGTCGTTCGTTCGCTGAATGAAAACAAAGCGATTGAAATGAAAATAGAAACAGCAAAAGGCACGAGATAGAGAGATACAACATGAACAATAAAACGTTTTTAAGCCTACACGGCATCATTTACGCAGGGTTTGCCATCGCACTGTTTTTTCTACCAACGGTGATGTGGCCCATGTACGGCGTGGAAATTAATGATAAGTACGCTTACTTTCTATCTCAACACACCAGTATCTTTCTTGGTGGTATCGCAGCCATAACTTGGTTGTTGCGAGATATTGAAGCGGGAATTAGCGCCAAAAAGCTCATCCAAGGACTGGTTATCACCAATATGTTGGGGGCTATCATCACACTGTATGCGGCTGTCACTGGTATCTTTGTTGGCTTTGGTTGGAGTGACCCCGCCTTCTTTATCTCGCTTTCAATTCTCAGCGTTTTGCAAGTTAGTAGACAAGGCTAGCTAATATAAAAAATCAGAACAAAAAAAGGGACAGATGAGTTTATTCACTGTCCCTTTCTTGTCATCGTCAAAAACGTTTCATTCGCTATTGTTGATCGTTGTGCTCAACAAAAATTAGCTCATCGGTATTAAAGCCGCGCTCTTTCGACATCGCTTTGAACTTCTCCATCACTTCTGGAGCAACCTCTGGTGTTCGAGAAAGTAACCATAGGTAGTCAGTATCAGGGCCAGAAACAAACGCGTATTGATAGCCCTCTTTATCTAATTCAAACACCACATACGCACCATAGAATGGACCGAAAAATGACACTTTCAGGTAACCTTGGTCGCTGCCCTCTACAAAATAAGCTTTGCCTTCCGCTTCGTTCCATTCACCCTTCTCAGCTGAATAACCACGGTTAATCACTTTTACACCGCCATCTTCACGGAGGCTGTAATCGGCACTGATGTTATTCAACCCACGTTCAAATGAATGATCCAAACGAGCCACTTCGTACCAAGTTCCTAAGTATCTATCTAACTCAAACTCTTTGACTGGTTTTACTGTGTCTGGCACACCAACACATCCACCCAATAAGATTACGCTCAGTAATAATAAAAACCTTTTCATCCTAACCTCAACTCACGTTTTATGTCTTTCTAATACTCTATACGTTTCCACTAAGAAATAGATCTCTACTTATTCGTCGAATCAGTGACTTATCTAACATTTACGTTACAAAAAAGCCTCAATTAATTTATAAATATCAGAACGCATCACAGACTATTCATCTGTTCCCTATAATTGAAAATAAGATAATCAACGTGAATGACTATGATTAAACATTTATTGAAAAAATCACTGCCGTTTTCTGTACTGGTAGGCGCCCTTTATTTAGGGACATCAATGGTTGGTTCGTTGGTTATGGCCGAAACGTCGAGCGATCAGATTTTTACAAACGCCATTATTTATAGTCATTACGAATCCGATAGTATCGCTATCAAGAACGGGAAAATAATCTTTATTGGTCAGAAACAAAGTGCGTTGGAATACGCGAATACCGATACCAATATCATCGACCTTCAACAACGCTTTGTCTTACCCGGTTTCATTGATAATCACAACCATGTTTTTGAAGCCGCCTCAGAGCTAGGTGGTAATTGCGAACTCGATTCTGAAGCCACACTCGAAGAACAAATTCCTTACTTAGAAGCGTGTAAAATCAATGCCGAGACCGATGGTCGAGGCTGGTTAATGGGTTATGGTTTTTCTCTGGAATCGACACTCGACAGCGATTCGGAATACACGCCACTTGAGATCATCGACAGTGTTTTTCCAGACCGCCCAGTGGTGATCATGGAACAAACCTCCCACTCGATGTGGGTCAACTCGAAAGCACTGAAAATCGCACGAATCAGCCAGCAATCGCCAGATCCCCAAGGCGGCGCGTATTTAAAAGACTCAAGCACTGGAAAACTTAACGGCATCTTACTAGATAACGCTGGTGACCAAATCATGGAGATGGGGTGGAACAGTCAAAGCGAGCTCTTTGAACAGAGCTACCAAGGCTTAATGTTCGGGCTTGAAGAAGCCGCAGCGCACGGCATTACCACCATAGGTGACGGCCGAATGTATTGGAAACGAGGCTGGTATGACGTTTGGCTAGAAGCCGAGCAAAACCAAGATTTGACTGCTCGCGTGTCATTGCGCCCTTGGGTTTACCCATCAATGGCGATTCCCTCTCAATTAGAAGTCTTTGAGAAGATGTATTCCGATGACAAAAGCCGCTTGCTGCTTGTCGATCAGGTAAAAATGTACAGCGATGGCATCTTCATTAACGGTACAGCAAAAACACTCGCGCCCTATTTAGATACCTATCTGCCACAGTCTCCCAATGGCCTAAACTATATTCCACCAGCACAGATGAAAGAGTGGCTCACCGCGCTCGATAAAATCGGCTTTAGCGCTCACATTCATGCTATTGGTGATGGCGCCGTTCGTGAATCCCTTGATGCAATCGAAAGTATCCGAAAACAAGGCTCGAAAAAACCCTACACCCTAACCCATGTCGAATTAATCAATGATGAAGATGTTCCCCGCTTCAAACAACTCAATGTCTCGGCGGATTTCCAAGTCGGTTCCGATTACGTAGCCAAACACCAACACCAGTGGGCCGAAGCTTTCCTTGGTGCTCGCCGTGCTAAAGCCATGATGAACCTCGATGCGATACTCAAAACGGACGCCAATATCACCTTGAGCAGTGACTGGAACGTACACGACATCAACCCATTGGTCGGCATCGCGAACAGCTTAATCATGGGCAAAACAGGCCTAACCGATATCTACACTGCAATAGATGCTTACACGCTCAATGTAGCTAAGAGCCTTGGCATTGAGGACATTACCGGTTCTATTGAGGTCGGAAAGTCAGCGGATTTTGCCATTCTCGAACGAGACATAACGACTTTATCAGCAAGACAAATCGCTAAAACTCAAATTCTGATGACAGTATTGCGGGGGGAGATTGTATACGAAGATACGCAATAACCTGTTGGTAGCCGATAGTGCAAATCAGATTGATTCAACTGTATCTGTATTTTCGTTGTTTTTTACAAAATAGGCCGTGGCTAGAATCAAGATAGAAAACAGAATACACAGATAAATAGGATATAGCGGGTGCAAAGTTGAAGTAAACGCAAGCAACGATGCCACCCCATAACCAAGTGTGTGTGACATCGAAATGTATCCTGCAGCTGCGCCAGGTGAATCAGATTGCTTTTCAGTGGCTAATAAAGTGTAGGCGGGAACAAGTAATGCCGCACCAATAGCTGCAAATACCATCGCGCCGCCAAACACCCAAATGTTAGGTATCAAAAACATCAGAAAACCAGCGACTAAGCCAAACGCCCCCCAACGATACATTACTGCAGGCGTTAGCTTACCCTTCTTAATAACCAAAATCTGAGCCATAAAAGTACACGCGGCACTAATGGTTAACAAGATCCCAATCGCATCACTTAGTTGTTCTGTTGACCAATGAGTAACGGAATAGATTAACGGTGAAAAGCTGTATTGTAACAACGCCACCGCCGCACACAGCAATAAACCACTAGACAGAAAAGGCCACAATATCTTTTTAGGTAACCAAGACAATGCGCCTTTTTCACTCAATCTTTTACTGTCCAGCTTTGGGGCTGGTAATAACATTGATGTGCACCATCAATACTGGACAGTGAGCTTAGTGACTTTCCATACTTATGCTAATTCGTGATTTGCTAATACTTGGTTCTCCGATACTCATTTCTGTCCAAATCCCATTTAGACACCCAAACAAAAAAGGGATTGGTATCTCTACCAATCCCTTTCAGAATTTATTTATAAAATAACGGCTCTTACTCTCTACAAGCTTTCAATTGCCTTTTGAACCGCTGGGCCAATCTGACGCTTGCGAGAAGTGACACCTTCTAGGGTCAGCATATCGCTTGTTGGTTCAGCGTTGAAAGCCGATTTAATGACTTGATAGTCGCTTTCATCCACCCACAGTAGATTCGCTTCTTTGTTCTTCGTGTCTGTGATTGAGAAGAACAGATGATCTAAGCCGTTCTCTTCTTTATAAGACTTCATCGCTGCCAAAAGCTCATCTTTACGGTCAATCAGTTGTTGAGCGGTTAGTGTTTCAGCAACGCCGATGCTCACTTGTTTGCCACCGTACTTAAAGTTCTTGTAGTCCAGTGTCAGGATGGTTTCAGATGAAAGGTGGCTAAGGTCTGATTTAGCAATCAACATCTGTTGACCGAAGTCTTCGATGTCTGAAATGCCTGCAACCTTTGCCAGTTTCTCTGCGTATTCACGATCGTGTTCAGTGGTGGTTGATGATTGGAACACCACGGTATCAGAAAGAATCGCGCCTAAGCCGACACAAGCAAGGTGCTTAGGTAAAGTCACATCAAGCTTTTCAGCGTTGTCAGCCAGAATAGTTGCAGCCGACCCCCAGCCTCGAATATCCATCTCAACAATTTGTGGCGTATTAATCGGTGAGCCACCAATCGCATGGTGATCGACCACAGCAACAATAGATGCTTGGTCGATGGTTGGCGCTAGTTGAGTCACTTGGTTGAAGTCCACCAGCCCTACTCTATATGGAGAGTAATCTGTCTCTACTCGTGGCGATTCTGCATTACAGTAGTTCAAGATAAACGTCGATTCAGGGTTGATAGGCTCAGGCACTGTCGCCGTACCACCATAAATATGAGCCGCGAGCATCGCAGACATTACCGTGTCGCTGTCTGGGCTAAGGTGCCCCGTCCATACGAGATCTTCACTGTTTTCGTTGGCAGATTGCTGCAAGCTGAAAGCAAAACTTGCTGAACTGAAAGACATAATTACGGCAGCAACGACAGGTGTTAGCTTCACGGGTATTTCCTTTTCTGGATTCGTTTTAGAACCCAATAAGCTAGCTATTAAAAATTTCAAAACCATGTCAGCGATGTTTCAGATTTACTTCAGTAAGTAACGAAATGTAATTTGGATCTCGTTAGGTTTGCCCAAAAAAACAAAAAAGGATCGGTATCTCTACCAATCCTTTGAGTTTCACAAACCAATACAGGTTTAGAGACAATTAGTGTTTGTACCTAAAGGTATTGCTGTCATCAACAATCTCGATTTTGACAGGTACGGTGCCTTGCTTAACATTGCCGATTCTTGCAAACGCCTTGTGCGAAAGATCGATAACGCGGCCTTTTACATAAGGGCCTCGATCGTTAATTTTCACATCGACAGACTTATTATTGTTTGTATTGGTCACTCTCACGATAGTGCCGAATGGCAAGGTTTTATGAGCCGCAGTATTCGCATTCATATTATACGTCTCACCACTTGCTGTTAGCCTTCCATGGAATTTATCGCCATACCAAGAAGCTTTACCAACAAGAGCATGTGACTTGGCGTAATCCTTTGTTTTTGACCCGCCGACAGCCGACGTTGAGGTGCATCCGGCTAATATCATAAGAATAAGAGCGGTAAAGATAATATGTAATTTTTTCATGTAATTTGGTTGCGCTAATCTCTGCATGTTTCTCTGTTTTCGTTATTGTTGGTTCAGCCGTATGTTTCTGAGTATAGTCGCTACTCAGTCAAGGCTGCCATTCGGTATGATTTACCAATGTTTTCATGAACGATGATTTCTTCCGTCATATTCCTGAAAGGTTTTATCGTCAAAACGTCAGCTTTAACAACGCCTTAAATTTTGTTACTTATTGACCACACAGTGCAGATAACCCCAACTCAAACAGCAATCGAAGACAAGATCATTTGTGTCCCACTTCGAATGAAGTGCCGTCCTCCTCTCCCCCAAAAAATGCAAAAAAGGATTGGTATCTCTACCAATCCTTTTTAGAAGCTGTTTCAGCTTTCTAATTTGTTGCAGATAGCACAACGCCATCCAAACCTATTACTATTAATCTACTAATCTATTAATCTACTGTTAATGCATCTTGTTGTTGACGGTTATTAGCGAGCCACTTAGATAGGTTTTACTCGGTTGAGTCAGCTCAATCATTAACTCTGCCAAATCGGCTGGATCTACCCATGTAGAGTGGTCAGCCTCAGGAAGTGCTTGTCGATTCACTTCAGTATCAACAATGGTCGGCAATACCGCATTCACTTGAACATTGGATGAAGATCCCTCTGCCGCTAGGCTCTCTACCAACGCGTTTAATGCCATTTTAGACGCCATGTAAGGGCCAAATCCTGCGGGTATATTCCGCGCGGTATCACGGGCAGAAACAAACATCAGTGAACCACCTCCCTGCGACTCCATTAATTTGAATATTTCTCTTCCGAAGACAAACGCCGTCATAAAGTTCGCATTCCACAAGTCAGACATTTTACTCACTTCCACGTCAGTCCAATAGCTCCAGGTATAGATGCCAGAACAATGAAAGTGAGCATCTATATGGCCTAAGATTTCAGATGCCTTGGCAGCAAGTTCTTGGCTTTGCTTTTCATCAGTAAGATCTCCCAGTAACACGGTTAGATGACCCGAGTATTTTTCTTCTAGGATTTTTGCTCTTGCTTCATCGCCGATGCGCCCACAGGCCACGACTCGGGTTCCGCTCGTAATGAGCTTTTCAATCAGGTGTTGGGCTGTTACCGAAAAGCAGGCTGCAATAGTGGCTGTTCTAATTGTATTCATGGTTATTGCTCGTTGTTAGTGATGATGTGGGGAATCATAGAGACAACAACCAGAGGTTTGAATCTGCCGAAAGGCAATTCAGTTTTGCTTTAAAAGCAATTAATCTATAATTAAAGAACAGCAAAGACATCAATATCACTTTCACTTCGGGCATGAACTGGACTCATCAGAAAGCTCCGCTTTGGAAGAATCGAAACCATCGTTTAATGAGTAATGCACATGAGCCTTTTCAATCGTCTTGCCTATTTCAACTGCGTGGTTGAACAGGGCAGTATCTCCAAAGCCAGTCGGATATTTGATATTCAGCCTTCTTCTATTTCAAGGCAGCTCTCTGCACTGGAAGAAGAACTCAATGTACGGCTGTTAGAGCGTTCGACGCGCAACGTGGGAGTCACTGAAGCAGGTCAATTGTTCTATCAATATTCCAAGCGCATTACAGGCGAATTTGATCAAGCGAAACGAGCCGTCAGCGCATTGCACCACTCGCCAAGAGGAAGCCTCAAGATAAGCACGACCGTCGCGTTTGGGGAGAGCAAAATCTTGCCCCTTCTTCCTATCTTTCGGGCTGCTTTTCCTGAGGTAAACGTTGAAATTGAAATAACAGAAAGAGTGGTCGATTTAATCGAGGAAAATGTGGATATCGCTATCCGCAGTGGCCGATTGCCTGATTCTAATTTGATCGCTAAGAAGCTCGTCCAAAACAACTTTGCGCTTTGCGCCAGCCCTGACTATTTAAGACGAAACAAGGTTCCTCAACACGTTGAAGATTTGGCAAAACACGACTGCTTGGTTTATGGCTATAAGGGTTGGCACGATTGGTTTGTATTGGATAGTAAACCGCAAAAAATTGGTATCTCTTATTACATGGAAGTCGATTCTGTGAACGGGCAAAAGCAATTGATACTGAACGATGGTGGTATTGCTCTGCTCCCACAATGGGCGATTGAACAAGAACTTAATACAGGGAAATTGGTGCAATTACTTCCCGAGTTTACTTTTAGCCCGTGTAACTATGAAACCAGCACATACGCGATTTATCAAAATCGCCAGCTAGTGCCAAGCAAGGTTCGAGTATTTTTGGATTTTCTTGCGGAGCATTTCGGACAAGCTGTTTAGCTCGTGTATTTCGGCCATCAATTCAAGTGGTAAGTAGCTCTAATGTGAACACACAAGATACTGCTATTTAAAGACTAAACTACGAATTTAACGACTTAACCACGCTCCAAGCGTCGCTAAGTCGTTATTAGTTATTAGTGTGAATGGTATCGATTGGACGTTAATTCAGAGCTTTAATGAGCGTGATTTCACGTTTGATCTGTTTACCTTCTTGCTCTGTAGCTTGCGCCAGTTTGTTTTCACGTGTGGTTATGGCTGCTTGTTTGGCTTCGTCGGTTTCGAACATCAGGCCTTGTACATTGATAGAAGCAATATTAGTGTAACGACCATCAGCGCTTGTTGGGATTGATATGGTTTCATCATTAATCAATGACTTTACGATATCGCGTTGTTCGCTGTAACAACTATCTAAACCAGAAAGAGTCCAACGTTGCTGAGGCTTGCCTTCATATTGGCCATTCCTTTCTTCTGTTAGGTATTTGATGGTCATGTTACGGATTGTACCCGCTTCCTCTCCATACGCTTCTTCTGTATCAAATAACACAGGGAATGATTCGCCTTCTAGAACGCCACCTTTTTTAGTGAGGTGGCCCATTCGATAGCTATTCATCCCAATTCGAATTTCTGTTTTATCGGTAACAGGAGTACCGTCAGCAAATTCAAGTTTGGTGATACGTTCACCTGCAGGCTGAGTTAGGTCAATTGTGTAAGTGACGCCCGCAAAGAAATCATTAGTCGAGTATTTAGATGCTCTACGAATTGGATTAAAGCTGTAGGTGACATCACCGGGTTGTACGGAATTGAAGTAACCAGCAGACCATTCCATGTAGGTTTTGAGCTCTTTGCCTGTCATGTCGTAGACAGTGATTTCGCCACCTGCATATTGGTAGTTGTAAGCGATGTCTTTCGCTTTGATTGGGCCAACATCCAGCTCTGCATTGTCATTATCAATTTGGAGTGCGATAACATTGGCTTTGGGTGCATAGAAAAAGCTCGCTTCTTGGTACAACGCACTAATACCGGTATCTTGAATGTGAACTTGAGGTATGCCGCGGATTTCATTTTCAGGGACTAAATCAACGCCAGTTAGCTCAGCAACAGGTCGATTCGCCATTTCTCGGAGTTGTTTGTGATATGGCTGATACAGTGCGTCCATATCCTCATCAGAATCTACGCCTTTAATCTTGTAGGTGAAGCTGTCTTTATTGACGAGAGTAAACTTGCCATCGCGCTCTTCAAATTGAAGATCGATACGAGATAGAGCTCGGCCATATTTGTCAGGTTCCGTAATAATAACACCATTCACAACGGCCTTATCGATACGAGTGTGCATGTGACCAGCAACGATAGCATCAAGCTCTGGGTTTGCATTGGCAATGTCGGTAACACCTGTATTGGCAATGTCATTCTCGTTTTCAATACCCATATGGGCAACCAATACGATGGCATCTACCTTGTCATCAATTTCTTTAATTATTTTCTTCACTTCCAATGTTGGATTAGTGAAAGTGACGCCCTCTAAACGGTTGGTACCTTGTGCAAAGACTTCTGTCATTGGGGTATCCATACCTATCACACCGATCTTAACTCCACCGCGTTCTAGAATGGTGTAACCGGGTAGGAATGGGTTCCCACTTTTGTGCTTGATGTTACCGCCTAAAGACTGACCTTTAAATTGAGTAACGGCTCTGTTGAGCGTTTTGAGGCCAAAATCGAACTCATGGTTACCTAAAACCCACACATCATATTTCATGTGGTTAAAGCCAAGCATCATTGGATCAACAGGCTCATCTTTGAATGTTTCTACGAAGTTACCTTGGATGGTATCGCCAGCGTCTACGAGGATAATATTCGATTGCTCTTTGCGGATATCCCCCACTTTAGTCGCTATTTGGCTTAAGCTGCCACGAGTGTTGAGTTTATCTGACGCGTAATCCCAAGCCATAAAATGGCCGTGGATATCTGAAGTTCCAAGTATAGTGACATCATGAATGTCGCCATCAGCAGCAAAGAGTGGAGAAGTGAGGGAGAGTAGGATTGCGCTTGATAATATATGTCTTTTCATCGGTATGTTCACATAGGGTTTAAGGTATGACGCCACCATATATAATTGACGCCTCCTCATGGGTGACTAATGTCATACTTTTAATGATACAAGGTTTTGATGTTTCAAATAAACGTGATTAATAACAACCTTAAAACAGCTTAAGTGACTATGTGATTCACACCAACAAGTGAATAAACAAAGCCACATATCAAGTCATGTGGCTCTGATTAAGCTTCTCAACATCAGCTCTATTAAATCAGTTACGCTTTACTGGTTTGTACCGAGTTCGTCATCGGCTTGGTTTTGTTTTCTGGAACCAGAGACATCAGCCCTGTAATCACAAGTGCGGCAATACCCGACATCGTCACTGGCGAGCCAAATATGCTTTGCACTAACTTAGGTGCTTCTTTCAATAAATCCGGTACTAGCATTACCCCAAGCCCTAAACCTAGTGAGATAGCAATCGTCATAATTCTGCGGCGATCTAGCTTTTCACTAGCGATAATCTTAATGCCCGCCGCTGCAACCGTACCAAACATCACCAGTGTCGCTCCCCCTAATACTGGCTTTGGAATCGTCATTAGTACCGCACCTAAGATGGGGAATAACCCCAATAGAAAAAGAATCGCAGCGATAAAATAGCCGATGTAGCGACTCGCTATCCCCGTAAAATGAATCACACCATTGTTCTGGCTAAAAGTCGTGTTCGGAAAGGTGTTGAATACCGCGGCGATCAACGAGTTCACGCCGTCACCTAATACTCCAGCCTTGAGTCGATTGATGTATTTTGGCCCCTTAACTGGCTGCCCTGAAAACATGCTGTTGGCGGTAAGGTCGCCCGTCGTTTCAATAACGGTAATCAGGTAAATAAAAGCAATAGGCAGAAACGCTTGCCAATCAAAAGCAAAGCCATATTTAAATGGGATTGGAATACTCAATAGCGGTTGAGACGCAAAAGGAATCATTGACGCTTTGCCCATCAAAATGGCCACGCCCCACCCGACAACCAACCCGACTAAAATTGATGAAAGCCTAACCATGGTGTTATTGCTAAGATTAAGCGCCACTATGGTTCCGAGAACAATCGCACCTAACATCAAGTTGCTTCCAGAGCCAAAATCTTCTGCGCCAACGCCACCAGCAATATCAGTGACGCCAACTTTAATCAAAGAGACACCAATCGTCGTAATAACGATTCCGGTGACAACAGGAGTGATAACCACTTTGAGTTTTTCGATAAAGCGCGATAGCAGGATTTCGACAAACGCACCAAAGAAACAAACCCCAAAGATGGTTGCAAGCATTTCATCTGGGCCACCTCCGTTCGCTTTTACTAGAAAGCCCGCCCCAAGAACAGACCCTAAGAATGCAAAGCTGGTCCCTTGGACACAAATCATTCCAGCGCCAACAGGCCCTATTTTTTTAGCTTGTATGAACGTACCTACGCCAGACACCATCAGTGCCATGCTGATCAAATAAGGGATGTGCTCCCCCAACCCTAAGACACCGCCAATAATGAGCGTGGGTGTGATAATGCCAACAAAGCTTGCTAAAACATGTTGCAGCGCTGCGTAACTGGCTGCTTTGGCTGATGGTCGGTCATCCAATCCGTAAATCAATTCACTGTTATGTTCCATGTGACTTCCTTAATGTATTTTTTATTGTATACAATTTACATAAAGGTAACTTAGCAACATGTATGCCAATGCTTTATACCTTAATTATCAACCAGTTAAATACAACATTCACAATGTGTTGCACTATCGCTTAACATCATCGGTTTGTATTGGTGCAAGAGTTGAACAAACAAACCGATCACTTCCTCTTGGTTCGCTCGTGAGATTCAAATGAAAAGAGAGTCGGTATTCTATTACTCCCCTTTTCCATTATCGAAACAGATTGAAGCTGTAAATTAACGGGAGTTTAAGAAGAGGGTTTTAGTTTAGGTGAACGTGGATTTGTCACATTATGATATTTCAACTTAGCGTTGCTCGACGCACAAAAGTAATATTTGACCTACATTTGATCATGTCATTAATGATCAAGATGGCGTTGCCTTAATTAACATACCCCATCAAGTCGATCCCAAATCAATCGAACACTCCATGAGCTAAGATGATACAAATATGAAATCAACTATTTACCTACTCAGTTGTCTGTTTGCAGCCAATGTACTCGCACAATCAAATATTAAATTTGACGCACCAGAAGTGAATGAAAACACCGTGCAATTTGCCATTATTGGAGACTTAACCGGCGGAGAGCGTACTGGCGTATATTCTGATGCAGTTAATGCTCTCACACTGATGCAGCCAGATTTTATTCTTTCCGTAGGAGATTTAATTGAGGGTGGTACGGAAAAGGTAGTGACCATGAACTCAGAATGGAAAGTGTTTGCTGATATAACCAAGCGTAGTGAGATTCCGTTCTACCCTGTGGTGGGCAACCATGACATCTCCAACACAAAGATGCGTGACTGGTGGGAGTCAACCATCGGCCCCCGTTACTATCATTTCCGTCACCGAGATCTATTATTTTTAATGCTTGATTCCGAAGACTTTACCGCCAAGCGTTTCAATGAAATCAAAACGTTGCGTAATGAGGCGGTTGAGCTCTATAAAACAGAAGGGAAAGAAGCCTTCGCAGCCACCGAATACGCACGACTAAAAGAACGTAAGTATGGCCAAATAAGTGATGAGCAACTCGAATACTTCTTAGACGCACTTGAAGAGAACAAAGATGTGAAATGGGTATTTGTTCTAATGCACAAGCCATTATGGAGTGATACATCATCAGGTTTCGTGAGGTTAGAGCATGCACTGCAAGATTTCTCATACACCGTAATGAACGGTCACGAACATACCTATTATTATGAAGAGAAAAAAGGTCGGGATTACATTCAACTAGCGACAACAGGAGGCGCATTGACACCTTCTAGTCGAGGATTTCATATGGACCATATCATGTGGATATCCATTGACGATAAAGAACCAAAAATTATTAATCTAAAGCTAGAGGGATTAATGGATAAATATGGTAAGCCGATTTTAACCACTATAGCGGATGAATGAGCTTGAGGGGTTCAGTGAGTTCAGTGAGTTCAGTGTGCTTAGCCACTAAAATCGAGGTTTGGCAACATTCTAGCGAATCCCCTAAATGCTAATTGAGTAAAGCCGCGAACATTCTTCTGTCCAACGTCAATTCAGACATACCCTAAACAAAAAAGGATTGGTATCTCTACCAATCCTTTTTAAGATATTTTTGTTCGGCTTAACGTGGGTTTGCCCCTTTCCTATCACATCAACTGTGGTGACTAATAACAAACCAGTATAAATACCACATAGACAACAAGGGTATTACGTTGTTATCTTATAGTACGGTATATTTCCATACTTAGAATAACCATATAATTCTACTTACTAATAAAGAACTACAAAGCCGTTAACAATCTAATTTAGGCTTTCATGTTAAACCGTTAATACAGGTGTTGTAGTATGAAAAAAATTGGGTGGATGGGCGAATTTATTGACCCTGTAATGGAACTCACCTTCCGAAAAAGTGAATGGAATGGGTTCCGTAAAAGAATGATATTTGCCAGTTTAGTAGGAGGAACGGCCTATTTTTTAGCTATAATTGGCGATTTTCTAACGATTACCTCTGAACCGATGTTTAGAAACCTATTGATTATGCGATCATCGGTGCTGTTAATCGCTTTAGCGGTATCTTTATTAGGAATTTTACATAAGAAGCATACGAGAGCATTAAATATAGGAGTTTGTGTACTTCTATTTTCCGTTCTATTTGGCGAATCAGGTGAATTGGCGATCAAAGGTGAAATAATGGATTATGTTGGCATCCCGGCCATGCCAGTCCTTATTTTATTGTTCTACCTGAGCTTTCCACCGCGCTTTATATGGATCTTGGCGGTTTGTTTAATAGGTTGCGCGACTTTCTCGATAACTAGCATTTTGCTTGGCCATGCGTCTCCCGAGTATATATATACCACCTTGCTATATTTTATTGTTGTCAATGTTTTTGGTGCGTATGTGTACCTTCAGTTCTCTATCATGCGTCGACGTGAATACAGCTCCCTTGAAGAACTAAAAAGAAACGCAGAAATTGATGGACTGACTCAGATATACAATCGCCGCAAAGTACTCGCACTCGGTGATGACGACATCGATAATGCGAATAATTGTGGTCACGAGTACTCGATAATTATGATTGATGTAGATAACTTCAAAAGTGTGAATGATACCTACGGTCATGCTGTTGGTGATGAGGTATTACTGGATGTTGCAAGACGTTGTCGTAACGCTTTGCGGGATGACGATATCTTAGGACGATTTGGCGGAGAAGAGTTTGTCGTTTTTTTACCGAAGACAAATTTAAATGATGCCTTTATTATTGGCGAACGTCTGCGTTCCGAAATTTCAGACACCCCTTTTAAAACAACGAAGACTTCATTGCTTATTACAATAAGCCTTGGAGTCGCAGCGTTAACGAAAGCGAAAGAAACACCAAGGAAACTATTAGAAATGGCTGACCAAGCTTTGTATACAGCAAAGGAAACGGGGAAAAACAAAATAGTGAATAACCGTCCTTTAGTTAGGCCATATTGCTAACAACAAAAGGAGTGGCTGTAATACATAAAACTTGGCTCTTTAGAAGAAATAAGGGCGGTTATTTATCCCTATTTCAATCAAAGTAACACTGAGGCTGCGTTATCATTGTTCGCAGTAGATGACAGAATATGATTCTCAAATATTTAAACTAATCCATATATTTCTGAATGGGCAATTGCTCTGACTCACTGCTGTCCAACTTCAAGTTACCTCCCCAAAGCGACCAAAAGAGAATTGATATCTCTACCAATCCTCTTCAGGGGTGTTTCGGTTTCTACCTTATGACAGGCAGGTAACGCTATTACTCGTAATCAGTCGCGTACGTATCTTCGTATGTGTGCGAGTAAAATTCGAATAGGTTGCCAAACGGGTCTTCTAGGTAAACCATTTGTGCTTGTTTTAGTTCGTCTTCTGGGTGGTAACGCATGATGTCCATACGAACCTTTCCGCCATACTCTTCAACGCGCTTAATAGCTGAATGAAACTGCTCTTTTGGAAGCTGTAGACAGAAGTGGAAGATGCCTAAGCGAGAGAAATCAACGTCGTGACGCTCTTGGCGATCTTTCATTTCGAACAGCTCAACACCGATGCCATCAGATGTTACTAAGTGTGCAATGTTGAAGCCTTTGAAGCCTTCGCCAAATACTGCAATACACATACGGCCGATTGCTGATTCGCGCTCTTCCATCACTTTGGTGTTGTTCATTACGATTCTTAGACCTAAAGCTTTCGTGTAAAACTCAACTGCTTTGTCCATATCGCCAACCATGATGCCTACGTGATTCATTTTCATAACTTGCTCCAAATTCGTTTTTAGCTTTGTGCCTTAAGCGCTTTTAGCTTTGTGCTTTAAGATCGCTAGCTTCGGTCTTTCGTTTCGATGGAGAGAGTATAGGGAGACACGTTAATTAAATGAAATTATCATAATTTATATTAATGATAATTTTTAGTTATTTACAATTTTTGTTATCTAAAGGGTTTAGGGCAGGACATAAGCTTACAAGCAAACACCAAGGTTAACTGAATTCGATATTAATAATCCCAGTTCACTCTATTAAAAAAACCAGCCCACCCTCTTAAAAAACCACCCTTAATGGTTATACGATATATTGATGAAAATTAACTCAAATCAAAGATAGGTAAGTTAGTTCATTAATCGTCAGACATACTCTTACATGCAATCTATAGTGCCATTCTGCAATTAAACGGTGGCTATATGACTTTTATCGAATCTTTTACCTTAATGCTTGCATTGATTTATAGCATTTGTGTTCTCTACACTAGCGGTAAAAAGCTCGGTAGCATGATAACTTCCTGCATTATCATTATTGCTGTATTGAGCGCAGCCTACTGGCCTCTACTCATTGCTCTGTCATTAGCGATGATTGTTATCTCTTCCGTTTTTTACTTTAAACCGACCATCATTACGGCTTCATCTAAGACAAATGTTTTGCGTCAAGTCAGCCAACACGCGATGGCACTTTCATTTTTTTTAGTGGCGATCCAATACACCCTTCACACATGGCTTCTTGTTCATCAAATATCTCCAAGCTTCATGCGACCGGATGTTACAGATGCTTTCTTGCCTATTGCTGCAGCCATTCAACTTAAAGCGATCTTCTCTATTGGATTTTGGGATCAAACCCATCCTGCAGGTGCCGTTATGCTCGTGACTGTATTAGTGACTGGTATTGCTTGCAAACGTGCATTTTGTGGTTGGATTTGTCCGTTAGGTCTCGCTGGGGAGTATCTGTATAAATTACGCTTAAAGTTCGTGAAGAAAGCGTATTTACCACCGGTTTGGCTCGACTGGCCATTACGTATGATGAAGTACTTATTGTTAGCTTTCTTTACCTTTATTTCAGTCGGAATGCCTGTCGCGAGCCTGACTTATTACCTTAATGGCAATTATCATAAAATCGCTGATGTAAAAACCGCTTGGGTATTCGTTGAACCAGGAATGATCACTCTTGGTGTTTTAGCAGTCATTCTATTAATGTCGGCATGGCGACAACGTGCTTTTTGTCGTTACTTTTGTCCTTATGGCGCACTACTCGGGATAACAAGCCTATTCAGCCCATTTAAAATTCGTCGAGACACTAAACATTGTTTAAATGAAAAAGATAATCTGAATTGCAGCAAATGCACTCGTGCATGTCCTTCTAATATTATTATTCACACCACTAAACAAATTCGAACGGATGAATGCCAAGCTTGTTTACGTTGTGTTGCAGCTTGTCCAAATAAACAAGCTCTTGGACTAAAAACGCGTAATGGTTGGCAACTGTCATCTAAGCACCTCCTCGTTTTAGTGCTAATAATTATGTTCGGCATCCCTTTATTGTCTTTTGCATTGGGTTATTGGCACAGTCAAACAAGCAATGAGATCCGCATACAATTAATTCAAATGATGGATTACCTCAGCTATTGATCTTAGCTCTTTGAATCTCATAATGTGTCCAAATCCAAGTTACCTTCCCCCAAGCAAAAAAAGGATTGGTATCTCTACCAATCCTCTTCAGGGGGTGTTTCAGTATTTCTACCTGATGACAGGTAGGTAACGCTATTACTCGTAATCAGTCGCGTACGTATCTTCATATGTGTGCGAGTAGAATTCGAATAGGTTACCAAACGGGTCTTCTAGGTAAACCATTTGTGCTTGTTTTAGTTCGTCTTCTGGGTGGTAACGCATGATGTCCATACGAACCTTTCCGCCATACTCTTCAACGCGCTTAATAGCTGAATGAAACTGCTCTTTTGGAAGTTGCAAACAGAAATGGAAAATGCCTAAGCGAGAGAAATCAACGTCGTGACGCTCTTGGCGCTCTTTCATTTCGAACAGCTCAACACCGATGCCATCAGATGTTACTAAGTGTGCAATGTTGAAGCCTTTGAAGCCTTCGCCAAATACTGCAATACACATACGGCCGATTGCTGATTCGCGCTCTTCCATCACTTTAGTGTTGTTCATTACGATTCTTAGACCTAAAGCTTTCGTGTAAAACTCAACTGCTTTGTCCATATCGCCAACCATTAGGCCTACGTGATTCATTTTCATAACTTGCTCCAAATTCGTTTTTAATTCTGTGTGCTTCGAAGACTGGCTTCGATGTTTCGTTTCGATGAAGAGAGTATAGGGAGAGACAGTGATTAACTGAAATTATCATAAATTATATTAATGATAATATTTCGTTATTTACCAATTAGCATGAAACCTCCTCTCACTTAAAGAAGCCATGCCTACATAGATGTTTACGTGAATAGAGGTAAGCCTAAATAGATAACAACCTAAAGAGCATAGCTACCCAAATAGAGCCCTGCCCACTTTGATAGCTTTTGTTGATAAGTTCTGTTGATAATTCTTGTTGATAGCTTTTATCGATAGTCTTGTTCTTTCAAAGATAGGATTTACCTATTGAATCTATAGAAATGTCCGATTTCACTAATTTCCGGTGCGAATGCAATATATCTCCATCGACGCGGGATAGCGTTAAACACTACAAATTAGAAAGAGAGTCGAATCATGATCAACACAGAAATCAAACCATTCAACGCAACAGCATTCAAAAGCGGCGAGTTCGTAGAAATCACTGAGCAAGACGTTAAAGGCAAGTGGGCTGTATTCTTCTTCTACCCAGCAGACTTCACGTTTGTATGTCCAACTGAGCTAGTTGACCTACAAGACAAATACGCAGAGCTTCAATCTCGCGGCGTAGAAGTTTTCTCAGTATCAACTGACACTCACTTCTCTCACAAAGCATGGCACGATACTTCTGACAAAATCGGCACTATCGAATATTTCATGGTAGGCGACCAAACAGGCAACATCACAAACAACTTCAACGTTATGCGTGAGGGTCAAGGCCTTGCAGACCGTGCTACTTTCCTAATCGACCCTGAAGGCGTTATCCAAGCAATGGAAATCACGGCTGAAGGTATTGGCCGTGACGCTGAAGACTTACTACGCAAGGTTAAAGCAGCACAATACGTCGCCGCTCACCCAGGTGAAGTTTGCCCAGCTAAATGGAAAGAAGGCGAAGAGACTCTAGCGCCATCTCTAGATCTAGTAGGCAAGATTTAATCAAAGCCGAGTTCAAACAAGAACTGCTAAGAAAGAACAAGTAAAACAGAACAGTTAAACGGTTCTACAGGCGCGCTTCGGCCTCCCTCCTAAAGGGCAGTTGCGCGCCACCCTTTCAAACCATCAACACCACAATATTTGCCGACTTGCGCCCCCTTTTTATTTTTCCTTTTTCAGCAAGAAGGTATTGGTCAATACCAAGACACAGAATTTAAGAGCAGGCACGATTATGTTAGATCAAGCAATGAAGCAGCAGCTAAAAGCATACTTAGAAAACCTAAAAACCAATGTTCAGTTAGTGCTGAGCCTTGATAGCAGCGATACCGCGAACAAACTTCAAGATCTGGCGAACGATATCGCCTCTCTCACCGGCAAAATTGAAGTAATTCGAGATGATAACGCAAGCACTCGCCGCCCTATCATGCAGGTAGTGAACCAAGAGAAAGGCACTGCGATCGGTTTCGCGGGTTTGCCAATGGGTCACGAGTTCACGTCACTGGTACTCGCACTGCTCCATAGTGGTGGTCACCCTATTAAGCTTGAAGCGGACGTAATTGAGCAAATTAAAGAATTAGATCAAGAACTTAATGTAGAAATCTTTATCTCACTCTCATGCCAAAACTGTCCAGAAGTAGTTCAGGCGTTCAACATGATGTCGGCGATTAACCCTCTAGTTAAGACAACCATGATCGACGGCGCCGCATTCCAAGACGAAGTGAAGTCTCGCGACATTATGGCGGTACCGAGCGTATTCATTAACGGTGAGCTATTTGGTCAAGGCCGTATGTCACTGGCTGAAATCCTCAACAAAGTCGATTCAGGCGCAGCAGAAAAGAAAGCGGCAAACCTAAACGAACAAGCACCGTTTGATGTATTGGTTGTAGGCGGTGGCCCTGCAGGTTCTTCAGCGGCAATTTATGCGGCACGTAAAGGCATTCGCACAGGTGTGGTTGCTGATCGATTCGGCGGTCAGGTAATGGATACCATGGCGATTGAAAACTTTATCTCAGTAAAAGCAACCACCGGCCCTAAGCTAGTAGCTAGCCTAGAGGAACACGTAAAAGAGTACGGTGTAGAAGTAATGACTGAGCAGCGCGCGGCTAACATCATCGCTGCAGAAGACACAAAAGACGGCTACATCCACGTTGAACTAGAGAGCGGCGCAACATTACGATCTCGCACGGTAATCACCAGTACCGGTGCACGCTGGCGTGAAATGAACGTTCCGGGTGAGCAAGAGTACCGCAATAAAGGTGTCGCTTACTGCCCACACTGTGACGGCCCACTGTTCAAAGGTAAGAAAACAGCGGTTATCGGTGGCGGTAACTCCGGTATCGAAGCGGCGATTGATTTAGCGGGTATCGTTGAACACGTAACCGTACTTGAATTTGCAGACACACTACGTGCAGACCAAGTGCTGATCGACAAAGCGAACGCAACACCAAACATCGAAATCATCAAGATGGCGCAAACAACGCGAGTGATTGGTGATGGCAACCGCGTAACGGCTTTGGAATATAAAGATCGTAACACCGATGAGCTGAAGCAAGTCGACATTGCCGGCATCTTTGTTCAAATCGGCCTGATGCCAAACAGCGAATGGTTGAAGGGTTCGAAAGTTGAGCTTTCACCACGCGGTGAAATTGAAATTAACGCTCATGGCGCAACGTCAATGAAAGGTGTGTTTGCGGCGGGTGACGTAACAACAGTACCTTACAAACAGATCATCATTGCGATGGGTGAAGGTGCTAAAGCAAGTTTAGGTGCATTTGACCACCTAATCCGTAACTCAGCTCCGGTTAAAGAAGCTGAAACCGCTTAATCTTTTAAGCAAACATTCCTTAAAACGTTCTTGTTAACTTGCGAGTTATTAGTAACTTACTAATTATTGTTAACCACTTAGTCGATTTTTAGACACCACTCCTATGGATTTAGGAGTGGTTTTTTTATTTGTAGAGAGGCTTTATGCTGGTTGATAAAGCATAAAGGCAACCACCATCGCTAAGCTTCCGCCCAAGCAACGGTTCACAAACATCATCTGTTTTGGTGATTGCAGTAACTTTTTAAGCATGGTGCCGCAATACGCCCACACCAACATGCACGGCACACCGGTAATAACCATACCCGCGATAATGGTCACGACTTGAATCAGGTAGTCTGCGTTTGGAGTGATGAACTGTGAGAATACAGTTAATGACGCAATCCAACCTTTAGGGTTTAACACCTGCACCAATACGCCAGACATAAAGCCCGAGCGATTATCAGTGGTGCTTTCTTCGATTTGCATGTTAGCAATCGACCACGCCATAAACAGCAAATAAGCCGCGCCCGCGTATTTCAAAATATTGTACAGCTCTGGATAAAGGGTAAATAGGCTCACCAAACCGACACTGGAACCCGCCAGTACGATGATGATGCCAACAGCGTTCCCAGAGATAAAAGGTAAAGTCGCAGCAAACCCATAACGACTTGAAATCCCAAGTAATGCGATATTGCCTGCCCCAGGTGTAATTGCGATAGATATTGAAAACAGCAAGAACGCCAGCATTAACTGAGAGCTCATTTCCTCTCACTCCTAATAAGTAAAGTATTTATACGGAGAGAGTTTACAGATTCGACTAGGAATTAAATTGCTATATAGGCTAATATTAATCCAAATTTGAGCAAGACTTTTCTAAAAACACCATGAAACAGAAAGAATCCACCAAAGAAGTGTTAGATGACACAGATATCGCCATCTTAGAACATATCCAACAAGACGGACGCATGAGCAACAGTAAGCTCGCAGAGAAGGTCAACCTCAGCGAAACCCCGTGCTGGCGCCGTTGGAAACGCATGGAAGAGACGGGCTATATCGATGGTTACGCCGCTAAGCTGAATCGTAAAAAGTTAGGCTTTCATGTTGCAGGCTTTACGCTAGTGACACTGGGCAACCACGAGGTTGAAAACACGGAACCGTTTGAAGAGTTTGTCGAAGTAACCGATTGGATTCCTATGTGTCACTGTATTGCAGGCGGCGCCGACTATATGATTCAAGTGCTAGCGAAAGATTTAGAAGAGTACTTTGAGCGTATTAGCTCGATCAGACGAGTCAAAGGCGTGAGTGCGATTCAGTCGAATATCTCGGTTAAAGAGTTGAAAAACAGCTATAAGTTGCCTCTTGGGGACTAGTTCACTTCTCCTGACAGCCCTTTTCTTTAAGCAAAATAAAAGCCCAGCTCCCTAGATTTCTAAAACTTAGGGGCTGGGCTTTGTTATTTTGAAACAGATATCGTTTATTTACTCTTGCTATTCACAAGGGTGAGCTAAATGAATCAGCGCCAAACCACCTAGAGACGTTTCACGATACTTCTTATTCATGTCTTTACCCGTCTGATACATAGTCGCGATAACCTTATCCAATGAAATCAGGCTTTTACTGTTACGTTTGAGTGCCATTCGCGAAGCATTAATCGCTTTCATCGAGCCCATCGCATTTCGTTCAATACATGGCACTTGTACTAAGCCACCAATTGGGTCACATGTCATACCCAATGAGTGTTCCATCGCAATTTCGGCTGCAATGCAGATCTGCTCATTGCTGCCACCACGTAACGCTGTTAAACCCGCTGCCGCCATAGAAGACGACACGCCCACTTCACCTTGGCACCCTACTTCCGCACCAGAAATAGAAGCATTGGTTTTGTATAAAATACCAATCGCACCCGATACTGCCAAAAAGTCTTTCAGTTGCTTAGTGTCGAGTTCTTTAATGAAGCGATGGTAATACATCAACACCGCAGGGATAACGCCCGCTGCACCATTAGTGGGTGATGTCACCACTTGGCCGCCCGCTGCATTTTCCTCACTCACCGCAAAAGCAAACAAGTTAATCCAGTCCATGATTTCCATTGGGTCGTTTTCAACGGCCGCATTTGCTTCCAGCTTTTTCAGCAGGTTCGGCGCACGACGTGTCACGTTCAAACCGCCATCAAGAATGCCTTCTGTTTCAAAGCCGCGTTCCATACAACGAGTCATCACTCGCCAGATTTGATCGGCCTTTTCTGAGATAACATCAGCGCCTTGGAAAGCCGCTTCATTTTTCAGAATCATGCCACCCAAGCTCATGCCGCTGTCTTCTGCTTTTTTCAGCATTTCATCGGCATTCTTAAAAGGATAAGGGACTTCTACGGCTTGGGTTTGAGTGCCATTTTCCAGTTCATCCGCTGTAGCAATAAAACCACCACCAATCGAGTAATAGGTTTCATCTACAATCACATTTCCACTTTGGTCGAACGCGGTAATCATCATGCCATTTTCATGTAAAGGCAGATTATCTTCGTGAAATAGCATGTCTGTTTGGTAATTAAAGCCAATGGTGTGATGGCCACTCAGCTGCATTTCACCACTGTCGATAGCAAGGCGCATCGCTTCATTCGCGCTAGTGATTTTAATCGTATCAGGCTTATTGCCAAGCAAACCCAAGATGGTTGCTCTGTCGGTATGGTGCCCTATTCCGGTTAACGATAACGAACCATAAAGATCGACCTGAACACGAACCACTTCCGTGATTTTATCCGCGACTAATTGAGTGAAATGGAAACCCGCAATCATTGGGCCGTTAGTGTGTGAGCTTGATGGCCCAACACCAATTTTATAGATATCAAAAATGGACAGCATACATCTACCTGTTAAAAATTAGCCAGTTGAGAAAATTTACTCATTAAGAAAGAGCGGCATAAAGCCAATCAGGAATAACAGTACAAGCTGCAATCGTAACGACAGCGAACACTAGCAAGCCGTAATGGCTTGCCGTAGGTTTTGCAAACAAGTGTTTTTGCTTGGCGATAAATTCGTTTTGTTGTTCAGTTACTTGCCCATAGAAATGGCTAACGACAACACCTAGCACTAAGAAAACCACAGTGCCGATTAAGGCGAACCAAGGCCAAGATATGCCATAGTATTTTGCAATGAACACCACAATCACACTGCCAATACTGCCCGCAATTACGCCGCTCTCGTTAGCTCGTTTAAAGAACAAACCCAGGATGAAAGAGCCAAGACGAATGCCGACAAAAATGGAAGTCAGGCTAGCGATAGTCTTGAGCACAGATTCATTTGAAACGGCCAATAAAGCGGGCACAACAACCGAAGCCGCCGCGACAAGGCTCATTTTTCTTGCCACCGATTCATAGTGTGCATCAGAGGCTTTCTTACGGAAAAAGCGCTTATAGAAATCGAACGTTGCCACTGTCGCCATCGAGTTGTAAGTCGAATCCAAGGTCGACATCGCTGCTGCAGACAGTGCGGATATCACCAAACCAACAATGATGGGATTGGTATGGTTAAACACAAAATCGAGAATCACTTCATTGCTGTTTTCAAAGCTTTGGTCTTGATAAAAGACACTCAGAAGAACGCCCATTACAGAGAAAAACAAGTAGATAAAGAAGGCGCCGTAACCACATAGCAGCATCGATTTCTGTGCCGTCTCAACGTTTTTTGTTGCCAATGTTCTTTGAATAATCAATTGGTTAGTGCCGTACACACTCAGGTGTAAGAAACTCACGGCAACCACACCCGCCCACAATGTAGTATCAACTCCCAAGTCGAAATCGAGATTGATGATGTTTAGATGTTCAGGAGACAGCACCTCGCCCGCATCAATCTTCATCAGCAATAGGGCAAAGATCGCAATGCTGCCAATGATCAGTACCGCCGACTGCAGCATGTCTGTCCATATGACGGTCGAAATACCGCCCGCATAAGTATACAAAGCCGTAAATAAGCTGATGTAGATGATCGCCTCGGAGATACTCACCGGCAGCACTTGAACCAAGATCAGTGCAACTGCATACAAAATTACCCCAGCCGAAATACACTGAACCACAATAAACACGATTGAGTTGATCGTGCGAGCAACAACGCCAAAGCGGTGCTCTAGGTATTCATAAATCGAAGTCAGGCCGAGTTTGTAAAACACCGGGACAAAGAAAACCACAGCGAAAAAGATCACTATTGGGTAATTCAAATGGACGCTCATTGCTTCCATGCCTGAGCTATAAACCCAACCCGGCATGCCCACGAACGTCATCGCGCTGATGTAGGTTGCAAGAATCGACACACCTGCCGTAAACCAACCAAATTGTTTTCCGCCCGTTGAAAAATCACCACCAACGCTATAACGCTTATTTACTAAGTAACTGATAAATAAAGTAGTTAGTACATATAAAGCAATAACCACAAAACTTGAGTACGTAACCATTTTTAGATTCCGTTTATTATATTTCGCAATTCATTCGCCGCCAATAGTACTCAAAAATCGATATTTTCCCTCAAAAACCCACAGTAAGTGTGAGTATTGTCACTAAGTTAGATGATTAAACACTCTAAATGCTCAAAAAGTCCCAAAACAACGATCTAATGAGATCAAGATCACTAAAACGCACAAAATGGGTACGCACTCATTTTAAAATTGACTTTGATCACGGATCTAATAACCACAAAAATTCTATTATCTCTCCCGAAATGAAGATGGTGTGGTGATATTCAATAACCGCCACACAATAATCGAAACTAAAAACACCCTATAAAAAATAAAGGTTTATCGGTCATGACTACTAAAAAACACATGAGCGAAGTTCCTATGATTCAAAGGGTAGCTGCTTATCTTGCAATTCTAGTTGGCTATTTTTTCTATTGTTATAACTTTGTAATTATTGACTACGTACGCCCATACATCGTTGATGCGTATGATGGTATTAACTTAGCGGATACCGCTCAGTTCTATACATGGCAGTCGGTTGGCGCACTTATTGGTGCCTTAAGCTGTGCATGGGTGGCATCAAACTTTGGTAAGAAATCGACTCTTATTGTCATCACTGCACTGAACGGTGGCGCAACCATCATAAATATGATGTTTACTGACTACGCGATGTGGGCAGCAATGCGTTTCATCATCGGTATTTCTTTAGGTGGTTACTTCACAGTAGCTGTGAGCTTGATGATCGGCCTATTCACGCCTTCAGTTCGCGGTAAGTTGACAGCATTCGCCTCTTCTATGTTCTCTGTGGCTCTAATGGCAATGGGCGCGTATGCAGCATTCATCTCTAGTGTTGATGCGCCTTGGCAGAGCCTAATGTGGGTAGGTGGTATTCCTCCTCTCGTTGCTGCTGCATTAATGATCTTCATCCTACCTAGCGACAAGAAAGTGATCGCCTACGGTGAAGAAGAGCAAGCCGCTGCTGAAGCATCGAATAAACCAGCGAAGAAAGGTTCTTGGGGTGAAATGCTAAGCGCACCATACCGCAAGCTAACGATTACTTGTCTATTATTGGCTGGTCTTAATTTCTACGGTTACCAATTCTTCTCTGGTTTTGTGACAACGTACCTAAAAGACGTGCGTCAATTCGACGGTGCGACTATCGGCATCATCTTCTCTATCTCTGCATTCGGTTCGCTATTCGGTGCTTGGGTATGGGGTGCAATCGCTGACAAATACGGTCGTAAAGTGAACGCGTTTGGTTTCATCCTTGCGGGTGTAATGGCTTCAGTATTCTTCGTGGCACCAAGCGACGTGATGATCGGCAGCCTAAACATGCTGGCTATCCTAGGCCTTATCTACAACTTCGGTTTGTCTGCTTCTGCGGTATGGGGTGGTTACTTCTCTGAATTGTTCCCAGCTCACTTACGTAGCTTCGGTGCAGCGCTGTTCCACGGTGGTCGTATCATCGGCATGTGGGCCCCAATGGTGTTGGTATTCATCCAAGAGCGTTCAGACCTAGCAACAGCAATGTGGGGTTCACCAATCGTATGGATTCTGGCTGGTCTACTGTGGCTATCTCTACCAGAAACATTGAAAGGCGGCATTTTCGACAAGAGCAAAAAAGCGGAAACAGCAAAAGCTTAATCCCCTTTAGTTGAAACCTCTAAAAGTTGAAAACCTCTAAAGACACGAAATAAACATCAATCCGGCTGAGAAGTCAGCCGGTAACAAAATCCAAATCGAATCCTGTTCCGAATGTTGGCTCGACAACAAAAAAGAGAATTTACTATGTCTAAATATCAAGAAGCTAAACGCATTGTTCGCGATTACTTTGACGCTATCGAAAACGCTACTCACGAGAACGTGGCTGAAGTTTTAAAAGCACACACTTCTGAAGATTACTTGTGGCGTGGTGTTTACCCATTCCGTGAGCAAGAAGGCGCACAAGCAGCGGCTGACGTATTCTGGGCACCAATGATGAAATCAATGACACGCATGCAGCGTCGTCAAGATATCTTCATCGGCGGTAACAACGAAGTTAACCCAGATGAAATTTGGGTAATGAGCATGGGTCACTTCATGGGTCTATTCGACGCTGAATACCTAGGCATGCGCCCTACTGGCAAGATCATGAACGTTCGCTATGCAGAATTTAACTGTGTTGTTGACGGCAAAATCACAAAAACTGGCCTGTTCCTAGATCTACTAGGCATGATGGACCAAGCGGGCTGCTACCCACTTCCACCATCAACAGGTAAGCACTTCGTTTACCCTGGCCCACGTAATCATGATGGCCTGTTGTTTGAAGATGCGGCTCCAGAAGAAGGCGTTGCGACACTGGCTCTAGTGAACAAGATGGTAGATGACCTTTCTGCACTTAACGACAGTGGCGCAATGGGTTGCCCACCAGAAGTGCTAGCGAAGAGCTGGTCAAAAGACATGATTTGGTACGGCCCTTGTGGTATCGGCGCGTCTTACACGATTCCTCGTTACCAACAACAGCACCAACTTCCTTTCCGTAACAACCTGAAAGACAAGAAATTCAACGGCCACGTTTGTCGTTTCGCTGAAGGTAACTTCTCTTGTTTCTTCGGTTGGCCAAACCTATCAAACACCCCTACAGGTGGCTTCCTAGGTATGACTGGCGGCGAAGTACGCGCAAACATGCAAGTGGTTGACGTTTACTACCGTGACGGTGACAAGCTGTCTGAGAACTGGGTTCTTATTGACCTTCCTTACTGGCTACAGCAGCAAGGTCTAGACGTGTTCGAACGCACTTCATCTATCATGAACCCAACGCTGTAATCGAAACGCTTTAATCCAAAAAATTGAAACGAAATAGTGGCAACCTAAATAGACATCTGATTTAGGTTTCCACGCTTACTGGGAGACCCTTCTCGCTCCTAGTAAGTGCTCTACCAATCAATGCTTCAATCAATTAATTGCTTCACCAATCAATAATTGCTCCACCAATAATTGATCCAATTAGTGCCTCATGGATGGGGTACACCCTGCCAAACCATTACTAATATAACGAGCTTGAAAGCACGGCGGCTTTCTACGGCTCGAATAAAGAGAATAACAATGAAAAAGTCGATTCTTTCAGCAGTGATCCTGACGGCGCTTACGTCGGGTTCTGCTTTTGCTGCACATACTTTTACCAATGACGCAGGCGATAGCCTCACTCTAGATGGCCGTTTTGACGTTCGTTACCAAGATAAAGGTGGCGATCATAATGGCGAATGGAACAGCGGTAGTTCTCGTTTCGGCCTTAAAGGTCAAATGGGGTTAGACAACGACTGGACTGGCTTTGGCCATGCCGAATGGGGTTACAACTCAGGTGCTAACGGCGACAATATTTACGACCGACTTCTATACGCAGGTGTAGAGCACGACAAATACGGCAAGATCGCTGCGGGTACTAAACAGTGGTCTACCTTCTACGATGTAGCTTGGTTTACCGATATGGGTCGTGTGTTTGGTTCACGTGGTTCTGGTTACTACAACCTTTCTGACTGGGGTATTGCTTCTGGTACAGGCCGCGCGGAAAACTCGATCACTTACCGCAACAACATCAACGATAACTGGAAATACGGCTTCACTTATCAGACAACTCGTGAAGATGTTGGCCTTGCTGACGGTTTAACCGCAACACTGAAAAACGGTATGGGCGCTTCAACGCTTTACACCATCACTGACGGCCTAACCATTGGTTTAGCTTACCATCAGAATGAATTTGACGATGTCGATGCTGGCGTTCAAAACATCAAAGATGGCGATACACAACGTATTGGTTTATTGGGTGTGAACTACACCAATAATGGCCTATTCGTTGGTTTCACCTACAGCCAAGGTTCAAATTGGGAAACCACCAGCAAAGCCGAATTTTACGACCACCGTGGTGCTGAATTCTTCACTTACTACCACTTTGAAAACGGTCTGCGTCCAACCTTTAACGTTAACTACTTAACGGACACAGACGACAACGCTAATGGCTACGATCGTCAGTTGATTATCCCTGGTCTTGAATACCACTTTAAGAAGAACAAGTTCTTAGTATGGACTGAATACCAATTCGATAATGGTAACGACAAGTCCGTAGGTAACCATTACGAAAACAGCGATGACCAATTCGCTGCGGGTATTCGTTACTACTTCTAACGCCCAGTTAATCGAGTCACAAATTCGCTAAACAAAGCTCTGCTCTTAATGCAGAGCTTTTTTTGGGTCATACCCAGAATAATATCCAACATTCTCTATTAACCCTTATTTTTCATCCCATCATGGCATATTGTATTTTTGAATACGTACCTAATTATGGTACTCTGTGCACTGTCAATTTAGTTCAAAAGTATCTTCTATGAGCTCTCCAAAACACTCCACGGCGTCAAAGCCAACCGTCACCTCTAAAGATGTCGCTAAGCTTGCTGGCGTTTCTCAATCAACTGTATCTCGCGTATTTGTACCGGGCAGTTCAGTGTCTGAAAAGACCAAGCAGAAAGTGTTCGATGCAGCAAAATCGTTGAATTATCGTCCCAATGCCTTTGCCCGCAGTCTGACGACAAATGAATCCAAATTGATTGGCTTAGTTTTCCCAGATGCCGACTACCCTATTCACATGAAAACACTGCAGCTTATCTCTACTGAGCTACAAAAACAGGGGTACTCTGCGGTATTGATTCCTTGGCAAGTTGATGGAAACGATAACCACTCTATTCCTAACATCTTCCAGTACCGTGTTGATGGCGTGATTGCCGCTTCTGCGACCTTTAATAAGTCGCTTTATGAAGAGTGTGAAGAGTTCGACATCCCTATCGTTCAGTTCGCGCGTGTTGTTGAAGGGACTAAGAGTAGCCATGTGGTGAGCGACAACTACGCTGCAGGTCAATTTGCTGCTCAGCACTTTCATAAACTTGGTATCAAGTCAGCCACTTACCTCACAGGTAACGTCCCGACATTTACCAATGGCGAGCGCCAAGTGGGTTTCTGCACAGAATTTGAAGACTTAACTGGCAAACAGGCTCGCGTGATTGAAGCTGACTACGATTACCTTGATTCACTCGAGATCATCAGAGCCATGTTCAAAGAAGCTTCTCATCCTGAAGCCATATTTTGTGCGACGGACAATCTCGCTATGGCAGTGATGGACGTGGCTCGTTTAGAGTTCGAGCTCCGTATCCCAGAAGATCTGCAAGTGATTGGGTTTGATGACATCCCACAAACTCAGTGGCTGAACTACCAATTGACCACTTTCAAGCAGGATTTCCGACGCCTTGCACGTGAGTCCGTGAAGATTGTCGTTAGCCAGATTCAAGAGCAAGACACCAGCTTAGTGAAATTAATGGTGCCGGTTCAATTTGTAGAACGTAACACTACGTTGAAAGCAAAATAGCGTTTTCTTCAGCTTTTTTGCATGATTAAAACAAGCTTTTAAACAACCAAAATACAAAAATCCCGTTGGCGACGATTAGAGTCTCCAACGGGATTTTGTATTTCTACTCAGCCTTTTCTGCCCCAACTACTTGAGACAAGTGCGTATTAGTTACCCACACCACCTGTTTTCTCAGCTGGTAAATCTGGTGTCACTGGGGGCCACTCTTGGAAGGTTGCTAGATGTTGTTGGACAGCAGCTTGTGCAGGACCAAATGCCCACATTTTTTGCCCCATCCACTTCAAGTACATGCCCGACTCTTCTGCCGCTCGCTCATACGGGTCACGACGCAAGTTAAAGAGTAACGGTGCGTTTAGCTCCTCTTTCGGACCACTCCAGCCATGATTTTGGACCACAAAGTGCGCCTTCCAATCGCCAATACGAACCGCTTGTAGCTTGTCTCGTTCGTAGTAGTAGATCTCTTTACGATTAGACTCGCCTTTCTCTGTTAGCATGTCCACTTGGTTGTAACCATCAAGGTGCGCTTTAAAGCCATCGTGACCTTTCAGCATTTTCTCTTTTAGATCCGTTGGACCACCAGCCGCAGCGACCAGAGTGGGTAACCAGTCCATACCATCAAAGATGCCATTGCCTACGCTACCCGCAGGGATTTTACCCGGCCAACTCACCAATGCAGGCGCTCTTACGCCACCTTCCCAAGTGGTACCTTTTTCACCATGGAAAGGCGTCATGCCGCCATCAGGCCAAGTCATGATCTCAGGGCCGTTGTCTGCAGTGAAAATGATAATGGTGTTATCGGCGATGCCTAACTCTTCCATTTTCGCCATCATTTCCCCGACGTGGTCATCAAGATCTTTCATGACCACTTCTTGCAGCCCCCAACCGTTTTGGCCAAGCATCGCTTCATATTCAGGAGAAAGATGCGTCCATACATGGCCACGAGATGGGCAGTACCAAGTAAAGAATGGTTTATCCGCTTCTACGGCTCGTTCAATGAAATTGATAGCATGCTTATTTACTTCATCGTCGAGTGTACGCATACGCTCAATCGACAATGCACCATCGTCTTCGATCGTTTGGCCACCTTTGCCATCTGATTTCGCGTAAATAACATTACGAGGTGCAAAGGCATCCAAAGAGCCATCTTTTGGCCAATCTGGATCTTCGGTATATTCCATCGCATTCAAGTGATACAACCAACCCCAATACTCATCAAAACCGTGCATTGTCGGTAAGAATTCATCTCTATCACCAAGGTGGTTTTTACCAAATTGCCCAGTCACATACCCCATCGTTTTGAGCATCTCTGGAAGCGTTGGCGTATCCGCACTTAAACCAACGGGACCACCAGGTAACCCAACAGAGTGCATTCCGGTTCTAACTGGTAATTGCCCGGTTAAGAAAGCAGAACGACCCGCGGTACAAGATGGCTGCGCATAGTAGTCTGTCAGAAGCATTCCCTTCTCAGCAATACTATCGATGTTTGGTGTTTCGCTACTCATCACGCCATTGTGATAAGCGCTCAGGTTTGAGATGCCAATATCATCGGTGAAAATGACGAAGATATTAGGTTGTTCTTGTGCCGACCATGCCGATAGCGAAAAGCTACTCAACACGCTCAAGGTAAGAAGGTGAAAAATCCCTTTCATATAATGTCCTTATATTGTTTCAGATTGTTCTTTGTGAATCATTTTTATTCCGACCAAACCAAAGCCAAGCTCTAAAATTAGATAGACAAAAAGCAGCCAGTGCGGCATTCCATCTAAGACTAAACTAATCACTCGGCCTGCAGCCAAACCCAACATAAAAACCACCAAACTATAAAGCGCTGGCAGTCGATACTTTTTTATCAATGCGCCACTAACCCAAAATAAAGCCAGTGCTAAATACAGCCCCATCACGGCTCGAAAAATATGAGTCACGTTGATAGAACTAGCATCAATTCCGAAAAGATAATCCATAGAAATAACGGGGGCGTAGCCGTAAGACAACGCAATAGGCGTTAAGCCTAAAACCGCTACCAACAAGAAAACACTTTGTAGCTTCATATTCCCACTCTTTAAATTTGGCTCTTTTTAAAAAACATAGTCTACAATCAGCAATATACAAGTTGCATATATAGAAAATGGCTAATTAATACATACATTTATAGTGTGCACTCTTCAAACCAGATAAGGATATCAATATGGCTAAATGGCATTACCTAATCGCATCAGTGTTGGCTGCGAGTTCAACCGTAAATGCACAAGAAGCAAGTTCACAATCGGACACGAAAAAGTGGCAACACAGCATAGAAATTTATGCGCTTGCTTTAAATATTCGTGGTGATAGTACGATTGGAAAAATATCCACAGATGTCGATGTTGATCCTGCGTTCATCATGGATCATATCGATATGGGTGCAATGCTGCGCTTAGAGGGCATTTATGACAATCAGTGGGGTTACTATTTCGACTACAGCTACATGAAACTAAGTGGCAAATCTGACTCAGTAATCGGCAATGCGGGAATCCTTAACGGTAAGCTCGATATAAGGCAGGGGGTTTTAGAAGCGAAAGGCTTTAAACGCTATCAATACGATATCGGCATGATTGATTATATGGTGGGTATACGTTGGTGGGACAATGATATTGACTCAAGGCTTTATAAAAACGATGGTACAACAATCAACTCTCGGTCTTTAAATGAAGACTGGATCGATTACCTTGTTGGTATTCGCTGGACCAAAGAACTCAGTAAAGATTGGACAGTGCACACCAGCTTAGATATCGGCCTTGGTGCTGACACCGATTTTACTAGCTCTATACTAACCGGCGCTCGCTATCAAATTAACGACTGGTCGGATTTAAATCTGGCGTATAAATCCACTTGGGTTGATTACGAGAATAAAGGTACCTTTGAATACGATACCGCTTCACAAGGCTTCCTTGTTGGGTGGGCTGCTCACTTTTAAAACACTTATCACACACTGATAGAACACTATTGAAGTCGCATTTGATTTAAAGAATTTAATTTAGATTAAAGTGTGTATTCCAACGGTACTAAGCTCTAGCGATGGATCAATTGCTAGAGCTTAAAATCAATGCAATAAAAACGAGCAAAGCAAACCAAAAAACCATTAATAATCAATTACTAGATATCATTATCAAAACATTCAACACATCTAAAAAAATCTAATATTTAGACTCTAATAACAAAACCGCCCTCTTTACCTTTTTAATCTTTCTTTAATCCGTCACATCTTATTTGAACAGTGTTTTTTATTTTTAAAATGTCGCTAGAATCCTCTCCCGAAATTTACGAACCTTAGAGAATAAAATGAAAAAATTAGTCTTAGCGGCGCTTACGATTGCATCAGTTACGGGCATTACGTCAACTTCAGCGATTGCAGCAAATGAAATGTATGTTTTGGGCGGTGTTGGTATGGATAGTGGTGATGTCGGTGGTCAGTTCACACTGGGCAGCCAGATCGCACAAAGTAACTGGTATGTAGAATCAACATTGTTTATTACCAGCGTCGATGACAAAGACAGTTACGTTGATTACAGCAACAACGAGACAGTACAACGAAAGCAAGAGTTCGACACCTTAACGCTCTCATTGACGCCTGTGTACAAACACAGTTTCAGTGAAAATTTTGCTATTTTGGGCAAGTTTGGTGCTTTCTATTCACACTCAGATACAAAGTTGGTGTATAGCTCTAGCAAAGGAAATGAAGTTCATAAAGGTTCTCATAGTAATTTTGGCTTAACTTACGGTATCGGCGCAGAGTACAAGTCATCAAAACCATTGTTTGGCAACTCCAAGCTGTTGACTCGTGTAGGGTTTGATGGATATGAGATCGGCAGTGAAAGCAGTTGGTATACCAAGGACTCAGTTTGGGGTGTACAAGCCGGCTTTACCTTTTAAGCCAACATATTCATTACCCTGAATAAAAACCATTTAGGGCAATGAATTAAAAGCCATCATTTTAAAAATAAGATAAACCTCGTGTTGTTATGCGAAGCTTATCTTATTTTTCAACACACTCTTTTTTCATGATCGTTAGACCAGCATCCAGCGTTTCTGCCCAAGCTCGTTCTACGTTCTCATCATAATGAGGATCGTACTTTTTAACCGTATTGAGCAGCGAATTAAACCATTCGTTTAATTCAATTTCTGAAATGTCCAACCCCAAATCTTTGTGCCTTTTCCCCAGTTTCTTGACCGAGTTCCGCACACTTGGCAGACCAGAGGAATTATAAATAAGAATGATCGAGGCCTTAAGCATCTTAGTTTGCTGCTCTAACCCTATCTTTTCAAAACGTTCTGAAAACCTTGGGTTATGCTCGCAGAAGTCTGCCAGAAAGCTTTCCAAGAATTCTTGATCAATCCGGCAACGCTCAAAGCTTTCATAAAACAGTTCATTCGGTTTCATCTAGCAAGTCCTTTGCAATAGTCAGCCAGTCTTTAAAATAACGTGTTAGTTCAGAGCATCATAAACTAACCCTGAACAATCAATATGACTTAATTATACGCCACTGTGGCATAAAGTTAACTATGACATAAAGTGAGTTGCACAAATCTTGTTTCCATCAGGGTCTCGCAAGTAAGCCATGTACAAGCGACGCTCGTCAGAACCTCTCGCTCCGGGGCCACCTTCAATGCTAGTACCACCATTTTCGACGCCGATGCGATGCCATTCATCCACCATTTCTGGTGAACTCGCCAAGAATCCTACCGTCATACCATTGCCATAAGTCGCTGGCTGACCATCAATCGGTTTGGTTAAACCTAGTACACCCGTTTTGCTCACGTAAACACAACGCCCTTTAGGATCGATTGAGCCTTCGTTGTAACCAAGCATCTTCATAATTGGATCATAGAACGACTTCGCACGTTCAATATCTTCGGTTCCGAGAAAAACATGGCTGAACATAACTCACCTCTTTTTATTGAAAGAAAGAACCACCCAAACTAGACCTTAAATTCGCTTTTGTCTAGGCATGCTATTCTGTCATAACTGCTGCTTAACCCATTGAGTAAACACTTGAAACTTAGTCCGTTGCTCCATCCCTTTCGGACATACAAGATCGTAACCTTTACCCGACTCAATACTCATAAAAGGAGCAACCAACCCACCCTGTTCAATTTGAGTTGTCGCAAACTCGAGTCTTCCTAGTGCTACACCCATCGATAACCTTGCCGCGTCCATCGCTATACGGTTGTCACTGTAGTAATCACACTTTAGAGTACAATCAACCTCACTTTGAGCCGCTTCCAACCAACGCTGCCAAGCCGTCACGTCTCCACTATGAATAAACTGCACACTATCCAATTGTTGCAAGCCCTTCTCAAGATTGAACCTCTTCGCATATTCAGGACTGCATACAGGCATTCTAATTCCTGAAAATAGTCGCTCACTATAATGATTCGGATAGTGACCCTCGCTGTAGAAAATTGCCACGTCATAAGGTTCAAACTGAAAGTCAGATTGGTTCTGTTTGGTTTGTAATTTGATGCTTAGATTCGGATACAAGCGTCTGAATTCTGGCAAGCGTGGCATTAACCACGAGGAAGCAAAATAAGGCGATGTCGCGATGTACAACTCCCCACTTAGCTCTCCAGTTTGAATGTCCATCAGTTCAGAGAAAATAGATTCGAATGAGACACTCAGCATCGAGAGAACGCGTTGTCCTTCTGGGGTCAATTCTAGCTTTCTCGTTTTACGCACAAATAGATTAAATTTAAGCTGCTGCTCAAGTTTCTTGATGCGATGACTGACTCCACCTTGAGTCAGAAATAGTTCATCGGCGGCAAGGGTGAAGCTTAAATGTTTAGCCGCCACACTGAAGGTGTGCAGCAACGACAATGTTTGTTGGCGATTTTCAAACAGCCCCATAGATTAACCTCACTAATTCATAAATCATCAATACTGGTTTGTAGACGTACTTACTCATCATATAGATTAAACCATGTAATCTACATAATAATGGTGAGTCAAATGAAGCAAGCACAAAAACTCAAAGTTGCGGTCATTGGTGGTGGATCAAGTTACACCCCTGAGCTGATCGAAGGCTTACTAAAACGCTATCACGAATTACCTATTTCTGACCTTTGGCTTGTCGATATCGAAGAAGGTATGGAAAAAGCTCAAGTGATTGCAGATTTGACGCAGCGAATGATTAGAAAAGCGAACTGTGACATCACAGTGCACCTCACGACAGACCGAAAAGCAGCGCTTGTGGACGCGAATTTTGTCTGTTCTCAATTTAGGGCTGGTCGAATAGAAGCAAGGCTACGTGATGAAAGAATTGCATTAAAGTATCGCATGATAGGGCAAGAAACTAACGGATTGGGTGGTTTCTCTAATGCTTGTCGAACCATACCAATTGCATTAAAGATCGCCAAAGAGATGGAAGCACTTTGCCCCAATGCGTGGCTGCTCAACTTTACCAATCCATCAGGTATGGTTACCGAGGCCTTGATTAAGCACTCAACCATCAAGACGGTCGGCTTGTGCAATATCCCCGTGAACATGGAGCGCGGAGCAGCAAAAATGCTTGGCGCTGTACGCGAAGACATCACCATGCAAATCGCAGGTTTGAATCACCTAGTGTGGGCCCGAAAAGTACTTCATAACGGCGAAGACAAGCTCCAAGAAGTGATAGACCAACTCCTCGGAGGCAATGACCAAATGATGCCTAAAAACATCCCACCCTTTGAATGGGATGCCGAGTTGATTCGCTCATTGAACCTGGTGCCGTGCGCTTACCTACGTTACTACTACCAATCACGAGATATTCTAGACAAAGAATTTGCGGCGTCTGAAAAGAGCGAAAATCGCGCCGACTTGGTTGCAAAAGTTGAACAACAATTGCTCGAAATCTACAGAGACCCGATGCTGGATACCAAACCGAAATTATTAGAAGAACGAGGTGGGGCCCATTATTCTGAAGCAGCTTGTGAACTAATGAGCAGTATTCACAACAACAAGCGTTCTATCATGCACGTTAACACTCGCAATAATGGGGCGATTCAAGGGCTTCCTGATGACTGCGCGGTAGAAGTCAGCTCAGTTATTACTAACAGCGCGATCCTTCCATTGAATGTCGAACCTTTTGATAGCGATACGTTACGCCTAATCCAACAAATGAAAGAGTTTGAAACCTTAACAGTGAAGGCCGCGATGACGGGGGATATTGCATTAGCTAAACGCGCTTTGATCCTTAATCCTATTGTTGATAGCGGCTCACACATTGATGAGGCGTTATTAGAAACAATTCGAGAGAACCTAGACTTCATGCCTGCGTTTGCTCATCGATCAACACAAAGTGAGCAGTAACCTTATGTACATTAACTCAGTCGAAATTAGATTAATTCAAGTTGTTCACAATCCATTTTAGTCACCAGAGGTCACGATGAAACTAATACTGAACGCCGATGATTTCGGCCTCACTGAAACGGTAAATCATGGCATTGTTGAGTGCTTCAAAGCAGGCGTAGTAAAGTCAACCACCATCATGATGAACCAACCTGGAACCCAACACGCCATTGAGCTTTATCACCAAGGTTTGGTTCCGGAAGTAGGCTTGCACTTTACGGTCACCGCAGGCAAACCACTGACGCCACCAGAGCAGGTTCCGAGCTTAGTCGACGAACACGGCCACTTCTTTTGCAACGTCACCCTATTCGATAAATCAGATGTGAATGAAGATGAGGTGATGCTCGAGCTCAACGCGCAATATCAAGCGGCTATCAATGCAGGTTTAAAGATCAACCATATCGATAGCCATCATTTTGGGGGCGTATTTAAACCTCTCAAAGCGGCGTTTACTCGATCAGCTAATACGATTGGCCTGCCTGTAAGACGCATCGACAACATTGTGAACGGGCAAGATTCTCTCTTAGTACCGACACCTAGCGCTTTTGACATGCGCTTTTTTGATGACGGGGTCTCTCTTAGCAACTTGCAAGATATTCTGTTGAGCTACCAAACTGCCACGCCTAACGCTACTGTCGAGTTGATGTGCCACCCATCACTTAGTGTTGATGAAGAGCTAAAATTACTATCAAGCTACAGTGATAAACGCGTCGAAGAGTATCAGCTTCTCACTAGCCCAGAGCTAAAACAGTGGCTAGCTGACCATCAGATTGAGTGCATTGGATTCGACGATCTCAAATAGGGAACCTTAAGTCAGGGCTACTCAACGATCCGTTGTGCGCCCTGCCCTTGATCATGCAAAATATCTTCAGGGTTCAACAAGTGGCATTTCTGCATACTCAAACATCCGCAACCGATACAGCCGGTTAGGTTTTCTTGTAGCGATTTAATCTGCGCCATTTTGCTGTCGAGTTGTCCTTGCCACTTCTTCGCAACTCGCTCCCAATCTCGCTTAGTCGCGGTATGGTTCATAGGTAAGGTAGATAACTCTTCGGTAATCTCTTCCAGCGTGAAACCTATCGACTGCGCCACTTGTATCAATGCTATTCGTCTCAACATCGCCGACTGATAACGGCGTTGATTTCCGTTAGTACGAATCGAAGCAATCAACCCTTTGGTTTCATAAAAGCGCAATGCCGAAGGAGCCACACCGCTGCGCTCCGATAATTGCCCTATCGTCAAATATACGATGTTTCTCATTGTTACCCTGTCCATGGTGATCACAAATAAATGAAGTTCACTTTAACTTCATCATAACCACAGCTTACCGTCTTCACCAATTAAGAATTGGCAGAACTTTGAATGCGAACATCAACTATTTGAGCTGTCATTATTTTGAATGGTAACGATCTGATTTTAATAAAGTGATTGGCAATAAAGTGAGGTGATAATTAACTAGGGTCATAAAAAATGGCTACCCGAAAGATAGCCATAATACAGATTCGAATTTAAAACGAATTAGTCAAACAACTCAATAACTAGCTTATTGTCTTTAATCACCAGATTGGGTTCAGATGACTTAATCAACGACTCTTGCACTTTATTGTTGTCCAGTTTGTATACCGGAGACTGAGACAATGCAAAGCCGATCATCGATACGGCGGGTTTGAGTAATTTCGCTATTTCAGGAGAAAGCTGCTTTCCCTTCTCCTCAAAGCGCTCTAGTCGCAGTGACTTTAAATACACCTCGCCACTTTCTTTGTCGTATTCAGGGACTGCGCTGAATTCGATGTCCAAATCCAACCCCATATTAGGCATGTTGAACACCTGAACTTTTGCATTGGTATTCGCCAGTACAGAAACACGCTCGGCATCAGCTCGACCAATTTTTACCGCTAAGTCATCGACAGCAACTTGCGCATACATAACGTTTTGTACACCCACTTCCTGCTCTAACATCACCGAATCTTGAAGGTAGTTCGTCATTTCTTGCTCAGTCACGCTGTAGCTAACACAACCACTTAGCGTCAGGGCAGTCATAGCTATAATGAAACGGTTCATTAACTTTGTTGTCATTGGAGATAGGCTCTTAATTTGTAAATGCATGGAACGGATGTTACCTCTAGATGATACTGTAAAATAGTTCTCATAATGACAGTGTCGGATAACTGGGCAGAATGATCCACCTAATTGGTGATGTCGTATAGATTGGTATTGACGAAAAGGGTAAGGAAAACAATGACTGCATTAACGATATTTTACGATGGGACATGTCCATTGTGCGCAAAAGAGATGGCGGCACTTGCCAAGCATGATACCGAGAATAAGATTCAAACCATCGATATCTACAGTGAAGCGTTTTCAAACTACCCGCAGATAGATGCTGACGCAGCCAATACCATTTTGCATGCTTTAGACGAGAACGGAAAACTGTTGTTGGGTTTAGACGTGACCTACCAAGCGTGGCGCTTAGTAGGAAAAGGTTGGCTATATGCTCCATTGCGCTGGGCGATATTCAAGCCAGTGGCAGATTGGTGTTATTTACGATTTGCCAAGAACCGATATAAAGTCTCGTTCTGGTTAACCGGAAAGTCGCGCTGCAATGGAAGCAGCTGCACTAAATAGCTGTACTAAATTGCATTGGAATTAAGATATACCGCTGGCGACTTTGTAATAAACAATGCCAAACAGGGCTGCGAATACCAATACAGTGACGGCCACTTTCAACCAAATAAACTTCATGTTTTGTCCTTATTATTTTGTTTACTACTCCACAGACAAGTTAGCACAACAAAACATTGGGTTGTGTAATGATTGATAGAACTTTGTAGTGAACCTTGATTCCCAGAGAGAACCTTTATGTCGGCAAAAGAGAGAAACCTTCCTACACATCGTATTTCAAGATTCAGCAAGTTTGCCTCACTGGCAACAAGAGTCGCGGGCAATGTGATAACGGAAGGTACCAAGCAACTCGCACAAGGCAACAGGCCCAAAGCAAAAGACTTATTACTCACCCCGCAGAACATTGCACGCCTGACTGATCAACTCGCCCACCTGCGCGGTGCTGCCATGAAGCTTGGGCAGATGTTATCAATGGACGCGGGCGATGTCCTCGAACCGGAACTCGCCGACATTCTTTCTCGCCTGCGCTCAGACGCCGACCCACTACCAACAAAGCAGCTCAACCAAGTGTTAGAAAGCTCACTCGGCATCAACTGGAAAGCCGAATTCCTTTCCTTCAACTTTAAACCTATCGCCAGTGCGTCCATCGGGCAAGTTCACCAAGCCTACAGTGATGCGGGAGACAAACTTGCCATCAAAGTCCAATATCCAGGCATTCGAAAAAGCATCGACAGTGATGTGGACAACGTAGGTACATTGCTTAACATCGTTGGTTTAATACCCAAGTCTGTCGATTACAAAAGCTTATTAGAAGAAGCAAAGAAACAGCTCCATGATGAAGCAGATTATGCTCGCGAAGCTGACTACGCGACTCGTTACTATCATGCACTGAAAGAACACGCTCACTTCGTTGTACCTAAGATTCACCCTCAAATGTCTTCAGAGTCAGTGCTCGCGATGGACTTCATTGAAGGCGTCTCGATAGAGAAAATAGAAGGTTACGATCAAAGTACTCGTAATTTTGTCATGCGCAGCTTGCTCGGACTCATGTTCAGAGAATTGTTCGACTTTAAGATGGTGCAGACCGACCCCAACTTCGCCAACTACCTTTACGTTGAAAACACGCGCCAGATTGGGCTGTTAGATTTTGGAGCAACCCGTGAATACAGCGACCGCTTCAGTGATGGCTATCGCTTGGCTTTTACCTCTGTGATTAATCACGATGAACAAGGCCTCAACAAAGCGCTAGAGCAGATTGGGTTCTTTAGCGAGACGATTCTCCCCGATCAGCGCCAAGCCATTCTCAACTTAGTGACAATGGCGTGTGAACCTATGTTGGTCGACGAAGAGTACGATTTTAAAGCCAGTGGACTCGCTCAAAAGCTACGCGAAGCCGGAACTATACTCAGCATGGAACAAGAGTATTGGCACACGCCACCAGCAGACGCCCTATTCTTACACCGTAAAATCGGTGGCATGTATCTGTTAGCCGCTCGCCTTGACGCAAGGGTGAACATAAGTCGTTTGGTCGCTCCGTATCTCATCAGCGATGACACTTGATTTGTTCATAAATAGTGACGATTAGTGATTAGTGATTAGTGATTAGTGATTAGTGATTAGCAGAGTGATCATTTCCTGCTGCGCAAGAGTACTAACAGTTACGCCAACTAAAATGAGCCAAACCTATGAAACCTTCACTGCTTTGCTCCACCGCCCTGATTACAAGCCTAACGAGCTCTATCGCTTTTGCAGCAAGTTGCCCTGAGATACTCAACGGCAAGCAACGTTTGTTAAATTCGAACGAAGAGATAGAGCTGTGTGAAGAGTTTCAAGGCAAAACCCTTTTGGTCGTGAACACAGCCAGCCAATGTGGCTTCACACCACAATTTAAACAGCTAGAGCAACTGCATCAAACCTATAAAGATCAAGGCTTCACGGTTGTCGGATTTCCAAGCAATGATTTCCGCCAAGACAAAGGAAGCGAAGAGAAATCAGCTAAAGTCTGTTATCTCGACTACGGTGTTACCTTCCCTATGATGGCGAGAGCCACATTATCTGGCAGTAGCGCCAATCCTGTGTTTGCAGAAATACAGCAGCAAGCAGGTGTCACACCCAAGTGGAACTTCTACAAATTCTTGATCAATAAAGAAGGTAAAGTGGTAGCAACCTTCCCTAGCTCGACATCACCAGTAAGTGCGACACTCAAAAATGCAATTGAGCAGCAGTTATGAGATCTGAATACATGGCGACAACTCAAACCCGCAACACCATGGCCAAGCTAGGTTACATGGGGCTAATCCCGTTTCTATTTGGCCTATTACTGTCTCTGACCGAAAGCCAATTCCTAGGCCTCAGCGGCGAGACGCTCTTCATCACCTACAGTGTGGTTATCTTGAGTTTTTTGTCGGGTATCTTGTGGGGCAATGGGATAGAGAACTTCGAAAGCCAATCGAGCAACAAGGCTCTGGTTCTAAGTAACGTGATTGTGTTAGTCGCGTGGGTAGCGGTGCTACTTGGGGAACAAAAAGAGTTTCTCACCACCCTGATTCTTATCATCGGCTATATTGCGGTTTGGCGGGCGGAAAGGTCGATGAGAGAAGAAAACCAAAGCGAAGGCCCGGATGGCTACTTTGATATGAGAACTCGGCTAACTTCTAGCGTGGTGTTGATGCACGGTATCGTGATGTTGACCTAGGTCTGTGAACCTTTAATTAAGGTGTGCGCCTTTGAATAAACAACGTTAGCAAGAAACTAGACGATGAGCTGCATCACAAACCTTGGCTCATCATCGCCAAAATAGTTCGACTCTTCTTTGATAGTGACAAAACCCATAGACACATAAAGCGCACAAGCCGACGCATTATTTGGATCAACGGTAAGCAACACCTTGGATTCTTTAGGCAGCGTTGTGATCGCCTGATCCATCAACGAACGTCCCACTCCCATACCTCGAAATTGACCATCAACGGCCAGTGACAAAATCCAATATTCTTGTGGCTTGTCTGTTGGTGTCATCAACACATAACCCGCAACTTGCGAATCCTGTTTCGCCACCAGCAAGCCCTTCCCCCAGCAATCAAAGGCCTGACGGAAGAAAAACTGCGGATAGGCGTGGTCGCCAAACAAAGCACGTTCAAGCTGGTAGATATCAGCCAGTTCTTGTTTTTCCGCACAGACAATATTCATAGATAGACCTTTATAGATTAACTACAACCGCCCTTCAGCTACAATCTGCCTTCAACTGAAGCCAGCCAAGTTGGCAATTGCTCTCTAAACCAATTGATGTATTTCGAAGCTTCAGGGTTGTTACGCGTGACTAATATATTCGTGACTTCGACTACGATCCAGCTTTTCGCGATGATCAATTGCTTTATTAAATCTTCACGAGGAATCAAGGTGTTATGGCAAAGGTACTGATCAACAATGCGCTCATAATCAGACAAGGAACCCATTCGCGAAACGAGTGGTGCCAAATCTATCGCGGGGCTACCAAAACCAAAACGCTCCCAATCAAATAGGACCAACTGTCCATTATCTCTTCTCCCCCAATTGCCCTCGTTCGCATCACCAGAAACCAAAGTTTGATGCTTAAAAAGATCGCTACTCAATTGCTGAATGCACAGCAAACCGTCTTGGGTTACTTGAGGTAATTTCAGAGATGCTAAAGCAGTACTCGTATCACTCGCTGTCCAACAATGCTCTTTGACTTTAAAACTAGGCACATATTGAGATTGATGAATACAAGAGAGTTGCTGATACACATCAGCCGTGGCTTGAAGTTCGGGTAAGTTCAAAGAACGAGGAATGTATTCGATAAATAGGTTATCGCCTTCAACAGCCAGTAACTCAGGGCTATGCACACCAAATAGTTGTTTTGCAGCACATTGGTAAAAGGAAATCTCTACGCCACCAGCACCTTGCTTTCGAATACAAGGTTCACCATTACACTCTCCCAATGAAACTCGAGCAGACCCCATTTTAGATAGATCTTTGGTGCTCATTGAGTGTCCTCGCATAATAAAGTGAAACAAATAACGTATAGGGCTAGCTATCTAAAAACAGACTTATTTAAAAAGTGCAGACTCAATTAATGACCATTGCTGTTCAAAAGGTTCAAATTCCTTATGAGGAATGAATTTTTGAGCGGCTAAGTTCTGTTTCACGTACACCTCTTCTAAAGCCCATATGTGGTGGTCAGCAAAAATACCCCATGCACGAGCACCATCGATAAAACTATCTCGTGTAAGCTCGTTAATAGATAAGTACCCGTTAATGAATTCGACCGACTTCTTAACCTCCATATCAAACATATACATGCAAGCACGAGCAATTTCATAGGCTGGTGGCATATATTGAATCAAGTCCCAATCAATAATTCCACTCACCCTTGAGCGTTCGTCAAAGAAGAGATTAAAGTGGTGGTAATCCCCATGAATGAGTGCTCTTTCTGTCTTAGTCTCGTAAGAGTGAATGCTTTGACCGCTAGATAAAAAGTGACGTTTCTGTTTAGCTCTTTGCAATGCCCAGTCGTTCTCGGTGCCTTGCTCACTTTTCGATTCAATAAGGTAAATGATCTTATCAAGACGCTGTAACCATACCTCTCGATTCCATGACAGTTGGACAACTGGAAACGCCTCATTTGAAAACTTAGTTCGAGGACAATGACTCAACTGTTGATGGAGCTTCGCGAGGGTAATACCAGCTTCATATGCGTGATTGGTCGTCAAAGCATGTTTATCGATCAACGAGCCGTGAGCCTCCGGAAATAACGCATAGTATTCAGATCCAAACTTAACAAAGCTTTTACCATCAGAGGTAAGACATGGCTTAACGATACTTAAGATTTTCTGAGATAAGAATAGCAACAATTCATGCTCATTCTTTATACGGTTAACATCGCTAGTCCGGTACTTTCGTAAAAATAAAGCGGGTGTAGACCCAACCTTATAGACAGAATTAGTTGCACCGAAAGTAACCTCCGCTAATGAAACATCAGTTTCGTATTTTAGCCAATGAGAAAGAACGTCTGTTCGTATCATATTGCTATAGTCTTTTTTACCTTTTGAAATCTTCATTAGCTACTGTCGGCTGATCAGTAGATTCGCACCAGATAGAGCAAGAAACACCGAGCAGGCTTTATTGAAGCGCTTGGCCATTTGAGGTTTTGAAAACCAATTTCGTAGATATAAGCCAAAAGCGGCATAGATAGAAATCGCGAGCATTTCTAATACTAAGAATGTGCTTCCGAGGATGAAGAATTGCGTGTTTACATTAGCGGTGACATCGACAAATTGAGGAAGGAATGCAGTAAAAATGAGTATCGCTTTTGGATTGCCCGCCGCGAGCGCGAACTCTTGCTTAACAAGACCAAACCAATCCTTATTTCGTTCAATATCCGCGACTGGGCTAGTTTGTGAGCGCCATAAGTTAAACGCAATCCACAATAAATACATGGCGCCAAACAGCTTGATGAGAAAGAACAAGGTTTCAGAAGTATAAAGCACAACGGCTAAGCCCGATGCAGCTAACGCGATCATGCCAGAAAAGGCAGCAATTCTTCCTAACCCAGCAACTAAAGCAGCTTGAAATCCATAACAGCGAGCGTTGTTCATCGACAATAGATTATTTGGGCCCGGCGTCATGTTGAGCGCAAAACAGGCAGGGATAAACAGCAGTAACTTCCATATTTCCATTGGGTGCTTCCTAGTTACAATATGCCAAGGTTATTGAATCGTTTAACGCAATATTACCTTTTATAACAGCATTTGAAATCTTTTATAGTAACACTTGAAAGCTGTGCCAATACTCTGCCACCCCCTTGAATTAGTTTTCGAAGAATTGCTCGTATTCTGGAGTCGACAGGTTTTCCGCAACCCCAATCTCGCCGACGATATAAATCGCACTCGCGAGAGTTTCTAACGTTTGATTCGGCTCGCGTTCAGGTACGTCGCCAACAACCGGAACAGATTTAGGTTCAGAGACAGAATTACAAACAACACTTTCACATACGATGTTTTGTTGTTCCAACGAGATGGCTTCTGGTACATCAAAGCCTCCTGCTGATAAATCAGAGTTAGAAAGGTCTAAAGCACCGTAAGAGAAGGTCGAAAACAGAGCTGAAAGTACAATCCACTTATTCATAATTCTTTCCATAGTTAATATTCATCAAACTTATAAATACTATCTAATCATAAACATTATGAACAGTGTTTTATTTAAAATTTCTAAGACTTTTGATTCACTGACTTAGAAACATTCGAGTTCTGAATAGGAGGTAATATCAACTTACCTGTGAATGTTTGTTTGACGTGAACCTATCAAGTACCGCCTGAGGGATCATGATGACCGAGTATTTAATAAAGGCCACAAGCGTCATCACTGCCACAAAGCTTCCTAAAATAAAGTCATGAACATCAACGAGCACCAATCCGAGCAATCGATCACAAGTGACCGCAACTACCGCAATACTGAGCGCTACAATCCACTTACTGTGCTGATAGGGTAACGGCTCCATTGTTTGACTAACGAAATATAAAAGTAGTAATCGCAATATGTAAGTGCCACAGAGAACAACAATAACACCCCACACGCCATAAATGGGCGTTACGGTGACATAACCAATAGCGGCTAAGATCGCGCATCCGCCTTGAATCCACATTTGTGATTGACTTGAGTTTCCACTGAAACAGCCAAGATTCAAATAGTCACCTGCGTTCTTGATAACACTAATGGCAAGTAATGCGACAACAATCGTACCCGCATATTGATAGCTACTAGGCAAAATTAGAGCGATAAAACCTGGAACAGTTAGAATCATCAAAGCACCCAATACGATGGCAAAATTAACGCCGACTAAGGCTTTATCAGCACAATGTTTACTGCCGCCTGTTTGTTGAAGAATGGCGACACGGTTTGGGAACCACCAAAGTGCATAGGGTTGTAATAACAATCCAAGAATCAACGCAAATTTACCACTGACTGCATAAATCGCCAGCTCTTCGACTCCAACGAAACTTGCCATGACCCAACGATCTAAACCCGTGATCATGTACATTGATGCCCCCCCGACCAAAGCGGGTAACCCAAACTTCAAGATCTTAGTGGAGTATTTAAAACAACCAAATGTTCCCATCTCTTGCCATTGATAGCGGACTAAACAGATCATTAGCAGCACACTAGAGACTGCAGCCGAAATCAACACACCATCAATACCATATCCGGCCTCAAGCAACGCAAAAGTCATGAAGGCTTGAACACCCGCTTTCAATACATTAAGCAGGCAGAATCGCTTCGCCATCGCGTTCATTCGCATTAGGGTAAGAGGAATAGAGATTGCCCCATCAAGCATCGTAGGAATAAGCAGTAGTAAAATTTGGTAGGGTTGAAATTCGACGGGCAACATTAAGAGTAACAACGGCATACTGAGCGCAATTAATAGCCCTCCTAGTACACACACCAAAACACTTAACGTAAAACAGTTCGAGATGAGTTCCCGTTTTTCATCGCCATCAGCCACGCCCACATAACGGTACATTGCCTCAACGATACCAAAGCTAAACAATATCGTTCCAATATCGGCTAACAAAACAATCGCTTCTAGAGAACCGTATTCTGCTAGCGTCATTTTGTGAGTAATGTAAGGAATCATCACTAGTGATATTCCTTTCATCATCACAATACCAATGGCGTAATAGGCTGACTGTTTTAAAGACCCCATAGCAATCACCTGTTCCTTACCATGCGGGTGTTAGGAAACTCTTACAGTCACCGATTAGGTGTCGTAACGTTCGCTTTTGAGGGGCCATAACCAAAGATCGAAAGCTATAAGCAACCGCCTGTTTGTTGTGGTGTAGACTTCGATAATAGTCAGCGTAGCCTTCTAGTATTCTCGCCTTTGCGATTTTAAAGCTAGAAGAAGGCAGGTTCCAACGTTCACTGCCATTTTGGTAACGCTGAAGAATAGTCTCTATAGACTGCAAATTCCTCAATTTGAAGCTTTCAGTTTGAGTGACAGAACTCGACCTCATTAAATAACCAACCTGCACTGAATTCAGCACACCAATCTGATGATTCTCACTGAGTCGAAGCCACAACTCCCAATCTTCCCCATACTTTATATCAGCATTAAAACTGTCTGTTTGAGAGAACACATCAGCTCTAACCATCACTGTCGATGTACCAATCACGTTGTTTTCAATAATGAACTCTAGTGGCTTTTCAATATTGAAGAACAACTCATCTTTCTCTTGGAACTGTGACCAATAGCTAAAGCAGTCAATAATCACTTGGTAGTCTTCAGTGAGATGTTCGTAATTGGTAAAACTCATCGCCAACTCAGGGTTTCGTTGATGGAACTCGATCTGTCGCTCGATTTTCTCTGGATACCAGAAATCGTCGGCATCTAAAAAAGCGATGAATTCACCGGTCGCCTTTTCGATCCCTAGGTTTCTGGCTTGAGGTGCACCTACACCCAGAGTCGCTATTTTAACTATACGTTCGTCGTGTATGGATGCGAGATAAGTTGATGTTCCATCATTGCTGTTATCGTCAATAATGATTAATTCGATATCTTGATGAGTCTGTTTGAGTACGCTGCCGATTGCCTTCGGAAGATAGTCCAAACAATTATAAGTAGGAATAACAATACTAACTTTAGCCATAGTGACGCTCTCGAATTTATACGTTGTACAGCTACTTCTGCATATCCTGTGCCGAGCATTCCTCACTATTAAACTGGCTTTATATCAGCAGCCTACGTGCTTGTTCGCAAAATGACGACCAAGCGCTGCCTGCAGAAATACTCAAATCTCCAATTTGAATGCCATTTTGAGAAAACCATTAAGAAGCGCCGAAAAAATACTCTTTCATCTTGGTTCGTATCTTGCTTAATCCATTTTAGTGGCCAGTAAAAGGAGCAAAAAATGAAAAAAGTAGCATTTATAGCGCCTACCTACCCTGTACTGAGCGAGACATTCATTCAGACAGAAGTCGACTCCGTGAAAGCGTGTGGGCATCAGGTATGCGTAATGGCATTCGAAGTAGAAGAAAGTGAAAAAGCTTTCGACTATGACATCGTGAAAATTGGCAAGGATGTTCGGGCGGGCAAGATAACTAGCATCAACTGGGTGGGTGTTGTCAAAGCGCTTTCGTTTGTATCTAAGCAGACTAGCATGCCGAAGAAGTCACTTTTCGCTTATGGATTTAAGTTGGCTTTACAACTCGCAGAAAAAGACGTTAACCATGTCCATGCTCACTTCTGCCAACACACCACTGCCCACGCTATTGTCGCCGCTAAGCTTCTCAACATCACTTGCTCGTTTGTCGCCCATGGCCATGATGTTTACGAATTCGCTTACGATATTGAACATAAGATTACATCGAGCGATTTTGTGGTCGCGGTCTGTAAAGACATGCTCACCGACTTTAATCACATGGCAAAAGGTAATATTAAGCTCCTGCATTGCGGTGTAAATACCAAGCAATTTCAACTACACCCAAAGACCGAAACCAAGCAGCTTCGCTTTGTTTTCCTTGGAAGATTAGTTGAACAAAAAGGTATCCACTTTCTCATTGATGCCTTAGCACCCATAGCTGAGCCTCTCGACATTCATCTCGATATCGTCGGTACTGGAGATCTAGAGTCCCAGTTAAAAGCGCAAGTCGAACAACAAGGGCTAACTCGAAATGTCAGCTTTCTTGGTTCAAAGCCTCATGGGTGGGTAAAAGAGCACTTACCGAGCTACGATTGTTTAGTCGCTCCTTTCTGCTTTTCAGAAACAGGTTGTGTCGATACTGGACCGTTAGTACTAAAAGAAGCCATGGCAGTCGGGACTCCCGTGATTACAACCAACATAATGGGCTGTAAGGAAATTGTCACATCTGACACCGGATTTTTAGTGAATGAAAAAAACGTCGAAGAGTTAAGAGAAAGCATAGAGCGTTTTGCGCAATTAAGTAGCGAGGACAAAACAGAAATGGGGATGATGGCAAGAACCCGAGTAGAGAAGCGATTTAACTCTCTTAAACAAGCTCAACAACTGTCTCATTGGATAGAAAACCCAGTTTAAGACTATCTAAAAACACGCAGATAGATGTGAAATGAATTAGAAACTAAAAATTAGAAGAGAAAGACACAAACCATAGCGTTACATTGATGCGCACTGTAACGCTTAATATGGTATGAGTTTGGATAAAACTCGCCCTACGCTGGGCTAGACTTGCTTCCGTGATTAAAAAACAGCTCGCCGAGCTTTCTTAACCCGCTCGCAACGCTAATATCTCAGTAAGATCGTCTGTCTCTGTATATCGATTCAGATCTTGTTCTTTAGAAGCAATCGCAACGATAGACATTCGATCTGCAAGTTCATTACCTTCAATACCAACGTGACCGTTAACATGGTGGATAGTGATTTGAGAAGCGAGCTCTTGGTACATCGCATAAGCTGGCTTGATGATATCGAGGTTTTTGATTTCACCACCCGACTTCGTCCAACCTTTTTTCTCCCAACCCGTTACCCACTTAGTAATACAGTCAATCGAGTATTTTGAATCACTATAAATTGCAACAGACAAGCCGGCTTGCAGTTTCTCTTTTGCAATTATAAATGCTTGCTTCAAACCTTGTAGCTCTGCGGTATTGTTAGTACCCATTGGTTGGTAAAGACCATACCACAACTCAGTTAAATCGTTGTTCAGGTACACCGCTAAACCTGTACCGGCTTCACCTGGGTTTGGCTCACAACCGCCATCAGTAAAGATCTTGATATCAAAAGGCATATCAGTGATTTGTTGTTGAGAGAGAGGCGGAACCTTCGCTTTAGTCGCCTTACCCGCAGAGCTTGGCTTTGTAGCCGAAGAACCTGACGCAGACGACGTTTTACCACCGAAAGCAGATTCAGCCTCGCCTAATGTTGGAAACGATTTGTATCGCGCGCCAGCAAAACCATCAACTTGCGATTTACACTCATTCCAAGTGGTAAAAATACCCGGTGTACGACCTTTCCAAACCACATAATATTTCTTAGCCAAACTAACTCCTTACCAGAACCTTAAAACACAAACAGTGAATCGGTACATTAGATGCCACCATGTCATACGTTGCAAGGTCAATCAGTCAAAAACAGGTCTAAAAAAGCTTCGCTCATAACTCACGATGCAATCAACTTCATCTGCAAATTCAAACGCTTTAATACACTCAGCATCGCTCAGCGATTTAATCCGATACTCTTCATAGGCAGCCAAGCTTTCAAAGGTAAACAGCGCCAAAGCAATATTGCTCGCCCCTTCCGACGGCAAGAAATAACCATTGTGTTGGCCACCAAATTTAGCGACCAAAGGAATCCACATTTTAGCGTAGGTTTCGAACTCCTTTGTTTTCTTAGGATCAATCACATATCGAACATAACAAGTAATCATATCTATACAGCCCTTAAATCATGGGAGAAACATAAAACCTAAGTAGAAGCTCAAGAGAAAAGGTAATCAACTGCGACTAAGTTATAGAACAAAAACACGGCCATACTGACTCCAATCGTTAACAGCACATTGCCTGTTTTCCAAATCAACAGACCTGTGACCAGCGCGCCTATCAAGTATGGGTTTTCAAGGCTTGGCCAAAATGTCTGCTCTGGTGCAAATACAATCGGCCCCCAAATTGCGGTAAGCACAGCTGGGCTTGAATAGCGTAACAGGCGACGCGTGGTTTGATTTAATCGAAGCGGGATTGCTGGCTCTAGAAACAGGTACCGACTAAAGAAAACAATCGCAGTCATGAGTAATATCGTTAACCAAATCATCTCTATTTCTCCTCCACAATTGTCTTGTTGCCGTTGTTTCGCTCTTGGAACGATTCGCTGATAAAGCCCGCTAACATACCGGCAATCGCTGCAATCATTAGCCCGCCCTCAATATTGTTAACCGACATGGCAACCGAAGTGACCAATGAAACCACCACACACACTACGACGGGTAGAGTTCGGATTAATGGGAACACCAAGGCGATAAAGGTTGCTGCGACCGCGAAATCGAGCCCAATTTCATTGAGTGAAGGAATTTGGCTTCCCGCGACAATGCCAACGAAGCTCGCGATATTCCAAACGAGGTAAAAACCACCACCTACACCCGCAGCGTACCAACGATTAAATTCTTTCTGAGACTGCCCACTACAAATCGCGAACAGCTCATCGGTGAGCCAAAATCCAAGTAATAGGCGCCAACGCGCAGGAAGATGGCTGATTTTGTCACGCATCGATACGCTGTACAGAAAGTGCCTTGAGGTGATGAACAGTGTGGTCAACAACATGGTGCCTAAACCAATACCCGCTTTGAACATACCCGCAGCGACAAGTTGTGCAGAGCCAGCAAAGAGAATAGCCGACATCGCTTGTGCTTGAAGCTGATTCAGTCCAGCATCTATCGCATACGAGCCCGCTAATATGCCCCACGGTATGACGGCAATACTTAACGGCATCGCTGCCATAACGCCTTTCCATAACTGCGTACGTTTATCCATTGTGTTGTTATCCATTTTTTCTAGTTCTCGTTACATTGGTTTTCCACTGTAAAAGAGCACTCACTTATTCGATTGTACAAATTTGCTTTATCGCCAAAGCACAAAGTTAAAAGCGATCAAATCAACGCATCTTAATGTACTGACCTGGGGTGTAACCGTTGGCTTTCTTAAAATGTCGATGAAAATGGCTTTGATCGTGAAAGCCACACTCTTGAGCAGTGTCCGAGATCGAATGCCCTTGCTTTAGCAACTTACGCGAAAGCCTGAGTCGGGATTGAATTTGATATGCATGTGGCGGAAGACCAAATTCTTTTTGAAAAGAGCGCACCAAGTGAAATGGGCTTAAAGCCGCAAGCTTCGACAATTCTTCCAATGACACATCCGCTTGTGGAAAATCGTCTAAAAACTCTTTCACTAGAATAAGTTGCCGTTGAGTTTTTCCATCTAATTGAGGTTTAAGGCTCGATTTACCATGTCGGCTAATCAGTTTAACCAACATCCCGTACATTAGGGTTTCTCTTAGCAGGCGATTATCTGATTCATCAATCGTGTTGAAAACTAATCTGAGTTGATTGGCGAGTTCAGGATCTTCAACCACCGCTCTAGGGAAGTAAGGAGCCCCGTAGTTCGGTAGGTTAAGCTCTTGAGTGATCTTGGCAAGTTGATCTGGGAGAGGATACATGGCTCGATATGCCCAACCACCTTCAGTGGCAGAGTGACCGCTATGAACTTCGTCGGCATTGACCAGAATAATCGCATCTTGTGGTGCTATATGATGCCCGCCCGTTCGATAGAAACGCTGAGCGCCCTGCTCAATAACACCAAGTGTGTAGCCCTCGTGGCTATGGCGCGAGAAGTTCTGCTTTTCGTATTCAGCATTAAGGGTTTCAAGGCCACCGAGCTCTTCTGTGATCTTATATTCGGCCTTTTCTTTAGAGCGTTTCTTGTTCTCCATAACAATTCCCAAGCCTGTTAATTATCGAGCGACTTATCAGTCTACTCTATAGGCTCTTTCAGCTTTTGTACAAAATTGCGCTTTTGTTTGTTAATTCTGTTTTTATCGTTGGCTTAATAACGCCTTCTAACTGGGAGGAAAGTCTTGGTCTATAACTAGTTGGCGAGAAATTGACAAATTAGTGGGGCAATCATGGCAATACTCTCTTCAAATCATCGGCAACAGATCTGATACACCATGAAAAATACGCTAATCCTTTTCTTTTTCCTGAGCCTAACTGGGTGCACTCATAACCAATCAAAAGCACTGAGCATGAACTCCTCGCCAGTCAATACGTACCCTCAATCCATGTCGAACCTGCAACTGTGCGACACCTTGTATTACGGGCGATCAAGCAACCAGACACTCGCAGCAATTGGCAGTGAGTTTAATCGAAGAGGATTATCAAAACATTGGTGTGATACCGAAACCAACAAGCTCTATCTAACAAAGACGATTGATTGGGTTGCTGACCAAGTAGAAGACAAAGAAGATTCGGAGGAAGAAGCGTCTGCCGTTGTGTTGCCTGCGAATTAAATGAGGCAATGATAGATAAACGTCTGTTCGCACTTAATGATCTCACTTGCTTAGGTAATTAAGTGACCTATTTTTACTCAAAAAATCCCAAGTTAACCTGGCTGCGTTCGAAGAAAAACAACCGCTTCTTTTCGCTACACAAATATTACGAGGGTACTCGGGCGCAAGAGGAATAACATTTACGCCGGGATGAGATTCTGGAACGGCAAGCTCTGCAACAATAGAAACACCTAAGCCCGCTCTAATCAAAGCAAGTATCGAGGTCAATTGAACAATGGTGTGTTTTTCTTTAAGGCGAGATTTTGATAGCTTAAACCATTCTCTAATGAGCGCCTCGCTGCCCCCTTTACTCAGTATAAAATCTCGATCTTCGATATCCACAGCCGACAAAACTGGCAACTGGGATAAAGGGTCATCTTCATGAACTAAAGCCACCATACGGTCAGTAAAGACTGGGATGATATCTAGATCCAAATACTCTTTATCAACCGCGATTGCAAAATCTACGCGCCCCTCTCGCAATGCTAATAATGCTCCTTCGTCAGTAAACTCGCTTATTTCAATTTTAACTTGAGGTAAGTGTTGGCTGATCGCATGAATTAGGCTGGGTAAAATATGTGTGGAAGCGGATGCGCCAAAAGAAGCCACTTTCACCTGTCCAGCCCCATCTTTTTGAATAAGTCGAAGCTGTCTCAATAACACCCCTCCCTGCAACTCCTGCTGTTTCGCGAACTCAGCAATCAACCTCCCTTCCTCTGTTAACAATAAGGGACGACTGTCTCTTCGGACTAAAGCGAAACCTAACACATCTTCAGCACGTCGAAGAGCTTTGCTCGCAGCAGGTTGGCTGACTCCTAATACCAGAGCGGCATCAGTGATACTTCCGAGCGCTAGTAGCTGCAGAAGTAATTTGGGAACTAATGATGGGATGCTTTCCAAGTCTTCAACCATTTATATAACCTCAGGTTATTTTGATATCTACCTCTATGCTAGCAGACTACTTTTTCCGAAAAATAGATACCAGTCACCCGGAGAAAACAAATGACTATAGAAACATGGCTAACCTTCTGCCTCGCTTCACTTATCTTAACCATGACGCCAGGTCCCAGCATTTTGTTGGGCGTCATTCATTCAATGAAATATGGCGTTAATAAAGCTATTTTTACGGCACTAGGCGATATCTCAGCAAACTTCATACAGATGATCATTGTTGCAGTTGGACTTGGCATCATAATGTCAACGTCTGAACTAGCGTTCGCCGTTATCAAGTGGCTTGGAGTCACAACATTGCTGTATATGGGTATCAAGATGTTGCGTGATAAACCTGAGTGTGATGCACAAATAACCACCAATTCACCCACCGCGATTTCAGGCCACAGACTCTATTTAAGTGGTTTCTTCGTTGCAGCGGGTAACCCCAAAGCGATTGTCTTTTTCACTGCATTCTTCCCCCAGTTCATAGACCCAACCAAGCCTCTGTTATCACAAATGTTGGTGATGTGCCCCACAATGGCAGTGTTGGATTTTACGTGGGTGATGATTTACGCCATCTCTGCCAAGAAGCTTCTTGGGTTTATGCAAGATCACCCAACGTACCTGAATAAAATCGGTGGCTCAGCGCTTTTAACTGCAGCCATCGTACTCGCAGTAACAAGTCACAGCTCCAACCTATAGTCGAGCCTGTAAAGGAAAAAACAATAAATTGAGTTTCATTCGAGGGGAAAAATCGTCTGCTGTAACGCTACCTGCGGATTAATCGGATAAGTATTGTTAACGTCCTTAAATACGCTAACAGTACTTCTGGCAATAAAACTGGAGCAAACTAATTGATCTGCATGCCTTTGCTCACATCAATATGCATTTGCATTGATAAATGTTAACAATTGGTTAATTATCCATATCCATTATTACTATAAGGAAATAACCAATGAAATGGATACTTGTTGCATTCGTCAGTGTTTTCTCTGTGTTCACATACGCAAAAGATTGGAAACAAATTCGCTTTACTGTTGAAGGGGCCTACCCACCGTTCAGTTGGACAACGCAAGATGGTGAATTAGAGGGGTTTGAAGTCGATTTAGCCAACGCCTTGTGTATCGAATTAGAAGTAAAATGTATCATCTCAAAAACTGATTGGGACGGTATTATCCCATCACTTTTAAGCCGTAAAAACGATGCAATTATAGCGGCTATGACCATTACCGAAGAACGTGAAAAGAAAGTTAATTTCACTATGCCTTACGCTAAAGTTCCCACTCGTTTTGTCATGGAAAAGGGGCGTGAAATCAATATGGATGACGGCAGCTTAAATGAACTAACAATTGGGGTTCAACGAGCAACTATTGGTGACAAGTACCTTTCTGAGATCTATCCAGATGTAGATATCAAACGTTACGGCTCATTCGATGAAGCCTTTACCGATTTACTCAACGGCCGCTTAGATAGCGTGTTTGGTGGTTCAATGGGGCTCAACGCAGGCTTTCTTGAAACGGATCAGGGTAAGGACTATCACTTTACAGGCCCTAAATTTACAGAAGAGAAGTGGTTTGGTCGTGGTATTGGAGTCGCTGTTAGAAAACAAGATGACGAATTAAAAGATCTTATCGATAGTGGAATACAAAGACTGATCGACAATGGTCAACATCAAAAAATCGCAAGTAAATACTTTTCATACAGCATTTACGAGTAGGCTGATGTACAGAGTGAACACCACCAATCACGAACTGTTGTTCACTTTTTGAAAGTTTCAGATAGCAAAAAGCCGCTCATTAAGAGCGGCTTTTTTAAGGGGTGGGAACCCAGCCACATCCCGGCACACAAGTCACTCGCTGCGGCTGCTCCCTTCCAGGCCTGACCGAGTTCACGAGTTATTGTTGCGGGAGGACCAGGCCCCCATAGATTCGTTTTCTAAGAGGCTTGCCTCAAAGAGTGATTGGATTATTAAGCATCACAGCAACCATTGCAAGCCCTTCCACCCTATTTTTGAACAATTGCTGTCTAAGTGCTTATCCTTTATTCAAACCACTAGAAAATCGCAGGTAAATTCACCATTTACCTGCATTTGTAAGGTTCGGGTTATCTACGTACTAGATATCGATGTCTTCGTTATCTTCTGTACGAATGATGTAGTCTGTCATCCACGCGGTGCCTAATAGACATAACCACACCACAAAGACTGGACTAGGCACTTCGATGCTTGGGGTAATCACCAGTGCCGCAAAACCAACCGTCGGCAATGTCCAACACAATAATTTATTCCAGCGGAAGGTTTTCAAGCGCGTCAGTGTTTCCATCGATGCCATGATGCCCGTTACACACAAAGCAACCAAAGCGGCATAAGGTAAATCGGCCATCCATAATGGAAGTATCAAGCCTAATGACCACCAGCTGTGTCGGCTGGCTGGTTTAAGGTGATTCGCTGCCCACCAAATCACAATGATCGACAAAGTCTGTAGTGTGGTAATCCAGGGAGCGCCATCAAGCTTACCTGCTGACTGCGTGACCATAATCCCGACTTGCAAAGTTGCTACAATCAAGCCAGAAATAATCACGACGGATAAACTACTGCGTTTTGAAAAGACCACCATAAGCAGTGGGAATAATACCCACGCACTGACAGACAGCGTGATGGGTTGTAAAGGCAGGGTTAAACCATAGGCAGTCATGGATGCGAGCAAAGCTAACCCTGCGATGCCTCCCTGCGGTAAAATCCATAAAGCAGGAATAACCATTGCAAGCACTGGGATATCTCCCTCACTTAAACTGATTGCTCTCGCGCAAACAACCGCTAATAATGTGGTTATCAAGAACTGAAACGTTGAAAATACCATAGCCCTCTCCTTCTACCGATCCGTGGTATTAATGAACTAGGAACTTTTAGTATGGACCAATTTTTGCTCCAAATCTTTGCTGTGATTCACCAAATTCCATATGGGAAAGTAACAACTTATGGAGACATAGCACGTTTTTCAGGTTTTCCGGGCTATGCACGACATGTAGGTAGAGCATTAGGCAACTTGCCTGAAGGAAGTAAACTACCTTGGTATAGAGTGATTAACAGCAAAGGTGAGATCTCTTTGAAGGGTGATTCGTTTGATCGCCAAAAGAAGCATCTGGTCGAAGAAGGGGTTGAAGTGAGTGACGCAGGAAAGGTAAAACTCAGAATATACAAATGGCAGCCCTAGAGCTGCCATCAATTACATAACTAGTGAATAAGCCCATCAGCTCATCAGCTCATCAGCTCATCAGCTAATCAAGATGCCTTGATATGGCGTCCATTCCTAGTTAACGAACACCAACCAAGCGCAAGTCTGCTTGTTGCGTGTTTTCTACATCAGTAATTACTGACTTAATAGTGTCAGTAGTGAAGCGCAATTTACCGTCAACGTGAATCGTTGCGCGCATGTTGTAACGGTGGTTAGCTTTAATCTTGTTGTTGTCGTAGCTCAGCTCGAATGCGAACGGAACTTGCTTACCGTCAGTGGTGAACTCTTGAGTTGCGATAACCGTCGATGGTGCGTCAGCCAGTGAGATGTCTTCTAGCGTAACAGTCACCACGGCATTCTCTGGCAATGCAATTCTTTCACGGTAGCTTACTGTTCCTGAAATCACTTGAGTGTTCTCTGCAACCACTTCCTGAGAAGCGTTCGTTTCTGATGTTGCTTGGCAACCAACAAGTAGGCCAAACGATACTAAAGACGTAATAAGAATTAGAGCCTTTTTCATATTCAATTTCTCTCAACATGTTTGCCGGACTCGGCAAATCTACCCACCAATTATAAGAGAGCTTTCATATTCTGTCTTGAAACCCTATGATTTATTGACAGATATCTGACTAAGCTAAATGATTAACACAATAATCTGACATCCATTTTACCAAGAGGCATGCTGGCGATGAGTCAACCTTTACAAGAATTATTAAGTTTACTTCAGCTAGAGAAGCTGGAAGAAGGTCTGTTCCGCGGGCAAAGTGAGAACCTAGGTCTACCACAGGTTTATGGTGGTCAAGTATTAGGGCAAGCGCTTTCTGCTGCTCGTTATACCGTTCAAGATGACCGTAGTGTGCACTCGTTTCATAGTTACTTTCTATTTCCTGGCGATCCTGAAAAGCCAATTATTTACGATGTTGAGAACCTAAGAGATGGACGAAGCTTCAGCACACGTCGTGTTAAAGCGATTCAAAATGGCCGCCCTATTTTCTATCTCACGGCTTCTTATCACGGTGATGCTCCAGGCTTTGAGCACCAGATTTCAATGCCTGATATTCCTGGGCCAGAGAACTTTGCATCTGAAACCGAGTTAGCGAGCCACATTGCGGAGTTCCTACCAGAGAAACTGCGTAAAACCTTCTGTGGTGAAAAGCCGATTGAGATGCGCCCTGTGACTGTCGTGAATCCGCTCAATCCTAAGAAGGCGGAAGCGAAGCAGTACCTTTGGGTAAGAGCAAATGGCGCAATGCCAGACAACCAATTGATTCACCAATATTTGCTGGCTTACGCGTCCGATTGGGGATTCTTGGTGACAGCACTTCACCCACATGAAGTGTCAATCATGACGCCCAACTTCCAAGTGGCGACGATTGACCACTCAATCTGGTTCCACCGCCCGTTCAAAATGGATGAATGGCTGCTATATGCGATTGAAAGCCCGACCGCGGCCAACACTCGCGGCTTAGTACGTGGTGAGATTTACAACCAAAAAGGTGAGCTAGTCGCGACAGCCGTTCAAGAAGGTGTGATGCGCTTTACCAAGTAACGAGCAAACACTTTTTATAACTATGAGCATTTTTTAAAAGCGACGTACATTTTTAGAAACGGCGAACAAGCACGTTCAAACCCAAAAGGGGCTAGGTATCATACCTAGCCCCTTTTTAGTAACGCTGACGAAAGAACGTCACACAAAAACAGTAAAGTCTATTCAACCTCTAACGTCGGCTCGAATTCACTCTGTACTCGCATTTTAATGCCATCTCCAGCGTCTCGCAGTAGATTAAATGGTGATAGCACCACCCCTTTCACCGCACCTTCTGCCGCTCCCTGAGCTAACTCTCTACTCTTATCGGCTAGCAAATTAGCTTGCACCAAAATATCAGGCACTTCAGCTCTAAGCATTTCGGATTCAGTGACAATCACTGGAATGGTTTGCTCTCGATAAGATTTACTTTCAGCGAGCATTGGCGGCATTACATCGACACGGTATCGTTTTAATTCTGTCAATGTTGGGGGAATAACATCGGTTCTGACCTGCTCGACTTCCGTTCGGACATTTTTCACTTCATCTAATATCGCAGGGATTTTGTTGTCGACCGATGAAACGGTTTGATTCACGTCATCGATCGTCTTTCTGACCTCTTCGACTGTGTTCAGAACTTGAGGAGCAAGCTCACTAACATGTTCAGCAAATGCTAGCAGCTCTTCCACTTTTAGCCCTTTCGTGAGACCGGATAAATCTTCGATAACCTGCGGATAAGTATCGACGATCTCCCCTACTTTATTAGTAAACGAATAGATGGTGTAGCCCAAGTAAAAAATGGCGACCGCTAATACCAATTGGATCGCGGTAGATACTTTTGCAAACATGAATAATCCTTTTCTTTTATCGCAGAGGCGAGATCTAAACTGAGAAGATAGTTAAACTGAAACGATAGGTAGCCTAAGATTAGTTTGAGCTTAAAGCGGCAGTGCTGTTGTGTACTTCAATGGTTCCATCGCAAATGTCGAGGTCACATTAGAGATACCGTCAATGCTATTCACCAAGCGCTTGTAGAAATCATCAAAGCACTTCATGTCTTTCACCTGAACCTTCATCATATAGTCATATTCGCCAGCCATGCGATAGAACTCCATCACTTCTGGAAACTCCGACACAGTATTCACAAAACGACCATACCACTCGTGAGAATGATCACTGGTTTTAATCAATACGAACGCGGTAAAAGAAAGATCGAGCTTTTCTGGGTTCAACAGCGCGACTCTTTTCTCAATAATGCCGTTCTCTTCGAGGCGCTTAAGCCTTTTCCAGCAAGGCGTTGTGGTGAGATTGACCGCTTCAGAAATGTCATTCAATGACAGGGTGCTGTCTTCTTGCAGTAATCCTAATATTTTTTTATCTACGGCATCTATCACACTTTCACCAAATCGCATTTAAAGAGAATTATTTTCTACAATTTAAGCAAAACAAAGCAAATATGGCAAAGTTTTTCTCTCTGATTGTAGCTAAATTAGAGCCATACCAATTACAAAGAATTCCTACACTCGATCAGGAGAACGCTTATGTGCACTGACCATCAATGGATTAACAACGCGATTCGTAAAATTGAAGCCGATTACCAACGCTCAGCGGATACGCACCTTATCAAGCTCGAACTACCAAGTATCGAAGGCATTGATGTTTACCTTAAAGATGAAAGCACACACCCAACGGGCTCTTTGAAGCACCGCTTAGCGCGTTCTCTATTCTTATACGCTATCTGTAACGGTTGGGTTGGCCCAGAAACAACGATCATTGAATCTTCATCGGGTAGCACAGCCGTGTCTGAGGCGTACTTTGCTCGCCTACTAGGTCTTCCGTTTATTGCAGTAATGCCAAAATGCACAGCGAAGAAGAAGATTGAACAGATAGAATTCTACGGCGGCCAAGCACATCTTGTTGACCGCTCAGATGAAATTTACGATGAGTCTCGCCGTTTAGCAGAAGAGCTGAACGGCCATTACATGGACCAATTTACTTACGCTGAGCGCGCAACCGACTGGCGCGGTAACAACAACATCGCGAACTCAATTTTCAATCAAATGCAGATGGAAGATCACCCAGTTCCAGCTTGGGTTGTAATGAGCCCAGGTACTGGCGGTACTTCTGCAACTATCGGCCGCTTCATTCGCTACCAACAGCATGAAACTAAGCTTTGTGTTGTCGACCCTGAGAACTCAGTATTCCACGAATACTTCCAAACAGGCAATGTGAATGTGAAAGGCAATACATTCAGCAAGATTGAAGGTATTGGTCGCCCACGAGCAGAGCCAAGCTTTATCTCGGGTGTGATTGATGAGATGCGTACAATTCCAGACGCAGCAAGTATCGCTACTACGCATTGGCTGTCTGATATTCTTGGCCGCAAAGTTGGCGCATCAACCGGCACCAATATGTACGGTGTGCTTCAACTAGCCAGTGAAATGAAAGCACGCGGAGAGAAAGGCTCTATCGTGACTTTATTATGTGACAGTGGCGAACGTTACTTAGATACTTACTTTAATGACGAGTGGGTAAATCTAAATATTGGTGACCTACAACCTTACGCGGCGAAGTTAGAGGCTTTCTCGCAAACGGGTGAGTTAGCTTAAGCTCGACACTAGCATTCAAAGCTAAGATTAGCGTACAAAATTAAAAAGAGCCCTGATGGGCTCTTTTGCTATATGCGGTTTGTTCTAAGTGCTGCTTGATCTATAAATCGTTGCTGCTAAATCGACAAATTATTCTGGCTTCTGCTTCGCTTCAAATGCTGCTAGCTGTTCAGGCGTCGCCTTTGGCTGATGGTTTTGTTTCCACTCATCGTAAGTCATGCCATAAACGCGCTCACGAGCGTCATCGATATCCAAGTCTAGGCCTTGTTGCTCAGCTTCGGCTTTGTACCACTTGCTGAAACAGTTGCGGCAGAAGCCCGCCAAGATCATCAGATCGATATTTTGCACATCTTTGTTGCTATCTAAATGTGCTAACAGGCGACGAAAGGTTGCTGCGTCTAGTTTATCTTGTTCTTCTTGAGAAAGATCTTTGTATTTAAATTCAGCCACTTTACTTTCCTTTTATATTTATTTTCTTGTATTCATTCGTTGAGCTGTACTCGTTATACAAAAAAACCACACTTAACTTAAAGTTAGACTTAAAAGTTAGAAACCCCTTACAGAACGAGGGCTAGAAGCCATTTATCTAACTTTTACGTGTAGATCTAATTTTTCTGTAAGAGCTCAGGTGCTAAATGAAAAAATTAGACCACCCAAAATTGGTGGTCTCTACTATATTTTTATCTAACTTTATATGTACTGATTCATACTCAGTCTGACAAAATCGTGGTTCGATTTCACCTGTTCACACAATCATACACTAACCACTAAACTCATTTTTGGACAAAAGCGAGCTAAATTATTTGTGGTAGCTCGCCAATATAAGATTAGTAAAAGTAAGTTAAAACCCTAGAAACAAAAACGTATGATTAGCTCCCATTCGTTAGACTTGTTTCCTTAAAGCTCAATAATCTCACCTTCTCGAGCAAATTTTCTTTCAATAAGATTTGTCTTTAGTCCGTTTACATCGGAAGTGTATATCACATGGGCAAGACTACTCTTAGCTCGTGTAGATGTAACATAGAACAACCGTCGAGTGCGATCCAAACCAGTTTCTTCACCCGCATCCTGCTTTTTCTTACTACTTAGAGAAAGTTCCTTTACGCCAAAATACTGCTCGTAGGAAAATAAGAACCCGCCGGCTTCATCATCATCCATGACAACCATAACACGATCGAATTCGTTGCCCTTCACGCCTTGATGGGTGCGAAAAATTGAGTTCTCCTCAATGTATTCTTTATAGTTCCGAATTTGAAAGAAATTAGTCTCCAAGGCTTCAGCCCAAGCAGAAATCTCGCTGTCATCCCACTCTTCAGGTTCTGGTTCAATCTCTAGTATGGCTTCCGATTGATCTAGCTTTGATTCAACCACGCGTTCTTCAGTGGTAGCTACAAAAGACTGCAATTTCGCTGGAATTCTTAGGAGGTTATGCTCAGCAAGCACTTCTAGAACTTCACGAAAGCTAACCTCAACATTTGAAATCACACATCTAAACGCATGTTCTGCTGCTCGGGCAAGCGCTAGCGGATCATCCTTATGAGCATCAAGCACACTGGCTTCCAGAAGCGGCGACTTCGTTTCCCTTAAGATAGACATCAATTCAGATCGGTTTTTCTTCAAACTCGCCTCAGCAATAGGAAAAACAATGCCAGCAAAAAAATTCAGCTCTGTATTTTCACCTTCAGAAATCCGATCTTTAATTTTGCCTGATTTTGAAAGCTTGTCCCAAAGAGCATCAAAGCCAAGCCGACGACCAGCCATCTTATGTTCCAGAAGTAAGATAGCGGTTTCTTTTGATTGAATATCTATCCAGTCAGCATCGCCCGTAACTTCCGCCATAGTCTCACGAATTTTCAATTCGATGTCATCTTTATCTAAAACACCTTGCTGTAATAAGAAATATCGTACGTAACCTTCTGCTGCTCCTTCTTCGGCATACTGTTTCCGTTCATCACCTGCATTACGTATTTGATTGCCTAGCCCCACGATACGTCGTGCTGACCGATGGTTCATTTCCTTATTGAAAGTGGTCCAATCGCTTGGCTTTGTGTTGCCTAGTTCAGGTTCACCCCCGCCAAAGATGCGCTGCATCGTATCTCCAAACAAGCCGATGACAACTTTATCCGATTTGGTATCTTGCAGCTCAAAAAATGCACTGACTACATCTTTGTTGGTATCCTGACTTTCGTCGAGAAATATAAAAGGGAACTTATTTACTATAACTTCGGCCATCATCGGCTTATTAATCAAAAAAGTTGAGAAAATTTTCAAGACATCTGCATGCGACAACGAATTAGGGGAGGAGTTGACTCCATTTGGGTCGTAGATAAAAGATCGTGGCTCTGCTAGCCATTCCATTTTTTTAGTCAAACGGATGATATCTCTTTTTCGAGCATCAGAAGCCTTGCCTGATCGACCTTTCCGTTCTTTTTCTTCAAGATCTTCTAAATCAGTGGGGATTTTTTCCAAGTACCACTTGCGAATATCCTCATTGAAACCAGCAATAGCGGACCAGCAAAAACTATGAATTGTCGAAACCGCAAAGATTGGGCTTTGCTCAATCCGATCTTTTATTTCATCGGCTGCGTTGTTCGTAAAGGTCACAACAGCAATTTGCTTTCCCTTAAGAATAAAGTCATCAGAATATTGAGCTTTCAGGAATTCTAGAGCCTTTTTCAGGGAGTAGGTTTTGCCTGACCCCGCCCCTGCGAAGGTGATGAAGCTTTTTCCCGAACCTATACTTAGACACTCTCGGATACCTTCATCAACTTTATTATCATGATCGATAGGTTTGGTTTCAGCCAAGTAAAATTGCTCTGACATAATTTCCCCCTACGCTTTTGGTGACAGTTGATCTTGCAACCACGTAAGACCATCGCTCATATAATCTGGGGGATTAAAGCTATTCGCCTCATTATCCGCAAGATGAAAGAGGCAATTGAAGGCAAAGTCACCCTTCTTTAAACCTTGCACATAGTCATAAAGTGACTTCGACAACGGTTCTGTGCCGCTTTCAAAATCAGTTTTCGCATCTTTGAGCTTTTTTATGTTCTGGAAATAATCATCCTCGAAATTCGCCAAAATCAGCGCATCTTCAAAAGTTCGGGATAAAATCATTTCTCCAGAAATCTGTGTTGGTTTTTGATAGGCAACATAAAGCGGTGCATCTCCGCTTGTTGTAGCATGTTTCGCTTGAGGTAAGGCCACCAAGTCATCTAGCGCTTCTTTCTTTGGATGCCATTTCTTCAAGGTATCATTATTAGTTTTTTGAGCTGACTTCTTTTTCGGGAAACAAGACTTCCCTTCATTATTAACAGAATCAAGATCTGTCAGCACTAGAGTTGCTACTCCAAGCTTCTCGACTAAATTTCTGTACTTGTGCGTGTGCGCACCGTTCACCTCAAGCATAGAGATGTACCGATTCGACAACTTCGGGAAGCTCTTGGAAATAAATTCAGGCACAAGAAGGCTCTCGGCTTGGCCTTCAACAAAAATAACGCCATCGGCAAAGAAGATGTCACAATGAGTTAGCTTCAAGTGTTTTCTAACAAACAAAAGCTCATCTTTTGCCTTCGCAAAAAGCTCTGACATGTTTGCAATTGATGTATGATCCATTTTGATGGACTTATTCGCATCATTTCGTCGGAAGTAACGTAAATCTTTGAAATCAATATCGTTGATAATATGACTTGAGTGGGTACTAATCACGAGCTGTGTTTGGTATTCAGACTTATCTTTTTGGGTTGCCTTGTCGCGCAAATCGGGGTGGTTCCGCAAAGTATCATAAGCTTTCGATACAAACACTCGCTGAACTTGAGCGTGAAGATTAACTTCCGGCTCTTCGAGTAAAACTAAATGGATTGGTTCTATCTGATCCTCGACTTTATCCTCAGATGAAGCCGATTTTCCTACGCGCATCCATTTGTCACGAAACTCTAGAAGCCTAAAGGTCAGATATATAAGATTTTGGTAGCCAAGGCCTAAGTAGCTTTCGGGAAGAAACTCTTCTTCATTTGTATCAAAACGATATCGGACCGATGAGGATTTTTGCAAAGCATCCGTGCCGCTAATTTTCGCGGCAATTTCAACAGTCGGATTACCGCCGATACCGGGATATCCCATGCTTTTCAGTTCTTCGAAGGGTGCATTGAACTGAGCGTTCAATCTACTGGTAAACCCCTCTTCTAGGTTTTGCTGATGTCCCAAGACCTCAAGGTCTTCTGGCTCAGGAAAATCTTCGGGGTTCAAGATACGATCGTAATATCCTCGAAGTAGCTTATTGAGCCGCTGCTTTTCCGAATATGGTCCGTTTTGCTCCGTTTTATCTTCATCACCTGAGCCGCGTTGCTCAGATTGAACATCGACTCTAATTAACTTTTTCAAAGCGTCAGATTTTAGGGGCTGCAAAACCTCTTTCGAAGTAGGCTCGACTCCTTTGCTCAAAATGTAATGCTTTTGCTTAATGAATTTACTGAGGTTACGACCTTTCTCCAAGAAATCACATAGATCTTTGGGCCACAAACTTACCTTACCTGTATATTTGGATACAACGCCTCTCATATCAACAAACTCACGACACAGTTTAGAAATATCAGTTGCTTCGTAAGTTATGCGAACAAATAACGCACCACCGCGCCATTCCAGATCTGGCAGGATGTCACGAACCTTGTATGCCTCATTCACTTCTGCAGTGATCTCTATGTCTAAACTCGGCAGTAGACTGATAAGAACATCCGATAGTTCCTGCATTTTCTCGCTAGTAGGGAATTCTTGTTCGATTTGTTTGCCTAGTTTTTGGATTTCCTTCCAATTACGCTTCGATATATCTCGAACTTTTAGATTGTCTGGGCTTTTCAGGAAGGTGTGTAGCGCCCCTATACAGGACGTTTTTCCACTATTATTAGCTCCGACAAGGACAGTTGTTTTATCATCTAGCACCAAGTTGACGTCGGCTAGTCTTCGGTAGTTTTTCAAAGCGAAAGAGGTGATTTTCATATAACAAAACCTAAAAACAAAGCAGGGGCTTTCAAAAACACAGTCCTGTAATTCTGAACGGATAAATGTCAATGAGAGCAATAATTTACAACATATAGTTGCTTCTCCCTCCTATTCTGCTCGCCTTAAGTAAGCAACTCAACGTATATCAGCAAACTGTGTGACGGCTCTGCGTATAATGAGAATGAACAACAGCAAAACTGATTGAGTAATAGTCTATCGTTTCATTAATATTGATAAGGCAAGGTTCAATTAACAGAATGTGAAAGGGCCTTTACTCTAACAAGGAAAGGGGCAAAGACGATTTACGAAACAACTTGTTTCGCATTTTTGCAAGACCCTCTTGCAAAAATTAGGTATTAAAATTTGTCCAACAGGTTGTTGGACAAATTGGGCATGTAGGGGTTGTTGCAAACTCTGCAACTACTGAGGATTCCTCGGTAATTGTTCATTAGCTAATCCTATGGGTTTTACTGTGGCTCCTGAAACATTGGGGTATCTCTGAGTTACGATGATAGGTACCTCTAGTTTTCTAATCAGAGCCATATGTAGCCTACCTAACAGAGAGCAAGACTCTAGATAGTTTTCACTCCGCATCGCAACTTGCGCATCGCAACTTGCGATGTGTGATTACTTAAAAGTTCTCAAAGTAAGATTAAAGATTTTAATAGTTACAAATCATAATCTTAAGGATGAACCCTGTTGGATCATTGTTGATAATAGTAAGCATTAGAGGGCGAGCATATTACTTAAAAAACGGTCCTAAACAGAGAGGTTTGCTAGTTTATTAGTAGCGAGAGCTTGGAGAAATTTCCCAGGAAGTAGTGAGCACCAATAGGCCCACATAGAAAATCTCAAAAACTTCACTTCTGCGTTCCGGAGGAGGATTAATGCTTATCGATATTGAATGTTTCAGGAGCAATAACTGAGGCCACTCTAACAATGCTGGCATTTTCATTAGACGCGACAAGGCCGACAATCTCTCGACCAATTCTTTTAAACTTTTTAGTCGAAAAAGAAAGAACATTTACTTTTCTGGTCGAGATTATGCTCAAATCCTAACTTCGACCAAAAGGATCAACTAATAGAGTGCTGTGTTCGACCATGATAATTAAACCTTTTAGTCGAGTGACTATTTGAATTAACCTCTTGGGTCAGAGGCGTGATAGCTATGAACTGCGTTAGCTTGTTTCTTTGAGGAGGTAGGCTTGCTGCATTCGGTTCTTCGCTTTACACTAATAGCGAGAGCCTCGGTTATCCCTGCTTTATTCTTTGAGTTACTATTTACTGTCTGGCCAGAAGTAATGGTATCAATTTGAATCTAACGTAATTGCAAAGCAGCCCACCGAGGACATACGATAAGCCTAAGGTACTCTCCCTCCCATATTTGGTGATGGAATACCCGGCACCGCACCCAGAATTCAAATTAATGAAAACATTCTGTATGTAGCTGTTATACAAAGCCTGTGGCTTTGTCGTATCTGAAAGTAAGAGCAATTGTGCAAGGACTTCTTGCACAAATTATTTTACTGCCATCTAAATTGATTGAGGTTAAACTGAAGGTTAGCTAGTTTAAAATGGGAAGTGATCTTCTTCATACCCTTCAACCCAAGTTACTAGCTTTTCAAGCTCATCACCTTCGGGTGTGCCTGGTTCAGCCACATCAAACAAGGATTCAATTCTTTTCAAAACGGCTTTATAGTCGCTTTCTGAGGGTTCTAGTCCCACTTCATCTAATGAAACTGTAGCAAGCCCATCAGCGTGGGCAGTATTAGGTGTAATACCCTTAAGCAGTTCTTTTTCTGATAGATTTTTCTTGCTCATAAGTCGTTTCTCGATTCGAAAATGACATTAGATTAGTTTATAACATAATGGACTACTAGCCGTAATGTAGAACCTTATTCAAAACACACAATGGGGCACTTTCAAGCTAGAAAGTGCCAAGGGTAGAAATTCAACCTAAGAAACTCTTGGACAATTCCGTGTTTGGTCATGTACTAATTTAGCTCCACACGGATAACTTTTCGTATTGAAAAATCACTTAGTGCGTTGTCCAGTATTGCTGGTGCAGATCCGTTCGTAACTCTACCCAAGGACAAATCTATCGCGCACATTGTTTAGTTCAGATATCGCCTTTTCAATTTGTTGCCGCTGTTCAATATTCGCTTCTGATGTGCTCTGTAAGTCTTGCAATGCTTCAGAAACATGGCGAATTTCAGTCGTATAGAAAGATGTTGATAACTCATCCATACGTTTAACAAACTCAATTTTCAACTCAAGAAATATTTCCCGATAATTCTTCCTAATATCGCGTCTAGCAGCTATTAGGTCTGCAGCGCGTTTCTCTTGATGAATGTCGTCATTGATTTGTACGATTACGCCGATTAACGCCATAACCGGCCCGATAAACTTCGCAGCTGAGCCAATTTTTTCAGCAATATTAATAGCTTGATAAGGTTTAAATTTGGCGCCAAAAAAGTGTCCTACCTCCAGGACTGCTTTGTGGAGGTTACTGCCCGATGCTGCTTTCATCCCTTCTTTAGCAGTCTTATTGATCGCCTGATTTGATAACCATGAGAATCCTTTCTCTGCGGACTTAAGAGTCTGCTGTGTTTTTACCGAACTCTCATATTTATCGCCGATATTATGCGTTTCAATATCAATATCTGCATTAGCATTAAGTTGATGTGTAGCTTGAAAATGATCGCTCAAAGCGGCTTTGAGTGACTCTGCTAGCGGGCTTGTATCCAGCTCTTGCAGATCAGATTCAAGAGTACTTAAAGCTGAATCGACGATTTTCTCAAGTTTCAGCTGGGTTTGCTTAACTTGAGCAAGAACATCACCTGCAGAGCGCTGCTGTATTTGCTTAAAATCCGCCTCATTGAGGCCATCATCCACTGACTCCGCCAGCTCATCACCAATAAGTAGAATATTTTGCTCCATTTCAGCTAAATTGCCATCAAACTGCTCTTGAAGCTGCTTTTGACTAGACTTTAATATCCTCATCTTTTGCTGAAGCAGTTCAACCAGCGCTTCCTGCGTCGGATCTTCAGCGGCCAACTTGCCTAGTAACTCTTCTAACTGAGTGTGTATAGCGGCTAACGGTGTAGTCACCTTGCCTAGCAAACCTCTCTCTTGGGAAAATTTGTCAATAGCTTCGATAAAGCCACTAAAGTTGGATAGAGCCATTAACTCTGCTCTATCTTCTTCATCCTCTTCTTTTAATGACTCGAAATATGACTCTGCATCAACAAATACAATAGGAAAGTCTTCCGGTATTCTGGGTTCTAAAACCTCAGCAATCCCATTTAATTTGGTCTCCACAGTACCTGAATCGCGTTGAGATTTATTTACTACCAGAAGAATTTCTTTTTCTCTTCCTTTTGTAAAACATAGATCTCTAAATGCAGCCCCAACAACATCGTCAAACAGTTCATTTGTAATCACGTAAACCAACAAATCCGCTTGATCCATCGCTGCAAATGATGCTTCATCATGCTGCTCCCTTTCACCAGCAAGTATGCCAGGGGTATCCCATACAACCAGATCTTTGTAGTCATACTTAGTCACTTGATCGGTTGTCACGCCTGAGCCAATGGGAATGTCATCAAGTCCTGTTAATCCTTTAATTAGAGAGGATTTCCCAGAGCTATATTGGCCAACAAAAGCGATATTTAGCTTTGAATTTTGATACTCGTCTTGATTCGGAAAACTGAGGTCCAGTTCAGTTAACTTATTTCTCTTAGACAAATCAGCGATAAATGCCGATACCATCTGTTTAGCCTGATTAAACTTCAACTCTTCCATTAATGACAAACCTCACTCATTTCATGCATTGGTTTTGCAGATAACTTGATATTACAAATAGCAGCAGCCAACATAATATTGCGCCCCTGCTTTCCAATAATCCGTCCAAGATCTTCTTCTTTAGCAAAAATGAAATACTCTCCATTTTCACCTTCGACTCGAGCCCTATCTTTCCTAAGACCCAACATATGAGAAAGCATCTTTTCTACCGAGTTTTCGTATACTACTCTAACCCGCTCACCCAAAAGTGTCTGCAACGACGAGAGCAGCTCAGGCTCTTTAAAATGATTGGTGACGGTGAAATAGCAAGCGTAACCGGGTTGGCGGACTATGCGTTTAAACTGTGGTTTTTGATACTTATCTGAAGCCACGATATCCATAGACCGCAGCAAGTACCTTTCGTTTATGTCATGTTCTAATTGATCAAGCTGGAGAAACGCTTTTTCGAGAGACTGAATAAACCTCTCAAGCCCAATGCAGACCTCATTTAAGTCCGATTTAACCTGAAGTATCTGCTTTCGTTCGATATCCTTGTGAAACCATTTTGTGATTTCTTTAATCGAATTATCCCGTTGCACTGCTATTTCATCACGAATCTCTTTAGTTCGACTACGCTTTTCCATTTGTAGCTTCTTGGTTTTTGAATCAGAGAACATTTGAAATAAACCAAACACGAAGCCTGCCGCTGCTAGCCCCCAACCAATGGGATTCCAGCTATTTGCAAAAGCAATGGCAGAAAGAGCACCCAGCCCGGCTGCTGTCCAACCATTCATGCGTTTATAATCGAAAGGATCAAATGACCTTTTACTTCCCTCCATATTGAGCTTGCCACCAAGCTCTATATTCTTAGCCATATCCCGATTGAATTGTTCAAGATCAGCAGCAAGCTCTTCAGCTATATTATTTGCCACATTTTTGCAGTGTTCTTTTAAATCAAAAGAAGCAATGTGATCTTCAAGTCTATTGCCAAAATACTTAGACTGAATATTGTCATCAACAAAACTTGATATTGACTTCATTAACGGAGCAAAAGCGCGTCCGACATCTTTTTCAATCTTGTCCGGCACCCGTTTTGACTGGCGTTCGTGCCATATATAAACACGCTTCTGGGTATTAGCATATTCCTTGAGCAGCCCTTTCACTGATTCTTTCTGGGAACGAATCAATGTCTCAAGATCATCCGTATGGGTTAATGTCGAGCCTAATAGCGTTTGAACTCGCCTAGCACGGCCTTTATGCGTAATTTCATCTGTTAATAGCGTCAGAAGATTATCCATTCGACTGACTCGATAAAGATCTTCTTTTTGATCGCTATAGGCTTCCTGAGTCGACAAAAAAGCTGCTTGAGCATGTATAGGGACAATATGGATATATCTTGGGTTCATCCCCAGCTTTGCAGCTTCATTTCGCAACCTTTCCTTGTGTCCTTCCAAGTCTGAAGCATTGTAGATATAGCTATCGGGATCTTTTATCGCCTTTTTTCGATGAACATTCTTCTCCAGGTTTTTCTTCACGTTCACAACAAATATTAAAGGCTTGTTCAGCTGATAGGCGTATTTCAGCTCGGTAAATGTTGACTCCTGAATACTGTCATCGCTGAGTAAAAAGAGAACCACATCTGATTGTTCAAGAATGCTGCGTGCTATCTCTGTATCTTCCTCACCGTTATAAGCACCAAACCCTGGTGTATCTATAATACGAAGATGATTCCAGTCATACTGACGCACGTCTCGGGTCGTTCTTTGCGCCCCCATCCCTATAGTTGATCCATCCCCTCCAGTGATGGCTTCACGTATAGTGCTTTTACCCGCCATAGTGCGACCAAACAACATAACGCTAAAGCTTTTTAGTGACTCTTTCTGCTGTTCTAAAGCCTTTGCTTGCTTAGCCCTGAGCAACTCATAACCGGCACCCAAGCTGCTTTGAATATCAGTCAATCCCTTTGCCGCAACCTGATCCTTGGCGGTAACTTGTTCTGCCTTCCATGCAATATCGTTAAATTCATTGTTTAGGTTGTTAACAATTTGATCGCAACGCTTACTAAGCTTTACTGCCGCTTTGAATTCTTCCTGAGCAATCTTTTCGCAATCCTTCAATGCTTTGCGATAAGCATCCAGCTTCTTCATATATCTATTCTCACAATGAATAAGTCACTCAATTTTGTATGCTTAACGATTTATAGACGGATTTTTTCCGTCTTTGTATTCCGTCTATGCTGCTGCCATTAATTATGAAACTCAACTGGTATCGACCTGTTATGTGAATCGGCATGTAGTTATGGGGGGTGAATTACGGAAAAGTTCCGGACAAGAGATCAAAGTACGGATTAGATTAACTTGATCTATTGGTCTATTGGTCTATTGGTGTGCTGGTCAGGTGTTCCGTTCGCAGGTTCTGAGAAGGTTTGAGGCATTTTTGATTCAGAGTAATTTGTGCGCAGCCTGTTACACAAATTGGGAAACAGCCTGTTTCACAAATAAATCTCATGATGGTTTCATGCGTTCTAAACACGTATTGGGGTACTTCTGCGTTACGAAGTGCCAACTGTGAAGGTTCTGGACAATTTCGTGTCAGTGGCTTTTCTAAATTAGCAACTCATGGATAACTACAGATATGGAAAATCACTCAATTTAGTGTTCTATATTGTTGGGTCAGATCACTTGTGATTTTTCATATACTCGTACAGGAATGGGTGAGCGTGGTTTCTAATTTAGCGATTGGCGCATTATCTGAGGTCTTGAGCAATCTCTAAATCTAAATCACAGGCCCAATTCACCGAACTACTTCAGTTATGAGTTAAGCTCTTAGCTTCTTTTGTGTCTAAAAGTCATCACCATGTTGAAAAGCTCCTAAAAATATCTATGTTTAATATACGATATTAATTTGTAAGGATTATTTTTAGTATGAGTACAACTCCTATCAACATTCTGTTTGTTTGCGTTAAAAAAGGCGTAAGAGCGGCTATCGCTAAAGCAATTGTAGAGCAGCAGTCTAATGGGATGGTACAAGCAACTTGCTCAGGGTTTGAGACTGGAGGAACACCCCAAGCTATCTTAGACGAATTGTCTAACTTACTTTGTGTACCTATACAGACCGAAAGCAAAACTGTTTTTGAATACAAAAAGACAAAAGAAAATTTCGATTACGTGATTACGCTATGTGACCAAATAAGTATTGAGCAGTGTAATTTGTTTGTTGAATGCGTAAACGTGGTTTATTCACACATACCAAACAAGCTTCGCTGGAATATACCCAACCTTGGAGCCGCCCTAGAATTATCAGGGAATGACAGAACCATGTTTGTAAAAGAGGTCGTAGAGCAAATAACCTTTGAAGTGTCGCAACTCGTTGCAAACACTCAAGTAAAGAGCTGAACAACTTCTCATGTAAGGCTACACCTTAAGCTGCTGAAGCAACAACAAGGCTAGTGTAAACATAAGTTGAAGATGTTACTTATCCCAGTTACAAACGGCGCATAGTACTATTAAGTTACGGGCTTCATTCAACGCGTTCTTTCTGCCATCACGTTTCCGTACCTTACTATCACTACAAGTGTTAAATCCCGTGATAACAGAGCCTTATCTTTTCAAAGTCACACTTTCGATGTTCATCCGAAAATAAACTACATTTTTTTACAATCTAGTCTACTGTTAAAAACAGAAGGGATTCTTCTAACAACGTCATCAACTGGCAATCAGAACACAAAGATTCTGTCGCCAAGGCTAAAAAGGGACACACTACTATGGTTTTACAATCATGCCGCATCACTCTAACCAATCAAAGCATCTTTATTTGTCAATCAGTCGAGCATTCTCTTGATCTTCTTGAAGCTGAATTTAACAATGGTATTTCTAAAGTTAAGATCGATGCTAGTGATGGTTATGATATTCACTCCTATCATTTTGATTCGATTGAGGAATCTATTGAAAGCCTCATGAACCTCTAAGACGGACGACCGCCATAAACTAAGTCTCTATATTTCAAATAGGTGTTTATATAAAGCCTATATCAAGATATATAAAATGTCGCTTAGCGAAGTGTCCAGTCTGATTGGACATTTCAACTTTGTGCTTACACACATCATGCCGCCCATAATTGATACCTTATGATTTTTAGATTTCACATGAATTGTATCTGGGGAAATTCAGGTTGTCTAAAAACGCTAACATGTTGCCGAAACCAATAATGGGGCAGAACTGAGCTAGCAGGCACTTTTTAGAAAAGTGCCATGAGTAAAACTTCAGGTCTATCAAGCCTCTGGACAGAAACGTGTCAGCGAGTTTCCTAAATTAGCATCTCACGGATAACTTCAGGTATTGCAAACCTCCAATCAAGTGGCCAAATTCACTCAGCCACTACACTGGCGCGCACAATTGGATCTCGATTCATAAACCCTACGTTGTAGGTATCAAGCATAAACTCATTAGAAAGGACATACACTTAACCAAGAGAGCTTTTAACCTTAATATCTACAATCTTAGTTATTGCTGCGTGAAGATTTTTTAGTCATGACCCAGTGTCTGGGATGGAGATCTGATGAGGGAGCCAGTTCCACTCTTGCAGGAGTGGAACTGTGGTCGATAATTAAATATGGTCAGCTCGACAACCCTTAAGGGTTATCTTGCTGGAAGCAGTTGTACGCACTAACTGCCTAATTGCATCTGAAAATCAGTATGTTTGTATCCCCCATAACTTTGCGACACAACCTATTTTTGCACACCTATAGACAAGAAAAAGGGCTACCCAAAAGCAGTCCAGTTCCTTACCGAGAATTCTTAGAATTCGTAACCAACACCAGCCCCAATGCCAACGTTCTCTGAACCAGTTTCGTAAGCTGCGTTAGCTCGAACTGTTAGATGATCATCGAAGCGGTAACCAGAACCAACTGCGATTGCTGATTCGCTATCGTAGTTACCCGCGCCTGCAGTAACAGAGAACTTGCCAACTGAGTAAGGCATTACTAAGTTAGATGTAGCCATTGCCATTGCACCAATACCAGCTGTTTGTTTAGCTTGCTCTTCTAAATCAGAACGCAGATCTTTAATGTCAGCCGTGTTTTTGTTGATATCAACACGGTTCTGGTGAATATCTTGAGCGTTGTTCGCAATCTGAGTTGTGTTAGAGCGAGTTTGCCCACGAACCGCATAGATATCATCGTAGTTAGACTGAATCGCATGAGCGTTTGCAGTGATTACTTGAGCCGCCTCATTACGAGTGAGCTGATTGCTTTCCGCGTTAACTTCAGTTTTTGATTCGTTCTGTGCAATACCTTCTGCATTGATAGCAATATCACTTGAGTTTTTGCTTGCTGAAGATTGAGCATTTGCTGCAGCCACTTGAGCATCTAAACCAATCTGAGTATTGCCTTCGATATCTTTTGCATTGTTAGCAATGTCACTTGTGTTTTTGCTTGCTGTAGATTGAGCGTTTACCGCAGCTACTTGTGCGTCTAGTCCGATCTGTGTGTTATCAGCAATAGCAGTTGAGTTTGAATTAATGCTATCAGTGGCACGGCCAGCGAATGCTTGGATCGAAGCCTCAGCTTTTGCAGTGTGGTCGTTAGCAGCGGTAATCGCGGCTGTATTTGAATTGATGCTATCAGTTGCGCGACCCGCAAAAGATTGGATCGAAGCTTCGGCTTGTGCAGTGTGCTCATTAGCCAAAGCAATGTCACTTGAGTTTTTGCTTGCTGAAGATTGAGCATTTACTGCAGCCACTTGAGCATCTAAACCAATCTGAGTATTGCCTTCGATATCTTTTGCATTGTTAACAATGCCACTTGTGTTTTTGCTTGCTGTAGATTGAGCACTAGCCGCAGCTACTTGTGCGTCCAGTCCGATCTGTGTGTTTGCTTTGATGCTATCAGTTGTGCGGCTAGCGAATGCTTGGATAGAAGCTTCGGCTTTTGCTGTGTGGTCGTTAATAGCCGTGATGGATTTATCCATCGTAGCAATTGCGCCCAATGCATGCTGACTATCTTGTTCGGCTGTGTGAATTCTTCCACTTTGATCGTTGATCGTCATTTCTTGATTTGATAAACGTGCGTGATTCTCGTCAATCGTTTTTTGCTGATCTGCATTATCTTGCCGATTCTGCGCTGACATTTGCAAAGCATGCATGGTTAATTGATTACTAGCCGCTTTGTTGTCGTCCATTTGGCTGTAAATTGCGCTTTCATTTACGTGAATCTGTTGTTCTAAATGATAAATGTTATTTGTATTGGACTTAACGCCATTTTCAACAGAATTTAAAAGGTGCTGATTTGAAGCGACCTGAGCATTTGTTACTTTTAGATGGCTAGAAACCGTATTGATTCCTAGATTTGCGTTATTGTTAACGCCTTCAATACGTTGATTTGTTTGATCAAGTTTGAAATTAATTCCGCCGATATCGTCGGCATTTGTCGCCATTGCAGGAGCAGAAAGGATTGCAGTGATAGAAGCAGTAAGTAAAGTTAGTTTAGCTGTATTTTTCATAATATATATTATCGCCCCACTTAAATGTTAGAGCTTATGCTCTAATGGTTTGCCGGACTATGCTCTTAATAAATCGGCAATTCAAATATTTTTATTTCGAAGAAAGTGGATATTTTTTAAAAATGGGATTTCTTTGTAAGACATCCACAATTAAGTGATTAAAACAATAGCTTTAACACTGTATTATTGGGATAAATCGCAGAACTCATTCACTACGTAACTCATATTTCCATTTAAATATGATTCAAATAAATAAAAAGCCTCTTGCTATGAAATGTTATTTTTCATTTTTGACCCCACTTCCAAATAACCTTTTTATTTAATGCCCTACGTGCATATCTAATTTGATCTTTCACCTCGGACACGACTTAACCAAAACCAACCTTTCTCTTGAACTTGGCGGAACCAAGTATTTCAAAAACCGCATCAGAAACGATGAGCGGACTGGTTTTATTCGGCAAAATACTCTGAAATTTATCGAGGAATGTATGGGGACTTTTAGGTGCGTTGTATTGGCCATATTCAAAAACTTGTTCAAAGATTGTGGTGGCTCGACCATCAAGTACAACGGATGCTCTTAAAGTCATATAACGAAGTTGTTCACGAACATCAGACCAATCAAAAAGGAGCACAGGGCATGGGTGGATCCCTGATATTTCTTTTCATATCATTGATAGATAAGGTTTTTATTTTATTTCTGATAATTTCCAAGCAGTGTATCAATGCGTCTAATCGTATGCTTTACCGTGGTATTGATTTCCAATTTTTGACCTAGTTTAGTCAGCGTTAAGTCTGAGCCATCAAGTACACTTCTCGTAGCAAGCATCAGAGAATTAACGCGTTTTTTTGTGAACGGGCGAGCATTGGTTTTTTTGGTTTTCTGTGGGATCTGAGTGTCGCGCATTGTTAGTCCACTTGTTCGAAATGTGTGTTTAGCGATATTCATTAGCTCAAAGACGGCGATGCGCGTCTACCTCATTGTTTTACGCCTAATTATGAGGGGATTCGCAAGAAGCAGGCGTTAGACGAATTTTGATTTGGAGGTAAATATAACTATGTATCAATGGACTGAACTAAAAGATGAGTTTAATCCTGATGGTAGTTCAGAAATATTGAAAATTTAAATGTTTATGAATAAAAATAATTCATTATCCATATTAAACCTTCTAGGTATAAATTATAGCTTATACATGGTAGCAAATTATTAGAATCACCTAATTAATTTAGTTTAATAAAAACCACAAGAGATGGAACCAATAATTCGTCATATTTGGTTAACTAACTAAATTAAGATGAATTATCATTCTTATTGATGCGAAAGTAGAGATCGATGTATCCCATCGTGATCTAGATAATGAGCCTGACTTTAAATTGTTAATTTTTTGTTTTTATTAAATTTATCGGAGGCATTAAAGTATATGCGTATTTCGGTGATTGCGATCGCTCGTTTCGGTTTATTCCGATCACCTGATCCTACCGTTTTTCTCTCTTCTTATTTTTACTCTAAGTGATCGGATTGCGCCAGTTTTCTCATTGACTCACCTCCCAGTTCTATTCTATGACTATTGTGTACTAACCGATCCATTAGCGCGTCCGCGACGGTGGCGTTGCCGATCATGTTGTACCACTCCCTTACAGGTAACTGGCTGATGACGATTGTGCTGCTGTTTTGATAACGCTCTTCCAGCACTTCTAATAAGTGACCCGCATGCTCTTGAGTGAGTTTTTCCATCCCCCAGTCGTCGAGGATCAGTAAGGTTTTCTTAGCCAGCGATTGGAGTTGCTTTTGATAGCTACCATCCAGACGACCAGCGGTCAGGTCGTCAAGCAAGCGAGTTAATCGGTAGTACTTAACCGTTTGTTGTTGGTCACAGGCGCTGGTTGCCAGTGCGCAGGCAAGATACGTTTTGCCTGCGCCTGTTGGGCCTGTAACCAAGATGTTCTGGTGTTTGTATAGATAACTGCCCGTCAGAAGTTCGCTCATCTGTTTACGATTGAGGTTTCGTCCCTCCTTATAGATGAGTTGGCTCGGCTGCGCATCTACTCTCAGCTTGGCTTGTCGTTTTAAGCGTTGGATTTTGCTCTGATTGCGATTCAAGATCTCGCTTTCCAGAAGTAGGCTTAGCCTTTCCTCGAAGTCCAGTTCTGCGTAGGTGGTCAGTTGCTCTTGCTGCTGCTCTAATGCTTTCGCTACATGGCTCAAGCGTAGGGTTTTGAGTTGGTCGTTCAGTGCATTCATATCCTTTCTCCTAGTGATAACTGTTCGGGCCACGAACATTGCTATGAACAAGATTTGGCGTACTCGTGTTGTCTTTACTCAGTTGTCCTTCACGATTGTTTTTCAACAAATTGCTGATGAAGGTGTAATTGGATTTTGTCAGCATCAGCGCATCTTTACAGGCTTGCTCTAGGCGCGATTCGCCATAGGTTTTACTGAGGCTGAGCAAGCCAAGGCAGGAACGATAAGACTGCTCTGGATGAGGCTTGGAGTTCAGCATCTTATTGACGACTTCTCGTGTGGCTGGGCCGATATTGGCTCCCCAGCTAAGCAAGCGCCCTGGCGACCACTTCTGATGTTGATGGTTGCTTGGCATGTGCTCTGGTTGGGTGCTGTTTCCTCGCTCTCTTTGGCTACGTGGATGCTGGGCCACCAAGTTACCTTGATGGTAGATCTGCACCAGGCGATTAGAGGCTTCCAACTCGACATGGTGACCAACAAGTTGATGGGGAACCGAGTAGTAATGACGGCGATATTCGATGTGATAGTCAGGGCCAACTTTGGCTCGTTTAGTTTCGGTATACAGGTAACGCTGCCTAGGCAGTGGCTTTAATGCAGGTTTGTCGAGTTTATCGAACAGCGCTTGGCGGCTGGCGCCATACTGTTTCATCTCACGCTGATTTAACTCATTCATGAGTTCACGGATGGCGAGATTCAACTCTTTAAAAGTGTGGAAGGCTTGGTGTCGCAACCGCATCATGATCCAGCGTTCTACTAGGAGCACGGCATTCTCTGCCTTGGCTTTGTCTTTCGGTTTGTAGGGGCGAGCAGGCATCACGGCTGTTTGATAGTGATTAGCCAGCTTTTGATAGCTGTCGTTCAGTCTCGGCTCATAACGATTGGCTTTGGTGACTGCGCTGCGTAGGTTATCGGGAACTAAGAGTTGTGGTACGCCACCGAAGTGTTCGAACGCATTCGCATGCGCCTCTAACCAGTAGGGCTTCCCTTGGCTGGGGAAGGCTTCAACATAAGTGTAATTGGACGCGCCTAAAGTCGCGACGAACACCTCCGCTTCGCGCACTTCGCCTGTGTCAGGGTTGACCACCTGAAGCCGAGGCCCACAGTAATCGATAAACAGTTTATCACCTGCAACATGAAGCTGGCGCATGCTGCGTTTTTGGGTTTTGAACCAACGAGTGAAGTGCTCGCAGAACTGAGTGTAAGCGTAAGCTTGCTCTTGATATTGCTCATGATACTCCTGCCAGAGCAGCATCTTTGTCATACCTTTACGCCTGAGTTCGACTGCGTATTGAGTGAAGTCTGGCATAACTTTATCTCGACTGACTTTCTTGCCGTGATACAGCGTCTGTGTGAGATCTGCATCGCTGCAACTGTCGGGTAGAGGCCAACCAAGTTGGCTTTGTTTAAAGCGAGTAAGGAGTTCTGATACGGTGGACGGGCCGAGTTTAAGGCAAGAAGCGATACCACGATTTGAGAGACCGCAGTCGTATTTAAGGCGTAATACCTCTTTGATTTTGTTCATTGGAGTTCTCTTTTTGGCCATTGTCGCTTCCTTTCCTTCTTGTTTAAGAAGTAAAGAATAGCGAGCTATTGATTTAAAAGAGAAAAAGGAAGGATTTCGGCCATTACGATCGCGGTTTTCGCTATTCCGATCACCGATTTCGGAGTTTGACTAAAAGTGATCGGATAATCGCGGAATCAGTGATCGGTTTAAACCGAAATGGGTGATCGGATAATCCCGAAATGACTGATCGGAATGCTCCGAAATATGCAGTATAAGGTTCCTCTTACTCATGAGTGCATGCAAGAGCAGGTCCGATTAAGCTATGGTGATGAATTCGTATAACAAATAAGGATTAATGTGTTGTGTAGCCAACACTGAATCCCGAGTGTTGAACAAGCCCGAAACCACTTTATTAAGTAAATTGTACGATTAGGTTTGAAGGGCACAGCGCCGTGAGGTTTTTCTCAAGGCGAGCGAGACCAAGATAAGGTTACGATAGTAATCTTATAAGTAAGTTAACCCATTTTCTGTTTCTTTTGTTGTCACGTCTCTTCTGATTTCGTCAATGCCATTCTCCTTATTGATGTAGTGGTCAACAAATTCCGGACACTGACTTAAGCCGATTTTCGGCATTTACTGGCGACAGCCCATCATTTGCTTGATGAGGCCGTTGCCGATTATAGTAACTCATCAGGTAATGGCTGATGTCTTTCTTAGCTTGAGCTTGTGTCAGGTAACCTGTTGCTGGTATCCACTCGGTTTTCAAGCTTCTAAATAGCCGCTCCATGGGAGCTTTGTCCCAACAATTACCACGACGACTCATGCTTTGAGTTATACGATATCGCCAAAGTCTTTGGCGATATTTACGGCTGCTATATTGGCAGCCTTGATCTGAATGGAACATCACGTTCTTCGGACATCCTCGTTGCTCCCAGGCCATCTCCAAAGCTTTAGATACTAATTCAGTATCGGGCTTATCGGATAAAGACCACCCCACAACGCGTCGGCTAAATAGGTCAAGCACTACCGCTAAATAGGTCCACTTCGAACCTGACCAAATATAAGTAATATCGCCACACCAAACACGATTCGGAGTACTGACAGAAAACTCACGCTTCAGTAGATTTGGAATATCTGGCCTTTCTACTTTTGCATGTCTATATCGATGCGAACCTGGCTGTTTACTCATTAAATCAGCTTCACGCATTATCTGGCGAACCTTGAATCGTCCGGCTTTTATGCCTTCTTCGCTCAGCATCGAGACAAGAGTACGGCTGCCAGCAGAGCCTCGACTCATGTTGAAGAGTTCTTTAATTTGGCTAGCTAGACGAATGCGACTGGCATCCGGCTTGCGTTGCTTAAACTCGTAGTAACAAGACGAAGCTACGTTGAACAGTTCGCAAAGCATTTTGACCGATTCATGCTCCCTCAACTTGTCTATTAACGAGAACGTTCGAGTTCGTCCGACATTAAGAGAGCGGTGGCCTTTTTTAATATGGATTTTTCTCGTTCTAGCCGGTTAATCCGGGCTTCTAACTCTTGGATTTTCTTTTGCTCAGGCGTGAGGGCTTTAGCCGTTGGAGTCATCCCACCTCGCTCAACTTTGAGTTGGTCGACCCATCGCCGTAAAGCCGTTTCACCTACGCCCATAGAGTTTGTTGTGGATTAGAAAATTTAGCTACATTGTTGGATCTCTAGGCATGAGGAAAAGTAAGGCAAGTTGCAGGGTTTGAAACTGAGTTCAATCCCTCTCTGGCTCACAATGGGGCAGAAGCGTGTTAGCTAATTCACTCCTCCAGACCTGACATTACTCAAAACAGATCAGACTTTATTAAAACTTAGCAAAATTTATTGTCCGTCGACATTTGCCATTTCAGGCTTTTGATTACACCTTCAAATTCTTCACGCTCGTCGAATTTTTTCTAGTTTTGGTTTTGTAGCGATGTAACTCCCAAGTCATTTGGGCCACCTTATCTGCCATGACAACATGCTCCGACTCTAACTGCTCATTCTTAGTTTTGAGCCTTTCGTTTTGCTTCAACACTTCCTGATATTTATCCTTTGAAACCTGAGCTTTTGACTTATTTTCCTTCGCCTTAACCACACCTACTTTCTTTGGATCTGAAAGGTACTTTTCTTTTTCTTCAAGCACCCTCCCCAACAACTCAGCATGATTCTTCAAAGAGCCGTTAGCCACACCCGCACGTTTTTCGACAGCGAACGGACTAATCTTTTTCCCTTCCTTCAAAAGTGCTTTAAAAGCGTTCTCTAGCTTTACAGCTACCGCTGCCATGCTTATACCTCTACTCTATATTTATCAAATTCAATGCCGTGATCTGACATCACCTTTTCAGCCGCCCTAATGTCATTAAGCTGAGTGGCTAAAGAGCTTTTATTAAACAAATTCATCTCTTTCATCTTTTCAATTTTAGCTATACAGCCCTCACGTCTTCTAACCCAATTCTCAGCTTCTCTTTTATTGACATTGAGGTTTTCACAATCTCGACCTACACACTTAGAAGACTCAAATAAGTGATTCATACTGCACGAGTCTCCTGCGAAGCAAGTACCAAAACCTGTTGATTTATTTGCGCCTTTTGTCTTACTGACCAGTTCATTAAACTCAGCAGAACTTTTTACTCCATCACCCTCAAAGGATTGTATGTATCCACCTGACTGCTCCTCAGGGTGCTCAATAATATCCTTCATGTAATCATGATGTTGTGCATTATATTGCTCTTCAATCTGCTTCTTGATTTCTGCTGGTTTTTGTATGCCCATGAGCGTCAAAACTTCTGAATGACTGGCATAAATGGCAGTCATAGATAGATTAATGTGCTTGAACTGATGTTTTAATGATGCGAGTGATACCAAACCATGCCCAACAGCAAAATGGGCAAATGTTCGTCTTAATGAGTGAGTTGAAACGTGCCAGTACAATTCTCCACTACCATTCTCTTTGATAGGGTAATATCTCTTTGGCACGACAGAATTTAATAGGTTATACAGTTCATCCATTTCATCTGGAATATAACGAATATCAATGTATTTGCTATAAAGCGCCCATAGACCCCTAATGTTAACAGTGTTTAATACTGCATCTTTTTGCTGGCGCTTTATATTGTCACCTCTGCCACCTAAGCCATCAAATGTAAACCGAGGCGCGAGGTGAATATCCCCCGATTCTGAGCGATAGTGGTCATTGAGTACAGATAACACCAACAATGCTTTTTCACAAATTGGTGCACACGCCCACGTATCCTCACGCGCCAGTTTTTCTAGCTTATTCGTCCATGACCGCATCGTACACAGTGTTATGCCATCAATATCGACCTCTTGGTATGAGGTACTGTCAATTTGTGTTAGTTCACTGTTTCTCATGCCTGTAAATGCTGAACACGCCCCAAAACATGCGCCTCGAATAACGTTAAACGCATTCACTGCCTGCCGTTCTGTAATGCCATTGCTTTTGGCATATTCCTTTACGTCCAACAACGGATTCTCTTTCTTATAAGCTTCTAGTACCGAGCGATGCGCTTGATTGCGATAAATCGCTTCAACCCCATCCTTTGCTTTTTCCATAAAATCATTAACGAGTTCATTTTCTGAGAGCTTGTTGAGTTGAGCCTTTTCTTTAATATCAACGCCAGTTGTCATCTCCTGATATAGCGCTTTTATTTCAGCGCCACTATCAATACTTGCCACCAATACGTTGTATTCACACTCAACATCACCATCAAAATCACGGCCATTTAAGAACTCTGTATACGCTGATTCCACGTCATTAATGATACGAGATAAATACTGCTCATAAATCACTGGAATTACTGTGGGGTGGTGCCCTTTGCCAGAGCCAGCAATTTTCTTTGCTAGACTTCTGGCTGTTTGCCCCTCTTGATATGGGATTTGAAAGCGATGAGATTCTGGAAAATACTGATTAACTTGTGTAAAGACACTCAAGGCATCTAGCTTATTTGCAATTGTTTTCTCTGCTTGGCCTTTCAGTGATTCGACCAATTGCGAAAAAACAATTTCATTGTTCAAGTAGCCAAAAGAGTCAATACTTGTGTCAAAAAACATTCTTAATGTGTGTTCAGTACAATGCTGTACTAGCCTTAAGCTCTCAATTTTACGAAAAGTATCAGCTCCTTCAACGTTCAATAACGCCCCTTTACCTCCCCATATTAACCAATACATTCTTTGTTTAAGTTCAATAAGTAGTTTGGGGTTATGCTTGGCACTTTGAAACGCTAGTTTGTACTCTGACTCAGATGCCTTTGTGGTATTAAATAAATCATTGAAATCCCAAGCATCATCCTCAAAGTAAGAGACTGGGCTACCATCTTTGTTTACACTTACCACGGTACGGTTCGTCGGCACAGGGTAGTCTGTAGTGGTTGGTAACGAATACTTATCAAACAAAGCGTGGTCGTGACTAATACTGAACATAGTTACCCCTTAAAGACATCTGAAATGGAATCTTCATCCCACAAAGGGTGACACCCTTGACGTTTGAGATAGGCTTCTGCTGCCTTTAGGTTGCGTTTTTTAAAGCGTTTTTTGATTTCTACGATGGAAGATTGAACCTCACTGAAGTTTTTAATGAAATGCGTTAAATCATTATGAGCGATTAACGCCTCTTTGAACCTCAGTTCAAAGGAAAGAAAACGCCAAATATCATGAACCTCATCGACAACGGCGAAGTTACGACACATAAAGCATTTAATGACATATCCACATCCCAAATCCTTTACATCGTCTTCTTCTAGCAACCCTGCATCCACATTCGTCTTTTGGAATTCACGTTTCTGAGGTGTGTCCTCGCCCTTACAGATACCACCATTGGATATATCATCAACAGTGTGCTTAGAGGCTGTTCTAAGTGCATCAGCCTCTTCAACGGATAAAACCTCACAATATTTAGCCTTTGTCTTTGCAATAGCGACCGTAGCGCCACCTGTCGGGTTCTGCGCATAAGCGTATAATGTCGCCCCGCCTACCGCCAGCTCTCTCCTTGCGATGGCCTTCGAGTTCTTGCCATATCTCGAATTATTCCAAGTGCTTTCTGATTGGTTACGTGAGCTTTCCATTGCTCCCGTCCGACCGTATTGACTCTCTGCATACTGCTTAATCGAGGACTTTAACCGCTCGAAACCAAGCTTAAAGTTTGGGTTGTTCGATACGGCCAACTTTAACGTTGTAGAGCGCTCTATCAATCCTTTAGCGTATCGATACAAGCCCATGGAGCTCGGTTTTTCACCGCTTCTGCGAACAAACAAGTAATGTTTATCCAACTTTAAATCTTCTGCGTTAAGTTTTGATAATTGAATGTGTTCTTCAAAAAAGGTTTTTGATGCAGCCCTTGGGGTAAATGAACGTGTTTCTTCTTTGTAACCACGAGTTTTCAAGCCCTTAACGGAGATGCGGTTTCCACCGATGTTATCGACTTTCCATTCATCTTCTAACACAAAGGTATTTAGAGCCTCTGTCAGACCTGCCGCCGTGTAATAGATGTATAGAAATACGGCATTATTTATTAAGCTATCAAACGCCAACCTTCTTTGAGAATCGCTAATAGATTCGTCCAGATAACACTTATTGAGCGCTTTTCTATCGGATAGAAGAGCGCGACCTATTTTCTTTAACTCTTTTTTGGTGTAGTTGTTCGAATCAAGAGAAGCAGAGTTAGTGTCAAGGTTTCGAAGTGCCTTGGGAATCACGCCCAAACCGAATTTCTTGAGCATCGAGCTGTATTTCGATGCCTCCCACCCGAGGGTTTTGGCCTTTTTAGGTTTGCCATGCAAGCCGACACCTGTTGTTCTTATTGAAAGCCACTGCGCTTGAATGTGGGCACTGGCGGATTCAGCGGATAACTCAACCTTTTGCTTTCCTTTCTTCTCATTAAAGGCGTGTGACAATATCGCTCTTATATCTCTAAAATACGCTACTTTCCCAGACTCAGCCCATCCAGACTGGTCAAACTTGGAGATAAGGAAACGAACATGCTTCTTGGTGCTGTATTGCAGTAATTCTTTAAAATCACAGGTAGTATTCGTGCCGTGGCCATTTTTCCACACAAACTTCCATTGATGAATCGTTGCTAACGGGTTGTCCGATTGCATTTCATCCGTTGGGATAGAGCGATAAATGCGAGCATTTTCTGGCTTGTTAACATCTATGTTATCGGTCATAAAATGCCATCCTCATCCAGTAAGTTCATCATTAATTCAGGCACTTGATTCTTAGTTGGATTTCCTTCCCAATGCGTTAGATAGTGCATGGTGACACTTAAGTCTTTATGACCCGCTTCATCTTTGAGTAACTTCAATGCTTGGGAGGTTGTGATGTCATCCATGTTAACCAAAAGCTCAAATTTATTGGCGAGAAAAGTGACTCTTGTATCATGAAAAATATGGTCAAAATGCGGATTACTGTTCTCTTTTATCGCATTTCGCAATTTACTCCAGAGGGCGTCGATTGAGTTTGATTTTTCGTTTTCTTCTTTAAATCTATTGCCTTCTTTAGTGATGAAAATAGGGGCATCTTCATCACCTGTATTGTAAAAATACAACCTAGCACGTTCCTTATATCGCTCACTCTCACAGTATTTAGATAACTGCTTCATTAGCCACACTGGCATTGAAATCACTCGATTTTTACCACCCTTGGTTCGGCAGCCGTGAGAATTACCAATCTTAATGTTGGTGAACGTTTTACCCCTAAACCCCTTCGGCACTTTCACATGGCGAGGTTTTAAGTCAGCAACCTCTATTGCTCTTAACCCTGAATTGATAGCAGTTGCAACGAGTAACCTAAACTCACCAGACACCCCTGCACGATGCCAGTTGTCTCTTATATGCTGAATATCCATATCATTCATTGGTGTTAACGTGGTTTCCTGCTTCGGGCTGGTAATGGTTATGTCTGTAAGCATCTGACCATATTTGGTGTAACCCGTTACTTCAAAAGGGAGGTTTTCAACATAACCATGTCGCAGACAAAACACATAGAATCTTCTAGTCACGGACAAGGTTGTTGAACCTACACTGCGCCTCATATTGCCGCTGTCAATTTGCTTATTTAAGTAAGCTCGGAACAGATAGATGGGATAACGTTCAAGCTCTTGATTTTCGTCATTCCAGTTGAGATTGTTCTTCCCTAGAAACCTAAAGAAACGAAGTAAAGCATAAGAGGTAGGCTCAGTGTTCTTTATACCTTCAACGATACGACGACTCAGGATATAAGCGTTAGCATAAAACTCAGGCTCACCCTCTGAGGTAAACAGTAATTTCACACCATCGAAACGCATAGGTTTGTGAATAGAGAAATCAGGCTTACCTCCTGAGATATCTTCTTCAACATCCCCAATCTCTATCTCTTTACTTGTTGCAGTGAGATGGTAATAGTGATCCATAACAGCCTCTTCAAAATCAATCTAATTTTAGATTAGACTAACAATCTAATAAGTTCAATTAAAAAGGGAGTGACTATTACTCCCTCACAACAACTTATTAGATATGTTGGCTGTAAAAAAGCCTGCAATTCGCTAGGAGCAAACGCAGGCTTTTCAATATTGTTACACTATTCCATGTTCATTAGCCGTGCGTGTTCATTAGCCGTGAGAGCTTCTACCCACGTTGTCATGGCTCAGCTCTTTATTTAGAACCGCTTCCACATGGCCAGGTGAACGCGTCGTACCCGAAACCAGTCGATACATCGCAGGGATAACGAACAGAGTAACTAAGGTCGCAAAGCCCATACCAAAGAAGATAACCGTACCCACAGCGACTCGGCTTTCATAGCCAGCACCTGTCGAGGTAATCAATGGAATCGCACCGGCTAGCGTCGTAAACGCCGTCATCAAGATTGGACGTAAACGTCGAGCCGAAGCATCAATGATCGCCTTTTCAAACTCAATGCCACGGTCACGAAGTTGGTTAGCAAACTCCACAATCAAAATACCGTTTTTGGTTACCATGCCGATCAACATGATCATACCGATTTGGCTGTACACGTTAAGACCTTGGCTCATCAACACTAAGCCTAAGAAGCCACCGAAGATACCCATAGGAACCGTGAACATCACGACTAACGGGTTGATGAAGCTTTCAAACTGCGCAGCCAATACCAAGTACGCGACCAACATCGCTAGCGCAAACACCACTAAGATACTCGATTGGTTCTCTTTGAAGTCTTTTGACTCGCCAGAGTAGCTTACCGAAATATCACCTGGCAGTTGCTCAATCGCTTGCTCGTCAAGGAAATCCAGTGCATCACCCAGTGTGTAACCTTCCATTAGGTTGGCTTTGATGGTCACCGATTTTTGCTTGTTGTAGTGCGATAAACGAATCGACGACGCGACTTCTTCAATGTGCGTCAATGTATCTAGTGTTACTAGCTCACCAGACCGAGTTCGCATATAGATTTGGCTTAAATCATTAGCATTGTTAAAGCTGTTTTCATCACCACGAAGGTAAACATCGTACTCTTCGCCACGATCAACGAACGTAGTTTCGCTGCGCCCGCCAAGCATGATTTCTAACGTATCTGAAATATCCGAAACGCTAACGCCTAACTCGGCTGCACGTTGCTTATCTACGGTTACCAATAACTCTGGTGTTTTCTCCGAGTAATCGATGTCCGCACCTTCCATCATTGGTGAATCTTCAGCCGCTTGCTTTAACAGTTCGCCCCATTTCTGAAGCTCAGAGTAATCAGAGCCACCCAGTACGAATTGCACAGGCTCACTTGAACCACCTTTGAAGCCCGGCATGAACGGGAATACACGTACATCAGGAATGCCATTTAAAGATTTACGAACTTCGTTCAACGCTTCCTGAGCGGTCTCTTCACGTTCGTCCCAATCTTCCAGGATCATGATAACGAAGCCCGTTTGGTCACCCGCATTACCACCAAACGCTGGTGATTGGATGCTGAATGACTTCAAGAAGCCTTGACCAAGCAGCGGCATTAAGCGTTCTTCGACGATATCCATGTTGGCAGACATACGGTTGTAACTGGTTGCATCGGCACCACGAACAAATGCAAATATAACACCGCGGTCTTCTTGCGGAGTCAGTTGTGAAGGCACTTGTTGCATTAAACCGTAGCTACCTCCCATACACGCGAGAATAATAACAGGGGCAGCCCATCGCCAATTCAAAGCACGACGCAGTACCGCTTTATAGCCAAGTTCTAACTTGCCAAACACACGTTCGATAAATAGGTTGAAACGATTCGGCTTAACATTCGCTTTTAGGATCTTACTGCCTAACACTGGTGTTAGCGTCAGTGCCACCACCGACGAGAAGATCACCGACATCGCGAGTAACACTGAGAACTCTGTAAACAGAAGACCTACCATGCCATCCATAAATGAAATTGGTAGGAATACCATCACTAGCACTAACGTAGTTGCGATTACCGCGAAACCTACTTCACGCGTCCCTTTATAGGCCGCAAGCAGTGGCGACTCTCCACGTTCGATGTGATGGAAAATATTCTCGACAACCACGATGGCGTCATCTACTACTAGACCAATCGACAGGATAAGTGCCATCAGGGTAATCAGGTTAATAGAGAAACCGAAGTAGTACGCGGCAATAAATGACGAAATCAAAGATACCGGAACCGTCACCGCTGGAATAAGTGTCGCACGAGCTTGGCCAATAAAGACGTAAAGCACGAGGATAACCAAACCACCCGTAATAAAGAGTGTGCTATATACCTCAGAGATCGAACGGTCGATAAACACCGTTGAGTCATAATCAACAGCCAAACGAGTCCCATCAGGCAGGAACTTCTGAATCGCCTCAACTTCTTTATGGACTAAGTCAGCAACCTCAAGTGGGTTCGCATCTGACTGGGGCACAATCCCCATACTAACGTTAACAATGCCGTCACTCTTAAACGTCGAGTTTTCGTTTTCTGCGCCAATGTACACATCAGCCACATCTTTCAAATAGATAGGTGTGTTATCAGACGCACGTTTTACGACTAGGTATTCGAAATCTTTGGCTTCAGTGTAAGATCGTGCAGTACGAACCGACATCACGATCGCGTCATTACGTACTTCACCACCTGGGCTTTCAATGTTCTCATTATTTAGCGCTGTAGTAATATCAGAAGCAGTAACGCCACGACCCGCCATTAGGGCTGGTTTCAGCTTCACATACATTACTTTGTATAAGCCACCAGAGATATCCACCGAACTCACACCAGAAATCAAACTAAAGCGGTCAATCAATACACGCTCTGTGTAATCGGTTAACTGAGTTCGGTCCATTTCTGTTGAACTTAAGTTGATGTAAACCGAGGCTTCACCACTGCCGTTGTTCTTATAAACAATCGGATCATCTGCTTCATCTGGCAATGAGCGCTGAGCACGAGCCACTGCATCACGCACATCACTCACCCCCGTATTGAGGTCGTAACCAAGCTCAAAGGTAATAGTGATACGCGACATGCCGTTACGCGTCGTGGATTCAATTTCATCGATGCCACTGATACCGGATAATTGGTCTTCAAGATTGGAGGTAATCTGGCTTTCAATGATAGTGGCCGACGCACCCTCATAACGAGTACTGATCGACACCACTGGACTTTCAATATCTGGCATCTCACGAACAGCAAGTTTATTAAATGAGACAATACCAAACACAACCAAAAGCAGGCTCAATACGATAGCCGCTACTGGTCTCTTTACAGAAACATCAGATAACAACATTAGTTCGTACCTTCTTGTGCTGCTGTATTTCCATCAAGGTTAGCTGTATCGCCCTCAAGTTTAGCGGGGCGATTAACGGCTAACTCTTGAACCAAAACACCGTCACGCATGTTAACGATACCTTGCACCACGATCTTCTGACCAATCTCGATGCCTTTCTCAATCACGACTTCGTTATCGATACGCGCACCTAAGAACACCTCTGTTCGGGTTGCTTTGTTATCTTCGCCAATCACATAAACAAAACGTTTAGTGCCCGAGTACTCCAAGGCTTGGACTGGAATAATCGGTGCTTCTACTGGTGGGAAGTCCATATCAGCCGCGACTAGCATGCCCGGCTTTAGGTAATCATTGTTGTTATCGAAATGAATTCGAACTCGCAGGTTCAAAGTTTCAGCGTTGATACGAGAATCAATGCCTACCACTGTGCCAGTGAACTGAGTATCGCCCCAGGCACTGGTGTGAGCCGTTACTTTCATGCCTTTAGAAAGTTTAGAAAGGTAGCGCTCAGGAATTTGAAGATCTAACTGCATCACAGACAAGTCATCTAAAGTCACGAGTTCAGTGCCTGCTGTCACCATTTTACCGCGGCTAAAGTCGATAAAACCGACAGTGCCAGAGAAAGGTGCGCTGATGTGTAGATCTTTAAGGTTGGCATTCGCAGCAGCTAAACGTGCATTGGCAATTTCAACGTTGGTTTTCTGAGCGTCAATTTCAGTTTGCGTAATCGCATTACGTTTCACTAGTCGTTGGAACTCCGCTAGCTTACGTTTTTCGTCTTTTAGGTACGCTTGAGCCTCTGCAACCGCGGCCTTGGCTTTGTCATCATCTAATTGAACCAACATCTGCCCTTTAGTGACGTCTTGGTTGGCTTTGATGTTGATAGAGTCAACTCTACCAGCCACTTCAGAAGTAATGATCACAGATTGTTCGGCTTCTAACTTACCGACCAAAGAAAGAGACTGACTAACTTGGTGAATATCAACCTGCTCAGTAACAACAGTAACAGTACTTGGGCCCATGCGTTTTGCGAGTGCGGCTGGAGACGCCATAAGAATCGACAAGCTAAGCAGGGTTAAAACAGATTTATGCTTCATAATAATGGTCTGCAAGTAAGTTTGTACCAATCACAGTGAGTAAGTGGTCAGAAATAGCGTAGGGAAAAGGCTTGAGAACAAGGCAGAATTTTCGATAAGTAGTTATCCTACAATCAAAAATTCTAACGCAGTTATCGAGCATTTTAACAAGCTAGAATGACAAGTTACTTACTACGATTGGTATTATTATCTATAAATGAAATTAACCGTATTCTATCAACTGATGAATGCTGTAACGTCAAGAAGTGTAAATCTAGGTTAAATTCCATTTACGTTTCTTCGCCAATAACACAAACCAAACACAATACAGAAAGTCAGTTACCTCAAGGTGTTACCTGTCACTACGTAAACCTGAGCGTAGGTGTTCACTTCACGAGCAATATGCATACTTTTCGCCATCTTTGCCCAAAAAGGCAGCATTTAACACAAAACCATAAGAAAAACTCTTTACAGGTTTAACGTGTTTGCTATGATGCGCTCCGCACTTGAGAGATGCGTTGGGAAAAACATCTCTTTAGCCTATCCATTATGAGATAGGAAAAAACACCCTGGAGGGGTTCCCGAGTGGCCAAAGGGAGCAGACTGTAAATCTGCCGGCTCCGCCTTCGATGGTTCGAATCCGTCTCCCTCCACCATATTCTTCTTACCTCTTTATAAGAGTTAAGAGAACAACCTGATTGATGGGCTTATGGGAAAACATCAATTTAGGCTTACTTTGTGAAAAGTAAGACACACCCTGGAGGGGTTCCCGAGTGGCCAAAGGGAGCAGACTGTAAATCTGCCGGCACTGCCTTCGATGGTTCGAATCCGTCTCCCTCCACCATATTCTTCTTACCTCTTTTTAAGAGTTAAGAGAACAACCTGATTGATGGGCTTATGGGAAAACATCAATTTAGGCTTACTTTGTGAAGAGTAAGACACACCCTGGAGGGGTTCCCGAGTGGCCAAAGGGAGCAGACTGTAAATCTGCCGGCACTGCCTTCGATGGTTCGAATCCGTCTCCCTCCACCATATTCTTCTTACCTCTTTTTAAGAGTTAAGAGAACAACCTGATTGATGGGCTTATGGGAAAACATCAATTTAGGCTTACTTTGTGAAGAGTAAGACACACCCTGGAGGGGTTCCCGAGTGGCCAAAGGGAGCAGACTGTAAATCTGCCGGCACTGCCTTCGATGGTTCGAATCCGTCTCCCTCCACCATATTCTTCTTACCTCTTTTTAAGAGTTAAGAGAACAACCTGATTGATGGGCTTATGGGAAAACATCAATTTAGGCTTACTTTGTGAAGAGTAAGACACACCCTGGAGGGGTTCCCGAGTGGCCAAAGGGAGCAGACTGTAAATCTGCCGGCACTGCCTTCGATGGTTCGAATCCGTCTCCCTCCACCATATTCTTCTTACCTCTTTTTAAGAGTTAAGAGAACAACCTGATTGATGGGCTTATGGGAAAACATCAATTTAGGCTTACTTTGTGAAGAGTAAGACACACCCTGGAGGGGTTCCCGAGTGGCCAAAGGGAGCAGACTGTAAATCTGCCGGCACTGCCTTCGATGGTTCGAATCCGTCTCCCTCCACCATATTCTTCTTACCTCTTTTTAAGAGTTAAGAGAACAACCTGATTGATGGGCTTATGGGAAAACATCAATTTAGGCTTACTTTGTGAAGAGTAAGACACACCCTGGAGGGGTTCCCGAGTGGCCAAAGGGAGCAGACTGTAAATCTGCCGGCACTGCCTTCGATGGTTCGAATCCGTCTCCCTCCACCATACTATCCTTAATTGGAAAATCGAAAAGCCAACTCATTGAGTTGGCTTTTTTCGTTTCTGAACTTTATATGTTAATCCCGATATCTCTAAGCTTTGAACTCCGACCCAAAACTGTTGTGATTGTTCTTCTGCAATTCAGCAAGGGTTCAATCCAATATCAGTCATTCCATACATCAGGATGACGTTCATAAACCAAGTCAGCTGGACAACCTAAGCAATTTGTAGAAACTGGTTCCTCACACTTTGAGTGATTTTCTGTTTCTGACAAAGCGTCATCTCATGTTCTAGTATGGGTTCAAAGGACATTGTGATCTCAGTTGAAAGTCTCTTTCGCTATTAAAATAGCCCTACATGTAGATTAATCGACTTCAATAACAAGAGATATCCAATAAGATTTCTCGCGATGGCAACCCTATTAGCTCAAGTCAATAAAGGTTATCTAGCACAATCAACAAGTTTTCTTCTGTAAGATTTAAATTAGACCCTAACTCGTTGCCCTTATGATTCAAAGTGACTAGATTTCCAAGTATTAGCGTTTCATACCGTCATAGTTTTAAACCACCCGAAACAAAAAAGCCCCTACTGATTTCTCAGTAGGGGCTTTCTATTAATCAGCGTAATTTCTGAAAACGACAACACCGTAGTGCTGTCGCTAAATATCAGAATTAACCTTGAATACCAACAATTAGCCAAGGCGCATTGTCAGTCGTTAGGTCACGTTCTAAGTGCCAGATATCAGTAATATCTTCTTCAACGCCATCTGCAGTGTCACGGTAGCGACCGCTAAACTGTAGGCTTAACTGCGCTTTGCTGCCGTCATGGTCTGCACGAACGATTTCAGCATCAACGTACATTACGTCTGTGTGCTGATCACCTTCTAGCTTGTCACGTTCAGATTTTAGGTCTTCAAATAGGCTTGGAGACACATACTCTTCAATCGTATTCAGCTCGTTGTGGTTCCATGCACCTTGCAGTGTACGGTAGTGCTCACGAGAGCCATTGATGAAAGCCGCTTGATCAAAGCCCGGTGGGTAGTTATGCGGAACATCGCTTTGTGAACCAAAACCGAAGCCAGCCGCCGCACCTTGAGATTGAGGTTGTGCTTGCTCGAAGTTATGAACATTTGGCTTTTGCTCAGGTTGTTCAAACTTGTTTTGCCCCATGCCGCCGAATGCTGGCTGCTGGCCACGTCCATTCTGCTGATTCATGGAACCCTGCTTCGCCCCCAACATTCCGCGTAGGAATTTGAACGCAAGGAAAGCAATCAGACCCATGATCAGAATATCCATGAACTGGATACCTTCAAATGCACCACCAAAGAATGCTGCTAATAGACCACCCGCAAGTAAACCACCTAGCATACCGCCCATAAGCCCTTTACGGCTGGAGTTAGCTGCTGTGTTCTTACCCGTTTGATCTTGTCGGATCGAATTCGTGTTTTGTTGTTTTGGTGCTGGAGCCGTTTTAAAGCTTTTGCCAAATGACTTACCACCACCAAACTTTTTCGCTTCCGCGATTGGCGTCACCGCGACTGTTACCAACAGGATCGCGACTAGTGAGAAAAATCGTTTCATTATTATCCTTTATAGGTTTCTTTATCTTTCGACACCTTAATCATACTCGTTAACAAAGAACAATGAAATATTCACGGCGTTTACACATGTATCATAATATTGCGGCTATTAATTGGTTACTTAATTAGCGAAAGGATTGACGGCAATCGGGGGCAGCATTAAAATATTGAACGATGTTCATTTACTAGAAAAGACTCATGGCAAGAAGAAACGATCATACTCGCGAACAATTGGTGCAATTAACTTTAAAGACAGTGACCGACTTCTTAGCCGATCACTCCTACCACGAGTTAAGTCTACGAAAGATTGCCAATATGATTGGGTACGTGCCTAGTACTCTGGTTAATGTGTTCGGCAACTACAACTTGTTGCTTCTGCATGTTGTTGCCCAAACTCTAGACGAACTCGCGTTAGAGTCCGCATCTGTCGTAGAACAATCGAGCAATCCTAAACAAGCGTTGTTTAACCTTGCTTACTGTTACCACGACTACGCGCAAAAGCACCCGCACCGCTGGCAGCTTATCTTCGAACACAATATGAATGGCGAAAACCTTCCTGAGTGGCAATCAAACCGAATCGATAGAATGACCGGTATGCTAGAACAGTTACTTATTGCGATCGCTCCAGAGCACACAGAAAGCGAAGTGGTTAAAGCGAGCCGAGTGTTATGGTCAGGTGTGCACGGAATTACTCTACTCAGCGTTGATGACAAGTTTTTCGCGTCAGAGCCTATTGATGGTAAAGAGTTGATTAATAACTTAATCTCAAACTACTTAACCAACTGGTAATCATCCAAGGAAAGATAATGAACAATAGCAGCCAATCTTCGCTGTTAACGCAAAAAAGGTTCCTACCCTATTTTATTACCCAGTTTCTGGGAGCCTTTAATGACAACATATTCAAAAATGTTCTTTTGCTGTTTGTTGCTTTCGCGAGCATAGACACTCTTCCTATTTCCAGTAATTTGTTCATTAATTTGGCCGCTGGCCTTTTTATTTTGCCCTTCTTCCTATTTTCTGCTTTGGCCGGTGTACTGGCTGATAAATACGAAAAATCTTGGTTTATCCGTAAAGTTAAGCTTCTTGAAGTAGTGATAATGTCACTGGGTGCAGTCGGATTTATCTACGAAAGCTACGGAATATTACTTTTACTATTGTTTCTCATGGGAACGCAAAGCGCTTTCTTTGGCCCAGTGAAATATGCCCTGCTTCCACAGCAGTTAGAGACAAAAGAACTGGTTTCCGGTAATGCCTTAGTTGAAACAGGTACATTCTTAGCTATTCTGATTGGCACTCTCGGCGCTGGTATCATCGCGTCAGAAGAGAGCGCGAAGCTTATTGCAGCGGTGTGCATTGTTTCATTTGCAGTTCTTGGGTACATATCAAGTTGCTTTATTCCTGAAGCACCAAGCAATGCGCCTGACTTAAAAGTGAAGTGGCAACCTGTAAAATTAACTCGTGCCACACTCGCGATTGCCAAAAAAGACCGCCCTACTTTCCAAGCATTGATGTCAATCAGTTGGTTCTGGTTCCTTGGTGCGGCTTACCTAACTCAATTCCCTAACTTCACAAAACTGCATCTGAACGGCACCGAAAGCTCGGTCGCGTTTTTGCTGGCGCTATTTTCGGTGGGCATTGCGATCGGCTCCCTGGCTTGTGACAAATTATCCAATCACCGAATTGAAATTGGTATCGTGCCAATGGGCAGCCTAGGTATTTCAGTATTTGGTCTATTGATGGCGATATCGATTCCTGAATCCTTGCCTCCGTTCGGATCATTCCACGAATTTCTAACGCATTCCGAACTATGGCCATTGTTTGCTTATCTGCTACTACTTGGGATTTCTGGTGGTATATTTATCGTTCCGCTTTATTCCTTAATGCAGTTACGAGCAAAACCAAATGAGCGAGCGCAAGTGATCGCAGGGCTCAACATTTACAACTCATTGTTCATGGTGGGAAGCGCCATTCTGGGCATCATCTGCCTTAGTGTACTTAAGCTTTCAATTCCGCAATTGTTTATGTTGTTGGCGCTTTTGAACACTTTAGTGATGTTTTGCTTGTTTTATCAGGTGCCTATCTATGCTTTCCGTTTTTTCACTTGGGTTGTAACTCATACTATGTATCGGGTTAAGCACAAGAACTTGCATCATTTGCCTGAAAAAGGCGGAGCGTTGATTGTCTGTAACCATGTGAGCTATATGGATGCATTGCTACTTACTGCCGTTTGCCCGCGCTTGATTCATTTTGTAATGGAAGAAGACTATGCCAAGCTCCCGCCATTACGACGTTTCTTGAAACGAGCTGGGGTTATTCCTATCTCATCGACTAATCGAAACTCAATGCGTAACGCTTTCAAAACAGTAGAACAGGCGCTGCATGAAGGCCACATCGTCTGTATTTTCCCTGAAGGAAAGCTTACCTCAGACGGTGAAGTCGCCGAATTCATGCGTGGCATGGAGTTAATTCTCAGACGTTCCCCTGTATCCGTTATTCCAATGGCGCTCAAAGGGTTGTGGGGAAGTTACTTCAGTCGTTTTAAAGGAAGAGCATGCAAAGGCTTACCAACTCGTTTCTGGACTAAGCTAGAGATAGAAGCTGGAGAGCCTATTTTACCGAAAGATGCGAATTGCGAGACACTGCGCCAGGCCGTTGCTGAACTTCGTGGGCCGTTACGCTAAATAGCGGTTAACTAAATGGTGTGAACTACATCGCAATAAGTTAAATAGCGAGTCGCTAAATAACATTAACGAAGCGGTACTCAGCACAACAATATCCAGCCACATTTATATCGATGAAAAAGTAGCCCTATAAACAAGCGTTAAGTTTTCCTTAACGTTTGTTCAATTCATTTAGACTTACTTACCATTGAGTTAGGCGTATAGTCTCACACTACGCTGCCATCACTAAAAGTGACAACCGAATATAATGAACCTAAAAAAGTCTATTCCATTTTATCTTGGTGCTCTATTTTGCTTAACCCCTTGGGTAAGCTCACCGACTGCACTCGTTATCGGTTTTCTTCTAGCGAGTTTAGGTTTAGTACCTGAGCACTTGGAAGTCGGTAAACTAACAAAGAAGCTACTGGCCTATTCGATTGTTGGCTTGGGCTTTGGCATTCAGTTTGAAAAAGCACTGGCGGTAACCGGCGATGGAATTGGTTTAATTGTCACGACTATAATCGGCACGCTAGTCGTAGGTTGGTTCTTAGCAAAACGAATGGGGCTGGATCGCACCACGGGTTACCTTATCTCTTCTGGTACTGCAATTTGTGGTGGCAGCGCGATTGCAGCGGTAGCTCCAGCGATTAAAGCAGACGATGAACAGATTGGCTTGGCGTTAGCCACTGTATTCGTATTGAACTCAATCGCTCTATTCTTATTCCCGATGATTGGCCATGCGCTTGATCTAAGCCAGCAAACCTTTGGCACATGGGCTGCGATAGCGATTCATGATACCTCTTCAGTTGTTGGTGCCGCATCAGCTTACGGCGAAGAAGCACTAACGACCGCAACAACATTGAAGCTAGCACGCGCACTTTGGATTATCCCAATCGCGTTGGTCAGTGCAATGATTTTCAAGAACGATCAAAAGAAGATTACGATTCCCTACTTCATTTTCTTCTACTGCGCCGCTATTGCGATTAGTGACTTGCTGCCACAATTTGAGATGGTCTACCAAGGTATCTTTGATGTCTCTAAGCGTGCATTGGTGTTATGTCTATTCTTGATTGGTTGCGGTATTTCCGTTGAGAAACTGAAAGCAGCAGGGCCAAAGCCATTGATGTTCGGTATTACTATGTGGGTGATGATTTCTACCGGATCACTAGCGTGGTTAACGCTCGCCTAATCCGCTGAAAAGTACTTTAGATTCGTTAGTGCTAGTTTAGTTAGTAACAAACTAGCGAACAAAAAAACAAAAAGGCAAAGCTCTAGTGGGCTTTGCCTTTATCGTTTATAACGTACATATCTACAATTGAAACTGTCACTAATCAAACAGGGGCTTATCACTCTTGTTACTCTCTCTTTTCATCAAAACAAGTACCACAACCAGTACAAATGCAGTGAGTTCAGCTAACGATCGAGTCAGACCTGACGAAGTAACCGCTTGTCCTATCTGCAGCAAAACCGCAATAATGAGGGCAATTTTCATAATAAGACCTTATTCTATAATCCGTTATTTATAGGGCTTATTATGATGGATGGTTATAAAGATAATAAATTCTGTTTTGAACTATCTAATTGCTAAATTAACTAACCGTCTTCCAATCTAGCAAACGACACACAACTTCCAGAGCTGTACGGCTTTTTAGTTCCTACGTTGAAACAACCAAGATGCCAAGCCTGCTCTCGATACTTTGATCCCCTGCTGTTCTTGCTCAGGCATTTGATAATACTCGATAGGAAATTTGAATCGCTCTAGGCTCCCTTGTAACTGTTCTGCGAACCAACCTTTGGTAGGTAGTTCATCACAATCGATAATCGCTACAGGTCTAAAACCAAACTCACGGTCTTCAACAGGGATGACAAAAGCCTGTTTAACCTCAGATAATTGAGTTAGCGCTCGCTCAATTTCTTCGCAGTGAATGTTCTCGCCACCAGAAATAAATTGGTTATCCGCTCGGCCAATAATCGACACTTGTTCGCCGTCCCATTCACCGAGATCTTTACTATCGAACCAACCCTGAGCATCCACCAAGGGTGTTAATTCACCTTGATGGCAATAGCCAGAAGCCAGTGTATCGCCACCAATAAAAATTCGTTGGTCTTCAATTTTCAATTGTCGATGATTGAGCACAAATCCTGCGGTGCGAGTTGAATCAACAGGCTTAGCCGTCACAGTCGAAGCCGCTTCTGTCATACCATACCCAAGCCAGGTTTCAATACCCATCTGTTGAGCTTGAAGACCAAGTTCTTCTGGAATATGGCTACCGCCCAAAAGTACATGAGTCAAAGTAAGTGCTTGCTTACTCTTCAATAACCTATGCAGTTGAGTCGCGACCAATGAAGCATGACTGCACCCCTCAATATCCGTTTCGAGTTGGCCTGACCCTATTTTGATACAACCACCAGCCGCCAACCAACGATGAACAATCGCCAAGCCCGACACATGGTACATAGGTAAACTAAGCAACCAAGTATCGTCTTGTTCAAAACAAAAAACGTCGAGTAACCCTTGCGCTGAACACAAGTGTTGTTCAAGTGTATGGGCAACCGCTTTGGGATTTCCGGTAGAACCAGAAGTGAATACGATAGTGGCTAAACAATTAGGCTCAAAACAAGAATCAGCTTTAGTTTGAGGCTCAGTAAAGCCAGTAGCTGTGTTTATTTCTGACAGCTTTTGCAATGAAGGTAACGTCAATAACTTAACATTCAGAGGGAGGACTTCAGATAACTCTATTCCACAGCTGTCTAACAACCAAACAAAGTTATTATCGTTTTCACTATAGAGAGAATCGAGTTTCTGTTTTAGGCGAGAAACAGGCTGAGGCATCGTAAACGCACAAACCACACCCAAATTGAGTGCGGCAAGATAAACAGGAATCACTTCAGCCTGATTCTTACCAACAATCGTCAGTACATCACCTTCAGATAGGCCTTGACGAGACAACTGTTGTTGGTACTCACTCACTAACGCTGTTACTTGCTGCCAAGTGTAAGCTCGATTAGCAGTGACTAACGCGGGTTGATGTGGGTTCTGCTGCGCCCACTGTACCCAGAGCGGGTGATGATTAGATTGTGGGCGCATCATAAGATAACCAAGTTATAAATTGAGAACGGTCTAAGCCAATCGAACGATCAGCCTAAGAAGACCAAATCAATTGCTGTTGTTTAAGCGTTGAAACTGGAAGCTGACAACCCGGCCAAGAAACTTCTAGCTGTTGCTGATACAAGCCAATCGTATCAAGCCCTGGAACTTCATTAGGTAAGTATTGCTGTGCCAATCGAGCAATCTGAGTTAAACCAAGGCTCGACTCTATGCTTGAGCTCAATACAGGTTTAATACCAAGTTGTTGAGCACGTTCAATGATTGCAACACAGCGCTCTACCGAGCCAATCAGAGTCGGTTTGATGACAATCGCTTTAACACCTGTCAAATCACTCAGGTTAAATTCAGGGCTTCGTACCGCTTCTTGCAAAGTCTCATCCCACGCAATCGCCACACCGTGATCAATAGCAAATGCCAAGCTATCTTCTGGCTTCAGACAAGGCTCTTCGATAAAGCTAATACGCTGACGCAGTGAAGGCGAAATGTACTTAATGAATTGTTTCGCTTTTTCTGGTTTCCACGCACGGTTAGCATCAAGTCTTAACGTTAAGTCAGGAATCGATTCAAGGAATAAGCTCACCAGCATGCCATCACGAATTGCTTCATAAAGCCCAACTTTTACCTTAGCAACCTTCTCGCCTTTCATCTCATTGAGCACAGGAATCAGCTCATCAGGATCGCCAGTACACAGAGGCGCAGCTTGGTAGTTGCCTTCTGCGTGGAGATCACCTCGTAATTCCATCATCGCCATCGAGAAACCAAATGCGACAGAAGGGTGCAGTTCATCAAACGGCGTTTGAGGGTTATTGTGGCTCCAAAGCTCTAGTTCGTGTTGCAGCTGAATACCAGCTTGTTCGGTATCTTCTTGGCTAAAGCCGGGTAAGGGAGCAACTTCGCCAAACCCCGTTTTACCGTCGCACTCAAGTTGGATTATATAACCCATTCGTTCGCTCAACTTATTATCACGAAGTATCACGCCGCTATCCATAGGTAATTGATAACGGTAGAGTTTAGCTTGGCGCTGAGAATTCACTGAGTTCATTAGGTTTCCTAAAAAGCGGGAACATTAAAACAAAACGAGCCGCTATTAGCGACTCATTCTGAATAGGAGTAAGACTATGGGTTACGCGGGAATTTGTCGAAATCAGGTCGACGTTTCTCGTTAAACGCATTTCGGCCTTCTTGGCCTTCCTCTGTCATGTAAAACATCATTGTCGCGTTACCCGCTAGCTCTTGTAGACCGGCTTGGCCGTCACAGTCTGCGTTTAGTGCGGCTTTCAAGCAACGCAGTGCCATTGGGCTGTGTTGAAGAACTTCACGGCACCAGCGAACGGTTTCTTTCTCTAGTTCAGCAACAGGTACAACTGTATTCACTAGGCCCATGTCCAATGCTTCTTGAGCATCGTAAAAACGACACAAGAACCAAATTTCACGCGCTTTCTTCTGGCCAACGATACGAGCCATGTAAGAAGCACCCCAGCCGCCATCAAATGAACCCACTTTAGGGCCAGTCTGACCGAACTGTGCGTTTTCAGCTGCGATAGTAAGGTCTGCCATCATGTGAAGTACATGCCCACCACCGACTGCCCAACCAGATACTGCTGCGATAACCGGTTTTGGACAAGTACGAATTTGACGTTGGAAGTCCAGTACGTTCAGGTGATGAGTACCTGAATCATCTTGATAGCCACCGTAATCACCACGAATACTTTGATCACCACCAGAACAGAACGCCTTCTCACCAAGACCCGTTAAAATGATCACGCCTACTTTCTCGTCGTAACGAGCATCAGCCAGTGCATTGATCATCTCTTTCACGGTTTGTGGACGGAACGCATTGTGTACTTGAGGACGCGCAATCGTGATTTTCGCAATACCATCGTCAGATTTGTGGTACTGAATATCTTCAAATTGACTGCTTTCATCGCGCCAGTTAACGGCTGCGTAAAGTTCTTCTTCGGTGATGCCTACTGTTTTAGCCATGGTGATTCCCATTGTTCTATTAGAGAACACAACTATCGAATAGTCGTGACGGTGTTGCTCTGCTTTTGATAGCGCTTTGTACGAGATAATCGCTCAATCAGTTTAGCGACGACTGGCGATACATTGAATTATCAGGTTTGAAAACAGCTCTGGTTGCTCAAAATGAACATTGTGACCCGCGTAATCTACCTGACTATATTCAAAGCCACTATTCTCAGCTAGCTCCATGAATTTACGATCTTTTTCACCACACACATAATGCAATTGATGCTCATGAGATTTTAATGTGGCACGTAAATCCGGTTGCTTCGCTAATGAAGTCGATAACAACATATTTGCTACGGATACTCCAAGGTTACCACTACGCTTTATGACCAAAGTTTGTCTTTGCTCATGATTTAGTGAAGAAAAGACGCTTTGCTGATACCAATCGTCTAAAACATCCTCAATTGACTGCTGCGCAAAGCGAACAGCCCACTGCGTATCATGTACTAACCTCTGTGTTCTTTCTTCATCACACTCTAAGCCAAAGTTGCCACCTTCAATGATGACTTTCTCTAGGTTGAGCGTCTCAAAGCAAGGGCTTGTCACTCCATACATGGCGAGCCTTCCTCCCATCGAGTAGCCAATCATTACGATAGGATAATCCGCCGGAAGATCGTTGAGGGCAAGTTGAGCAGTGATGCACTGAACGATTTTCTTGCAGCAATGATCAAAGCCTACTGGGTCGATAAAGCGACTTTGTCCGTGCCCGGGCAAATCTATGCAAAGACGAGGAAAATCTTCGAGAAATGGATGACATGCACTCCAATCATCCCCACTTCCGAGTAAACCATGTAAAAAAACAAGCAAAGGTTTGTCAGAAGATACTTTTGAAGCTGGGTAATAATTGGAGTAAAGCATGTAAAGTCCTTAGGCTAATGCCTCTGTGAGCATTGAACTGAATTGTTTCAGTAAAGTAGACGCTTGTTCGGGAGGCGTCTTAACTTCAACGATCAAGGTACCCTGACCTTGCTCGAAATGTTGATCGACAATATTTTGATAGCAATTCAAAGTTTCAGGTACAGCGTAACCGAGCTGAAATTGCGCAGCAGCATGTTCAAAGCTGAAACCATGAGGCATTTGATAAAGTGACTGTTTTTGTTGCTCAGGAACCGGCAACAAATCAAAGATCGCCCCACCGTCGTTGTTAGTCACAACAATAACCATTGGCGTTAAATTATGAGTCAGCAGAGCCAGCGAGTTGAGGTCGTACAACAAAGAGGTATCACCGAGCAACATCAATAAAGGGTTTTGGTTAGCTTTCACCACGCCCGCAGCCGTCGCCACCAAGCCATCAATGCCCGATGCACCACGATTACTGTAAACTTGATTCGCAGATATTGATGACAGCATATCCACCAGCCTTACCATCAAGCTGTTTCCCACAAACAACTCTCTGTCTTTAAGTCTAGTCGACAAATCAACGGCAACACTTAGCTCCGTCAGTTGGTCGTTATTAGATATCTGTGCCAACGCTAATTGTTGAACTGTATTCGCAACTTCCACCAAAGGTTCAGCCCAGCCTGCATGTTGGCCTAACAAGGTTGGTAGATGCTGACCCGATATCCATGAATCAATATTTCCAACAATATGAATTTGAGGCAGGTGATCTTGGTTTATACGATGCGTGTCTGGTGAAACAACGATGTATTGTGATGAATTGAATCGTGCTGCTTTCGACTTTATCCATTGGTTAAGTCGCTTAGAAACAATGCGCTCACCAAATTGAAGAATGAAATCACATTGGTTAAGTTGCTCTTTGGCTATATCACTCTGCATCCACAGATCATAGTGTTTCCAATCGCTGCTTACGCCCGATTGAGGATCGCAGAAGATTGGCCAACCTAAAGCTGATGCAAACTGTTTTGCTTTTTTCGCGGCTTTATTATCGATAGAGCCAATAATCACCACACCTTTACGGGCAACGTAATCGCCCGGCGCGACTGGCTGTTCATTCAAATGGTTAGGCAAGTAGGTATTGGAATACGGGCTCGTCGAAGCTTTCCACCCTGCAATACTGGCCGTGTAATCAGCATACATTTCAGCACTGTTCACTGAATAGAGAGGCTCAGGGAACGGACAATTAATATGAATCGCACCGCCAACACTTTGTTGTTTCGCGAGCGCGTGATCAACCGATGTCAGCAGCCAATTCAACGAAATTTGTGTGGTTGGACTTGGTAAATTAAGTGCGCTTTCAACATGGGTTGAAAAGATTCCCTGTTGCTGAATCGCTTGGTTTGCACCACAGTTAACCAAATCAATGGGTCTATCAGAGGTCAACAAGATCAACTTCTCTCGTGTCAGCCCTGACTCAGCAGTTGCAGGCAGCAGATTCGAAACGGCTGTACCCGATGTAACGATCACCGCAACAGGCTTATCGCTTGCCTTTGCTAAGCCTAAAGCAAGAAACCCAAGACCACGCTCATCAAAGTGAGTATGTAGAGTTAGCTTGGAGTTAGCTTCTGCTTCGAGTGTTAACGGCGTTGAGCGAGAGCCTGGCGCGACACAAATATGTTCCACGCCACTGCGTGCAAGCTCTTCAAGTAATGTGTTACACCAAACTCTATTTAATACGGCTTGGTCGTGATTCATGATGCCACACCTAAAGGTGGGTGATCTGAAATCAAACTCAGGAGAGTCGACATCTTCTTATTCAACTCTTGCCACTCATGCTCAGCGACTGATCCCGGCACGATCCCCGCCCCCGCAAACAGTTGTACTTGATCGTTTACAACCAAGGCACTTCGAATCGCCACACAGAATTCAGCGCGTTGATGACTGATATAGCCAACCGATCCTGCATACCAACCTCTTGCAAATGGTTCATGTTCTAGAATGAAGTCCATCGCTTCTTTACGGGGTAAGCCAGCGACTGCGGCAGTTGGCTGTAATGAGCTCAGTAACTGAACACCATTAACACCCGAGTTAAGTTGCGCGTGAATATTGCGTTTTAAATGTTGGACCTTACGCAAACGCACCAAGCGCGCGTCTTTTTCAACGTGCACCGTTTGGGAATGAGGAGTCAGACGCTCAATAATATCATCAACCACATACTGATTCTCATTGAGGTTTTTGCTGTCTTGAGAAAGCCAATTGGCTAACTCCATATCCTCGGTTGCGTTTTCCCCGCGACCAATGGTTCCAGCAAGAGCTTCGGTATCAAGCTCAGTACCATGTCGGCTGTATAAACGCTCTGGCGTCGAACCAATAAAGCTGTGTTTAGAGTCCAACACCAACATAAAGTGAAAGCTGTGGTGATTCTGCAGATAACTGGCTTTGAGTAATTGAGCGGCACAAATTGGCGCATCGAGCTGTAATGTGGTTTTACGAGCCAAAACAACTTTCTTGTACTCTTCGTCGCTGATGCCTTTAAGCACTTTATCAACTAAGTTACCCCACTGCTCTCTTTCTGGAACATGGTTAATCTGTTCGATATGGGCAGACAGCGGAGCCAGTATTGCCGCTTCGACAGAAAGCTTATTCAAAGCATTAATTGAAGCAACACGCTCAGGAGATAAATTAACCGCTAGCGACCATGTATTGTCAAAGCGAATCAATTCAACCTGTGGAAGGAAAAAGAACGATTCCATACAACGACGATTTTTTGCGGTATGTCCGTCAAACGAACGTCCACCCCAGATTCGTTGTTCTTTACCAAGAATTGCATACGCAGGAGCGGGATCGGAGAAAGTATGCAGTTGGCCGAGCGCAACGACCTCTTCACGAGTATCGCGTGACTGCCAATAGAACTTAGGAAAGAGCGGTTGAGCATGAAGCCATTCAATAAATGCAAACGATGGTTTTTGCGTTAGAACTTCAACACAACGAACTTCGCTTGTTTGGGCATTTTGTACTCGCTCAATCAAAGCGGAGATAGTTTGCTGGAAATGTGACAAATCGACCTCGTTCACATCTAAATTATTATTATATTAGTTTGATACTTTATGGGCAGCACCCACTTAGATCAAGAATGTATAAAATCTTTTGAACATTCCTGTGATTCTAAGCGATTCAGCCCTCTTATTCACCTTAACCAATGCCCAATAAAGCGATTAATTAAAATTTAGAGAATAGTGACAACAAAAAGACCAAACGTGACACTGAAATGCGACATTCATCAGATTTTTATTCTATCAAACTTCATTTTGCGGTACTTTAATAAAGTATTTAAATTAATTTCAGGAAATCGGCAATGCAAAATATCGGGATGTCGTCAAAACTCAACAGCGTATGCTACGAAATCAGGGGGCCTGTACTCAAACATGCTAAGCGCATGGAAGAAGAAGGGCATAAAATACTGAAGCTTAATATTGGTAACCCCGCCCCATTTGGTTTTGACGCCCCTGATGAAATCCTTGTTGATGTAATCCGCAACCTACCGACATCTCAAGGTTACTGCGATTCAAAAGGCATCTACTCAGCCCGTAAAGCGGTTGTTCAGCACTATCAGAAAAAAGGTCTACGTAACCTTGATGTCGAAGACGTTTACATTGGTAACGGCGCATCAGAGCTTATCGTTATGTCTATGCAGGCGCTACTGGATAATGGTGATGAAATCTTAGTTCCCGCTCCGGATTACCCACTGTGGACAGCGTCTGTTGCGCTTTCTGGTGGCACACCGGTTCATTACCTATGTGATGAAGATGCAGATTGGTATCCAGACCTAGATGACATGCGTGCAAAAATTTCACCAAAGACGCGCGGTATCGTTCTGATCAACCCGAACAACCCAACGGGCGCGGTATACAGCCGAGACTTCCTACTACAAGTGGTTGAGATTGCTCGTGAACACGGCTTGATTATCTTCGCGGATGAAATCTACGACAAAGTGCTTTACGACGGCGCTGTACACACATCAGTGGCAACACTGGCTGAAGACGTATTAATGGTCACGTTCAACGGCTTGTCTAAGGCTTACCGTGTATGTGGCTTCCGTGGTGGTTGGATGTTCTTAACGGGTCCTAAACATATCGCGAAAGGCTATGTTGAAGGGCTAGAAATGCTGGCCTCAATGCGTTTATGTGCCAACGTACCGATGCAGCACGCCATCCAAACCGCACTGGGTGGTTATCAAAGTATCAACGAACTCTTGCTACCCGGTGGTCGCTTACTTGAGCAACGTGACCGCGCATGGGAACTGATCAACAAGATTCCAGGTGTGTCTTGTGTGAAACCTAAGGGTGCTATGTATCTGTTCCCTAAGATTGACACCAACATGTACAACATCAAAGACGATCAGAAATTTGTACTCGATTTCCTTAAGCAAGAGAAGGTACTACTGGTTCAAGGTACTGGTTTTAACTGGCCAAAACCAGATCACTTCCGCATCGTGACTCTGCCGCACATCGAAGATCTAGAAATAGCAATTGGTCGCCTCGAGCGCTTCTTGCAGACTTACAGCCAAGACGAGCTCACTGGCGATTAATGAACCCAAAGAGAAATGACTACAATTTACTGTTTTAAAAGACTTTAACTTGTATTCATTCACTTCTATGCTTAAAAGGCTCCTGTTTAGGAGCCTTTTTTGTATCCGCTGTCTCGCACTATTTATGAGAAAACAGCTGCGAGTGGAGCACCGTTTAGAAAGGACGATCATGAAACAAAGCCATTTCTTTGCCCATCTAGCACGCATGAAGCTTATCCAGCGTTGGCCCCTCATGCGCTCAATCTCCAGCGAAAATATTTCTGAACATAGCCTACAGGTGGCTTTCGTCGCGCACGCCTTGGCGCTTATCAAAAACAAAAAGTTCGATGGTCAACTCAACCCTGAACACATTGCACTGCTTGGTATGTACCATGATACCAGTGAAGTGCTAACTGGTGATTTGCCGACGCCGGTTAAATACTACAATCCAGATATCGCCCAAGAGTATAAGAAGATAGAAGCGGCAGCAGAACAAAGGCTACTTTCGATGCTGCCAGAAGAGTTTCAAGATGACTTCGCCCCATTCTTAATATCCGGGACGGCAAGCGAAGAAGAACAAAGCATTGTGAAACAAGCAGACACTATCTGTGCTTACCTAAAATGTCTGGAAGAACTCAGCGCGGGCAATCACGAATACGAGCAAGCTAAACGCAGGTTGGAAGAGACTCTCGAACAACGTAAAAGCCCAGAAATGGATTACTTTCTCACCACCTTTGCACCGAGTTTTGAATTATCACTAGACGAAATCAGCTAGCTAGGTATAACTTGAGTGTAATTAGCTAAATAAATCAGATTGATAGGTGCTATTTTGACTGTCCAACTCGAACCATCATTTGAACTCGCACAAGAATGGCAACATCGAAATGATGATGAACATAAAATAAGACGTGATGACCACCGCAGCCCGTATCAACGCGATCGTGCTCGCGTGCTTCACTCTGCTGCATTTCGTCGTCTGCAAGCCAAAACGCAGGTACACGGCACCACAGTAAATGACTTCCACCGTACTCGCCTTACTCACTCGTTAGAAGCGGCGCAACTGGGTACAGGTATTGTCGCGCAGTTGAAAAAAAAACAACCCGAGTTCCGAGACCTATTACCTTCAGACAGCTTGATTGATTCCCTGTGTTTGGCACACGATATTGGCCATCCGCCTTATGGACATGGTGGTGAAGTCGCACTCAACTACATGATGCGCGACCATGGAGGCTTTGAAGGCAATGCCCAAACGTTCCGAATTGTCACGCAACTGGAACCTTACACCGAAAATCACGGAATGAACCTATCAAGGCGAACTCTGCTAGGGTTGATTAAATACCCATCTCTACTCAGTGAAGTTCAAGCTAAGACTCAATCTCAACCGGTTAAACACCAACGACAACTTCGTGCTAGGGATTGGATGCCAGCAAAAGGTATTTACGACCACGATGAAGAGCTCTTCAACTGGGTACTGGAGCCGCTTTCAATTAACGATCAGCAGCTTCTAAAGCAAAAAAGAAAATCACACACCGAACCACTTGAGCACAACAAAACTAAGTACAAATCACTCGACTGTTCCATCATGGAGTTGGCTGACGACATCGCGTATGGCGTGCACGATTTGGAAGATGCGATTGTGTTAGGTTCAGTGACCAAAGCACAATGGGTCGATTCTGCTTATCCTCAACTCAAAGAGATGGCCGATCCTTGGATTTGTGAACACCTAGATTCAATTACAGAGATGCTTTTCTCTGGTGAGCAGTATCGTCGAAAAGATGCGATTGGTGGGATAGTTAACGCACTACTAACCAGTATTTCGATTGAACGAGTGGATGCTAGCTTTGAGAATGTGCTGTTGGCTTACAATGCCGTGCTCGAACCGAGTATGGACGCCACACTAGATAAGCTGAAACATTTCGTTAGCGAGTTTGTTATCCACGTCCCTCAAGTTCAGGTCATTGAATACAAGGGGCAGCAAATCATCATGGACATGTTTGAGGCATTCAGTGCCGATCCTGAACGCTTACTCCCATTACAGATAAAAAAACAATGGCTACAACACCAAGACGATTCAAAAAAGATGCGCGTGATAGCGGATTACATATCTTCAATGACCGATGATCTTGCGCAGAAAATGCATCAGCAATTGTTCTCAGCTCATACAGAGTTTTAAGTGCTCAATCGCTTGAATATCTGGTAACGAATTAATCTAAATAGTTTTTTTCGAAGACACCTGGCGGCATTTGATTAATTTGAAACTGAATCATTTGGTCAAATGCCGTTAACAACGGACTAAAATCGCCATCACTCTCTAACAAGCTCAACAAATGATAACCCGCTTCGACGGTTGAAAGGCTGTTTTCACTGGGCGCTTTGCGAATTCGATAATTACCTTTGAGGTCTTTTGGCAAATGTACGGTTTTCAATGCGTGTAAGTTATTGGAAACTTGCCACATTTTGAATGCCTTTTTCCACGTACCATCCAATAAAATCACACGTAGCTTTTTGCTTGGACAGGTTGCTGACTCAACAGAAACAGAATTTTCACTCGGGTATAAAATCACGTGTTGGTAATGCTCATCAGCCAGCAACGCGTTAAGTTGTACATTGTTTGAAAAGTCTTCCCCTACAAGCGTCACGCTGTTATTTAGAGATAGTGAGAGGATACGCGCAGTTCCCATCGGGCGATGCTCTTCTGATGGGTGCTGAAGAATGATAAGCTCAACGTTCGATTCTAGTGGTGTAACCCACTGACAAATACAAGCTTTCAACGCTTTACTGCATTGGGGGCAATAACGAGACATGGATTTAATGTGTACCCTGTTTTAATTTTCACTTCACTTTTATGCGTCTTATTCCAACTTGAGCCTGTGCAGGCTTGGGTAGTTTGGGATAAAAATGCAATTGCCGATGGGCAATGGTGGAGGATCCTAACAGGAAACTTTTCACATACCAACTACTCACACCTTCTGATGAATCTAGCAGGCTTGTGGATCATCAGCTATCTGTTTCAACCCTATAAAAAACTGCTTATTGGTGCATTGCTTTTCATTAGCCTAATCACTGGACTGGCGTTGTTGCTGACGGACATTCATATCTATGTGGGGTTATCTGGGACATTACATGGGTTGTTTGGTTTATTCGCTCTCAATGAAGCGCTGAACGGCAGGAGGTCAAGCTGGCTTCTGGTGTTGGGGTTAATAGCTAAAATAGCTTGGGAGCAGCTTGTTGGCCCTTCTAGCACCACTGGCGAACTGATTAATGCTCGCGTGGCCATTGAAGCCCACCTAGCAGGCGCTATCGCTGGAGGCTTCATGGCTTTGGTACTATGGTTACCGAATAGGAAGTAGCCCTCCATAACCGTACCCCTTCAAACTGCCGTAACCCTTCAAACTAAAGTTGAATTCGCTCACGGTTCTTTTCAACCGTCGCTTCGCCAATACCTTTCACATTGACCAAATCATTAGGTGCTGTAAATGCACCGTGCTGATCTCGATAAGCTACGATATCTTTGGCTTTCTTATCACCGACACCAACCAATAGCGCTGACAGTTCCTCAGCCGTCGCTGTATTGATGTTTACCGTAATCTCAATGCCATCGTAAAGCTCAGCTTTGGTAGGACTATCTGCAAACACTCCACCGCTTAAAGTAATTAGAAGTGAAAGAAGTAATGTTGAATATATTGTGCGCATAAACCGTTCCTTTGTTCAAAAAAGGTAACTTATGCACTTACCGTGGCAAATAACATAATCGCCAGATAAAAATAAAGCGGGTCACCTAAGTGACCCGCTTCGTTATACATCTTATTTTCATCAGCTTGTTTGTTGGCTCACAAATCTGATTTATCGAATAAACCCAATTTGCAAAACAACAACCATCGCATGTTGATTCTCGGTAGTCAGTCACCTAACAGGCTTAACTACCGAGCTAAGCTAACTCAAGCTAACCTGAGCTTACTGACCTTGACCCACTACGTAATATTCAACGTCTGCATTTTTGCGCAGTACGTTTAGTACATTAGTAAGGTCTTGCTGATTACCAACTCGCTCCAACTGTGCACCAATTTGAGTGCTGTAAGCTGGGTTGATTTCAGCTGTTACTTTAGAAAGCTCAACAACAACGATGTTACCGTCTTGGTCTTTAGATTGACCGAACACAGCTTGACCTGCTTCTGGTTTCGCTAGAGCGAATACAGACGCCGCTAGTGGTGAGTTACGGTCAATCGTTTCAAGTTCAGTGAACTCAAGGTTGTTATCTGCAAGTACTGCTTCGTTACCTTGCTTAAGTTCGTTCACTAGAGAAACACCTAGCTCAACTGCTTGTTGCTCAGCTTGTACAGCAGACAATGCAGCGACAACTTGATCTTTCACTTCTTCTAGAGGAAGAACGGTTTCGTCACGAGTCTCTTCTACACGAACAACAATCACGTGTTCAGGTGCAACTTCGATAACTTCAGAGTTTAGGCCGTCTTCTTTCACTTCAGGGCTCAAGATAGCTTGCATAACAGCAGGCGTCATCAACACTTCTGGCGCATCTACTTGAGAGATGAAATCAGTCGTTGTGATTTTCGCATTAATAGCTTCTGCAGAATCATCTAAAGAGTCAGGGAATTCAAATGCCACTTTCTCTAGCTCAGTTTGCTGTTCATAGAACTGGTCTACTGCATGCTGATCTAAAAGCTCACTCTTAATCTCTGCCGCTACTTCAGTGTAAGGCTGAGCTTGAGATGCTTTTAGTTCGTCTAGCTTGATGATGTGGTAGCCAAATTCAGATTTAACTAGGCCCGTTGTATCACCAATATTCTCAAGAGCAAAAGCTGCATCTTCGAATGCTGGGTCCATAACATCGCGTTCAATCCAACCTAGATCACCGCCAACGTCAGCACTGCCGAAATCATCAGACTTCTCTTCTGCTAGTGTAGCGAAATCAGCACCGGCGTTGAGTTCGTCTAGGATTGACTGAGCTTTCGCTTCATCATCGCCTTGAACTAGGATATGGCTAACTTTACGTTGCTCTGAAGTTGAGTACTTATCTAGGTGCTCTTGGTAATATTTCTGAGCTTCTTCATCACTCACTTCAAGCTGCGACTTAAGCGCTTCAGCTGAAAGTTCGATGTAAGAAACCTTAGCTTGCTCTGGACGAGTGTAAGCTAATGGGTTTTCAGAGTAGTACTGCTCGATCTGTTCGTCAGTAAGTTCGATACCTTTCGCTAAATCAGCAACAGAAAGCGTCACTGTGCGAATATCACGAGTTTGAGCAATAAGCTTACTTTGTGTATCGATTTCACCTTGAAGAACAAACTCGCTGCCTTGAAGCGCAGTAACAAGCTGGTTACGCATTAGGTCACGACGCATGTACTCAGCAAAGCTTTCTGCACTGAAACCTGCGCGACGTAGTGCTGCTTGGTAAATATCTTGATCGAATTGACCGGCCGTTTGAAATTGAGGCATTTCTAGAATCATTGTACGGATTTGAGAATCACTGATTCGTAGGCCTAAAGACTCAGCTTGCTGCTCAAGTAGAACATCGTTGATCATGCGATCAAGGACTGACTTACGGAAAGACTCTACGTATGCAGGGTCTGCAAGCATTTGAGCGAAGTAGTCGCCAAGTTGAGATTGCATGCGATTACGTTCGTTTTGGTAAGCTTGTTCAAACTCACCACGGGCAATTTCTGTGTTGCCAACTTTAGCTGCTGCGTTGTTACCGCCACCGGTGATGTAGCTGCCCACACCTGCGAATACGAATGACAGGATAATCAACCCAAGGATAATTTTTACCGCGATGCTATTCACGCCTTCGCGTAATCGATCCATCATAATTTAAGTGCTCTCCGGATATGAAGCATTGGCTTCAAAATAAAAATCTATTCACGCGATATTATCAGAAAAAGAAATGCGCATCAGTAGGATGCGCATAATTTAAATAAGTTCAATGTGCTTTGTACACATACTGTCTAAAAATGAAACATCATTTTTCAAACAGTAAACGCATTTTACTGCCTTCCCCTCTTAAAGTTTGAGGTTTCAGCAACAAAAATTAGTTACATGCGTCTTTAAGTGCTTTACCCGCTTTGAAGCCAGGTACTTTAGCTTCAGCGATTTGGATCTCTTCACCAGTTTTTGGGTTACGACCTGTACGAGCAGCACGAGTACGAACACTGAAAGTACCAAAGCCAACAAGTGCAACTTGGTCACCTGATTGTAGAGTTGTACCAACTGCTTCGATGAAAGCGTCTAGAGCGCGACCAGCTGAAGCTTTAGAGATGTCTGCGTTTTCTGCGATTGATTCTACTAGTTGTGTTTTATTCACTGTTTTTCCCCTATGTGTCATCTGTGACTACATCTCGATGACTGTACGTTCCATTTTGGTTTTTATTTAGCCGCAAGCCTTATTGCAAAAGGGATTGCCGCTTTAGTCGAATAACTTAGCGTCCAAAAAAAACGCTGACAAGCCTTTTCGAGCCTATCAGCGTAATTCTTTACTTATTTTTGCTACGCATCACTATTTTTTCACGTCAAACTCGACCCCTGACGGATCTCGTTCTAGCGCAACCTTAAGTACTTCATCAATCCATTGGACCGGAATTACCTTCAAGTCAGCAATAACGTTGTCTGGAATCTCTTCCAAATCACGCTCATTATCTTTTGGAATCAAGACTGTTTTGATGCCACCACGGTGAGCTGCAAGCAGTTTTTCTTTCAAGCCGCCGATAGGTAAAACTTCACCACGTAGGGTAATTTCACCGGTCATACCAACCTCAGCTTTCACAGGGTTACCCGTTAAGCTAGAGACAAGTGCAGTACACATTGCGATACCCGCACTCGGGCCATCTTTTGGTGTAGCACCTTCAGGTACGTGAACGTGGATATCGCGCTTCTCGTAGAAATCCACGTTAATACCCAGATTTTCTGCACGAGAACGAACCACGGTCATTGCCGCTTGAATCGATTCTTTCATCACATCGCCAAGTGAGCCGGTTTGCGTTAGCTTGCCTTTTCCTGGCATTGATTCAGTTTCTATGGTCAGTAGATCACCGCCAACTTGAGTCCACGCTAGACCAGTTACCTGACCTATACGATTGCTCTCATCCGCTTTACCGAAGTCATGACGTTGAACACCCAAGTACTCTTTCAGGTTATCTATGTTAACCGTTACAGACTTAAGGCTGCTATCTAGCAGAATGTTCTTAACTGCTTTACGACAGATCTTAGAGATTTCACGCTCTAAGTTACGCACACCTGCTTCACGCGTGTAATAACGAATAATGCCAACGATTGCTGAATCTTCGATATTAATCTCATGAGGCTTAAGACCATTACGTTGAACTTGTTTGTCCAGTAAGTGACTCTTAGCTATGTTCAGCTTTTCATCTTCTGTGTAACCCGACAGGCGGATCACTTCCATACGGTCCAATAACGGGCCAGGAATGTCCATTGAGTTAGACGTTGCAACAAACATGACATCTGACAGATCGTAATCTACTTCTAAATAGTGATCGTTAAACGCAACGTTTTGCTCTGGGTCTAGCACCTCTAGAAGCGCTGAAGATGGGTCACCACGCATATCAGACGACATCTTATCGATTTCATCTAATAGGAACAGTGGATTCTTAACGCCAACTTTAGACATCTTCTGAATAAGCTTACCCGGAAGAGAACCGATGTATGTACGACGGTGACCGCGGATTTCCGCTTCGTCACGTACGCCACCTAGCGCCATACGAGTGTACTTACGGCCCGTTGCAGCGGCAATCGAGCGACCTAGAGAGGTTTTACCCACACCAGGAGGACCAACAAGACAAAGGATTGGACCTTTTAGCTTGTTAATTCGGTTTTGTACTGCCAAGTATTCAAGGATTCGTTCTTTTACACGCTCTAAGCCGTAGTGGTCTTCATTCAAGACCTCTTCCGCTTTCGCTAAATTCTTCTTAACTTTTGAACGCTTTGCCCAAGGAACACCAACCATCCAATCGATATAGCTACGTACTACTGTTGCTTCAGCAGACATTGGCGACATCATTTTCAGTTTTTGCAGTTCTTGCTCAGTTTTTTCACGAGCTTCTTGAGGCATTTTTGAATCTTCGATCTTCTTCTTCAGAGTCTCGAATTCATCAGGCGCGTCATCCATCTCGCCAAGTTCTTTCTGAATCGCTTTCATTTGCTCATTCAGGTAGTACTCGCGCTGAGATTTCTCCATCTGCTTCTTAACGCGGCCACGAATGCGTTTTTCAACTTGCAAGATGTCAATTTCTGACTCCATTTGGCCCATTAAGAATTCCAGACGTTCAGTCACATCTGCAATTTCTAGAACGTGCTGCTTATCTACCAATTTAAGAGGCATGTGCGCAGCAATCGTATCAGCAAGGCGAGCTGCCTCATCAATACCGTTCAGAGATGTTAGAACCTCTGGTGGAATCTTTTTGTTTAGCTTAATAAAGCCTTCGAATTGATTGATCGCACTGCGAACAACCACTTCTTGTTCTTTTTCGTCAAGTTCTGAGGTAACAACGTATTCGGCATCCGCTAAGAAGAATTCACTTTCTTTAAACTGGTGAATTTTTGCACGCTGCTGACCTTCAACAAGTACTTTAACAGTACCATCAGGGAGCTTTAGCAACTGAAGAATGGTAGCGACTGTACCTACGTTAAATAGGTCGTCAATTGAAGGCTCATCAGTGTCCGCTTCTTTCTGCGCTACAAGTAGTACTTGTTTGTTAGCTTCCATTGCCGATTCAAGGCAAGTAATCGATTTTTCACGACCAACAAACAATGGAATAACCATGTGTGGGTAAACCACTACATCACGTAGAGGTAGCACGGGGATTTCGATACGCTCGGAACGTTCCAAGTTCATATATTTCTCTCTTCCGCTTTAACTTATAAAGCAGTATATGGGGCTTAAACGACTGGATTCAATGGAAGAATAAAAAAAAGGAGGTAATTGCTTACCTCCTTTTTCAATTTGAGCGTGTAGTCTAAAAAAGACCTACTCTGCAACAGCTGCTTGGTTATCTGAGTTGCTGTAAATCAACAGTGGTTCTGACTCACCATTAATTACCGACTCATCAATGACAACCTTGCTTACATCAGTTGAAGATGGCAGTTCGTACATAGTTTCTAGTAGAACACCCTCCAAAATAGAACGTAGACCACGAGCACCCGTTTTACGTTCCATTGCTTTCTTCGCAATTGCACGTAGAGCATCTTCACGGAATTCTAATTCAGTATCTTCGATTTCAAATAATGCTGCGTACTGCTTAGTAAGCGCATTCTTCGGTTCACAAAGAATTTGAACTAGAGCTTCTTCGTCAAGTTCTGTCAATGTCGTTGTCACGGGTAGACGACCAATGAATTCCGGAATTAGACCGTACTTCACGAGATCTTCAGGTTCAACTTGAGTGAACAGTTCACCCACAGTTTTCGTTTCATCTTTTGAACGCACTTCTGCGCCAAAACCAATACTCGAACCTTTTTCTACACGTTGTTCAATCACTTTATCTAGGCCAGAGAACGCTCCGCCACAAATAAATAGGATCTTAGACGTATCCACTTGCAAGAACTCTTGCTGTGGATGCTTACGACCACCTTGAGGTGGAACTGAAGCAACTGTACCTTCAACAAGTTTTAGTAGAGCTTGCTGCACACCTTCACCAGACACGTCACGCGTGATTGATGGGTTTTCAGCTTTACGAGAAATCTTATCGATTTCATCGATGTAAACAATGCCACGTTCCGCTTTCGCTACGTCATAATCACATTTTTGAAGCAACTTCTGGATGATGTTTTCAACATCTTCGCCCACGTAACCCGCTTCGGTTAGTGTCGTTGCATCTGCCATTGTGAATGGAACGTCTAGGAAACGAGCCAATGTTTCAGCCAGTAGTGTTTTACCACTACCAGTAGGACCGATAAGAAGGATGTTACTCTTACCTAGCTCTACGCCTTCAGCTGTCGTATCACCATTACGCAAACGCTTGTAGTGGTTATATACCGCAACTGCTAGCACTTTCTTCGCGTGTTCTTGACCGATTACATAGTCGTCAAGATGCTCACGAATCTCACGCGGCGTTGGCAGCGATTCCGATTCTTTCTTAGGAAGAACATCTTTAATTTCTTCACGAATAATGTCGTTACAAAGATCGACACATTCATCACAAATGTAAACAGAAGGACCTGCGATTAACTTGCGAACTTCGTGCTGGCTTTTGCCACAGAAAGAGCAGTAAAGCAGTTTACCGCTACCACCCTCTTTGCTTTTGTCTGTCATTCGCTAACCTCTTAGCCTTTACTCTCTATGTTTGAGTGTATAACAATTTGAATCACTTTGCGTTAAACAATTGCCCTGCAATTATTGACCGCGGTGATTAAGAACTGAATCCACCAAACCGTATTCTACTGCTTGATCAGCAGACATGAAATTATCACGATCTGTATCACGCTCAACAACTTCTAAAGGCTGACCTGTATGTTCTGCCAATAGATTGTTTAGCTTTTGCTTGATCGTTAGGATCTCTTGCGCATGAATTTGAATATCAGACGCTTGGCCTTGGAAACCGCCAAGTGGCTGGTGAATCATTACACGAGAGTTTGGAAGCACGTGACGCTTACCAGGAGTACCACCCGCTAGTAAGAATGCACCCATAGAGCAAGCTTGACCCATACATACTGTGCTCACGTTTGGCTTGATGAACTGCATTGTGTCGTAGATAGACATACCCGCTGTTACGCTGCCGCCAGGTGAGTTGATGTAAAGATAGATATCTTTGTCTGGGTTTTCTGATTCCAAGAAAAGCAGTTGAGCCACGACAAGATTTGCCATGTGGTCTTCCACTTGACCTGTTAAGAAAATGATACGTTCTTTTAATAGACGAGAATAAATATCGTAAGAACGTTCACCACGGGAAGTCTGTTCAACCACCATAGGAACTAGTGCGTCCATAATCGATGGCATTGTGTTTTTTTCTTGGTAGCTCATATTCTTATGTCCCTAAAATAAATGGCCCGAATGATTAAATCATACGGACCATTGTTAGCAGAATTGTTGACCGTACGTCAACCTTCTACGTCAGATATTACTATATTAAGCAGGTTGCTGATTCATTAGCTCGTTGAAGCTAACTTCTTTATCAGAAACTTGAGCTTTAGCGATGATTGCATCAATAGCTTGCTCTTCTAGAGCAACATTGCGCATGTTGTTCATCATTTGCTCGTTTTGCTCGTAGTAAGCAATAACTTCTGTTGGATCTTCGTATGCTGTAGCCATCTCTTCGATGATAGCTTTAACTTTCTCGTCATCAGCTTTTAGCTCTTCAGTCTTGATTACTTCACCAAGAAGAAGACCTACAACTACGCGACGTTTAGCTTGCTCTTCGAACAGCTCACGTGGAAGTTGGTCAGCAGCTTCAGTGTTGCCACCGAAACGTTGAGCAGCTTGTTGACGTAGAACGCTGATCTCTTGATCGATTAGAGCAGAAGGTACGTCGATGTTGTTTTCGTTAACTAGACCGTCGATTGCTTGCTCTTTGATGCGGTTCTTAACAGCTTGCTTAAGCTCACGCTCCATGTTCTTACGAACTTCAGCTTTAAGGCCTTCAACGCCTTCAGCTGCGCCGAACTTAGAAACGAACTCTTCGTTTAGTTCTGGAAGTTCACGAGCTTCAACTTTGTTCAGCTTGATAGAGAACTTAGCAGCTTTACCTTTTAGGTTTTCAGCGTGGTAATCTTCTGGGAAGTTTACTTCGATTTCGAATTCCATACCTGCTGTTTTACCAACGATACCGTCTTCAAAACCAGGGATCATACGACCAGCACCCATCTCTAGTGGGAAGTTCTCAGCTTTGCCGCCTTCGAACTCTTCACCGTCGATAGAACCAACGAAGTCGATAGTTGCACGAGAACCAGCGTCAGCAGCAGCTTCAACTTCAGTCCAAGTTGCTTGTTGCTTACGTAGAGTTTCGATCATCTCTTCAACGTCAGCTTCTTTAACTTCTACTGCTGGTTTCTCAACAGTGATGTTTTCTAGACCTTTCAGCTCAACTTCTGGGTAAACTTCAAAAGTTGCGTTGAATACTAGGTCAGCGCCTTCGTTGTTTTCAACTGGTGCGAAAGTAGGTGCGCCAGCTGGGTTGATTTTCTCTTTAACGATCGCTTCGATGAAGTGACGTTGCATTACTTCGCCCATCACGTCTTGACGTACTGCTTTGCCGTACATTTTAGCAACCATCTTCATAGGCACTTTGCCTTTACGGAAACCATCGAAACGACGGTTTTTCGCGATGTTGCGTAGTTCAGCTGTAACTGCATCTTCGATGTTAGCAGCAGGAACAGTAATATTAAGACGGCGCTCTAGGCCTTCTAGCGTTTCAACAGTAACTTGCATTATATAAACCTCAAAACTGGCTCAGTAATCTGAGCATATGAGCCGTAACTTAGCTTTAATTCAAAAGCGGACGTTGTTGGCTGCATTCTTGTGTAGTGCTCTATCCGAACACCTAATTTAAAATCGAGCATTGATGTTTGAATTGATCATTCAACTAAACACCAGACTAATCAGCGATATCTTCGTTCTTCACATACTAATTAAAAGCTTCGTTCTCACGCACTTATAAAAAACAGCAAAGCTTGTTTTCAGAAACAAGAAAGGTATCTCCGATTAGCCTCAGGACAGAAATTTTAGACGCGACATTCTAGCGATCTGTTTAATCTCTGTCGAGCCGTTCACCTCTGCTAGATGATGAATGCTCTAAATTCGTACAACTAAATGATAAAAAGACGATCAAAACATCACTTAGCACAACAGAAATGGGGACAATAGCGACTTTTTCAAGGGAATCGAGGCCTTTTTTTGCTAAAAAGCTTAAAAAGAGATCTTGCTCTTGTTTTACCCCTCAGAGTCGATAACTTTTTCAACAATCTCCGTTACAAAGCCTTAACCTACTCCCGTCTGTTTACTCTCCATTTTCATCAAAAACTACCGCTAATTGTTGTCAGAAACGAGAAAATACAGACGTGTTTGTTTTACCTAGAATTTAGCGGAGAGCCTCTATGTTTCGAGCTTTGAGAATCCCTTTACTACTGCTAGTCGTCTACTGCTTACTTATGATCGTGGGTGGGTATTGGGTATGGAGCACAAGCCATCAAAGTTTGTTAAATGATCACCAATCTAAGCTTGACCGATTTTCCGTTCATATTTCTAGCCAACTCGACAAGTTTGCACATATCCCAGAGCTACTCTCAAAAGACAAAGAGTTGGTCGACGCCCTACACTCACCAAGTAATTCCGCGCAAATCGAACTCACCAATCGTTATCTAGAGCACGTAAACACGGTCATTCAAGCATCCGACACTTATCTGCTCGACAGTATCGGCACCACCATCGCAGCCAGTAACTGGAGCCTGAAACACTCTTTTGTCGGGCGGAACTTTGCATTTCGTCCCTATTATCAACAAGCGATTCTCGGCAATGAAAACCAGTACTTTGCTTTAGGTTCTACTTCGGGGAAACGAGGCTATTATTATTCTTACCCTGTTTCCTATGCTGCTGAAATCATTGGTGTCATTGTCGTAAAAATGGATTTATCACTGATTGAGGCAAGCTGGAAAGGCAAGCAAAGTTTTTTTGTTGCCGACGATAAAGATCAGATTGTTTTCATGTCGAGTAACCCAGAATGGCTATTCAAAAGTCTTCAACCGCTCGATAAGGCACAACAAACTCGAATTCAAGAGAGCAGACAATACCTTGATACCAAAATAGAGAGCCTGCATTTTTCAGGAGATTTAGAAAGCTCCACCAGCAGTATTCAGTCACCACATCAACTCGTAAAAGAACGTTTTTTCACTTCATCACGCTTCCTCGATGACCCAAAGCTAACTGTCCGAGTATTTTCTCCGACACACTTAGTTTGGTGGGATCTCATCGCTTACCTTGTGGTGCTGAGTTTAGTGTTTGCCATTATCTATCTCACGATGCAACTCAACCACCACCGCCAACAAAGGCGTGCGCAAATCGACAGGCTGCAATCTGAAGCCAAACAAAAACTCGAATTTCAAGTGCTCGAAAGAACCTCCGAGCTCCATATAGAGATCAAACAGCGTATCGAGACAGAACGGGTGCTCAGACAGACACAAGATGAGCTTATACAGGCGGCTAAGTTAGCCGTATTGGGTCAAATGTCAGCCAGTATCAGTCATGAATTGAATAACCCACTCGCCGCGATTCGTAGCTATGCAGACAACGGCCGGTTGTTTCTCGCAAAAGAGAAGCCCGACCGTGTTGATGATAACCTATCTCGGATTTCAGCACTGACCGATCGTATGGCGAAAATCAGCCACCAGCTTCGTTCCTTCGCAAAGAAATCCACAGCGGAAGAGCTCCACACTCTACAAATATTGCCTGTTCTTCACTCCTCAAAAGAACTCATGAAACCACAATTAAAGAGTGAGCGAGTTAAGGTGAATGAGCTCCCAGAAAAATTTGATGCTTGCGTGTTCGCCAATGCCATCCAACTCGAGCAAGTGATCATTAACCTTCTAACCAATGCGATTCAGGCTATGGAGCATCAGGACGAAAAGCAATTGGCTATCCTGTTAGAGAGAAAGGAATCCGACAATGAGCAAACTAGTATTTTGCTTATTCACGTCGATGACAGCGGCCCCGGTTTTAAGTCCTCCTCGACTGGAGACTTTTTTGAGCCCTTCCATACTACTAAAAAAAATGGTCTTGGACTCGGGCTATCGATTTCTCAACAAATAATCGGTGGGATCAACGGAAAGCTAATCACAGGCACAAGCCCACAAGGCGGTGCTCGTTTTAGTATCGAACTCCCAATAGTGCCCGATGAAAAACGTCCATCAACAGACTGAGACCAACCCGTTAACTAACTAGCGGACCAACTCGAAAACATGCAAGCACACACGTAAACAGCTACACAGCTACACAGCTACACAAAATGACTCAGCGATAATTAGAATAAAAGAGTAAAGGAACCACTATGTGTCACGTCTATTTCATTGATGATGAATCCGATTTAAGAATGGCCATTGAGCAAAGCTTTGAGCTTGCTGATGTTGACGCTGAATTCTTTCCCGATGCGGAATCGGCGCTGCTCGCTATCCAGGAAAATGGCCTTCCCCATGTGATCATCACCGACATCTGTTTGCCGGGTATTTCAGGGCATGACTTACTCAATACGGTCATGCATAAAGACAAAGAGATCCCGGTCATCATGATCACAGGGCATGGTGATATTTCAATGGCCGTGCAAGCTATCCATAACGGTGCTTACGATTTCATTGAGAAGCCCTTTGCGAATGACCGCTTAATCGAAACCACCAAACGTGCCATCGAAAAGCGCCAGTTGACGCTCGAAAACCAAGAGCTGAAGCGCTCGTTGAAGGCGAGTAAAGCACTAGGGCCGAGAATCATTGGCGACACACAATCTATGACAGAGCTACGTTCTATCATCACTCATGTTGCAGACACCAATGCCGATATTTTATTGTTTGGTGAAACGGGGACGGGTAAAGAGCTAGTTGCACGTTCTCTGCATGAACAAAGCAGTCGCCGAGAGCAAAACTTTGTCGCGGTCAACTGTGGCGCCGTTCCTGAAAACCTGATTGAAAGTGAACTCTATGGCCATGAAAAAGGTGCATTCACTGGAGCAGAAAGTAAACGTGTTGGTAAGTTCGAGTTTGCGCAAGGCGGCACACTGTTTTTAGATGAAATAGAATCCATGCCGATGCAAGCTCAAATACGACTATTACGCGTATTACAGGAGCGAGTCATTGAAAGAGTGGGCTCGAACGGATTAGTACCGCTGGATATTCGCGTGATTGCCGCAACTAAAGTCGATCTAAAAAAAGCTTCTGAGGAAGGCACTTTTCGCCAAGACCTCTATTACAGACTCAATGTTGTTACTCTAGACTTGCCGCCGTTAAGAGGTCGCCAAGAAGACATCCCTGCGCTTTTTCACCACTTCTTATTGGTCGCAGCCGCTCGTTATGGCAAGACCGCTCCCGCGATTCCACAACAAGAGCTACACGAACTTTTAGCCCACAATTGGCCCGGAAACGTACGAGAATTACGTAATACAGCTGAGCGTTTTGTGCTTTTAGGCAAGCTGTCTCATTTATCAGACAACACCGCAGGATCAACTCAGCATTTGTCTCTAACGGAACTCGTCTCTGACTTTGAGAAAAACACGTTAAAGCAAGCGCTTATTGAGTGTAATGGCAGCATAAAAGAGACCATGGAAAGGCTTCAACTTCCGCGTAAAACTCTCTATGACAAGATGCAAAAACATCAACTTGCGAAAGAGTCATACCGACAGAGCGAAAACTAAATTAGATATGCGAGCAAGATCACCTATACTTAATTTGCTAACAGGATGTTATGCAATAAAGTTAATAAGGAAGTGGTTATGGGTGAGAAAACAAAAGTTCCATCAATTACTGATACGTTGGAGATAGATGGTGTTTATTATATCGATCAACATGTCGACCTAAACACTCCTGAATTAGAAGCAAAAAGAGCCCTCTATCAACAGAGCGACTCTTATTTGAACCTCGGCAGGAATATTGATGAGGAGGTATGATACCTCCTCACCTATTTGCGATTAATTAACTCTATTTAGTAATAATTTCGGGACCCATCAATGTGGTTGGTAACCATGTTGATACCCAAGGTACGTAAGTTACGATAATCAAGAACAAGAACATCACGCCAACCCACGGCAACGCTGCTTTTACCACGTTCATCATCGACATCTTCGCGACCCCGGCGGTCACAAACAAATTGAGCCCAACAGGCGGCGTTATCATCCCTATCTCCATGTTCACAACCATCATGATGCCTAGGTGAATGGGGTCGATGCCCAGTGCAATTGCAATTGGGAATACCAATGGCGCAACGATGATCAGCAAGCCTGATGGCTCCATGAACTGCCCACCAATCAAGAGTAGAACGTTCACCACAATCAAGAAGGTGATCGGACCTAAGCCTGCAGAAAGCATAGACTCAGTGATCATCTGAGGAATGCGTTCCTCTGTCAGTACATGCTTAAGAATCAGAGCATTGGCAATGATAAACAGCAGCATGATCGTCAGCTTACCTGCATCATAGAGCGTGTCTTTGGTGTCTTTATGGAAGAAGGTTTGGAACACTTTAACCAAAGCAGGCGTTGTATTCTTCTTATCAGCGAAAGGCCCCATATCTTTATAGATAAAGTTGGCAATAAAGAACGCGTATACCGCTGCCACTGCCGCCGCTTCCGTCGGTGTAAAGATACCGCCGTAGATACCACCCAAAATAATGACAATCAGTAGCAGACCCCAACTTGCGTCTTTTGCTGCTGCGAACATCTCACCCCAGCCCACAAAAGGCTGTGCAGGAATCTTCTTAATACGTGCTGCAATGTAGATAGCAATCATCAACATCACACCGGCCAACAGGCCAGGAATAACGCCACCGAGGAACATACGACCTACAGATACATCCGTCGCTGCAGCGTAAACAACCATAACAATTGACGGTGGAATCAAGATACCTAAAGTACCCGCATTACAGATAACCCCTGCCGCGAATTCTTTTGTGTAGCCGTTTTTGATCATACCAGCGATAACAATACTACCGATTGCCACTACCGTTGCTGGAGACGATCCAGATAACGCTGCGAACATCATACATGCCACAACCGACGCCATCGCTAAACCGCCGCGGAACCAGCCGACCATTGCGATAGCAAAACGGATAATACGTTTCGCCACACCACCTGTGGACATGAAGCTAGAGGCCAAGATAAAGAAAGGAATCGCTAAGAGTGTGTAGTGGCCTGCAAATGCATTAAACAGCGTTTGTGCAACCGAAGCTAGTGACGCATCAGAGTGCATCAACAAGAATATGACGCTCGATAAACCAAGGGAAATCGCAATTGGTACACCGACCAACATGAAAGCAATTACCATTAAAAATAGAAATAACATTGCCATGATTAGTCTTCCTTACCGTTAGATTTTGTACCCGACTCGTTCGCCTTGTTTTGCTTAGTCGAATTCAATACCGCTGTCGCGTCTTCATCAGAACCCGCTAACACATCAGCTTTCAATGCATCCAGTTCTTCTTCGGCTTCATGGCCTGCAATCATGCGGTCAAGCTTGCCCGTCGCCACTTGATAAGCGATTTGGATGAATCGGAACGTCAGCATTGCCATACCAATCGGCAGCGCCATATAAGGAATAAAACGTGGCAGTTTCTCGTATCGCTCGCCTTCATTCAGCCAGTCAGCAAGAAACTGAAGCATCTCGGGCATTGGAATATCATCGGTCTCGTACCAAGCGCGCTCAGTCGCGAACGGGTACCAGTAATTCCAAGAACCTATAAGAAGTAAGATTGAAAAGGCCAGGCAGCTTGTAACGGCGATCAACGCATACACTTTACGTAGCTTTTCTGGGGCAAGGTTAATAATGACATCAACGCCAATGTGGAAGTGTTTTTTAACGCCATAAGATGCGCCTACTAACACCATCCAAGCGAACATGAACACCGTCAGTTCTAGTGCCCACAAGATATTGCCATTGAATGCGTATCGAAATACCACATTGGCAAAAGTAAGTAGCGTCATTGCGCCAAGGAAAAATGCGATTAATGACTCTTCAATCACATCCGTAACTCTTCCGACTTTGGAAAAAAGAGAGGTTTCCAGTGCTGATTCGCTAGAATTTGGTTGTTCCATTTGAGGATTATCCATAATTGACTCCGCTTATAGTTATTTTAATAAGGAGTGGCGAAATGCACGCCACTCCCTTAGCGGTGTTATTGGTTTGAAGCTAACGCTGCATCGATAAGGTCTGAACCGATGTCTTTTTCAAACTTCTTCCATACTGGTTGAAGTGCAGCTACCCATGCTTCACGCTGTTCAGGCGTAAGTGTACGAACCTCACCACCGGCTTCGATGATGTTATTTTTGTTCGCTAGGTTAACTTTTGAAGATTCTGCATTACGTGTTTCAGAGACTTCTTGAACGATAGTACTAAGCTGTGTACGTACATCTTCAGGTAGGTCTTTCCAGAAGTCGTTTGACGTTACTACGAGGTAATCAAGGATACCGTGGTTAGTTTCTGTCACGCCGTCTTGTACTTCAAAGAACTTCTTACCGTAGATGTTTGACCATGTGTTCTCTTGGCCATCGATAACCTTGGTTTGTAGGCCACCGTATACTTCTTTGAAAGACATCTTCTGTGGGTTAGCACCCAGTTGTTCAAACTGAGCCACCAATACGTCTGATGCTTGAACACGGAATTTCAAACCTTCCGCATCTTCAGGGTTGATAAGAGGTTTGTTCGCCGACATCTGTTTCATGCCATTGTGCCAAAACGCTAGACCTTGTAAGCCACGACGTTTCATTGCATTCTTCAGTTTTTCGCCTGACTCTGAGTTTTGGAAACGGTCAACAGCTTCTACATCTTCAAATAGGAAAGGAAGGTCAAAAATGCGGTATTTCTTAGTGAACTTCTCAAATTTAGACAGCGATGGTGCTGCCATTTGAACATCACCATTTAACAGGGCTTCCAGTACCTTATTATCATCGTAAAGTGTTGAGTTCGGGAAAACTTGCATACAAGCTTTGCCGTTCATTTCCGTGTTTACTCGCTCTTCTAGTAAAGAAGCAGCAATGCCTTTAGGGTGCTTATCAGTATTGGTTACGTGACTGAACTTAATCACAATTTCACCAGGGTCACAGTTTGCAGCAGCATTAAAGCTTGTGAGCGCCAGAGCAGATACAGACAGCAGGGTAAGAGGCTTAAACATTATTATTCTCCTTAGTAAACAAAGCAGCCCATCAATGGGAACTGCGTGCTTTCATTAAGGCAATTAGCGCGCCACATTGAAACAAAGCATTAACAAGCCTTTAACCGTAAGGCTTCATGAGATCTGCCTGTAGTAGTCGCCAACTCGCTGCAAAAATTAATGGGTGGGAAGTGACACATAGAATATTTGTAAATGGGTGGGAGTTGACCAACGTATTAGTAATGAATGAGGCCAAATGAGGTCTGACCAAAAGCGAGTTTGGCTATGATGCCTTGAAGTAATTTCAACCTATCCTGTAAAGTGCTGCACAACTTAGCCAGATTTACCACTTCACTACTTAACAAGAGTTGATACCAATGAGTCAGATCTACCATCACCCAGTACAAATTTACTATGAAGATACCGATCACTCAGGTGTGGTTTATCACCCTAACTTTCTAAAGTACTTTGAGCGTGCGCGCGAGCATGTATTGGGTAGCGACAAACTGGCAACCTTGTGGAACGAGCATGGACTGGGGTTTGCGGTGTATAAAGCCAACATGACTTTTCAAGATGGAGTTGAGTTCGCTGAGATCTGCGACATCCGAACCTCTTTTGAACTCGATGGAAAATACAAAACGCTATGGCGACAAGAAGTGTGGCGCAAAGATGCAACTAAGCCTGCGGTGATTGGTGATATCGAAATGGTTTGCCTAGATAAAGACAAGCAACTGCAGCCAGTACCTGCCGAAGTATTAAAAGCGATGCTTGGCGAAACGAGCTAACTTCACCTCACCAAACTAGCTTAAAAGAGATGAGACAACGAAAAAGTTCTCATCTCTATCTGCATGGGTAGCAAATTTCCACCAAGAGTCACGGCAAAACGGTACTGGTCATCTAATCGACCCAAGCAACATTGCCAATCTGTAGAAATATCGTCTTCTTGAGCAGGATCCAAATCCAACCCAATCCCGCTATGTAGCCTGATTTCGCTATACAATCTAATTTCATCCTGCAAGTTTGGTTGAAAATCCGAAGAGTGAATTGGCAATGTTTGCTCCGTCAAATTAGAGAAATCAAACGAAAAGCTTCGCAACGATGTCGCTAGCCCCTTACCCGTCGCTTTGATGTACGACTCTTTCAATGCCCACAGATCGAAAAAACGCTCTCTCTGTTCTTCTTTGTTGAGTTCAAGTAAATCCGTAAGTTCTGCATCTGAAAAATAGTGCTTCATGATCGAGTCGATATTGGTCGAGCTTCTTACATGTTCGATATCTACACCTAGTTGAAGTGGTTGCCCTTGGATTTGGCAAATAGCGATCAACAAATGCTCTTGGCTATGGCTTATATTGAAATTCAATCCCGTTTTAATTTGTTGTTCTGTAATTAGGCTTGGCTTACCTTTCTCGCCATATTCAAACCGCCACTCTTCTGGCCTCAAATCAGAGTAGCAAGACAACACCTTTCTTAGATAGTTACGAACGTACAAAGCTTGCACCTGAGATGAGGGCATTCGATAGCGATCAACTTTGGCTATCTCATCCATCGTGAGTCTCTGTTTTAAGTACGACACGCTATCGATATCATCATGTAAATCACTCAGAGAGCAAAGCCACAAATCCACAATCGGTATTCCCATATCTCTAGTACTCATTTATTAAAACCACTCTCATCAAGCTATCAAAAAAACATCAAAACGAACAAATTTAACTCACCTATGATTTGCTATAAACATAGAGAAATCGGGAAGGAAACATCCTTCATATGAGGGCTTGGAATTTGATTTTAAAATAATAACAAATTAAAACATAGATCACACTCAGCCTTGTGAAACAGTCGTCTATTAAACCTTACTTACAAAAACCTGACATAGATCTCATCAAGCCAAAAAATAGAGTATAAACACTAAAAAACAATTCATACCCATTAAATATCAATAAGTTAAATACAATAAAAATACAAAAATTAAAAACACACTCGATTCATCTGGTCTGAACAGATCATAGTGGCCGCTGGGAGCATTGTATCAACTACTCACCTCGGGTAGCCTGCTCAACCATTAAACAAATTCACACGTTTTTTTTGCGGATACCTGCTTTGCACAAAAGCAGTACTTTGGATAGGATTTTAATGGACATGACCCTCACATTCGAATGCCCTCTTCGCGCATGAAACACGTTCTCAACTCCCGCAAGTCAATGTACTTCGCACACCCTATTTCAGTTAGGTGGCCTACTTTTGGCAACCTTGCTCTTCAGCTGCGTTTGCCCAAGTCTGTTTCAGATTTATTTTCGATCCATTTAGAAACGCAGCCTCAAAACACGACATCGCCCTCAGTGATTTCAAGTGGAGACTCATAATGAGCCAACCCGAAAAAAATACACCGGAATCAGTCGACGACACTCGACTCAATAAACGCCTTAAAGATATGCCAGTTGCTATCGTTGGTATGGCAAGCATGTTTGCGAACTCCCGTTACTTAAATAAGTTCTGGGATTTGATCAGTGAAAAGATCGATGCAATTACCGAAGTACCAGATACGCACTGGCGTCCAGAAGATTACTACGATGCAGATCGTACTACGCCAGACAAGTCTTATTGTAAGCGCGGTGGTTTCATCCCTGAAGTGGACTTCAACCCAATGGAGTTCGGCCTTCCGCCAAATATCCTAGAACTGACTGATACATCACAGCTGCTTTCTCTGATCGTTGCAAAAGAAGTGCTTGAAGATGCCAAGCTGCCTGAAGGCTACGATCGCGATAAGATCGGTATTACGCTCGGTGTTGGTGGTGGTCAAAAGATCGCTCAAAGCCTAAATGCTCGTCTGCAATACCCTGTTTTGAAAAAAGTCTTCAAGAGCAGTGGCATCAACGACGAAGACAGCGAAATGCTGATCAAAAAATTCCAAGACCAATACATCCACTGGGAAGAGAACTCCTTCCCTGGTTCGTTGGGTAACGTAATTTCAGGTCGTATCGCTAACCGCTTTGACCTTGGTGGCATCAACTGTGTGGTAGATGCTGCGTGTGCAGGTTCTCTAGCCGCAATGCGCATGGCTCTTAGTGAGCTGGTTGAAGGCCGCAGTGAAATGATGATCACAGGTGGTGTGTGTACTGATAACTCGCCAACTATGTACATGAGCTTCTCGAAAACACCAGCATTCACCACAAATGAAACGATTCAACCTTTCGACATCGACTCAAAAGGAATGATGATTGGTGAAGGTATTGGCATGGTTGCTCTTAAGCGTCTTGAAGATGCTGAACGCGACGGCGACAGAATCTACTCAGTAATTAAAGGTGTGGGTTCTTCTTCGGACGGTAAGTTCAAGAGTATTTACGCGCCTCGCCCTGAAGGACAAGCAAAGGCACTAAAGCGTGCTTACGATGATGCAGGTTTCGCACCGCACACGCTTGGTCTTTTAGAAGCGCACGGCACAGGTACAGCTGCCGGTGATGTAGCTGAATTTGGTGGCCTAAACTCAGTATTCAGTGAGAACAATGAAGAGAAGCAACACATTGCGTTAGGCTCTGTGAAATCTCAAATTGGTCACACTAAATCAACCGCAGGTACAGCAGGTTTAATCAAAGCTGCATTGGCTTTACACCACAAAGTGCTGCCGCCAACGATCAACGTATCAGCTCCGAATCCTAAGTTGGATATCGAGAACTCACCGTTTTACCTAAACACACAAACGCGTCCTTGGATGAAACGTGTCGACGGTACACCGCGCCGTGCAGGTATCAGCTCATTTGGTTTTGGTGGCACTAACTTCCACGTAGTAATGGAAGAATACACACCAGAACACGCTCGCGGTGACAAATACCGTCAACGCCAAGTACCTCAAACGCTATTGTTCAGTGCTGAATCTCGCCAAGCACTGGTCAGTGATCTAAAGCAGATTTCTACTCAAGCTACAGATGCTGCGTTCAAACTGGAAACGCTTGCTGAACAACATGCTCTACGCGAAGTTGACGCTAAGCATGCTCGTATTGGTTTAGTCGTGACTGACCAAGCAGACCTTCAAGCGCAACTGACTCAAGCGGTTTCTATGCTTGAAAGCCAAACCAAAACACATTGGCAGATGCCAAACGGTACTAGCTACCGTGAATCGGCACTGATTGCTGAAAACGGTGCAGGTAAAGTGGCAGCGCTATTTGCAGGTCAAGGTTCGCAATACCTGAACATGGGCCGCGAGCTTGCTTGTCATTACCCTGAAATGCGCCAACAGCTTGCTCAAGCGGATCAAGTATTTGGTCAGCACAAGAAAACGGCTCTGTCGCAAATTCTGTTCCCAATTCCAACGTTCACACCAGAAGCAACCAAAGCTCAAGAAGCGGTGCTAACCAACACGGCCAATGCGCAAAGTGCGATTGGTACGGTGTCTATGGGTCAGTTCGACATCATGACTCAAGCTGGCTTCAAAGCTGACATGGTCGCAGGTCATAGCTTTGGTGAACTAAGTGCACTATGTGCATCGGGTGTTATCTCGCAAGACGATTACTACCAGCTAGCTTTCGCTCGTGGCGATGCAATGGCAGCAACACCTGAACAAGGCGACAGCGGTACTATGTTTGCGGTCATCTTAGACGCAGACAAGCTTCCAGCCGTTGAAAGCTGCATCAGCCAATTCGAAGGCGTGAGCATTGCCAACTACAACGCTCCGACTCAACTGGTTATTGCAGGTCCAACTGCGACGGTTCAACAAGCAGCACAAGCGCTAACAGAACAAGGCTTCAAAGCGATTGCTCTGCCAGTGTCTGGTGCTTTCCACACACCACTTGTTGCTCACGCTCAAAAACCATTTGCTTCTGCAATTGATAAAGCTTCATTCAGCGCTCCAACGCTGCCGCTTTACTCAAACGCAACGGGCAAACTGCACAGCAAAGACGCGAAAGCGATCAAGAAAGCATTCAAACAGCACATGCTGCAATCGGTTCGTTTCAGCGAGCAAATTGAAGCGATGTATGAAGCAGGCGCGCGTGTATTCGTTGAGTTCGGTCCGAAAAACATTCTTCAAAAGCTGGTTGAGAAAACATTGGCTGATAAGAACGAAGAGCTTTACGCAATCAGCATCAACCCAAGCCCTAAAGGCGACAGTGACCAACAGCTTCGTTTGGCTGCGGTTCAACTGTGCGTGGCAGGTGTTTCATTAGACAACATTGACCCTTACCAAGCTGACATTGCTGAACCTGCAAAGGCATCACCAATGAACATCAAGCTGAATGCAACCAACTACATCAGCCCTGCTACTCGTAAGAAAATGGATCAATCACTGGCTTCGGGCAACGTCACCGAAAAAACTGAGATTGTTGAAGTGAAAGTTGAAGTCGAGAAAATCGTGGAAAAAGAAGTGATCAAAACAGAAATCGTTGAAGTACATGTGCCTGCTCCTCAAGCTTCAAATGTACAACAATCAGTTGCAGCACCAAATGTACGAGTAGCAACAGCAACTCAGCAGCCTCAAGTGGCGCAACCTGCACCAGCGACTATTCAACCAACAGCTTCAGTAACGGTTGATGAGTCTTCACTGCAATCATTCTTCAATGCTCAACAACAAGCAGCAGAAGTACATCAGCAGTTCCTTGCGATTCCTCAGCAATACGGTGACACGTTCAACACCCTAATGTCTGAGCAAGCGAAAATGGCAACAGCAGGCGTAGCAATTCCTGAGAACCTACAGCGTTCTATGGAGATGTTCCACCAGCACCAAGCTGAAACGCTAAAAGCTCACGCTCATTACCTAGAAATGCAAGCGCACAGCAACAACTCAGCACTTAACATGCTGACGCAAGGTTCAGTCGAAACAGCACAACCAACCTTCGTTGCGTCTGTAAATGCTCAGCCAGCGATTCAAGCTACTCCAACAGCTATCGTTCAACAGCCTGTAGCTCAAGTACAAGCGACTCCTGTACAAGCTCAGTCTGTTCAAGCTGCGCCGGTTCAAAATACAACAACTCAGCAAGCTCCAGTACAGAAAGCAGCTCCTGCACCACAAGTAGCAGCTCAGGCCGCAGCGCCTGTTGCAGCTCAACCAGTGCCAGTTAAAGCGCAACCGGTTCCTGTGGCTGCACCAGTAGCAGTACAATCAGCAGATGCTGAAAAAGTGATGCTAGAAGTGGTCGCTGAGAAAACGGGTTACCCAACGGAAATGCTTGATCTAGAAATGGACATGGAAGCAGACCTTGGTATCGACTCAATCAAACGCGTAGAGATTCTTGGTACCGTTCAAGACGAAATGCCAAACCTACCTGAGCTGAACCCTGAAGATTTAGCTGAGTGTCGTACTCTTGGCGAAATCGTTACTTACATGAACAGCAAGATGCCTGCATCAGCGCCTGTTGCTGCACAGCCAAGCGCAACCGCTCCTGTTCAAGCAGCTAACGGTCTTGATGCAAAAGTCGTTCAACAAACCATGCTAGAAGTGGTTGCTGAGAAGACAGGTTACCCAACGGAAATGCTTGATCTAGAAATGGATATGGAAGCAGACCTTGGTATCGATTCAATCAAGCGTGTTGAGATTCTTGGTACGGTTCAAGATGAACTGCCTACTCTTCCAGAGCTAAACCCTGAAGACTTAGCTGAGTGTCGCACTCTTGGCGAAATCGTTGCCTACATGAACAGCAAGCTTCCAGCTTCAGCTCCTGTGTCTTCACAGGCACCAATGGTTGCTCCGGCAACAGCTAGCAATGGACTAGATGCGGCTGTCGTTCAGAAAACCATGTTAGAAGTAGTCGCAGAGAAGACGGGCTACCCGACTGAAATGCTAGATCTAGCAATGGACATGGAAGCTGACCTTGGTATCGATTCAATCAAGCGTGTTGAAATTCTAGGTACGGTTCAAGACGAGCTACCGACTCTTCCAGAGCTAAACCCTGAAGATCTCGCTGAGTGTCGTACTCTAGGCGAGATCGTTGACTACATGAACAGTAAGCTTCCCGTTTCTGCTCCAGTAGCAACTCAAGCATCTGCATCAGCGCAAGCAGTATCAAACGCTTTAAACGCAGAACAAGTTCAAAACACAATGCTGAGCGTAGTGGCTGATAAAACAGGCTACCCAACAGAAATGCTAGACCTAGCAATGGACATGGAAGCAGACCTTGGCATCGACTCAATCAAACGTGTTGAGATCCTTGGTACGGTTCAAGACCAGCTACCAACACTGCCAGAGCTGAACCCTGAAGATTTGGCTGAGTGTCGTACTCTGGGTGAAATCGTTGCTTACATGAATACTAAAGGCATGAACAGCAAGCTAGGCGCTACTGCTACTACGAGTACAGAAGTCGCTGCAGCAACTGTAGAAAGCACGAGCAACGACCTAAACCCTGCTCACGTTCAATCAACAATGATGGAAGTGGTTGCCGACAAAACAGGCTACCCAGCAGAAATGCTCGACCTAGCGATGGACATGGAAGCAGACCTTGGCATCGACTCAATCAAACGTGTTGAGATCCTGGGTACGGTTCAAGACCAGCTACCAACACTGCCAGAGCTAAACCCTGAAGACTTAGCTGAGTGTCGTACGCTTGGTGAAATCGTTACTTACATGCAAAGCAAGCTATCCGCAGCAGCACCCGTAGCGACTCCTAAAGCTGAATCAGTAACGCCTATCGCAGAAACAGCGACAGCGGAACTTCCTCCACACAATGAGGTAGCGCTAAAAAAGCTACCAGCGGCAGATAAACTCGTCGATTGTTTCTCAAAAGACGCTTGTGTCGTGATCACAGATGATGGTCACAACGCCGGTGTTCTAGCAGAAAAGTTGACCGCTAACGGCATTCAAGTTGCTGTAGTGCGTAGTGCTCTTTCTGCCGCGTCACCTTTAAACAGTGAAATCGCAAGCTACACACTCAACAGCGTCGATGATGCTGGTGTGACTGCAGTTATTAACGACATCGAAGCAGACCTTAAAACGTCGAACAAAGTGATTGCTGGCTTCATTCATTTACAAGCTATCGTTGATGCGAAACAAAGCAACGAGCAAGCGGTTAACTTGAATGCAGACTCAAGAACTTCGCTAACCACAGCGTTCTTGTTCGCGAAGCACCTAAATGGCCAACTGACTGCTGTTTCTGGTCGCAGCGTGTTCTTCACGCTAAGCCGAATCGATGGTGGCTTTGGTTACTTAGATACTAAGCAATTAGCGAATGCAGAACTTAACCAAGCCGCGTTGTCTGGTCTCACTAAGACACTAAGCCATGAATGGTCAAACGTGTTCTGCCGTGCATTGGATGCTGACGCTTCTATTGATGCTCGTCACCTAGCTGAAGCTATCACAGGCGAACTGTTCGATATCGATACCAACACGGTTGAAATCGGCCTTAGCCATGCGGAAAACGGTGAATCTGGTCGTGCAACATTGATTGCGGCAACACCAGGAGCTGCACAAACGAAGAACACAGGCGCTCAACTCACCAAGAGCGACAAAGTTCTCGTAACGGGTGGCGCTAAAGGCGTGACGTTTGAATGTGCGCTGACGCTTGCTAAGCAATGTAAGTCTCACTTCATTCTTGCGGGTCGTAGTAAGCATATTACTTCAGCTGAGCTACCTCAGTGGGCACAAGGCAAGCAAGAGAAAGAGCTAAAACCAGCGGCTATCGCTCACCTACAAGCAACAGGTGACAAACCAACGCCGAAAAAAGTTGATGCCTTGCTAAAACCGGTATTGAGCAGCCTTGAAATCAACGCAGCACTTGCCGCTTTCAACGAGATTGGCGCGAGCGCTGAATACCTAAGCCTAGATGTATCGAACCATGAGTCAGTAGCGAAAACGCTGGCAAATTTCGATGGCATCACAGGTCTTATCCACGGTGCAGGCGTACTGGCTGACAAACACATTCAAGACAAAACGCTTGATGAACTGAACATGGTTTACGGCACGAAAGTGGGCGGACTAGAAGCGGTTCTTGGCGGTCTTGATAGCAGCAAGCTAAAACTGATTGCGATGTTCTCTTCGGCGGCGGGTTTCTACGGAAACACAGGCCAAAGTGATTACTCGATGTCTAACGAGATCCTAAACAAAGCAGCTCTGCAGTTGTCTGCGCGTAACCCTCAAGCGAAAGTGATGAGCTTCAACTGGGGACCGTGGGACGGTGGCATGGTCAACGCAGCACTGAAACGTATGTTCACAGAACGTGGTGTGTACGTAATTCCTCTTCAAGCAGGTGCAGAGCTGTTTAGCTCTCAACTACTGAACGAAACTGGCATTCAATTGCTGGTTGGTACGAGCATGCAAGGTTCTGACAACAAGGAAGCTGCTGTAAAAAAGCTTAATGCGGAGTCTGTGCATCTTGCAAAGAGTCCGCTGAATACAAGCATCACTGTGACACGTCATCTTGATCCAAAGGCATTGCCTTTCATTCAAGATCACTGCATTGCCGGTAACCCAGTGTTACCGACAGTGTGTGCCATCCAATGGATGCGTGAAGTGGCAGAGCAACTGTTAGGGGTGAACGTTAGCGTTCACAACTACAAACTGCTTAAGGGTGTGATTTTTGATACTGATGAAGTGCAAGAACTGAATCTGGTTCTTTCTTCTGATGCTAAATCAAAAGATCAGCTAAAAGCGGTGATCAGTTGCCAAGGGCGACCACAGTATCAAGCTCAGTTGCAAGTTGCCTCTGTGCAAGTGTCTGAAGATGTTCAACAAGCGTCAGTAAAACGCTTTGAGGCCAACACTTCAGCACCTGTAACAACGGCACAAGCTCTATACAGTGACGGTACTCTGTTTCATGGACCAAGATTGCAAGGTATTACCTCAGTCGAACGCTTTGACGACTTAGGCTTATTGGCTCAATGCCAGTTGCCTCAGATTGAAAACAGCGACTGCGGATCATTTATTCCTAAGCAAGGCTTTGGTGATAGCCAGCCATTTGCTGAAGATTATCTGTTGCAAGCAATGCTGGTATGGGCTCGATTGAAATACGGCGCGGCAAGCCTACCGTCTGCAATCGGTGAGTTTATTTGTTACGCACCGATGCACAATGGTGACCAAGGTTGGCTAGAGCTGAGCGTGATAAAAAGCACGGCTCGTTCGCTGCAAGCTGATATCTCGCTTTACCACCAAGATGGTCGTTTAAGCGCAGTAATGAAAGGTGCAAAAGTCACCATCAGCAAGAGCTTAAACGACGCATTTTTGCCGAAGTCTAGCTCAGCAGTATCGAAGAAAGAGGCGACTAAGAACGCAGAAAAGGAGCAATTGTCATAGTGACTGTTCCTACTAATAAAGCGATGCCATTGCGCATCGCTCTTTTAGCTCAGCCAGCAAACGCGGCTGAGCTTTCTGCCGACTTATTTCCCTCGTTCCCAGACATAATGGCTGTTGTGGTTGATGGCAATTTTAATCAAGCACTTACTCAAGCGATAGAGGCAGTCAATCAAGGCAGTATGGTTAAGCTTTGTTTGGATGCTCACTCACCATCATTGTTGATGTTAAGTGCGCTGAATGCTGCTCAGAATAAGATTCACCCACACGCGAATTTAGCGGGCTTTGCCGAAACTCTCGATCTAGATAATGGAGATAGCGTTCAGCTTGCTCTAGAGATGTCACGCCGCCCCGCTTCAGACTTAAACCATCAACAGCAATACTTTGCCCTATCTGCTTCGCAGCAGTTTGATGAATTGTTGAATATGGTTAATGCGATATCGAGCCGTTCATTGCCGAGCCATTCATTACCGAGCTCTTATTGGTTCACTGAGCCGAACAAAGCACGTGTTGCTGCGTTAACTTCCAGTGACGATAGCCAAAAAGCCACCAGCCTGATATTGACTCAAGCGACCGGTTTACAAGAACCAAAACCATTGCTATCCAGCGAACGTTTGATGTTTGTGATTTCAGGCAACGAACAAGCCGAATTGGTTTCTCAATTAACCTCGTTAAGAGAAGATCTTAAATGCGTTAACGAATCGGCAGACCGTGAACTTGCTATCGCTACCTTAATGCATTCAAACCTAAGTCACTTCCAAAGCGTTCAGCACAATGCTGGCCGTGGTGCGAACATCGTGATTCAAGCCGCTTCAATTGAGGCTGCAATACAAGAGAGCACTGCGCTAGAAAATGCGTTGCCAAAAGTAATGGCGGACAATAGCCAATACAAAACCCCAGCGGGCAGTTGTTTCTCACCGATGCCTCAGAGCAAAGGTGGCGTTGCATTTGTTTACCCTGGTGTTGGCACAGTTTATCCCGGCATGTTGCGCGAATTTCACCACAATTTCCCACAGTTATTTGCTCGTTTAGAACGTGAAGGTAACTTGAAAGAGATGCTGCAGGCTGACAAAACCTACGCCGAAGACTCGCAAGAAATGTCGCTCAGTGAGCTGGCAATTGCCGGTGTGGGCAGTAGTTATCTGTTAACACAACTGCTGTGTGATGAATTCAAAGTGCAGCCAGATTTCGCTTTGGGTTACTCCAAGGGTGAAGCCTCCATGTGGGCCAGCTTAAATGTTTGGAAGAACCCGCATGCGCTGATTGAGATGACTCAAACTAGCCCTATTTTCACCACGGCTATTTCTGGCGAACTCACCGCAGTACGTCAAGATTGGCAGCTGAACAGCGACGAAAGCATCCAATGGAATAGCTTTGTGGTTCGCAGTGATGCACAAGCAATTGAGGCTCTGCTACCAGAGTTTCCACGTGCTTATCTCGCTATCATCCAAGGTGACACTTGCGTACTGGCAGGTTGTGAAAGCACATGTCGTGCACTACTCAAGAAACTGGGTAAACGTGGCATTGCCGCGAATCGTGTTACCGCAATGCACACCACACCAGCATTGAGCCAACATAGCCAAGTGCGTGAGTTTTACACGCAACCACTGTTCGACGAATTGCCAAAGCATATCCGCTTTATCAGCGCAGCAGGTCTACCGACGGGCGCACCAATCAATATCGACAGCGATAGCATCGCCCTTTCGATTGCCGACACTTTCTGTTCGACGCTGGATTTCACCGCGTTGATCCAGAGTGCACGTCAACAAGGTGCTCGTCTGTTTGTCGAAGTGGGTGCCGATCGTCAAACCAGCACATTGATCGACAAGATCAATCGTAGCGACAACGTAGCAGACCAATACTGCACAATCGCTTCCAATGCCAAAGGCGGTGACGATGTTGTCACGCTCATCAAATGCATTGGTCAGCTCATTACTCATCAAATCCCATTGTCTGTCGAGCCTCTTATCCAAGGGCTAGACCAACAGATCACCGCAGCTAAGCAATTAAGCGGTTTATCTCAAGGCAGCGCAGTGAATTATCAAGGAGAGCTAGTATGAGTTCTCAATCGAAGCCATCTCAATATCAAGCTCAGGCTCAAGCTAAGAACAAACAGCAAGTGAAGTGCAATAAGATCGCGATTGTCGGTATTGCTAACCAATACCCAGAAGCTGATACGCCAAAAGATTTTTGGCAAAACTTGCTGAATAAAAAAGATTCTCGAACCACATTAAGCGCTGAAAAGTTAGGTGCTAAACCTGAAAGCTATCAGGGCGTTCAAGGTGAGTCAGACCGCTTTTACTGTGACAAAGGCGGCTACATCGAAAACTTCAATTTCGATAGCAATGGCTACCGCTTAACAGCAGAATCATTTAACGGCGTAGATCAAAGCTTCCTATGGGCTTTGGACACAAGTCGTAAGGCGTTAGTCGACGCAGGCATTAATTTAAATGCCGATGTTTTAGAGCGCACAGGCGTGATCATGGGTGCCCTTTCGTTCCCAACCACACGTTCAAACGACCTGTTTCTGCCGATGTATCACTCGGTGGTCGAGAAAGCACTTAAAGATAAATTGGCTAATGACCAGTTTTCACTGCTACCAACCAATGAAACCGTGCAAGACCTCAACCCTATCAATGGTGCTGCAGCACATAATGCCTCTAAGTTAGTGGCTGATGCATTGGGTCTAGGCAACGTGCAACTTAGCCTAGATGCAGCATGTGCAAGTTCAGTGTATTCATTGAAGTTAGCGTGTGATTACTTGAACACGGGCAAAGCCGACATGATGTTGGCAGGCGCGGTATCAGGTGCTGACCCATTCTTTATCAACATGGGTTTTTCCATTTTCCACGCTTACCCTGACCACGGTGTGTCGGTTCCGTTTGATAGCAACAGTAAAGGTCTATTTGCTGGCGAAGGTGCCGGTGTTTTAGTCCTAAAACGCTTAGCTGATGCAGAGCGTGATGGCGACAACATTTACGCAGTCGTCAGCGGTATTGGCTTGTCGAACGATGGCCGTGGCCAGTTCGTATTAAGCCCAAATAGCAAAGGACAAGTACAAGCCTTTGAACGCGCTTACGAGGCATCAAACCTAACACCAGACAGCATTGAGGTGATTGAGTGTCACGCAACCGGCACACCATTGGGTGACAAGGTTGAGTTAACCTCAATGGAGCGTTTCTTTGCTGACAAATTGAATGGTTCTAACCCGCCATTGATTGGCTCTGCGAAGTCCAACCTCGGTCACTTGCTGACTGCGGCAGGTATGCCAGGGATCATGAAGATGATCTTCGCGATGAAAGAAGGTGTGCTTCCTCCAAGTATTAATTTGGACAAGCCACTATCATCGCCTGAAGGTTTATTTGGATCACAGACTCTGCCAACGCAGGTTCAACCTTGGCCAAGTAAAGCAGGTAACCAAGAGCGCTGTGCGGGTGTTTCTGTATTTGGTTTCGGTGGTTGTAACGCTCACTTACTGCTTGAAGCGTATTCAGACACCAGTCATGTAAACCAGACTCTAGAGTCAGCGTCTCCAAGCCTACAGCCGTCCAATTTAAGCATTACTGGCCTCGCGTCTCACTTCGGTTCTCTGCAAAGCATCAATGCGCTAAGCACTGCAATTGAAACCAACAACGATGCTTTCATTGCTTTGCCTAAGAAACGCTGGAAAGGCTTAGACCAACATCCAGAACTACTGAATCAGTTTGGTTTACACGGCATTCCAAACGGAGCGTACATCGATCAATTCGATCTCGATTTCCTACGCTTTAAAGTGCCGCCTAATGAAGATGACCGTTTGATCTCTCAGCAGTTGCTACTGATGAAAGTTGCAGACGAAGCCATCAAAGATGCCAAGCTCGTGGCAGGCCAAAAGGTTGCAGTACTGGTAGCGATGGAAACTGAGCTTGAGATGCACCAATTCCGTGGACGCGTAAACCTGCATAGCCAATTGGCTGACAGCTTTACCAACATGGGTATTGAGCTAACACAAGATGAATACCAATCGCTAGAAACCATCGCGATGGACAGTGTGATGGACGCAGCCAAGCTGAACCAATACACCAGTTTCATCGGCAATATCATGGCTTCGCGTATCTCTTCACTATGGGACTTTAACGGCCCTGCGTTTACGATTTCAGCCGCTGAACAGTCAGTTGCTCGTTGTATCGACGTCGCGCAAAACCTAATGTCGCAAGAATCAATAGATGCAGTCGTGATTGCAGCTGTTGATCTAAGTGGCAGTGCAGAACATGTGATTCTGAAGAACAGCGTGAGCCCAGTGTCACTTGTACCAAAATTCGGACAGCCGCAAGACGGCAATTGGAATGTGGGTGAAGGCGCAGGTGCCATTGTTCTTGTTGAAGAAAACCGAGTAGCTAGCAATCAAGATACGGCTTACGGCAGCATCAACGCATTAGCCTTTGGTTCAAGCGAGCATAACAACGCCGTTGCTGATGAGTTACTGACTCAAGTCGGTATGAACTCGAACGATGTTTCATTGCTTGAGCTTAACCATGCACCAGAGTCTTCATCACACGAGCTTGTACCTCTCAACTTAGGGGTTTCCAAGACGACTCAAGCGAGTCAGCGTGTAGGTCACTGCTCTGCAGCCTCTGGTATGGCAAGCCTGCTACACGGTCTGCTCAACCTGAACTTGGCTCCTCTGAATCCAAATATCAGCTCTAAGAGTGCGATTGTTGCCAACATCAGCGAAGGACAATGTTCACAGCTGCTACTAAGCCAATCGAGTGTTGAATCTCAATCACTTTCCGTTCGTTTAAGCAATGAACTGGCGAGCGATGCTAAACGTCAATTGGTTAAGCAAGTGACTCTTGGTGGTCGCGATATCTATCAACATATTGCCCAAACCCCAGTGACTAACTTAGCAACGATTCAACAGAAAGCTTCTGGTAAACAAGCAGCAAGAGTAGCGTCGATTCCAACGACAGCAAATATTAAAGCAGCCCTTGCGCAAAAAGAGTTAGAGAAGAAAGCATTAGCGCAGAACGCGGTAGAGCCAGTCATCGAAACTCCTACATCAGTATCCCCTACTCTGGCGCCAACGCGCCACAGTCAGCTAACAGGTAACCACAGCAATATGACTCATGTCCTATCCGCTAAAAATGGCGTATCGAATATCGACGCTAATACGGATGCAGCATCACAGCCGTCTGTAACACCACACAACCAAGCTTTTGCTCAAAACCAGCAAGCAGCGCAGCAAGTACACAAAGCATTCCTGCACACTCGTGCCCAAGGCATGCAGATGGCTGATGCACTATTAAAAGCGCAGCTAAACGCAGTGACGTCTGGTTTAGATAGCTCAGCCCTTATTCAACAAACGAATGGTCAACAAGCGACTGGCCAACAAACGCCAGCTCAGCCTGTTCAAGCTCAACCAGCTCAGGTTCAGTCAACAGCAGTCAACGTACTTGCGACGCCAACACCAGTAAAACCTGTTCGTAAGCCATGTATCTGGGATTACGATGATCTGGTTGAATACGCGGAAGGCGACATCGCCAATGTATTTGGCCCTGACTACGCGCTCATCGATAGCTACTCGCGCCGCGTTCGCTTGCCAACCACTGACTACCTATTGGTATCTCGTGTAACCAAGCTCAACGCGACAGTGAACGAGTACAAGCCAAGCACAATGACCACAGAGTACGACATCCCAGTTGATGCACCGTATCTTGTCGATGGTCAGATCCCTTGGGCTGTTGCGGTAGAATCTGGTCAATGTGACCTAATGCTGATCAGCTACTTAGGCATTGATTTCGAAAACAAAGGCGAGCGTGTTTACCGCCTGCTTGATTGTACGCTGACTTTCCTTGGTGACTTGCCTCGTGGTGGCGATACGCTGCGTTACGATATATCAATCAACAACTTTGCTCGCAATGGCGACACACTGCTGTTCTTCTTCTCGTACGAATGTTTCGTTGGCGACAAGATGATCCTGAAAATGGATAACGGCTGTGCGGGCTTCTTCACTGATGAAGAGCTAGCAGATGGCAAAGGTGTGATTCACACTGAAGATGAAATCAAGGCTCGTAAGCTTGCAACTAAGCAACGCTTCGACCCTATGTTGCATTGCCCTAAAACGCAGTTTAACCACCAAGAATTACGTCATCTACTGACTGCCAACATTGCAGAGTGTTTTGGCCCGACTCACCAATCTAATCGCCACCAGCCTTCTCTATGCTTCAGCTCAGAGAAGTTCATGATGATCGAAAAGGTTAGCCGTGTTGAACCACAAGGTGGCACATGGGGACTTGGTCTGATTGAAGGTCATAAGCAGCTAGAGCCTGAGCACTGGTACTTCCCTTGTCACTTCAAAGATGACTCAGTAATGGCTGGCTCTTTGATGGCAGAAGGTTGTGGTCAACTACTGCAATTCTTCATGATGCACCTTGGCATGCACACGCTTGTTCAAAATGGTCGTTTCCAACCGCTTGAAAATGCCCCTCAACAAGTACGTTGTCGTGGTCAAGTTCTACCGCAATCGGCAGAACTGACTTACCGCATGGAAGTAACTGAGATTGGTCTAAGCCCTCGCCCATACGCGAAAGCTAACATCGATATTTTGCTAAACGGCAAAGTGATTGTTGATTTCCAAAACTTGGGTGTAATGATCAAAGAAGACAACGAATGTACTCGTTACTTGCCTTCTTTAGAGACAGCTAAGATCTTAGTTGCTGACACTGTAGCAGAGACAGCTGTCGCGACCCCTGTTATCGAAAACTTGGGTCACACACCAGCGGTTAACCAACAGGCTTCAGCTAATGCGCCATTAATGGCTCAAATTGAAGACCTAGCAACAGCGCCAAACAAAGGTGTGGTTCCACTTCAACACGTTGAAGCGCCTTTAACTCCTGATTACCCGAACCGCACGCCAGACACAGTTCCGTTCACGCCTTACCACATGTTCGAATTCGCAACGGGTGATATCGAGAAATGTTTCGGTCCTGACTTCTCTATCTACCGTGGCATGATCCCACCACGTACTCCGTGTGGCGACTTGCAGCTAACGACACGTGTGGTTGAGATTGAAGGTAAACGTGGTGAATTCAAGAAACCATCTTCATGTATCGCAGAATACGAAGTGCCAGAAAACGCATGGTACTTTGATGAAAACAGCCACCAGACCTTGATGCCTTACTCGGTATTAATGGAGATTTCACTGCAGCCAAACGGCTTTATCTCTGGATACATGGGCACAACACTGGGCTTCCCGGGTGAAGAGTTGTTTTTCCGTAACCTAGACGGCAGCGGCAAAATGCTACGCAATGTCGATTTACGTGGCAAAACCATCACCAACGATTCTCGTCTGCTTTCAACGGTAATGATGGGCACCAACATCGTACAGAGCTTCAGCTTCGAGCTAAGCACTGACGGTGTCCCTTTCTACCAAGGTACAGCGGTATTTGGTTACTTCAAAGGCGCAGCACTGAAAGACCAACTTGGTTTGGACAACGGTAAAGTGACTCACGCATGGCACGTTGATAACAATCGCACGCCAGACGTAAACATCAACTTGCTAGACAAAACAAGTCGTTACTTTAATGCACCTGTTTCTTCTACTGGTGAAGTGCAAGAGCACTACCAACTGGCTGGCGGTCGTTTGAACTTTATCGATACTGTGCAGATCACTAGCGATGGTGGTAAAGACGGTCTGGGTTACCTATACGCTGAGCGTACGATTGACCCAAGCGATTGGTTCTTCCAGTTCCACTTCCATCAAGACCCAGTAATGCCGGGTTCTCTAGGTGTCGAAGCGATCATCGAACTGATGCAAACCTATGCACTAAACAAAGATCTTGGTGCTGGCTTCCGCAATCCGAAATTTGGTCAAATCCAATCTGAAGTGAAATGGAAATACCGTGGTCAAATTAACCCTCTGAACAAACAGATGTCATTGGATGTACACATCACTGCAATCAAAGACGAAGACGGCAAACGCATCATCGTTGGCGACGCAAACCTGAGCAAAGATGGTCTGCGTATTTACGAAGTGAAAGACATCGCAATTTGTATCGAAGAAGCCTCTGTTATCAATAAAGCTTAAGCCGCCATTAGAGACAAAGAATTAGGAAAGAATTTAGTATGACAACTCAAACTACAATCAATAACGAAAAGCTATCTCCGTGGCCTTGGCAGATTGAAGGGAGCACTACTCATTTCGATAACGCAGCAATGTCGACAATCTTGAAAGATTTAAGCCTTGCTTGTTACGTAGTGAACCACCCAGAAAAAGGCTTAGGCGTAAGCCAACAAGCTGAGATTACATCGGGCGATTCAGCTAGCGCAGCAAACAGCCAGCCTGTTAGCGCTTTTGCTCCAGCTCTTGGTACACAAAGCCTAGGCGACGAAGATTTTCGTCGCTGCCACGGCGTAAAATACGCTTACTATGCAGGTGCAATGGCAAACGGCATTTCATCTGAAGAGTTAGTGATTGCGCTTGGTCAAGCTGGCATTCTTTGTTCATTTGGCGCGGCGGGCTTAATCCCGTCTCGCGTTGAGCAAGCGATCAACCGTATTCAAGCAGCACTACCAAACGGTCCTTACGCGTTTAACCTGATTCACAGCCCAAGTGAACCTGCACTAGAGCGCGGCAGTGTAGAGCTGTTTTTGAAGCACCAAGTAAAAACGGTTGAGGCTTCTGCATTCTTAGGTTTAACACCGCAAATCGTTCACTACCGTGCAGCAGGCCTTAGTCGCGATGCACAAGGTGAGATTCAGATTGGCAACAAGGTTATTGCCAAGGTAAGCCGTACTGAAGTAGCGAGCAAGTTCATGCAACCTGCTCCTGTGAAAATGCTGCAAGCTTTGGTTAATGAAGGTCGAATCACAGCAGAACAAATGGAACTGGCACAGTTGGTTCCTATGGCTGATGACATTACTGCAGAAGCCGATTCTGGGGGTCACACCGATAGCCGTCCACTGGTTACCCTACTGCCAACGATTCTTGCCCTGAAAGAGCAAATCCAAGCACAGTACCAATTCAAAACTCCACTACGTGTCGGTTGTGGTGGTGGCGTAGGTACGCCTGACGCTGCTCTAGCGACGTTTAACATGGGCGCGGCTTACATTGTTACTGGTTCAATCAACCAAGCGTGTGTTGAGGCTGGCGCGAGCGAACACACACGTAAGCTGCTTTCGACAACTGAAATGGCTGACGTGACTATGGCCCCGGCGGCAGACATGTTCGAAATGGGCGTGAAACTGCAAGTGGTTAAACGCGGCACCTTGTTCCCAATGCGTGCAAACAAGCTATACGAGCTATACACGCGTTACGATTCAATTGAAGCGATTCCAGCAGAAGAACGCCTAAAGTTAGAGAAGCAAGTATTCCGTTCAACGCTGGATGACATTTGGGCGGGAACTGTGGCGCACTTTAACGAGCGCGACCCAAAACAAATCGAACGAGCTGAAGGCAACCCAAAGCGTAAAATGGCGTTGATCTTCCGTTGGTACTTAGGGCTTTCTAGCCGTTGGTCAAATACAGGTGAACAAGGTCGTGAGATGGATTACCAAGTATGGGCAGGCCCTGCACTTGGCGCATTCAACGCATGGGCAAAAGACAGCTATCTAGACGATTACCAACAGCGTAATGCCGTTGATCTAGCAAAACACCTAATGCATGGCGCAGCCTACTTGGCTCGCGTTAACTTGCTGACCTCACAAGGCATCAAGCTTGATCCAGAGCTAGCACGCTGGAAGCCAACTCAAAGAATGGCTTAAGTGGCTCATGACTTAGCTAAACTTAAATTAGCTAGGCTCAACGAATAAAAAAAGCGACCACTTAGGTCGCTTTTTCTTTAGGTGTTCTTATCTAAATTTGATAGACGATTAAGAGTTTTGCATACGCTTTTTCAGTCGCGCTAAATCAATGGCGCTTGAACGAACCGTTAATTTGATGTGTTCGTAGTCGTACTCTTCTTTAACCACACTCATGTTTGAGCGAATCTCACCGATGATGCCTTGTCCAGAATAAGGGATAGTGATCTCTTCTTCGATCATGCCTTCTTCAGCAACACCAACGATGTACTTGTGCAGTTTCGTGATATCTAACGGATCACGAGTCGACGTTAGCATCGCATCTGGGAATTCTTCGATCAGCTCTAATTGCTGTTCTTCAGTCAATCTATCGCACTTATTGAGCACTAATAGTTTTTCGCTACCTTCAACGCCCACTTGTGCTAATACGTCGTGTACGACATCAAGCTGAGCTCGGAACGAAACGTCAGAAGCATCAACCACATACAAAAGCAGTGAAGCATCATGCGCTTCTGCTAGCGTTGAGTGGAATGAAGCAACCAGATCGTGTGGCAGTTTCTTGATGAAACCAACCGTGTCTGAAACCAAGATACGTGGCTGAGTAATTGGCTGAAGTGCACGAACCGTAGTATCTAGCGTTGCGAACAGTTTATCTTCACCCACCACTTCGGTTGCGGTCATTGCACGCATCATCGAAGACTTACCGGCATTGGTGTAGCCAACTAAAGCAACAGTGAAAAGCTCCGCGCGCCTTGTGCGTCTGGTCTTCATTTCATCTTGTACGCTTACTAGCTCACGCTTAAGCGCAGCAATTTGGTCACGTACGTTACGACGGTCTAGCTCTAGTGAAGTTTCACCTGCGCCCTGACCCATTTGACGCTCTTTATCACCCTCAGCCGTTTCACGCAGTCGTGGAACTAAATAGTTTAGACGAGCGATATCAACTTGCAGACGAGCAGTACGAGTACGAGCGTGACGGCTGAAGATTTCGATGATGATGCCAGTACGGTCAAATACTTCCACACCCAAACTCGCCTCAACAGTACGCATTTGAGATGGACTTAAATCACAGTCAAATACCACAACATCAGCGGCACCGTATTGGAAGTTGCCCGTTGGAAGATCATCAAAATCTAGCTCATCGATTTCAGAACTAAAATCAAACGACTCATCAATAAAATCTTCAGCTTCTTCAATAGAGCCTTGGTAACCAGTTAGATGTGCAATTTCGGCAAGCTTACCTGCACCCAACACATTCTGTCGTTGAGATGAATTATGGTGTTGCGATTGCGTACCAACGACTTTAAACCCTAGGGTTGACACTAAGCGAGCAAGTTCGGCAAGAGACTCTTTTGCTTCGTCACCTTTAAAATCCGGTGTCGTAATAGAAATAAGTAAAGCGTTATTCGCCGCTGGTTTTGCTGTTAGTTTCATGTATTCTTCTGTTTATGCACCAAAGTGCAACCTAGTTTTTGATCTAAAGTAGTGTGATCCTACGCGTTTCTACGTCAGCTTTATAGAGCTAAGGGATACTAAATCACGATATTATTGCAGTAGAAGCATATATATCGTTTATCCCTCTGTTTTTATAAGGAATAAAAAGCAAGTATAGACAACGAAAAAGGCAGCATCACGTTATTTATTACTAACTGGTGATACTGCCTTTAATTTAGACATGAACTTTGATTGTTAAACTAACTCAGCAACTAAAAGTTAGAAGTTAGAAGTTAGAAATCAATTCTCGCTTCAGTCTGAGCATCAAAGAACACGGCTTTCGATAGGTCAAAATGCAGGGGCGCCATTTGCCCAACCGACACTTCAAACTCTGGCGACAAACGACACGCCACTTCTTGGTCGTTAACTTTGACCATCGCGATAGTATCTGGCCCTGTCGGTTCCAATACCTCTAGTTGTAAGTCTAGTTTTGTTGAAGCAGAAACATCATCACTTGGCTGCTCAGTAATATGCTCAGGACGTAGCCCTATCACCAACTCTTTGCCATCTTGGTCACGCATACTCTGTGGCAATCGGATGTGGTGTTCTTGTTCGGCAGTACCCACCACTTTGATGATCGGGTTTTGCTCATCATCCAAGTCCACCATGGTTTTAATGAAGTTCATTGATGGTGAGCCCATAAAGCCCGCTACGAACATGTTGTTTGGCTTGGTGTAGATCTCTTGTGGTGTACCTAACTGCTGCAGTTCACCGTCTTTCATTACTGCGATGCGATCAGCGAGTGTCATCGCTTCGATCTGATCATGAGTTACATAAACAATCGTGGTGTTGAGCTTCTGATGCAGGCGTTTAATCTGATGACGCATCTCAACACGCAACTTGGCATCCAAGTTAGAAAGCGGCTCATCAAATAGATACAGCTTAGGACGACGAGCCAGAGCGCGGCCCATCGCGACACGTTGACGTTGGCCACCAGAAAGTTGTGACGGTTTACGATCCAGTAACTGTTCGATTTGCAGCATTTCTGCCACTCGATTAACTTCGGCATCAATCTCTTGTTGAGGCATCTTACGAATCTTCAGACCAAAGGCGATATTGCCACGCACCGTCATGTTTGGATAAAGCGCGTAAGACTGGAATACCATCGCAATGTCGCGATCTTTGGGCTCAACCTGCGCCACGTCTATGCCATCAATTACAATCTCACCCGAGCTAATATTCTCTAGCCCAGCGATGGTGTTCATTAAAGTGGATTTGCCACACCCCGAAGGGCCGACAAGTATCAAAAATTCCCCCGAATCGATACTAATGTCGATGCCCTTTAACGTTTCGTTGTCCGCGTTGCGATAGGTTTTACGGATCTGTTTTAAATCTAATGTTGCCATGGGTAATTATCCTTTTACTGATCCTGCCGTTAGGCCACGAACAAAATATTTTCCTGCGAAGACATACACCAACAGCGTTGGCAGTGCGGCGATAATCGCTGCGGCCATGTCGACGTTATATTCCTTAACGCCAGTGCTGGTATTGACCAAGTTATTTAATGCCACGGTAATCGGCTGTGTATCTGAGCCGGAATAGACCACTCCGAACAAGAAGTCATTCCAAATCGCGGTGAATTGCCAGATCACCGTCACCATGATGATTGGCGTTGAGATCGGTAATAAAATCTTGAAGAAAATCGTAAAGAAGCCTGCACCATCGAGTTTTGCCGCCTTGATCAATTCATCAGGAATCGAGATATAGAAGTTACGGAAAAACAGAGTGGTAAACGCCATGCCGTAGATAACGTGCACAATCACCAAGCCGATAGTTGTGTTCGCTAGCCCCATCTTGCCGAGCATGGTTGCCATTGGTAGTAGCACCACTTGGAATGGGATGAAGCAACCAAACAACAGCAAGCTGAAGAACAGATTCGAGCCTCGGAATTGCCATTTCGTCACTACATAGCCATTGAATGCACCGAGCAATGTTGAAATCGCAACCGCAGGAATCACCATTTGGAAAGAGTTCCAGAAGTAGCCTTTGATACCTTCACATTTCACACCCGTACAGGCGGTATCCCACGCTTTATACCAAGCATCGAACACCCACTCTTTCGGCAAGCTCATCAGGTTGCCCGCCTTGATATCAGGCAGAGTTTTGAATGAAGTGAGCGCCATCACGAATAATGGCATTAGGTACACTAAACAGAAGAAAAGCAGTGCTGAATAAATAAAGACTCGAGCAAAGTTGATGTTATTCATCATGACTTTTTCTCCCTAAGTTCAGAGTAAAGATAAGGCACGAGAATCGCTAAAATGCCGGCAAGCATCATCATGGCGCTGGCAGCACCAAGGCCGATTTGACCACGAGTAAAGGAGTGTGCGTACATGAATAGAGCAGGAAGATCCGATGAATAACCTGGGCCACCCGCCGTCATTGCCGTAACAAGGTCAAAGCTCTTAATTGCAATGTGAGAAGTAATGATCACCGCACTGAAAACCACAGGGCGCAAGCAAGGTAAAATGATTTTGAGATAGATAGTGGGTAAGCTTGCTCCATCAATTTGTGCCGCTTTAATGATTGATGAATCGATACCGCGCAGCCCCGCTAAGAACATTGCCATCACGAAACCTGAAGACTGCCAAAGTGCTGCGATAACCAAGGTGTAGACCGACATTTCTGAATTGACGAGCCAATCGAACCTGAAGTCAGTAAAACCCCAGTCATGCATCAGTTTTTCAATACCAAGACCCGGATTAAGAATCCATTTCCACGCCGTACCCGTCACGATGAACGACAACGCCATTGGGTATAAATAGATGGTACGAATCGCGCCTTCTTGGCGGATGTTCTGGTCAAGTAATACTGCTAAGCCAACACCTAGCAAGATAGCAATCGCCATGAATAGAAAACCAAACACACCGAGGTTGGTAATTGAGGTTATCCAACGATCGTTGTCCATCAGCTTTTCGTATTGGGTTAAACCAACGAAGTTAAAGCTAGGCAGAAATCGAGAGTTGGTGAACGACAATGCGGCCGTCCAAAATATATAACCGTAGATGCACACCACGGTCACTAACGCAGTTGGCGCCAGTACAATTTTAGGTAACCAATGTTGTAACCTGTCAGCAAAACTTGGTTTTGGCGCAGGTTGGCTCCTTGTGGATTTTGGAGTCGACTCAGTCAAAACATGCTCCATAACTTATCCTTGTTGCACAATCGAGCCAATGGCTTACCTTTCGGCACCACATCAGCATCACGCATATCAGAATTAGAAGTGAAGAGCAGATAGACTCCCTACGAGCCTACCCACCCTGGGGGTTCGATAAAGCAACACATCCCGTCACTCACGTGCGTTGTGCGTTGCTTATCAAGTTAGATTAGATAGCGGCTTTCACTGCTTTAGCTAACTTAGCTGCCGCTTGTTTAGGATCGGCATCTTTATCATTGAAGAAATTGGTCACTACGTCATAGATAGCGCCTTGAGCGTAGCTTGTTGTCGCTAGGCCGTGAGCCATACTCGGAACAAGATCGCTCGATTCAGCACTCGCTTTGAAGGTAGCCATTGAGTCCAGCGCACATTGGTCGAATTTAGACATGTCCATATCTAGACGTACAGGGATAGAACCTTTGTTAAGGTTGAAGACTTCTTGGAAGTCTTTGGTAAGAATGGTTTTCGCTAGGTCTTGTTGCGCTTTTTGGTTCTCTTTGTCACTTAATTCAAAGAACGCAAAGCTATCGATGTTGAAAGTGAACTGACCGTCAGTGCCAGGTGCTGGTGCACAAATGTAATCTTTACCTGGTACTTTGCCTGCTGCAGTAAACTCACCTTTTGCCCAGTCACCCATGATCTGCATCGCGGCTTCGCCATTGATAACCATCGAGGTTGCTACGTTCCAATCACGACCTGGAGAGTTGCTGTCGATGTAATCACGCATCTTTTTAAACTTGGTGAACACTTCCACCATTTTGTCGCCAGATAACACGTCCATATCAAGTTCTACGAACGCTTTGTTGTAATCTTCACTGCCTAGTACGTCGAGAGCCACGGCTTCGAATACCGTCGCGTCTTGCCAAGGTTGACCACCGTGAGCCAGTGGAATAAAGCCAGCTGCTTTAATCTTGTCTGCAGCAACAAAGAACTCATCTAATGTAGTCGGAACCGTAACGCCTGATTTTTCTAAAACAACAGGGTTAGCCCAAAGCCAGTTAACACGGTGAACGTTGACAGGAACCGCGACATATTCGCCATCCCACTTCATCACTTTAGTGACGACTTCTGGTAGTAGTTCATCCCACTGTTCTTGTTTCGCAGTTGCATCGAGAGACGTTAGAAAACCTAAACCACCCCACTCTTGAATATCATGACCTTTAATCTGCGCGGCAGATGGAGGATTGCCCGATACTGCTCGCGTTTTCAAAACAGTCATCGCACTTTCACCGCCGCCACCAGCAACAGCAAAATCTTTCCAAGTATGGCCTTGTTCTTCAATCATCTCTTTCAGTACCGCTGCGGATTTCGCTTCGCCACCGGCAGTCCACCAGTGAAGCACTTCCACTTCACCGGCTTGAGAAAATGTTGAGGCAGCAAGAAGAGATAGAGTAAGTAGGGTTTTATTGATTTTCATTATAATCTTCCATGTTTAGCGGACTCGACGTCCGGTTCAATAAAGAGTCTACTTACTTTGATTTTTAGGATTGAAACAAAAGGTAAGACTTATGTAACACAATTGTTACATTACACTTCTAAGCCTCTTGGTATATAGACTTTGGCTTCTAAGCCACCTGGAGAGGAGTTGCGAATAATGAGATCTCCGCCGTGTCCATGCAAAATATTGCGACAGATCCCGAGCCCTAAACCGTGTCCTTGGTCATCCGTAGCCAACCTAAAGTAGGGTTCGAAAACCAACTCTAACTTGTCTTCAGGAATACCTTTGCCGTGGTCTTGAATCGTCACAATGACCCACATAGAATCACTGCTGATATCCACCTCAGCTGATTGTCCATATTTCACAGCATTATCGATAAGATTAGTAAGCACGCGTTTGATCGCTAGCGGTTTGGCAACCAAAGGCTCAATCACTGCAGGTTCAAACTCGACCTGAGTTTGGTATTGATTGTGTAGTTCAATCACAGAGAGCATCATCTCGTTAAGATCGATAATGGCATTATTTTCATGAAGGTCGGTGTCTCTGACCGCTTGTAATGCACCCTTCACCATCATCTCAAGCTCATCCAGATCTTTGTTAAACTTGTCTTTTTTCACTTCGCTTTCCAACAACTCAGCACGCAGCCTGAGTCGGGTGATTGGTGTCTTCAAGTCATGAGAGATAGCCGAGAACAAATGCTCACGGTCGGCAACATAACGACGAATCCGTTGCTGCATGCGATTAAAGGCTCGGGTTGCGGTGACCAGTTCAGTCGCCCCCTCTTCTTTCAATTGGGGTTGCTGAATATCCATACTCATTTCATTGGCTGCTCTTGCTAACTTTTTGAGAGGTCGCACTTGGCGACGAATCATCAAGTAAGTCAGCACTAGTAGAATGAGTGTTGAAGAAACTAAGAAGATCACCTGCTCCCTGCCAAGAATCGTATCGTCGAGCTTTACGTATGGCGCAGGCAACAATGCCGCAATGTACACCCATTCGTGACTGGCTAATTCAATCTGAACAACCAAGATAGGTGGATTAAGAGGCTCTAGCGTTAGCGTATGATGCGCCCATGATCGTGGGAGATCGCTTAAGTAGATGTCGTTTTTAAGCAAGCGAAGGTGTTCAGGTCGAGAGAAATCAACCCGCACTGACGCCACTTTATTGAGTTTGCTACTCAAAACACTTTCTATGGCTTCAATCGAGGCGGTTTTTAAGCGGGTATCGGGGATCGGTTCAACGATCAAAGCCTCTTTATTGAAAGAAACGAAGAAGCGCGTACCGCCCATATTGCGGATCTGATCCAGCACGATATGGCGATATTTAACGGGCAGAGATTGGAAGAAAGTCACCGTTGAGGCAAACATGTTCGCCATGCTCGAAGAGGCAGAACGAATACCCTCCAGTTCTTTGTGCTTGGATTCGCTATACCAAATAGACGTTGCGATACCCTGAGCGATCACCACCGCTAACAGCGTCAGCAACAAGGTTCTTGCGACCAAAGAGTTTGGCTTTAACCTGCTCAACCAGTTCATACGAGATACTTCATACAGAATACTTCATTGGAAATACTTAATCAGCATTACTTCATTAACAATAGGTCATGCTTAGTGCTCATACTGGACAGGCACAGCAAGAATGTAGCCATTGCCGCGCATGGTTTTGATGTAGTGAGGGTATTTACCGCTGTCACCCAATCGGCTTCTCAGGCGACTAAGCTGCACGTCAATTCCACGCTCAAAAGGCAGCGCTTCTCGGCCTCTGGTTGCGAAAGAGATAGTATCTCGGTCGAGAACTTCGTTAGGACGAGTTAAGAACAGCATTAACAAAGAAAAGTCACTGCCCGACAAGTCCATCTCTTCTGCGTTTTCATTATGGGAGATCCGATGCGCGAGAGTATCAAGCGTCCAATCACCAAAAATAATCTGCTTTGGTAGTGCATCACTCGGCTTGTCATCCACCACTTGAACACGTCGTAATAACGCTTTGATTCGAGCCATTAACTGACGAGGGCTAAACGGCTTGGCGATGTAGTCATCGGCACCAATTTCTAAGCCGATGATCTGGTCGGTTTCATCCGAGACTGCAGTCAGCATGATGATAGGCACATTCGATTGCTTGCGTACTCGTTGGCACAAGGTAAAACCATCATCACCGGGTAGCATCACATCAAGCAGAATCAGATCGGGATAACCTTGGTTTTGCAGGTGGGTCTCTAGTTCAACACCGTCTCCCACAGAAGATACATCGAAACCAGATTTTGTTAGGTACTCTTCCAGCAGCTCGCGGATTTCTTGATCATCATCCACCACGAGAATTCGAGTATTTGTTGGCATCGCCCAAACCTATTAAATTTACAACTTATTCACATAGTGTATAGGCTGGCCGATTATTTGATTATTGACATGTTTGTAAAGTTAGAAGAACGAACAGATAAAGATCACATCTTAGTGACCTCTACCTGTACTTAGCGACTCAAAGAATCATCGAAGGTTAAGAGGAACAGCTGATTTCCATCGCTTTACCCCACTCAGGAGGCAACGCAGCAAGGTGTTCGTAGTCAGGGTGTTCTGCGTATGGGTCTTCCAGTACCTCCATTAATGCTTCAATATCACTGCTATCACCACGCTCGGCTTTATCTATCGCAAGCTGAGCTAGGTAGTTTCTAAGGATGTATTTAGGGTTTACCTGTCTCATCTTTTCGCAGCGCTCTGTCACTGAACGGTCTTCCAATTCGCAGCGTTGTAAATAGTTATCTACCCACAATTTTGCTGCATCTCGATCAATAATCAGGTCAATCACTTCCTGCGGCAACAAGGTATCTAGGTTCGACAGCGTTCTAAAGAACCTTGGATAATCGACTTTGTTTTGCGACATCAGCTCGAACATAGATTCAAACAAGCGAGTGTCACCTTCCTGTTTGGAAAGTAGCCCCAACTTATGACGCATCAGTTGACTGAAATAACCATTCATTTGAGGTTCGTATTGTTCGAGTGCAGCCTCAAGTTCGGCTTTATCCACCAGCGGCGAAAGTGAGTGCGCCAGTGCCGACAGATTCCAAAGCCCTATTCTTGGTTGCTGATTAAAGGCATAACGACCTTGGTAATCCGAGTGATTACAGATCAATCTTGGGTCGTATTCATCAAGGAACGCGAATGGGCCATAATCGAAGGTTTGCCCGATAATCGACATGTTATCTGTGTTCATCACCCCGTGAGCAAACCCATTGGCTTGCCACAATGCGACCATCTCAGCAGTACGATCAACAATCTCATTAAACATGGCAGCGTAGGGTTTTTCTTCATCGAGGCATTCTGGGAAGTGCCATTCGATGACTTTGTCGGCCAATAATTTATGTTCTGCCAACTGATTGGTATAAAACAGGTGTTCAAAGTGACCGAAACGAATATGCGATTCAGCAGCGCGCACCAATAATGCACCCCACTCTTGCTTCTCACGGTAAACAGGCGTGTCACTGGTCATCATAGCCAGCGCACGTGTGGTTGGGATATTAAGCCCCGCCATTGCTTCGCTACATAGATACTCACGAACCGTCGAGCGAATAACTGCGCGACCATCGCCCATACGTGAATATGGCGTTTTACCCGCACCTTTCAGGTGTAAATCGAACGTTTCGCCATTTTTAGCGACAATTTGCGCTAATAACAGCCCTCTTCCATCACCTAAATCAGGGTTATAAGAGCCAAACTGATGGCCTGCGTATTTCATTGCTACCGGTGAGAATTGCTCAGGTTCAACATTGCCAGATAACGTCTCAAGCAATTCCTCAGAAGCATCTTCAAATGACGGAAAGCCGAGCTCACTCGCAAGGTTATGGTTCCATGCAAGCCATTGAACATTGCTGAGCGGTGTAGGTTGAATTGGGGTATAGAACAATCGAGGTAATGCAGTAAATCGATTGTTAAATGAAATAGAATCCCAGACAGACATGAGAGGCACACTGTAGATAAAAGATAACTTAAGATTATCACAGTTTGGTAACAACTTCAGAGCAGGTTACATGTCTAGCTTGTTAAGAGAAGGCGACTTGGTTGCTTTGCGAAAAGAAGGAGTTTACTCAGAGAAAATCGCTACTAACTAGAAAGTGGCTATTTAGAAGAAAGTGGATGCTAATAAAAATAGTTACTAGGAAAAAGCTAAGTGGCTAGCCTGATGAGAAAAGCCACATTTACGAGAGGAAGAGTTCTAACTTTGAAGACTTTTTGAAAAGTGTATTCATAATAAAAACTAAAAATATAGAGCCATAAAATGACTACATTAGAGCAAGAATACCCACAAGAGAAAGGGTAGAGAAAATCCAAGTACGACTGATTACGCCAAAATTACTGTGTTGAATCATTTCTTGATGCTGCATATGTCTCTCCTGAGAACGTGATGGTGTAACACCAATATATCGACTTTACACCGATATCAGCAAGCACATTAATATTAACCTTTTATTACAGCATCAAGAATTTCTGTAACTATTCAAGCCATCAATCACTTCATCAATTATGCTCGGCTTGTCGTCGAAAGCAGTGCTCCAGCACCAATAAATACACCACCTGTTACACGATTAAATATCTTAGCTCGACCTTTAGCGAACAACCAATTTGATGATTTAGCACCTAAATATGCGTAAACCAAGAGCCAAGACAACTCCATCACAGCGAAGGTCAAAGCAAACACCGAAAACTGAGGAAGAAGTGCTATTGAAGGGTCAATAAACTGTGGGAACAACGCTGTAAAAAACAGGATTGCTTTCGGGTTGCTCGCGCCAACAATAAAGCCACTGAGGTAATGCTGCGCAGCACTTTCTTTAACAGATTTAGAACCGGCTTGTTGATTTGATAACTTGTCATAATCTTGCTGGTTAGATCGCAATGACTTCCAACCGAGGTAGATAAGATAGGCAGCACCTGTCCATTTAATGACGTTAAAGACGACTTCCGACGAAGCGATAATTACGCCTAAACCGGTAAACGATAACGTAAGAATTCCGGTAATTGCGGTCAGGCTACCCAAGGCAGTAAATATCGATAACTTGAAACCAGACTGCACTCCCTTAGTCATGCACAACAAAGAACTCGGCCCGGGTGAAGCCGTCAGTATCAGCACCGCTAGTAAATAATAAATCCATGTATCAAAGCTCATCGCGAATTCTCCTTAATTCACTAAAACGTACAACTTTTGAACATCAATATGTAATAGCTATTCACATTAATCAACTAAATATTAAACAATATTCACTTAATCATAATGACAAAGCATTAATCACAGATATAAAAAACGCCATGCATTACTGCATGGCGTTTAAATTAATACGGCTAAAGTTTCTTTTGTTCGTCAAGATAATTCTATCGACTACAGAAACCAAAAGCACTCAAAGAAACTTAGTCTTTGTAGATAGAGAACTCATCTGCACAAGCCATTAACTGCTCGCGAGTGATCATGAATACACCATGACCGCCATTCGAGAACTCAATCCAAGTAAATGGAATTTCTGGATATTGGTCCATCATGTGAACCATTGAGTTACCCACTTCACAGATCAAGATACCATCATCAGTTAGGTAATCTGGTGCGTTAGAAAGAATACGGCGAACCAGTTTAAGGCCATCAGTACCCGCTGCTAGGCCAAGTTCCGGCTCATGAGTAAACTCTTCTGGCAGGCTGTTCATATCTTCTTCGTCCACGTACGGTGGGTTCGATACGATCAGGTTGTATTTCTCTTTTGGCAAATCACGGAAAAGGTCTGAACGGATTGGGAACACTTGTTGCTCCATGCCGTGATCTTGAACGTTTTGCTCGGCAACTTGCAGTGCATCAGTCGAGATATCGATCGCATCTACTTCTGCATCAGGGAAAGCGTGAGCACAAGCGATAGCAATACAACCACTACCCGTACACATATCCATGATACGAACTGGCTCTTCAGTTAACCATGGTTGGAACTGAGCTTCGATCAATTCACCAATTGGAGAACGAGGTACAAGAACGCGCTCATCAACAAAGAACTCTAGACCACAGAACCACGCTTTATTCGTCAGATAAGCTGTTGGTGTACGATCATTGATACGCTTGATCACACGCTCAACGATACGTAAACGCTCGCTGCTCGTTAGACGAGAGTTCATAACATGCGAAGGAACATCAATCGGTAGATAAAGAGTAGGTAAAATAAGTTGTACCGCCTCATCCCACGCGTTATCCGTGCCGTGACCATAAAATAGGCCAGCTGCGTTAAAGCGACTAACAGTCCAACGAATCACATCTTGAAGCGTGTGTAGTTCTGATACCGCTTCTTCTACAAAAATCTTATCCAAAATTGTCTCCGAAAAGCGCTACAATACTGCTAATTACGTTTCTAATTAGAATTCATAACCTGATGAGCAAAAAAGACACCGACTTTGATGACGATTTCGCCCTGTTCAACGATGCAGTAAAGGGCGTTAAAAAGTGGCAACAGGATACCATAGTCCAGCCGCCAAAAAGAAATACCAAACAAAAAGAAATTACTCGAACGGCAAGACAAGCCAGTGATAGCGAGTTTTATTTCTCTGATGAGTTCATTCCGCACCTTAGTGAAGATGGTCCAACACGTTATGCGCGTGACGATGTCTCTAAATATGAAGTAAAGCGACTGCGTCGTGGTGTTTATGTGCCGGACGTATACCTTGATATGCATGGTATGACACAACAGGAAGCAAAGCGTGAACTAGGAGCCATGATTGCACACTGCATTAAAGAAAGTGTCGCATGTGCTTGTGTTCAACATGGTATCGGTAAACACATTCTCAAACAGAAAGTGCCTTTGTGGTTAGCACAGCACCCGGATGTAATGGCTTTTCACCAAGCACCATTGGAGTTTGGTGGCAACGGCGCGCTGCTGGTTTTACTTTCCATTCCCGATAAATAACCTCTAGTTTGCTCTTAATTCAACAGAAGTTAACTAGCCAATTATTGATTCGTACAGCCAGCGTTTCAGAAATGACAAAGGGCATCTCAATCACATTGAGGTGCCCTTTTTATTTGTCTTCAACTTTGTCTTTTTTTGTCAAAAAAGAGCCCAACGAGCTTTGTCTAGTCTATGGATTAATATTCCAAAGTAACTCGCCCTTTTGCGTCTCAAGGTCGAATTCGATACAAGCTAACCCAGAAGTCGGAAACATTGGTGGTGCCATGCCTGTCGCGAACTCAGCGGTTAAGTAGCCAACTAGAGGTAAATGAGAAACAAACAAAATGGTCTCTAGTTTTTCTACTTCAGCCATCGCTAAAGTCAAATCAAACACATCGTCAGACATACCATAAGGGGTAATATCATCACAGGTTTCTACTTTCTTTCCAGAAAACGCCTGAGAAATTTCTAACCACGTTTCTTGTGCCCTTAAATATGGACTCACAAGCACTTTATCGAACTGGCTGAACCCTTGCTCATTTGCAGCTTGAGCTACTGCAAGAGACGCCATTTTACCGCGCTTCGTTAACGCTCGTTCTGCATCCGAGTTAGCAAAATGTTCTGCTTCACCGTGGCGCATTATGAATATTTTCATGTTCAGTCCTGTCTACGTAACATTTCGAAAGTCGATATATCCCATATCAGCGATACGCTACTTAGCGTTTGGCTCTCAATCCAGAGAATCCGCAGTCTATATAAATAATTATATCAAGTCACTTGCTAAAGAGTTCGACTTTCTTAACAATCTTATTAAAAGAAAATAAATCACTGATAAAAATCGATAAAAGTGATTTAGAAGTCGCCAAAAAGCTCGTCATATCCCAAAATATGATCGCGAGGTTTGCACCTTAAATCATCGCGTACATAATTTAAAAACCACCTTCTCTGGAGATGCTTCTGTGCATTTAAGCCCCAATGATGAACATCAATACCGTTACCTAACGTTAAACAACGGATTGCGAGTACTGTTAGTTCACGATCAGAACGCTCAAAAAGCTGCAGCCGCACTCGCCGTTAATGTCGGGCACTTTGATGACCCTGCAGATCGAGAGGGATTAGCTCACTACTTAGAGCATATGCTATTTTTGGGAACAGAAAAGTATCCAAAGGTCGGAGAATTCCAAAGTTTTATCAGCCAACATGGCGGTAGCAACAATGCTTGGACCGGAACAGAACATACCTGCTTCTTTTTTGATGTTGAGTTAAATGCATTTGAAATCGCACTCGATCGCTTCAGCCAATTTTTCACAGCTCCTCTGTTCAATGAAGAAGCCTTAGACAAAGAACGTCAAGCGGTTGATTCAGAATACAAGATGAAACTCAATGACGACTCAAGACGCTTGTACCAAGTGACCAAAGAGCTGGTTAATCACGATCACCCATTCTCCAAGTTTTCTGTTGGCAATATCGATACGTTAGGCGACCGAAACGGTGAGACGATTAGACAAGAGATTTTGTCTTTCCACCAGCAACAGTACTCTGCAGATTTAATGACGCTGACATTGTCTGGCAACCAATCATTAGATGAGATGCAAAACTGGGTGGAAGAACGTTTTAGCTCAATCACCAACCACCACTTACAAGGTAAGAAGGTCAAGGTGCCAATCGTTGGAGAGTTAAGCACAGGCGTACAAGTCCACGTTGAACCGATAAAAGAAGTACGAAAACTGATCTTAACTTTCCCCATGCCAAGCATGGATGAGCACTACGGCATTAAGCCATTGTCATTCTTTGCACACCTTTTAGGCTATGAAGGTGAAGGCAGTTTGATGATGCAGCTAAAAGAGAAAGGTTGGATTACCTCTCTGTCGGCTGGTGGCGGAGCAAGCGGCAGTAACTATCGTGACTTCACTGTTAGCTGCTCATTGACCATTGAAGGTTTGACCAAAACGAACAGCATCATCCAAGCGGTATTCCAATACATCAAACTCATAGAGCAACAAGGCATTGAGGAATGGCGTTACCTAGAGAAGCGTGCCGTTTTAGAATCGGCATTCCGTTTTCAAGAACCCTCAAGGCCGCTCGATGTCGTCAGTCATCTCGTTATCAACATGCAGCACTACCAAGAACAAGACGTGGTGTATGGCGATTATAAAATGTCGCATTTCGATGACGAATTACAACGTTCTTTACTTCCCTATTTAACTGTCGACAACATGCGAGCGACCATCGTTGCTCAGGGTTTCGAGTATGATAGAGAAGCGAAATGGTATTTTACGCCTTACTCAGTCACGCCTTTTAGCACAGAGCAAACTCAGAACTTTATGTGCATCAATCCCGGCTGGCAGTTTGAACTCCCAAGTAAAAACCCATTTATTTGCTATGACCTAGACCCTGCTGAGCTCGAAGGCAACGCTGAACATCCACAACTATTGGAAGAGCTTGACGGCTTTAAACTGTGGCACCTGCAAGACCATCAGTTTCGAGTGCCTAAAGGTGTGGTGTATATTGCCATCGACAGCCCGCACTCAGTAGCCAGTCCGAGAAACATCGTTAAAACACGCTTGTGTGTTGAGATGTTCTTAGACTCGCTTGAAAAAGACACCTATCAGGCTGAAATTGCAGGTATGGGTTACAACATGTATACCCATCAAGGCGGCGTAACTCTGACTCTTTCTGGGTTCAGCGAGAAACAGCCACAATTACTCAATATGATCCTTGAGCATTTTCAAGCACGCAACTTTAGTCCAACACGCTTCGAAACGATAAAAAATCAATTACTCAGAAACTGGAATAACGCATCGCAAGATCGCCCTATTTCGCAGCTGTTTAATGCAATGACTGGAATACTTCAGCCAAACAACCCGCCCTATTCCGTTTTAATAGAAGCGCTAGAAACAATAGAGGTCGATGAGCTTTCTTCCTTTGTTCAAGCTATCTTGGCAGAACTGCACGTAGAAATGTTTGTGTATGGTGATTGGCGACAAGCTGATGCTCATAAGATGGCTGAGACACTTAAAGATGCACTGCGTGTTCAAGATCAAGCCTACGAAGAGTCATTACGTCCGTTAATCATGCTTGGTGAAAACGGTAGTTTCCAGCGTGAAGTTGTGTGTAATCAAGATGATTCGGCGATTGTGGTTTACTACCAATGTCCCGATATATCACCTAAAAATATTGCACTGTATTCATTGGCAAACCACCTGATGTCAGCCACTTTCTTTCATGAGATTCGCACTAAGCAACAGCTGGGTTATATGGTTGGCACTGGTAATATGCCACTCAACCGACACCCTGGTATTGTACTTTACGTGCAGTCACCTAATGCAGCTCCAGCAGACTTGTTAGCTTCTATAGATGAATTCCTTAATGCCTTTTATATGGTGTTGTTGGAACTTAACGACTATCAATGGCACAGCAGTAAGCGAGGCCTTTGGAATCAGATTTCCACACCAGATACCACCTTACGAGGTCGAGCTCAGCGCTTGTGGGTTGCGATTGGCAATAAGGATGTTGAATTCAACCAAAGAGACCGTGTACTCGAAGATCTTAAAGGCTTAACGCGATCTGACATGATGCGCTTTGTCGTGAGTCAGCTAAAACCTCGCACGGCAAACCGTCTTATTATGCACGCTCAAGGTAACGCTCACCATGAAGAAGAAAAGTTGTCAGCAGGCGTTGAGATTGGGTCTATAGATGAGTTTCAGTTACGTCCGAAAGACTGCGAACTGGGTTAACACCTATTTTGCACGGTTGAGATAATAATCATAAGGTTGATGTGAAAACATCAACCTTTTTTATTGGATACAACATTAAAAGCAGATCTCCTATTACGCTTCTTCGTCGCTTTAGGAGATGCGGTAGGTTCGATCTACAACCAACATCGCAAGCTTATCCAACTCACATATCTCAGTCAGCACACAACACCCTCTTCCATAACTCCGAGGCAGAGTGAACGACTGAGTCGGGAACTTCTCCCACTTACATCAACATTCTCACTGAGCAGCACCAATCTCCCCTGTCATTCCCGAGAAAGAGTAACGACTGAGTCGGGAATCTTTCTTAAGTGAATTCGCTGACCATAAAAGTTTCAGACACAAAAAGCCCGCATCAATCGCTTGATACGGGCTTGATAATCAATGTGCTAAAACGTTACTTGTAGAGTGAGTTACTTATAAAAAGACTCATCCAAACCAGCACGTGTCAGTAGGCCATCACAAGGCGCAAAACGATCACCGTACTTCTTAGCAAAATCGTTCATCATCTCAACCAATGACTTAATACCGATTTGATCCATATAGCGGAACGGACCACCTAAGAATGGAGGGAAACCGATACCGAAAATAGCACCGATATCACCGTCTCTTGGACTGCGGATAATACCGTCATCTAGACAGCGAACCGCTTCGTTAAGCATCGGCAGTACACAGCGCATAGCGATATCGTTGTCACTTAGCTTAGGCTCAGGTTGCAGCTTAAGCAGTTTGTAAACTGACTTGTCCACTTCCTTCTTCTTACCCTTGTAGGTATAGAATCCTTTACCACTCTTACGACCTTTACGGTTGTCATTCAAAAGAATATCGAACACATCAGGGCCTTGGAAACGGTCGCCTAGTTCATTGACTAGAATCGGAATAATCTTCGCTCCGATATCAACGCCTACCTCATCTAGCAAGGTAATTGGGCCAACCGGAAAACCGAAATCGAGTAAGGTACTATCGAGCTTCTCAATCGGCTCATTCGCCAATAATAGATGCGCGGCTTCGTTCATATAAGGCGCAAGGATACGGTTCACATAAAAACCAGCCGTGTCTTTCACAACAATCGGGGTTTTGCCTTGCTTCTTCGCTAATGCAACAACTGTCGAAATCGTCTCTTCTGACGTTGTTTCATGAGGAATAACCTCAACCAATGGCATTTTATCTGCAGGACTGAAGTAGTGAAGACCGACAACGTTTTCTGGTCGCTGTGCCTTCTCTGCAATCTTGTGGATTGGCAATGAAGAAGTGTTGGTCGCAAAAATAGTCTCAGGTTTCGCATTCGCCTCAATGTCGGCAATCATCGATTGCTTAAGATCGAGATCTTCAAATACTGCTTCAATCACGACATCGGTGTGATTAAAGCTCGTAAAGTCGATACCACCAGAAAGCTGCAGCATTTTGCTTTCAAGTTCAGCTTTACTCAAAATGCGACGCTTACGTTGCTTGTCGAACAACTTAAAGTTGTAGTTAAGTGCGTTCAGAACACCTTCATTGGATACGTCTTTAATACGAACCGGTACTTTAGCTTTAGCAACGCTAACATGGCTAATACCCGCCCCCATTAGACCGCCACCCAATACACCAACACGCTTAACGGCTTTAGGTTCTGCGTCTGCACCGTGTTCTTTTTTCATTTCAGTGGTTGCGAAGAAAATAGAGCGGAGAGCTTTAGATTCTGCGGTCATCACCAATTCAGAGAAGCGCTTCGCTTCATACTGAAGGCCTTTATCAAAACCATTCTCTAGGCCATAGCGAATTACATCTAGAATCGCATCTGCTGCTGGGTAATTGCCGCGTGTTTTCTGATTAGTTTTCTTAGAAGCTTGTTCGAAAATTACTTTACGACCAAGACCATTACGTGAAATCAGCTTTTCTTTAGTTGAAGCCTGATTTTGAGACGCCAGACGTTTGCCTTTTTTGCTACCAACATTCTTTTCAACAAAGCTTTTAGCCACTTCGAGCAAGATAGTTTCTGGCACACAAGCATCGACTACGCCGAGCGATTTCGCTTTCTTAGCGCGCAGTTGTTTACCCGTAAGAATAAGGTCAAGAGAAGGCAGCAAACCAATAAGGCGAGGAAGACGTTGTGTGCCGCCCGAGCCAGGCAACAAACCTAATTGAACTTCTGGCAAACCAAGGCGAGTCTTATCTGAGTCGGTACATACGCGATAATCACAGGCAAGAGCTAGCTCTAAACCACCACCTAAACAAGGGCCATGGATCGCAGCTACGACTGGATAAGGCAAATCAGACAATGTTTGGAACATCTCCTGCCCTTGGCGAGCCAAAGATTGTGCTTCGTCAGCGGTTTTACACGCATCAAGCATTCGCACATCAGCACCAGCAATAAAGTTATCTGGTTTCAGTGAGTGAACGATCAAGCCTTTTACGCGGCTTTGCTTTTCCTTCAACTGCTCGAAGATTGCTTTCATTTCTTCAGCAAAAGCGGCCTGCAGCGTGTTCATTTTCTCGTTTGGCACGTCAATCGCAAGCCATGCAATATCTTGGTCATCGATAGTTAAAGAAAATGCGGTCGCCTGTTTTACGGCTTCATCGTTTGTAACTGTCTTGTCACTTTTGGATGCAGCCACTGGAGTTGAATCCGTTTTTTTGACTGCTTTCTTTTCTTTTTTCACATCAAGAGTCGTAGACATTATTCCACCTCCAAGATCATTGCTGCACCTAAGCCACCAGCTGCACAAGCTGTATTCAGTGCTAAGCCGCCGCCACGACGTTTCAGTTCACGTAGTGTTTGGGTCATCATGCGTGCACCAGTCGCTGCAAACGGATGTCCGTAGGCAATTGAACTGCCGAGTACGTTGAACTTCTCCATATCAATCTCGCCAATCGCTTTTTCACGGCCAAGATTTTTCTGAGCAAATTCATCGCTTGCAAACATTTTAACGTTAGCCAGAACTTGGGCTGCAAATGCTTCGTGCATCTCGATAAGCGTTAGATCTGATAATTCTAGACCGGTATTCTTCAATACTTGAGAGGTCGCGTAAGTCGGCCCCATCAACATATCCGTTTCAACACCAATCGCTGAGAATGCATAGCCACGAATATAGCCAAGCACTTCTAAGCCTAGCTCTTTAGCTTTACCTTCGCGCATCAACATCACCGCAGCGCCGCCATCGGTAAGAGGCGTGGCATTGGCTGCCGTTACACTGCCGTACTTTCTATCAAATGCTGGACGTAATTTAGCGTAGCCTTCAACCGTTGAGTCGTGGCGAATATTGTTGTCTTCCGCTAGATACTTTTTATAAGGTGCCGGGAATGCCGTCATCACTTCATCTTTGATTTTCCCCTCTTTCCAAGCTTTAGAAGCCAGAGAGTGAGACCGATGAGCGAGCGCATCTTGTTCTAGACGAGTGATACCATGAGTTTTTGCCATCTGCTCTGCGGTTTGACCCATTGAAAGGCCTGTAGAATATTCAGCAACAGCAGGTGGCACAGGCATAAGATCTTTAACGGACAACGTTTTTAATATCTTGAGCTTTTGGCCCAACGTTTTCGTTTTACTCAATGCCAATAAATTTGCAGCCAATTTTTTGGAAACACCGATAGGCAATACAGAAGAAGAATCCGCCCCACCAGCAATACCAACATCAATCGTGCCAGCCATAATACTCTCGGCCACGTTAACCGCGGCTTGAAAGCTAGTTGCACAAGCTCGTGTCACGCTGTACGCATCGGTATTAATATCCATACCAGTACCAAGCACAATTTCACGTGCAATGTTTGGCGCTTCTGGCATCTGTACTACTTGACCGAACACGACTTGTTCAATAAGAGCAGGATCGATATCTGTTCGCGCAAGCATTTCACTCACGACCATTTTGCCTAGGTCAACCGCAGGCACTTGACTAAATTCAGTGCTCTGACGAGCGAATGGGGTTCGTAATCCAGCGACAACGGCAACACGTTCTCCAGAACGAGTTTTGACTTCCTGTTTGCCCATGGTTTCTCCTTAATGTTAAGAGGTCTGACCTGAAGCATTGTAAAGAAGTTGTTAATAAAATCAAACGAGCGTTTAAATAAACGTGATACGAGTATCTCACTGTTTGAAAATTTAACTGCACCTTCAGGCGAACCTTTTGGGGGGAAAGGTTGTCCTAAGAGACTAAACTATTATGAGTAGGCGCTGTTATTGCAGTGTGTGAGGATTGTTTTCTTGAGGCAAAAAAAAACCACACAAAGCTGTGTGGTCGGAATGTATATAAAGCAATTAACTTAACGCCAATTGAAATAATCAGTTTCCTGATTAGGAGAAAGTAAAGTCAGCCTTCAAAAGGAAGTGTCGTCTTGCTCAACATGCTAGCCACGAATGACTAACTAGACGACAAGGTGTACTATAGCTTGTTCGAAGCCTTAGATTTTGAAGTAGATCAATTTTCATTGTGATTTTACGATTTCCTGCAAATCGGTAGCTCTAAAAACGAAACACAATATAAAAACAAAGCACAACGTATAGAAGACAGCTATACACAGAGCAATTATGGAGGCTCGTGTGTCGATAATAAAAATGTTTGGAAAGAAAACTGCCAAGCGTCCGGTCAACTCTGATATGGACAAACAAAGAAAATACGAAGCACTCGTGCGTGCTTATCATCGTGACCTCTTTCGCTACGCTTATTGGTTATGCAAAGACAAAACCATTGCCGAAGACTTAGTGCAAGAAACTTGCCTTCGTGCATGGAAGTCATTAGATAGCCTTCAAGATGAAAAAGCCGCTAAGTCTTGGCTTATTACTATCTTGAGGCGCGAGAACGCACGTCGCTTTGAACGCAAACAGTTTGATCTGGTTGATATCGACGATCATGGTAATGATGCTAGTGTCAGTGATGACCCGCACCATCAACATTTGTGGTTGCAAGCTCAGATCATGAAACTTGAAGTCGATTACCGTGAACCACTCTTCCTACAAGTCATTGGTGGATTTAGTGGTGAAGAGATTGCGGATATCCTCAATCTCAACAAAAACACAGTAATGACACGTTTATTCAGAGCTCGAAATCAGTTGAAAGAGATGCTGGATACAGAAGAGGCAGAGAGGGGGCAACATAATGGATGATTTAGAATTTCGTCGTCGTGTTTTGTCGGAACCTAAACAACGAACACCAGATATTATCGATGCTGTAGCAAGCAGTGAAGCCAATAGTCACTTCTTAGACGATGTACTATCGCTTGATAAGCAGATCCATTCAGCAATGAATGTTGATGTGCCAGACGATCTTGCTGATCGCATTCTATTCAATCAAACATCGAGCGAAGAAAGTAAAGTCGTAAGACCTACTTTTGCTCGACGAGCAATGGCGATGGCTGCTTCAGTTGCGTTCGTTGCAGGCTTATTGGTTGGACAGGTTAATTGGGGAAACGCACTGGTTGCTCCAGCTCAAGCAAGTTTGGTCGATACCGCGATGAAACATGTTGTTGATGAGAAAAGTTTTGTTAGTTCAATCGACGAACAAGTGACATCACAACAGATCAACGCAAAAATGAATCCATTTGCTTACCAGTTTGATGAAGCCTTCCCTTATCATGTGTATTACCTAAACCATTGCGGTTTTGGTAAGTCCAACGCAATGCACATGGTTTTCCAAGGTGAAAAAGGCAAAGTAACGCTATTTTTAACTGGGATTCCGACAGACAAACCTGTCGACTTTGACGAAGAAGGCATGTCTGGTTCGGTAACACCAATCGATAACAGCAGCCTGATCCTTGTAGGTGAAGATGGCGAGGACGTTTCTAAGATCGCCGAAAAGCTAACCAAAATGATCAAACCGATGAGCTAACAAGCCTCTAAAGCCCCGTAATTAAAGGCCCAGCAATTATACTCTTGATATTGCTAGGCTTTACTTATCAAGTTCCCATAAAATCATTCATCACACCAATACCTCTAGAGTTAAAACTCTAAAAAACAGCATTTCACACCATTTTCGTGCCAGATAGGCGTCATTTCCATAATTTTACCCTCAAAATTTCCAATGGTCGGATTTGTATATCGTATACTTGCGAATAGGATCAGCCACCATTGAGCAATTGCTCAAATTAATCGCCCTGTAGAGGCGGATATATAAAGGAATAAATGAATGACTACCAACAACACGCGTCTGTTTAAAAAGTCTCTTTTAGCAGTAACAATTACACTGGCGTCTTCGCAAGCGATGGCAGCAGGTTTCCAACTTAACGCACAATCAGCAACCGGCCTTGGTCGTGCTTTCGCTGGTGACGCAGTAATCGCAGATAACGCATCAGTAATGGCACGTAACCCTGCAGCAATGGCACTGTTTGACAAAACTGAGTTATCTCTTGGTTTTGAAACAATCACTACAGACATTAAAGTATCTGATGCAACTTACACTTCAGCAATGAATCCAGTAGGTACCCCAACATCATCAAACTACGATGACGCTGGCGGCACATCAGTTGCACCTAACATCCACCTTATCGTTCCTGTAAACGAGAAGTTCGCTTGGGGTGTAAACGCATACTCTAATTTCGGTACATCTACAGACTTTGGTAACGATTTTTCTGCTTCAGAATTTGGTGGCGAAACCGATATCATGAGCCTTAATTTCGGTCTTGCTGGTTCATACCGCTTGAATGACCAATGGAGCTTTGGTGCTGGTCTTGATCTAATTTACGGTAAAGGTACGTTAAAACGAACAACAAGTACCTCAGTTACTCCTGGCGGTAATTCACCTCTTGATGGTCGCAGCCTTGTTGATATCGATGGTGCAGATGGTTGGGGCGTTGGCTTCAATGTAGGCACAGTTTACGAACTAGACGAAAACAACCGCTTTGGTTTATCTTACCGTTATAGCCCTGAGATCACAGCTAAAGATGACAAAGGGCAGGAGATCACTCTTCCTCTGCCAGATATGGCTGAATTCTCTGGTTACCACAAACTTAAAGATACCAAGTTTGCAGTACACTACTCTCTACAGTGGGTAGGTTGGAAAGCATTTGACAAGATCGATTTTGGCGGTTCAGCAAATGCACTACCTGACGCTCCGTACGAGTGGAAAAACGCTGGTCATATCTCCGTTGGTACTACTTACTACTTGAACAACGATTGGGATCTACGTGCTGGTTATATGTACGACATCGCAGCTCAGGACGACCTAAAATCAGTTTCTGTTCCAGACTCAGACCGCCAATGGTTCTCTGCAGGTTTCACATACCACATTGATACAGCTTCTAACGTAGATTTCGGCTTCACTTACCTATTAGGTGAAGACGTTAAAAACGTAAGTGAAAGCTCTCCTCTTGGTACATCAATCTCTGCAACAACTCGTGCAGATGCAATCCTACTAGGTCTGCAGTACAGCCGTAGCTTCTAATATAAGCTTCAGTTAGAAAAATTTAAGGGTCGCATTGCGGCCCTTTTCTTTGCCCAAAATTAATCAAAACTAAACATTTAGGCTTACAGGTGTACTCCACAGAGGTCATATGACGCTACAGGTGTACGCTCAAATTCCGCAACATGCCCGAAACATTCAGTTCATCTATCTAGAAAATGGACATATTTAATAATTAAATCGCTAAAACACTGTTTTATTCGAATTTCATTTTTAAAGTAATGACTCTAAAAGTAGAATCACGCCACTAAATACTTATGATTCAGCGAACATAATAATGAAAATGAATAAGACTCTTCTATCTGCTGCAGTGGCAGTTGGACTACTTTCGACTTCTACCGCGACTCACGCGGCAGGTTTTCAACTAGCAGAATACTCAGCAACAGGCCTAGGTCGTGCGTACGCTGGTGAAGCAGCAATGGCAGACGGTGCTGATGCTCAATGGCGTAACCCTGCAATGCTGACTTACCTAGAAGGTACTCAAGTTTCTATTGGTGGTATCTACGTCAACCCTAACATTGATGTAAAAGGCGAAGTAAACCACGCTCACCCTGCAATAGGTACAAGCCAAGCGTCTTCAAATGATTTCGCAGATGACGCTATTATCCCTAACCTTTACATTTCTCACCGTTACAACGAAAAATTCGCTATTGGTTTTGCGTTTGGTACGAACTACGGCATGGAAACCAATTTAGGTGACGACTTCAACGCATCTCATTTCGGTAACGAAGCAAGCGTAATCACTAAAGAAGCTAACCTAAACTTTGCTTACCAAATTGTTGAGCAAGTTAGCATTGGTGGTGGCATTCGTTACGTTATGGGTGAAGGTAGCTTTGGCGCGACAGCACCAGCAAAAAACGCAGTCGCACTAGACTCAAATAAAATGCCAATCTCCGTTCCTGCTGGTACTACATTGAAATATATGGAAGGCGATGATACAGCTTGGGGTTGGCAAGTAGGTACAGCGTGGCAGATCAACGAAGACCACCGCATCGGTTTTGCCTACAAGTCTGAGGTTGAACTGAAATTAGAAGGTCACGCAGAAGGCATTGGCTTTGGCATGACACCAGGTCAACGTGACAACGGCTATATGATGTTAGCACTTCCTGCAACAGCAGAACTTGCAAGTTTCCATCAACTAACAAAAGCATTGGCAGTTCACGCTAGTTTCAACTGGACTGATTGGAGCTCTTTCGAGAAGCTTCAAGCAGAGCTGAACACATATGGCAGCCATACAGTTAAAGTTGAAAACTGGGAAGATAACTACCGCCTTGCTTTAGGTGCAACTTACCAAGTTGACCCAAAACTAGCACTACGTACTGGTGTGGCTTACGATACTTCTGCAGTTAGCGATAAAAACCGTACTATCACTATTCCAGAAACTGACCGCACATGGTTAAGTGTTGGTGCTGGTTACCAATGGTCTGAACAGCTTTCATTGGATGCTGGCTTTACTTACATCATTGCTAAAGATGCTCCGATCACAGAATCTCGTGGTTACGCATCTGACGATGCAGCCGAAGCTGTTGGCGGTCAATTTATCGGCACAACGACTGGTAATGTTTGGCTAGTAGGTATCCAAGCTAACTACCGTTTCTAATCAGTTTACTGAATCAAAGTAATAAACATTAAAAAGGCTCGATGTTCTTATCAACATCGAGCCTTTCTTTTATCTACTGTTCAACGTATCTTTTTTAATACTCTTCTTCTAGATAGCCATCAATGAAATCTTCTTCTTCAAGGTCAACTTCTTCAGGTTCTATTTCGGCTTTAAAGTCACGACGTTGAATGTAGACCTCACGAGTCAGAGCATACGGATCCGGAGAGTCATCCAACAAGGCTTCTTGTGATACTAACTGAGCACGTGTCTCCATACCTTCAAATGCCCACTTACCTAAGCTAGCCCAGAAGTTCAACAGGGACAAAGGAACATACAAGCTGTCTACTTGCTCTGTCACCTCACGAGTCGTAATAGGTCCATAACCCGGAACCATGAAGTAAGGTCCATTCCCTACTCCATAATGGCCAATCGCATCAGAAAACGATTTATCATCATACTTGGTGATCCCGGCTTCACTCGCAATATCAATCAAGCCCAAAAGACCAAATGTTGAGTTAATCCAAAAGCGGTTGAAATGATCGAGCGCTTTATTCCCATTGCCCATAAACAGGTTATTCACCATGCTTGCTGGTTCATCTAAGTTGGCTAGAAAATTGGAGATACCAGAGCGAACGGGTACGGGGGTGTAGTCAACATAAGCGAGAGAAACAGGTCGAACTAAATAAGGGTCTAAATACTCGTAGTTGATATCCCACATCGCTCGGTTGAACCCTTCGAAAGGATCATTGGGGTGGGACTCTTCGACGTATTCAGAGGTTTCGAGGTTCTCATCGCTATTACTATCTTCTGGTGCGCTAGAGCAACCCACCGTTAAGCTTGCGATAAATAATAAACTCGAGAGTCTTAAAACACTGATAGACATATCACCTTTTCCATAAGGAATTCATATAATAAAAAAGGCCAGCAATCGCTGGCCTCAATTGTTTGCGTAAGTCTATACCGTTTATCGCAAAATCGGAATAGCTAACACCTATGCAAAGTGATGATTAATATTGCTTATTGATGTTAATGGTCACTGGAGCACCCAGTTCAACCACTTCACTTTCACCGTACCAGTCACCATCGCGAGTTGAAACGTTACCATCTGTATCAAGCCTAGCTCTAACCATCAGAGTTTCAAGGCTAGACAACTTCGATCCTTCCATCATGCTGTTACCGTCATCGAGTACAACCGTTCGTGGGAAAGAACCTAATGGGTAACGAGCGGCAGCGATAGGCATTGGCGAACCATCAGCGCTGTGTACTGAAACAACCAACACAGACTTAGGATCAGCGTTCACATCAGCGGCCAATTCAAGCGTTACTGCAACACTCTTGCCTTGGTCAACACCCATGGTGTCGCCCATTTTCTTCTGAGCACTTTCAATACTGCGTGACAACATTTCGTAACGACTGTCTTGTGGACCAATCATCTGTTGCATGATGCTCCAGTACTTAACAGCACCAGGGTAATCTTGACGCTCAAACGAATCGAACGCTAGCAGCGAGAATACTCGAAGGTCTACATAGTCATTTTGAATCAAGCGGCTCAAAATCAGACGCGCTTGGTTTTGGTCTGCTTCATCAGGTGAAAGCATTAATGCTTGAGCAAAGCCTAACTGAACATCTTCATTCTTGGGCTCAAGCTTGTAAGCTCTTTCCATAGAATCTTTCGCTGTTTCAGCATCACGGTTTGCTAACGCAATACGACCAAGCAACAACCAACCTGTTGAATCTTTTGGCTGATAATGAAGGCGAGTACGAAGCGCCAGAGTCAAATCTTCAAGTTCATCATCCGTTAACGCACCGCCTTCTGATGACATTAACTTTTTAGACAACTCAGGAAGGTTTGAACTCACTTCTTGCCAATGTTGAACCTTCTCTAATGCACCGAATTGAAAGTACATACCATAAGTCACAACAAGAACCAGAATCACAGAAGGAACGACAACACCCAGCGTAGAGATTTGTGTCTTCTTGATTTTTTCTTGTGTTGGAACATCATCAAGTAGCGACTGTTTTAGGTCAGCGATCAGTTCTTGCTGATTATCAACAAGGCCTTCTTCCGCTTCTACTTCTAATTCAACTAAGCGATCTTTATAGAAGGCTTTATTCAACTCATCGCGAAGCACGTCATCGTTGTTTTCTTTCTTATTCAAGAAAGGCAGAACAATCAATAAAACTGCGGCTAGCGAAAGGACAATTGTAGAAATCCAAAATAGAGTCATTACTGTTTATCTCCGTCGTTCTCTTCGTCGAGTAACGCTTTTAAACGTGCTTCTTTGTCTGCATCCCAGTCTTTATCTGACTCTACTGCTTTCGACTTTGACTTTCTGCTTCGTAAAATGATCAAACCGAATCCAAACACAACTACCGAAAATGGGCCAACCCAAAGGATCGATGTCGCTAAGGTCAGTGGCGGGTTGTACGTTACAAAGTTACCGTAACGAGCAATCATGTAATCAATAATTTCTTGCTCAGACTTGCCATCTTTTGTCATCTCATACACTTTTTGACGCAAGTCGACCGCAAGCTCTGCGTTCGAATCACCAATCGTGTTGTTCTGACATTTTGGGCAACGAAGCGTATTGCTCAAGTCTTTAAATTGTTGCTCTTGGTCAACCGTATCAAATTCATGAAATTCGATAGGAGCTGCCAAAACAGTCGCAGAAATGGCGAACGTGGCGAACAGCGTTATCAATGCCTTTTTAATCATTTCGCCTCCTCCAACAACTCTTGATACATCGGCTCAAGCTTCGATGCCCAGTTAGTTGGGTTCACGTCGCCCACATGGCGGTAACGAACTACGCCGTTAGCATCAATTAGGAAAGTCTCAGGAGCGCCATATACGCCAAGGTCGAGACCTAACATACCGTTGCCATCGAATAAACTGATCAGGTAAGGGTTACCCAGCTCATTTAACCAACCTACCGCTTTATTACGGTCATCTTTGTAGTTAAGACCAATGATCTTAACGCCTTGATCAGCAAGCTTGTTCAGATAAGAGTGCTCTGCATAACAAGTAGGACACCAAGTAGCCCACACGTTAAGGAGCAATGGCTCACCTTTGAAAATCGCTTGATCATGAAACTTACCGGGTTGCTCTAAGTCTTCTAAACCAAACTCAGGAACCTGTTTACCGATCAATACTGATTCAAGCTTAGTCGGGTCATCACCCGACTGATTGCGCATCAACTGAGTTGCAAAGATTCCAGCAAGAACCAGGAACGCGATCAATGGAATGAATAAAATCTTTTTGTTCATTCGAGTTAAGCCTCCTGCTCTTGAGCCGATTTTTTCGTTGGCTTACGGAAACGGTAACGACGGTCACTGATGGCAATAACACCACCGATCGACATGATCAAAGAACCAGCCCAGATCCAACGTACAAATGGTTTGTAGTAAATACGTACAGCCCAAGATTTGTTGTCGTCTAAGCGCTCGCCCATTGCGATGTATAAGTCACGTGTTACGCCGCGGTCAATCGCAGCTTCAGTCATCATGGACTTGGCAGTCGTATAGAAACGTTTTTCAGCATGAAGCGTGTTGATGTATTTGCCTTCTTTTGTAATTTCAAAGTCAGCAATATAACCATCGTAGTTAGGGCCGTCTTTGTCACGAACGCCTGTGAACAAGAAGCTGTACTCTTCAAGCTGGTAGCTCTCTCCAGGTGCCAAACGAACATCACGTTCAATGCTGTAGTTTTGCACCATCGCGATACCAATTACGGTGACGGCTAAACCTATGTGACCACAGATCATCGCCCAATGGCTACGAGGCAGTTTAGTTAGGCCTTTCATGAAGGTATGACGGTGAGTTGCACGCTCATGCAGCTCAAAGCCGTGCATGAAGAAGATCCAGAACGCCATTACCCAACCGGTATAAGCCGTACCACTGAAGCGGTCAGCCAGCAGGGTCACCATTAGCGCGCTTAAACCTAACGAGAAAATACCCGAAACCAACATTGGCTTAATAAGCTTAGACAGGTTGTCACGCTTCCAACGGATAAGTGGACCGATACCCAATAGGAACGAGAACGGAATCATTAACCAGAAGAACAACATGTCAAAGAATGGTGCACCGATAGAAACCGAACCCAGACCTAACTGTTTGTGAACTAATGGTAATAACGTACCGACTAACACAACCACTAACGCCGCAATCAACAATACGTTGTTGCCAAGTAGTGCGTTTTCACGAGAAACCAAATCAAAATTACCGCGAACACGAACCGATGCGCCTTTAACAGCAAACAACAGCAGTGAGCCACCAATAACGAAGACTAGGAAACCTAGAATAAACATACCGCGAGCTGGATCTGATGCGAACGCGTGAACCGAAACCAAGATGCCCGAACGAACTAGGAACGTACCTAGTAAGCTTAATGAGAACGCAGAAATCGCAAGTAAAACGGTCCAAGCTTTAAACGTGCCGCGCTTTTCTGTTACCGCAAGCGAGTGCATTAACGCAGTACCAGCCAACCAAGGCATGAATGAAGCGTTTTCTACTGGATCCCAGAACCACCAGCCACCCCAGCCAAGTTCGTAGTAAGCCCACCATGAACCTAGTGCGATACCTACTGTTAGGAATAACCAAGCCGCGATTGTCCAAGGACGAGACCAACGAGCCCATGCCGTATCTAAACGACCACTCATTAGAGAAGCAATAGCAAAAGAGAACGCTACCGAGAAACCTACATAACCCATGTAAAGCATTGGCGGGTGAATAATCAAACCCGGATCTTGCAATAGTGGGTTCAAGTCACGGCCATCGACAGGGAAGAAAGGCAGTGTACGTAAGAATGGGTTAGACGTTACGATAATGAACAGCAAGAAGCCGACAGTAATCAAACCCATAATCGCAAGTACGCGAGCAACCGACTCTTGAGGCATACCACGGCTAAACGTCGCAACAGCAACCGTCCAACCCGCTTGGATTAGAACCCAAAGTAGTAAAGAGCCTTCGTGCGCACCCCAAACCGCTGTTATACGGTAGTACCAAGGAAGTTGGCTGTTTGAGTTACTTGCAACGTATTGAATCGTAAAATCATTGGTGTAGAACGCGTAACACAAGATGAAAAACGAAATCGCTAGGAATCCGAACATACCCCATGACAACGGTCGAGCACTGTTCATCAATAACGTGTTATTTCGAGCGGCCCCATACAGTGGGAGCACACTCAATAGCAGTCCCAGCCCTAAGGACAGGATCATGGCAAAGTGGCCGATCTCGGCTATCATTGAGCACTTCCTTCTTTTTGTTCTGTCGAGTACTGCATTGGCTCATGGGTCTTCTTCATTGCTTCAGCAACTTCAGAAGGCATGTACTCTTCATCGTGTTTCGCTAATACTTCGAACGCTTCAATTGTTGTCGCATCTTTTAGAACGCCTTGAGCAACAATACCTTGTCCTTCACGGAAAAGATCAGGAAGAATGCCATCGTATAAAATCGTTACTTTAGGACCAACATCTTTCAAATCAAAGCTTACACGTAGTGATTCGTTGTCACGGCTTACAGAACCGACTACAACCATGCCACCAATACGCAAGCGCTGGCCAACTTCAGGTTTTTTACCGTCTTTACCATTAACAAGCTCAGTTGGTGTGTAGAACAGATCCATGTTCTGGTTAAGTGCGTAAACCATCAATCCAACAGTTGCACTGATACCAAAAAAGATCGCTAAGATAATACCTAGCCTCTTTTTACGTCTTGGGTTCATAGAGTGTTCTCCATATTTTTTGCTGCATCGATACGAGCTTGACGATCAATCTTAGCTTGTACTTCACTGAGTAATTGCTTACCACGACGAACGCTTACGACTAATAAGACGATCATCGCGAAGAATGTGATTCCAAATGCACTCCATACATATGAGGCGTAGCCCCCCATAGCAAAGAAATCACTTAAAGATTCAAAATACATAATTACCTACCCTACTACGCTTTTTCGGCCGCAAGCTTGCGAACCCATGGACGGTGACTTTCTTTACTGATGATTTCATTTCTAAAACGAACCATAGTCACAGCACCAAAGAAAAAGGCGAAGCCGAAGATGTTGAGAAGAAGCGGCCATAGCATGTCACTAGATATAGAAGGCTGATCAAACTTAGTGATCGTCGCGCCTTGGTGAAGTGTGTTCCACCACTCTACTGAAAAGTGAATAATAGGTAGGTTGATTACGCCTACGATAGCCAGAATTCCAGCCGCTTTTGCTGCTGTTTTTTGGTCATCAAACGCGTGGTGTAAGGCAATCACACCCAAGTATAGGAATAGAAGAATAAGCTCTGAGGTCAATCGTGCATCCCAAACCCACCAAGCACCCCACATTGGCTTCCCCCAAACAGCACCCGTTAACAGTGCGATGAAGGTAAATACAGCACCGATCGGCGCCATAGCCAATGCCGCCATGTCAGATAGCCTTACCTGCCATACTAAGCCGATAAAGGCAGCAATCGCCATAGACATGTACACGCCCATAGACCAAATTGCAGAAGGGACATGGATGTAGATGATTCGAAAGCTATCACCTTGTTGGTAATCTGAAGGCGCAAATGCTAACCCCCAAACCGTACCGGCGGATAAACACAATAGCGCTAGGATCGAGAACCATGGCAGAAATTTACCAGCAAGCTGATAGGATGTTTCTGCTTTGGCGTAGGGATGGAGCCATTTCCACATGTTGTAATCTCACTCTTACTTCATATTGCTTACAGCTATTAAAGCTATAATTATAATAATTTATTTTGTCTTGCTTTCAGTTTTGCTGACTCTATGAGTCCGGTCGAGGCTTTTGGTTCACATTAGCTATACGATAACCGTATCGTTATCAGTTCACACTAACTCTAAGTGCGGCACTGATCGCAAAAGGCGTTAGAGTCATCGCACCCATCAACATCGCACCAAGAACCGCTAATTGACCGTTATACGCAACACCTAGTGCTGCCGCATCAATCGCTGATGTAGCAAAAATAAGAATTGGGATATACAACGGCAAAATAAGTAAGCTTAAAAGCACACCGCCTTTCTGAAGCCCTACCGTTAGAGCAACACCAATCGCACCGATAAAGCTCAATGCTGGCGTACCAACCAACAACGTTAAGACAACCGATAACCAAGTATCGAAATCCAAAGAAAGCAGCACAGCCAATAACGGACTGATCAAAATTAATGGTAACCCGGTCAATAACCAGTGTGCTATGACCTTGGACAAGACTACCAACTGCAACGGGATGGGCATCAGCATCATCTGCTCGAGAGCTCCATCTTGAAAATCATCTCGGAAGAGGCGCTCTAGAGAGAGCAACGCAGAAAGTAAAGCGGCCACCCAAACAATACCCGCGGCAATGCGTGCAAGTAGATTTGGCTCAGGGCCAATACTTAAAGGAAAAAGGGTAATTACAATGATAAAAAACCACAAAGGGTTAAAAATATCCGCTTGGCGTCTAAACGCAATCAGCAGTTCACGTCGAATGATCGTGGTCATTGAAGAGATCATATTAATCACCCAACTTAATTTTTCTTAGTTTAGGGCTATCAGCAAACATGTCTTGGTGTGTGGTTAACAACACAATACCGCCGTTATCTGCATGCTGAGAAAAAAGAGACTCCAAAACTTTGACACCCTGCTTATCTATAGCTGTTAGCGGCTCGTCTAAAATCCACAACATTTGCTTACTCAACCACAGTCGTGCTAATGCCACTCGGCGCTGTTGACCCGCTGAAAGTTGACCGGCGGGCACATCTTCTCTTCCAGCAAGACCTACTTGAGCCAAAGCTTGATAAAGCTCTTCTTTAGTTGTGCCGTCACTATGAATCGACTGGTAAAAACTCAGATTCTCATAAGCACTGAGCTCGCGTTTAACGCCAGTTTGATGCCCAAGAAAAAGGAGATTTTGATGATAAACATCTCGACTCGATTCAATAGAATCGCCATCCCAAGAAATAGTGCCTTCATCACGGTCGCCTAACCCTGTAATAATCCTAAGGAGTGTCGTTTTCCCGGTACCGTTTCGACCTTCAACTTGAACCAATTCACCCGGTTTCAATTGAAAAGATAACGATTCAAACAGAACCCTGTCGTCACGAATAGCAGTTAAATTTGAGACTTCTAGCATAGGTAAATTTAGTCGAGTAATGAAAGGGCTATAGTAGCACACCAATATGGTGACAAAACAGGACTAGGCGTTTTCGATAGAACAAACTCCGTAAGAAACTGTTACCACCGCATCACAATTTACACATTTTTATCCCAATAGAAGATATCCTCATAGATACAGTCACTTATAAACATCGTTCTATAAATAAAATGACAGGTATAAAAAAAGAAGCCGAGGCTTCTTTTTAAGAGTTGTGCACAATAAACATAAAGTGCCTAATACGCTTTCAGCGCTCAATTTAACGACGTCGAGGAGGGTCTCTGCGATCACGAGAGGCTGTTGGCTGTTCATCAAACGATGAAGGATTACTTGTTAGCGAAGGAATTTTTTCCTTACCAGCAAGCTTATTCTGCAAAGACATCATTAGCTCGGCTTCAGCTTTAGGCAATTCACATTCTTCGATCAATTCGTTAATCCCAGCGCCAAGTTGAACCATTTTCGTTGCTCGTGTGTACAAGCGTCCGTCGGTATCAACATGCTCTAGCTCAACAATACGTTCATTCAAGTGTTTTATCAGATCTTGCTGTTCAGTCACTTTTTGGCCAAGGCCAATTACTACAGAGCGAACCTCAAGTAATTGCTTACTCGATTTTTGAAGCTCTTTGTCCAAATTTCGAACTTGCAGGCGTGACTGATCGAGCTGCTTTTGAATCGCACTTTTTACTTTGCTAATCAAAACAACAATGAATAACGTAAAAACCCCGACTCCAACGAGTAGAGCAACAGGGCTTATAGGGAGCGCTTCAAACATTACAGATGAGCCATCTCATCCCATTCGTCTTCGCTTAGTAGTTTGTTTAAATCTACTAAAATAAGCAGCTTGCCTTCACGGTTACTTACACCTTGGATGAACTTAGCACTTTCATCAGTACCCACACTTGGAGTTGTGTCGATCTCAGAAGAACGTAGGTAAACCACCTCAGCAACGCTATCCACTAGAATACCGATAACTTGACGCTCAGATTCAATAACGATGATACGAGTGTTATCCGTGATTTCACCTTGCATCAAACCAAAGCGAGAACGAGTGTCGATAACGGTAACAACGTTACCACGTAGGTTGATAATACCTAGAACGTAGTCTGGAGCACCCGGTACTGGAGCAATCTCGCTATAACGCAGAACTTCACGAACCTGCATTACGTTAATGCCGTAAGTTTCTTCTTCCAGTTGGAATGTCACCCATTGAAGTACTTCATCATTCGTTTGATCTTTTCTTACTTCAATTTCACTCATATGAGACATAGATAATCCTCTTGCCGTCGTTACCGACCACTATTATTAACTTGATGCTTATTACTAGCTTAATGCTTTTACATCTAGCCCTGCATTTAGCATGGCGATTAATGCTTCAACATGGATCAAAGCACACATTTTTTCTTTTACCATACCGGCGAGCCATGGGCGTTTCCCTGCCATTTCTCGCCAACGTACTTTATCTGTATTAAGTAGCTCGGTGCCTTTTAACTCGGTGCCCGCAAGGCCCCACAAGCTTTCTCCAAGCATGACTATATATTGATAGTTTTCTTTGTATTCGTCACCCGATAGTTTCTCAGACATCACCCACTTTGCGGTATCGACCACATCTAATTGGCTATCACGGTTGGTTTGCAAACCCAAATACCAAGCAGGCTTACCAATAATGTGACTTAACTCTTCAAGTCGATGGATACCACCTAGCTCATCAAGTGGCACCGCAAAAGTCACACCGTTCACATCAAAATACAAGACTTGAAAATCTTCTGTTCGAGCCGTACTTTCCCACGAGGTGAACTGGTCAGCGCCTCCGGCTTGAGTTTCCGGCTCGATAGCACTCTCGATGTCAGGATCTTGAGCGTCCATTTCAGGATCTTCAACCTCTGTATCAGGATGTTCGGCTTTCGCTTCTATTTGTTCAGTTTCTACCAATTCATCCTGAGCTTGCGGCAATTCTACTTGAGGCTTTGCAGTAATGGATAAATCCGGTTCTGGAAGATTCCAATCTTGAATTTCAGGTTCCGCAGATACTTGAACTGTTTCGACAGCGGCATCGAACATTTGCATGTCTGCTTGCTGCGCAATTTTCTGCGTATTTTGATCCATCAATTCATCGAGGTTCAGATCATCAACAACATTGGTCGCCTCTAAACGGCTCAGTAGCTTCTGAACATCCTCAAGGTTTGGAACCTCAAACTCAGCCGCGCGTATTTCTGCGTAGCTTGAGTAATTTGTAGTAATTTGTGGCTCTGGCTCTGGCTCTGGCTCTGGCTCTGGCTCTGGCTCTGGCTCTGGCTCTGGCTCTGGCTCTGGCTCTGGCTCTTCAGATTGTGGTTCGTCGCTAGGCTCGTCAACAAAAAACTCATCAGATTCAAAGTTTTCATCGCCTAATAGCGCAGTAAAGTAGTCATCCAGTGCTTGTTCACTTGATAGACTTGGTCGCTCCACTGTTAATTCTTTATTCGCGCTCATTTATCGCCAACCTCTCGAGATAAATAAGCAGCTGTTTATAAGCAAATACACCACGGCTACCCGATGCAAAATGAGATGCTGGTAAGCGTTTTAAGCTCGCATCTCTAAATTTGGTATCAATAGGAACAGCAGATGTCCAAACTTGGTTCGGATAGTCATCTTTAAGCTGAGTTAATGTTTGCAGCGATGCTTTGGTTCGCTTGTCGTACATCGTAGGGACAATCGTCACTTTAAACGGTGTTTTGCGTGACTTTTGCATGATAGCCAAAGTGCGGATCATGCGCTCTAAGCCTTTCATAGCCAAGAACTCAGTCTGTACTGGAATCAAAATACGATCGCTGCCAGCCAATGCGTTGACCATCATCACACCAAGAATTGGAGGACAATCGATAAGCACATAATCGTAGTCATTTTTTAAAGCAGCCAAAGCTCGCTTTAAGATCAAACCCATGCCGCTGCGATTACCCATGACACGGTCTAATGTCGCCAATGACATGTGTGCAGGAATAATATCGATACCTTCGACTTCCGTTTGCAAAATCAAAGGTCTTACCGTCTGAGCAGTAAACTCTCGCAGTTGAAAAAGATCAAACAGACTTGACTCCACGTTATCTGAGTCGTAACCCAGATACGTGGTTAGTGATGCATGTGGGTCAGTATCAACCAACAACACTCGGTGCCCTTTCAAAGCAAGTAGCCCTGCCAAGGTCACGGTCGTGGTTGTTTTACCAACACCACCTTTTTGGTTTGCAACACTCCAAACAATCATTTCGATTTACCTAAGCTAACCCAACTTCAACCAAAATTCTTTCCGCAATGCGGTCTAGAGGTAGGTCTTCAGTAGAAATGCCAGCTTTTGCTACAGCTTGAGGCATACCATATACAACACAACTATCTTCGTCTTGTGCCCAGATCGTCGAGCCCGCGGTCTTCAACATACGCGAACCTTCTCGACCATCAGCACCCATTCCGGTCAGAATCATAGACAAGACTTTGTCACCGTAGATTTTCGCAGCAGAACCGAAGGTTACATCCACACAAGGCTTGTAATTCATTCGATCGCCGCCATCAATAATTCTTAGGCGTGCGGACCCTGCGCGGCCATCAATCATCATCTGCTTACCGCCTGGTGCAAGATAAGCCACTCCAGGTTTCAACACATCTCCGTCTTGAGCTTCACGAACTTCAATCTTACACAATGTATTCAATCGGCTAGCAAAAGCGGCGGTAAACGTAGCTGGCATATGCTGAACTAACACAATTGGATGCGGGTAGTGTGCAGGGATGCGTGTCAAAATTTTCTGTAGTGCAACTGGGCCGCCTGTAGACGTACCAATTGCTGTCAACTGATACTTTTTACCCGATGCTCTGAACTTCGCAGTTGAAGCCACAGTTGGCTTCACAGCCGAAGCTGCCGCTGAAATCGGTTGACGTAATGGTGTTGATGTCGACGTAGAAGTTGTTGCCGTAGCTCTTGGTGCAACCGGTGTACGGCGCATAAACGCACGCTTTGCGGCAATCTGAATCACACGCTGTTGAAGCAATGCGACTGCATCATCTCGGTTACGCGCAATGTCTTCAAACTTCTTTGGTAGGAAGTCTAGAGCACCTGCGTCTAACGCATCCAACGTTGCTCTCGCGCCATCATGCGTTAACGATGAAAACATCAAAATAGGCGTCGGAGACGCGGCCATAATTTCACGAACGGCTGTAATACCGTCCATAACAGGCATCTCGATGTCCATCGTAATTACGTCCGGTCTTAGCTGTTTCGCTTTCTCAACCGCTTCTTTACCGTTTACTGCTACATCGATGACTTCTAGGCGAGCCTCTGAATTGATGATCTCGCTAACGCGACGACGAAAAAAGCTCGAATCATCAACGACTAATACTTTAATCGCCATATTTATCCTTAAATTAAATTCTTGACGCAGCTGCGTACTGCTTCAACAAGTCCGGCACATCTAGAATCAATGCAATGTGTCCGTCACTTGTAATTGTCGCGCCTGCCATTCCTGGCGTGCCTTGTAGTAGTTTATCAAGTGGCTTGATGACTACTTCTTCTTGACCAATAAGCGTATCGACAACAAAACCAACACGTTGACTACCAAGTTGTACGATAACAACATGTCCGTGCCCTTTGCGTAGCTCAACAATGCCCGCTTTAGGTGCCAGCCAGTTTTGCAAGTAGAACAACGGAATAGACTTATCGCGAACGATGATAGTCAGCTGACCATCAACCACATTTGTGCGGCTTAAATCTAAGTGGAAGATCTCGTTTACAGATGCCAATGGCAATGCGAATGGGTGACCTGCAACACCGACCATCAAAGTTGGTAGAATCGCTAGAGTCAATGGAACCTTGATCGTAATCTTGGTGCCTTGTCCCATCTCTGAATCGATATCAATCGAGCCATTCAGTGTGTTGATCGCTGTTTTCACAACGTCCATGCCTACACCACGACCTGAGATATCCGAGATCTGCTCTTTGCTTGAGAAGCCAGGAGCAAAAATCAGGTTGAAGCACTCTTTATTTGATAAACGAGATGCGGCATCTTCGTCCATCAGACCACGTTTAACCGCAATAGCACGAAGCTTATCAGGGTCCATACCACCACCGTCATCAACGATAGCCAGTTCAATGTGGTCACCTTCTTGAGAGGCGGAAAGAATCACTTTACCCGTTTGTGATTTACCCACAGCAACACGGTCTTCCGGCATTTCAATACCATGGTCGACAGAGTTTCTCACCAAGTGAATCAGGGGATCAGCAAGTGCTTCAACTAAGTTCTTATCAAGGTCCGTCTCTTCACCGCGCATCTCAAGAACAATGTCTTTCTTCAAGCTACGAGCAAGGTCGCGGACAACTCGAGGGAAACGACCAAATACTTTCTTGATCGGTTGCATACGAGTCTTCATTACCGCGCCTTGTAGGTCTGCGGTAACAACATCTAAGTTAGAGACGGCTTTCGCCATTTCTTCATCGTTACTGTTTAAGCCTAGGCTCACAAGTCGGTTACGAACCAACACCAATTCACCCACCATGTTCATGATGGTATCAAGTGTTGATGTATCGACACGAACCGTTGCGTCGGCTTGTTGTTTCTTCGCTGGCGTTTTAACTTCAGCTTTCGCGGGTGCTGCTTTTACAGCGACGGGCGCAGATGGCTGAGGCTTCGGCTTTGGAGCTGCTTGTGGAGCAGGAGCAACAGGCTCAGGCTTCGCTGCGGCAGGTTTAGTGGCCGCATCCAGCTCTTCAATAGTTGGCCCATTACCTGAACCATGTAACTGGTCAAGTAACTTCTCAAACTCTTCATCGCTCATCAGATCATCACCTTCAGACTTCGCCGAAACTGGTGCGGCAGAAGGTGCTGGCGGAGCTGGTGGCGCTAAACTTACCGCTGTCGGGCTTTTACCCGCACCATGCAGTTCATCTAATAATTTTTCAAATTCGTCGTCAGTAATATCACCGCTGTCAGAAACTGACTGAGGTGCTGGCGGCGGTGTTGGGGTAGAAGCCGTTGTCGGTGAGCCACCTTTGCCATGAAGTTCATCAAGTAGGCGCTCAAACTCATCTTCAGAGATATCATCAACTGAAGATGCATTAAGGCTTGAGCTTTCAACGATTGGTTCAGCAGGCGTCTCAAAAACTGGCTCAGCGATTACTGGGGCTGGGGACTCTACTAGGGCAACTTCATCGGCAGACTGTGGTTTACAGAGACGGTGAAGCTCATCCAATAAAACTTGATCAGCTGGCACTAAAGGCTCCTGATCTTGCACGGCTTGAAACTGTACATTTACTGTATCTAGAGCGCGTAGCATCGTATCCATCAAACCTGACGTTACGCTGCGTTGGCCGTTTCTTAGAATGTCGAACACATTCTCAGCACCATGACAAGTATCCACCAGCTCAGTTAATGCTAGGAAACCAGCACCACCTTTTACTGTATGGAAACCACGGAAAATAGCATTTAATAGGTCTTTGTCGTCAGGATTATTCTCAAGCTCTACCAGTTGTTCTGATAAGAGTTCAAGGATTTCTCCTGCTTCGACTAAAAAGTCCTGAAGAATATCTTCGTCTAAATCGTAGCTCATACGTTACCTTTAAAATCCAAGACTGGATAACAAATCGTCGACTTCATCTTGAGATGCAACAGCGTCTTCGCGTTCTTCTGGGTTCAAAATTGGACCTTCAGGAGCAATAGACGCTTTCTTCTCTGATTTTGGCGTTGGCTCTACCTGATTCGCACCGAATACAGTAAGAATCTCGACCAAACGTCCTTCAACCTCATTTACCAAGGTAATAACTTTGCTAATTATCTGCCCAGTTAAATCTTGGAAATCCTGAGCCATCAAGATTTCAGTCAGTTGTCCACGTAGTTCGGTACTATCGCCTTCTACTTGGACAAGCAATCCATCAATGCGGTGACATAAAGCTTTAAATTGTGCCAGCTCAATGCGGCCATGCATCAGTTCATTCCATTGAGGCCTTACTTGAAGTAAACACTCGTGTAGGTTGTCTGCTATTGGCATACAGCGATCGACAGCGTCCATCGTTTTATTTGCCGCAACTTCCGTTTTATCAATGACATATTGAAGGCGATCCCTTGCATCAGGGATTTCATCATTTGCGATAACGCTGATGCGCTCATCGAAATTAAATTGTGTCAAAGAGTCATGGAGGTCACGAGTCAAACTACCTATTTCTTGAAGCATTGGATTGTCTTGAAGACTAAAGTTGTCTTCATAAATGCTTCTAACAAGAGAATCAGCACCTTGCTGCTCGTCGTTCTCAAGCAGCTCTACTAATTGTTTTGCTTGTTCTAATGAAATCATCCTGAGTTCGGCCTTACTCCGCATACTGTGTACGCTTAGGCTATCGAGATAAACAGATAACTTTTCTGTCAGTGTTTACCTAGAGGTGCCTAAAACTTATTGATGCTTATAAGCGATCAAAAATCTTATCAAGTTTCTCTTTCAGCGTTGCAGCAGTGAAAGGCTTCACAATGTAACCATTTACACCCGCTTGAGCTGCTTCAATGATCTGCTCACGCTTCGCTTCTGCTGTGATCATAAGCACTGGAAGGTGCTTAAGTTCCGCATCCGCGCGAATGTGTTTTAGCAGGTCAATACCTTGCATGCCAGGCATGTTCCAGTCAGTTACCACGAAATCAAATTCGCCTTTTTTCAGCATAGGTAATGCGGTCAAGCCATCATCTGCTTCTTGAGTGTTGTTGAAACCTAGATCACGAAGTAGGTTTTTAACAATTCGGCGCATCGTTGAAAAGTCATCAACAATGAGAATTTTCATGTTTTTGTTCAAATTAGCCTCCACTGAGTAAATCAGTGTTGTTAGTCGTTCTGTGTCCAAGCACTTAACTTAGTGCGTAAACGCTGCATAGATTGGCTCAGTATTTGGCTAACGCGAGATTCGCTGACACCTAACACTTCCCCAATCTCTTTTAAATTGAGTTCTTCGTCGTAATAAAGCGAAAGCACTAGGCCTTCCCTTTCTGGAAGCTGTTTTATTGAATCGATCAAAGCTTGGCGGAATGACTCATCAGCAACGCCTTGAAAAGGCGTGTTATCTTGAGAATCTTCATTCGGAGATATTACATCATCTGAGACGCCTAAATCTTCGATCCCAACCAGTCTTGAGCAATTAATATCCGTTAAAGCACTATGATATTGGTCTAAACTGAGTCCCATATGCTTTGCCACTTCGGCATCACTTGGGTCGCGGTTGAGAGTCCCCTCCAATTTCGCGATTGCACTGCTGATTTCTCGGTTATTTTTATGAACCGATCTTGGTACCCAATCCCCACGACGAATGTCATCCAACATCGCCCCGCGAATTCGGATGCCTGCATACGTCTCAAAGCTTGCGCCTTTGGTACCATCATAGTTTTGTTGCGCTTCAATCAAGCCGATCATGCCGGCTTGAATTAAGTCATCAACCAATACATTAGGCGGTAATCGCCCCAACAAGTGATGAGCGATACGTTTAACCAACACAGAGTACTTCTCAAAAAAAGCCTGTTGGCTATTGTGATTAGCATGCTGGTCGTAAGTAAGCGCTTTATTCACCAAATGGTTCCTCTACAAATTCAGTACGGTTCAGCAGCCTTTCAACGAAAAACTCCAAGTGCCCACTTGGTGTTCTTGGTATTGGCCAGGTCAATGCTTTATTTGCCAATGAGCTGATTGCCAATGCAGCAGGAGAGCGAGGATACGCATCTACTACGATTTTCTGTCTCTTGACTGATTGACGTACTTTATCATCTAAAGGAATACATGCTACGAGTTCCAGGCTCACATTCAAGAAGCGCTCTGTGACCAAAGTCAACTTTGCAAATAATTCTCGGCCTTCGCGGTAGCTTCTGACCATATTTGCAACAACTTTGAATCGCTGAACTTGATGCTCTCTACTCAACAGCTTGATTAAGGCATATGCATCTGTAATCGAGGTTGGTTCATCACAAACGACCACAACTACATCCTGCGCAGCTCTTGAGAAGCTGATTACCATATCAGATATACCAGCAGCCGTGTCGACAAGTAAGATATCCATCTCATCTTCTAGCGAACCAAACGCACGAATCAAGCCCGCATGTTGGGCGTGTGACAGTTCAGTCATGCTTTGTGTGCCAGATGTCGCTGGAATTATTCTAATTCCATGCGGTCCTTCAACAATCGCATCCTTCAGTTCACACTCGCCAGCCAACACATGTCCAAGATTTCGTTTAGAGCGAATACCCAGCATAATGTCTACATTGGCGAGCCCTAGATCGGCGTCCAGCACCATGACTTTTTTGCCTTGGCGAGCCATACAAATAGCCATACCTAACGTCACATTAGATTTACCTACTCCACCCTTACCACCCGTTACAGCAATAACTTTTGTTAATGAAGGCTTGGTTAAGCGACGGAGGCCGCTAGCTTGATCATGTATCATATTTTCATTCATATTTATCCGCCGCCTAGAGCCCTTCAGAATCGCTATTCCAGTAATGAGGTTCATTCTCTGTAGATTTTTCTAATAACTCGTTAGCCTTAGCAATCATGTACTTTGGCTGAGCTATGACGATATCTTCAGGAACTCGTTGACCATTTGCTATGTAAGCAACTGGTAATGCATTTTGTATTACTACACTGATGAACTCTCCTAAACTTAGAGATTCATCCAGCTTAGTTAGGATGCATCCCGACAACGGGATTCTTCGAAAGTGTTCTATCGTCTCTTGTAGTACTTTACGTTGCGCGGTTGCGGGCAACACAAGGTAACTATTAATGACTGAACCACTCTCTTGCATCAATGTGTCTAACTGCTCAGATAAGCGAACATCTCGCTGTCCCATACCGGCAGTATCAACCAGAATTAGGCGACGATTACGTAATTGATATATTACATCGGCCAATTCACTAGAATCTTTAGCAACTCTTACCGGACAACCCATAATTCGACCATAAATTGATAACTGCTCATGTGCACCTATGCGATATGTGTCAGTTGTCACTAGTGCAACATTGTCTGCGCCATATTCCATGGCGGCACGTGCAGCTAGTTTAGCAACGGTCGTTGTTTTACCTACGCCGGTCGGGCCCAGTAAGGCCACAATACCGCCGCGTTTTAAAATATCTTTTTGTGTTACAGAGATTTGGTCAGCAACCAATGCTAGCAAAGCTTTCCAAGCACGCGCTGGTTTGGTGTCTTCAGGAATGTAGCAGGCCATCTGGTCCGCAAGCTCAGCTGAAACACCCATGCGCTCAAGACGCTTTATCAGCATCGCTCTCAAAGGTTCGCGACGTTCAACTTCTTGCCACATTAATCCTGATACTTGATGTTCTAACAAGCGACGAATTGAAGTCATCTCTTCACGCATCGTTTCCATTTCGGTGTCAGAACCTTTGGATTGAACGGGGTCACGACCACGATCGTAACGAGTAGGATCCAAACGAGGCGCTGGGCGCTCTACTCTGCGGTCTTCAGCAATCAACTTAGATAGGCCAGTTTCACGAGCAAACGCAGAATCTATATTGCTATTACGAGACGGTGACTGTTGGTTGCTTTGAGACCCTTTATGACTAGGCAAGCTTTGATGACCGTGAGACTGATGACTGCTGCCAGTTTGGCGATTAAGTAACGCTGACAACGAATCTTCATTTTCTGCACGATGTTGCGAATCTTCGTCTGCGCCATGGCTATATTGCTTAAGCATGTTCGCGAAACGCTTGGTCATTGAGCGTCCGCCTTCAGTATTCGACTGTAGGCTGACTTTGTCATCATCTAATTGGCGACGTCCTGCAGGAACCGCAGGCGCTGCCATTTGCGTGTATTGACTTTGCGCAGGCTGCTGAGGTTTGTTTAATCTTGGGCTTGCTGTCGATGGACTAGATTCACCATCAATAGCGGCAACAATTTCCACGCCACCTGCGACCTTTTTGTTAGACATGATCACAGCTTCTGAGCCAAGTTCTTCTTTAACTTGGAGCAGCGCAGTTCGCATATCTTTTGCAAAAAATCGTTTAATTTTCAATTCGATCGTCCGTTCTAATTAGGCGGCTTAATTACCAACAGCTTGTACTATGCGTATCTGCTTTTCGTCCGGTATCTCTTGGTAAGATAAAACTCTCAAGCTTGGGATCGTGTTTTTCACGAACTTAGCCAAAGTCGAGCGTAATACACCAGAGGTCAGTAACACAGCTGGCTCCCCTTTCAGCTCTTGCTCTTGTGTGGCGTGGCTGAGAGAACTCTGTAAACGTTCGGCTAAACCAGGTTCGATACCAGCAGATTCACCGCCGGATGCCTGCATGGTTTGATGCAAGATTTGTTCCAGCTCAGGAATTAGGGTTATCACAGGTAGTTCTGGCTCTATACCATTGATTTCTTGAACAATTAGTCGTTTCAATGAGATACGAACAGCCGCTGTCAATATGTCAGGTTCTTGACTCTTACTTGAGTACTCCGACAAAGTTTGGACTATCGTTCGAATGTCACGAATTGGAATCGCTTCATTCAATAGATTCTGCAGTACTTTCACCACCACACCAAGTGGCAGTTGATCCGGAACAAAACCTTCAACCAGTTTAGGGGTTGAACGACTAAGCATTTCAAGGAGGTTCTGAACTTCTTCGTGACCAATTAGCTGCGATGCATTGTTGGTTAGCTGTTGACTGAGGTGTGTTGCCAATACTGTTGATGAATCTACAACCGTATAACCTAAGGCTTGCGCATGTTCACGCTGCTCTTCACGAATCCACACCGCTTCAAGGCCAAAAGCAGGGTCAATCGTCGGCTCGCCATCGATCATCCCGTAGACTTGACCCGGGTTAATGGCTAATTCCATATCAGGCTTAATCTCAGCCTCACCAACAGCGACCCCCATCAGGGTAATTCGGTAGCTATTTGGCGTCAATTCTAGGTTGTCGCGGATGTGTACCGCTGGGATCAAAAAGCCAAAATCTTGAGAGAGCTTCTTACGCACCCCTTTTACACGTTCAAGCAGTTCACCGCCTTGATCTCTATCTACAAGAGGAATCAAACGATAACCAACTTCTAAACCAATAATATCGACGGGTTGAACATCGTCCCAAGAGAGCTCTTTCTGGGAACCCTTTTCACCGTTAGCCTCAACGGTAGCAGGAAGGTTTGGTTTTTCAGCCTTCTTCTTGTTCTTTTTATCGATGTAGTACGCACCCGCGCCCGCAACCAAGGCAAGACTCAAGAATGAGAAATGTGGCATACCAGGAACAATACCCATGATGCCAAGGATAGCGGCAGTGATCATTAGGGCTTTCGGGTTATCGAACATTTGGAAGACAAGTTGCTCACCCATGTCTTCATCAGTATTTTGACGCGTAACCATCATCGCTGCTGCGATAGACAATAATAGAGACGGAATTTGTGCAACCAGACCATCACCGATAGTCAATAGTGTGTAGATTTCGATTGCTTCACCAAAACCAAGGTCAAACTGAACCATACCAATACTTAAGCCACCAATAATGTTGATGAACAAGATCAAGATACCGGCGATCGCATCACCTTTAACAAACTTAGAGGCACCATCCATCGAGCCGTAGAAATCGGCTTCCTTGGTTACATCAAAACGGCGGGTACGAGCCTGATCTTGGTCGATCAAACCCGCATTCAAATCGGCATCGATTGCCATTTGTTTACCCGGTAAAGCGTCCAATGTAAAACGCGCACTTACTTCCGAGATACGACCCGCACCTTTGGTTACAACCATGAAGTTGATGATCATCAGAATCAAGAACACCACTAAACCAACCGCATAGTTACCACCAATAACGACGTTACCAAACGCTTCAATAACGTTACCAGCAGCGTCGCCACCTTCATGGCCGTGAAGCAATACCACACGCGTAGAAGCAACGTTCAAGGCTAAACGAAGTAGAGTCGCAATCAAAAGTACGGTAGGAAATGCGGCGAAGTCTAAAGGCCTACGGGTATATACAGAAACCAGTAGTACAACCATAGACAGGGCAATATTGAAGGTGAAAAACATATCCAACAAAAATGCTGGAATGGGTAACACCACCATAGCAAGCGTTGAAAGTACCATAACGGGTGCGCCAATCGCAGGCATGGCACGGTTAGGGATTTTAGGCAGCTTGTCCGCAAAAGGCAGGGAGAATTTCATAAATCTGGGCAGTTTCGCTATGTTGTAGCTATCTCACCAAGCGAATTGAGGCTCAGGTCTAAGCTATGTTGCAATGGTTTAAAATGATCAGGTTTAAAATAGTCAACTTTATAACGATCAGCTTTATAATGTTCGGGGTTGATATAGCAAACACTGTACCAACATCTCACGTCAATTTATTGCCATCACCTCAATAAAAAGAGGCTTTGTCATCTCGGTATTATCAGCCTTCATTCAGCTGAGCTCAAGCAATTGATCTAATGACGTAAGTCAGGTGGGATCGGCATATTAGAATCTTGCAATTTTGGCCTATCACCACCTTTTTTTCGGTACTGTTTAAGCTGGAATACATATGCAAGAACTTGCGCCACTGCCGTAAATAGACCGTCAGGAATTTGTTGTTCCAACTCAGTGGTGTGATAAAGCGCTCTAGCCAACGGCGGTGCTGGAATAATATAGATGTCATTTTCACGGGCGATTTCACGGATCTTCATCGCCATATGGTCAACCCCTTTAGCGACCACAATTGGTGCCTTGTCTTGATTCTGCTTATAACGCAAAGCCACTGAAAAGTGCTCGGGGTTAGTAACAATCACATCCGCTTGAGGAACATCCGCCATCATACGTCGTTGAGCGGCTTCCCGTTGTAGCATGCGAATTCGACCTTTAACTTCGGGCTTACCTTCGGTGTCTTTGAATTCATCTTTGACTTCTTGTTTGGTCATCTTCAGTTGATCCGCGTGTTGCCAGATCTGGAATGGGATATCAATGGCTACCACGATGAGTAAAGTACAACTGATCAATAGAATGAAGTTAAGCAATATATCTAAAGCGTGGAATATATTCTGCGGGTACACATCCAGGCTCAGCTGCATCAAATCGTGCTGAGAAGCTTGAATGAGATAAATGGCCATGCCCGATACTAGGGCTACCTTCAAAATAGATTTCAGTAGTTCGACCCAACTTTGTAGGCCAAACATACGCTTGATACCACTCAATGGATTTAGCTTAGACGCTTTAGGCATCGCTGCTTGCATCGAAAAGTTAACCCCACCAACGCCAGCAGCGCCGATAACTGCAGCAACGAACAAAGTAATAAGGATCAAGAATAAAGGAAACAATAGGTTCACCAATGCGCCACCCGCTATTTCTAGGAGTTTATTGGTATCAAATATTTCGTCACGGCTCAGAGAAAACAAGCGTTGCATGGCCTCGAACAAAGCCTTCGCCATTGATTCGCCAAACCACATTAAGGAAATTGCACCGACAATGAGTACCGACGCCGACGCTAACTCTTTTGATCTTGCAACCTGCCCTTTTTCTTTGGCCTGTTGCAAGCGTTTGGGCGTGGCGTCTTCTGTGCGTTCTTGACCGTCTGACTCTGCCATTTCAGTCTCCTAGCAATCTAATCGGATTAGACGACATATCTGTTGTTCGCCTTGCACCCAGAATAGTTCATAGTGGCTAAATAAGCCGCCAAGGATGTACCAACAAAGCAACAGGCCCACGAGTAGTGCAAATGCAAAACCCAAAGAAAATATATTAAGCTGAGGTGCGGCGCGCGTCATTACACCAAACGAAAGGTTAATCGTTAGCAGCGCAATAATGCCCGATAAGGACATCGCTAATGCCGTTTTGAACATGATGCCAAGCCACAGTGCCAGTTCTCTAAAGTCTACAGCCGTCAAAGAACCGCTACCAATCGGCAAGGTCTTAAAGCTAAACACCACCAACTGCAACATTTTCAAGTGACCATCAGTCGCTAAGAAAAACATGGTAGCCAACAGCATAAACAGTTGGCCAAGTACTGGCGTGTTCTGCCCGTTAGCTGGGTCAACCATAGAAGCGAAGCCCAAGCTCGATTGCATACCGAGAATCTGACCGAGCATAACAAAGGTTTGAATCAGGAACTGGGTGACAAACCCCATGGCAACGCCAATCACGATTTGTTCAAATACCGTCAAGAATCCTTGGAAAGACAGCAGTTCTATCTCTTTAGGAACGGCAGGAATCGCAGGCATCACAGCAAAGGTAATCGCCAAACCTAAATACAGACGGATACGCGGGGACACAAAGCGTGCCCCTGTTACCGTCATCACCATCAGCATTGCTGAGATGCGAGTGTATGGCCAAAAATAATTGGCTAACCACTCTAGTACAAGGCTCGTTGGGTATTCCATATAGGTTTAATACAAAACTTGCGGCAAGCGTTCGATGAGTTCAAAAAAGAACTCCATCATCATCTGAGTCATCCAGTGAGCAAACATCATCAACGCCAATAACGTCACGATCAAACGCGGCAGGAAGCTCAGAGTTTGTTCGTTGATAGACGTCGCCGCTTGGAAGACAGCAACAACCAAACCAATCAGCAGACTAGGAATAATAATGGCGCAAACCATTACAAGTACCATCCAAAGTGCGTCTCGAAACAAATCTACGAATATTTCAGGATTCATTATTCCCCCAGCTACAAGGCAAAACTGCCGGCGAGAGTGGAGAGTATCAAGTTCCAACCATCAACAAGGACAAACAGCATCAACTTAAACGGCAGCGATACAATCATCGGTGACAACATCATCATACCCATAGCCATCAATACCGAGGCCACCACCAAATCGATAATCAAAAATGGCAAGAACAGCATAAAGCCTATCTGGAAAGCCGTTTTCAACTCTGACGTGATAAATGCAGGGATCAGAACCGCCATTGAAACGTCTTCAGGGTTAGTCACTTCCGCTCCTGAGATCTCAACAAAGGTCTCAAGATCTTTGATTCGGGTCTGTTTAAGCATGAAAGACTTGATCGGGCCTTGAGCAACATCAAAGGCCTGTCGTGCTGATATCTGCTCATTGAGATAAGGCTGAACCGCTTGCTCGTTGACCTGATTGATCACCGGCGACATGATGAAGAAAGTCAAAAATATCGCGATACCAATAATCACTTGGTTCGAAGGCGTTTGTTGTAGGCCCATTGCCTGACGCAAGATAGACATCACCACAACAATACGGGTAAACGACGTCATCAAAATCACCATTGCAGGCAAGAAGCCAAGCATGGTCATTAAGGCCAATATTTGCAGGTTGATGGAGTAGTCTTCACCACCGTTAGCATTAGTCGTCATGGTAAAGGCAGGAATACCACCACCATTACCCGTTAAGCTGCCTGTGGTCATGGTTTGCGACGTGGTTTGATCTTTTTCCATCGAGCTAATGGTTACCGACTCAGAGCCAGCCGTATTCGCAGGGATAACTGTGCCGTCTTCGGCCTGCGCAAATACCGACCCACTGAATACGATAGAGCAGAGAAGAATGAGCTGAACTAACAGCACTTTTACCGTTCGGAATGATCCGATTTGGTAAAAGTAAGATGAATTCGAAAATCCGTTACTTATTTGCATCTTTTTTTATTAGCTGGGAAAGCTGACTTGAAAACGTACTTTTTTCCAGCATCTCCTGAGTAAGAGGTTTATCGAGCTTAGAGATCAGCTGAATGGATTGCGTAGTAATGCCGACTAAGAACTGTTCATCACCCGCTTGAACAATCGCAATGCGTTCTTTAGTTCCAACAGGAATTTGTCTAACAATGGCTAGGCCTTGTTGATTCGACATCGCTGGCACTTGCATTCGCTTGAGTAACCAAGCAATAAATAAGATGAAGGCGATAACGAAAATCAGCGACCCAAAAGTGGTCGCTAAATCAAGAGAAGGAGGCGCGGCAAAAGCAATAGAAGGCGCAGACAACAGCCCTACTCCCAATGTTCCACGAGACAAGCTTGTGATTTCACGAAACAAGCCCGTCACTCCGCTAAACAAACCAGCTATCCCGCGAGACAAGCCCACCAATATTTTTGGCGAAAAACGCATTAACGTAACTTCTTAATTCGTTCTGTTTGGCTAATCACGTCAGTCAAACGAATACCAAATTTGTCGTTTACCACAACCACTTCACCGTGCGCAATCAGAGTACCGTTAACCATCACATCCAGTGATTCACCAGCAATTCTATCTAGCTCGACAACCGAACCTTGGTTCAGTTGCAGTAAATTACGGATACTAATCTGAGAGCGGCCAACTTCCATGGAAATGGTCACTGGGATATCCATGATGGTATCCAGTTTACGACGCTCATCTTCAGAAATCGGAGACGATGAATCAGTTAACTCATCAAGTGGTGCAGCGAGCACGTCGTCGACATCAATTGACGGTGCTAAAGGGTCTTCACCAAGTGCAGCAGCCCATTCGTCTGCTAACTTTTGATCTTCACTAGGTTCCATTACCAATTCCTATACTTTTATCTATTTTGCTATTCGTTATCGTCGCTATTTTCTAGCTCAGACATTAAGTCTTTGCCTAGAAATGCGAGATCAGTTTTAACCACATGCGGTCTTTGAATCTTTTCAGAAATCTGTACGGCGAGCTTCTCGCCTGAACGTCCCATTTTTACGCGATATGTAGGCAATTCCTCTACAAACATGGTCGCGTGCTCAGGCATGTTCATTGGAATAACATCACCTGGGCGCAACTCCATAAGATCACGCAGGGAAATATCTTGTTCAAGCAAGTTCACGCGAAAGTTGACTGGCACATCCATGATTTCATCACGAAGTGCTGAGCTCCAACGAACATCAGTTTCCATTTTGTCAGACTGAACACCGGCATCCAACAATTCACGAATCGGTTCTACCATGGAATAAGGCATAACGACGTGGAAGTCACCACCACCGCCATCCACTTCAATGTGAAATGAACTCACAACAATCACTTCTGTTGGGCTCACAATGTTCGCCATGCTTGGGTTCACTTCAGAATCCAAGTATTCAAACTCAACTCCCATTACTGGTGACCAAGCTTCTTTGTAATCTTCAAACACAATTTTCAGTAATAACTGAATAATTCGTCTTTCAGTCGGCGTGAATTCGCGGCCTTCAATCTTGGCGTGAAAACGGCCATCGCCACCAAAAAAATTCTCTACAAGAATAAAAACAAGACGTGCTTCCATGGTGATCAGCGCCGTACCTTTTAACGGACGGAAACGAACCATGTTTAAACTGGTGGGTACATACAATGTGTTCTGGTACTCACCAAACTTCATCATTTGTACGCCGTTGATCGACACTTCAGCCGTTTTACGCAACATATTAAACAAACTGATACGCATATGACGCGCAAAACGTTCGTTAATAAGTTCAAGGGTCGGCATTCGACCACGGACGATTCGATCTTGAGATGAGAAATCGAAATTGATCGCATTGTCATTTTCGGTCTCTAAGACATCTTCAACGTCTTCAACATCGTCTACGCCGTGTAAGAGCGCATCAATTTCGTCTTGGCTTAATAAATCGGTCACAAATTACCTATTGAATTACGAAGTCAGTGAATAACACTTTTTCAATCACAGGCTGGCCAACTGCTTGAGCCAGGCTTGCTTTAATATCTTCAGTCGCCTTATTGCGTAGTTCCACTCGCCCTGTTGGTGAGCGCAATTGATCAACCGTTGCAGATGCGAATGTTGCCAATAGCGTGCTTTCTACTAATGGAGAGTGGTAACGAGCAAGATCTTCATTCTTGCTGCCGCGTACCATTAATTGTGCTTTTATCTGAACTAGACGGTCTTTTTTATCACCCGTCACATTGAACAAAAAAGGCTGAGGAATATTAACATACATGACAGGTTCTACAGCGACCATCGCAGTAACGGGTTGAGATTGAGACTCAGAAGCTCCGTCATCTGAACCTAGAAAAAAGAACAGTGCGGCACCCACTCCAAGCAGTAAAACGACTACGGCAATAATGATAATAAGAAGCTTACTTTTCTTTTTAGTTGGATCTTGTTCTGCAGACATACTGTTCTCTAACTTCCTGTTATTTCCACTAACGAGCTGTTATGGCCTGATATTAGGCATAATAACTAATTCCATCACGCTTTGATGCGACATTCAATTCAAGATTGCTGCCGCTATCAAGGTTTTCATCACCTTGACCATCATTTGCGCGGTTAGAGCCTGATTGTTGCTCACCATTGTTGTATCTATCTTGCCCTTGACCCGTATTCTGTTGTTGAACGGACGAATCAGCAAGCTGCATCCCTTGTTGAGCAAGCATCTCTCTCAAACGAGGTAAGGTTTGCTCAATCACATCTCTCGCCTGTTGGCTGCTCACCGTGAAATGAACATTCGCCACGTCATTATTCATGGTCATTCGAATTTTCATTTGACCCAACTCTGGCGGATCAAGGCGGATGTCCAAGTTCTTAAGGTTCTTAGACATCATCATTTGTATTTTTTCTGCCACCTGTTCGTTTGCCAACTCTTTAGTTAGCTGAAGAGGTGCCTGTTGGGCCGCTTGAATTTCAGCTCGTGTTGGAGCCGAACCTACGGTCGCTGTTCCCTGAACACCCGCTGCAGAAGCAATTTGCTGAGCAAACGTCGAGTCTTTGGAATCGTCTTTAGCACCAGTCTTACTCAGGCCAGAGAGTGCCGCCGCGCCAGCGCCAGCTTTGAGCAACATATCCGTTGAACCCGCCTTAGTCGCGGCTACAGGTGCATTCACTGCCAGGTTTTGCGCCGTTAAACTCGGGTCCAAGGCTGCTTGTTGTGCAGAAGCGGCATTGCCCTGCTGAGCAGCTAACTGTTGAGCTGCCGCCTGTTGAGAAGCATGTGCATTATTAGCGTGCAACATTGCCGCTTTATCTGTAACTGCATTGGTTGCAGCTTGAGATGAAGCCTGAGCAGATGCTTGTTGGGCTGCAGTAGCAAGTGCCGCTGTCGATGCTACCGCACCTAGAGCTTTGGCTTCACTTGAGTCAGAGTTATCCCAATCTATAGCTGCTGATTCAGCATTCGAATTTTGGCTCAATAACGCCGATGCTTGTTGTTGAACATTAGTCAGCTGTTGATTCAACACTTCTAAGTTACCTGTGGATTTAGCTAAGGCAGCTTGCTCGTCAACCGTCAACTTAGCGCCACTTTGTTGCTTTTGAAGCAAACCATCGACAACAGACTGTTCTGATTCGATTTCTGAATTCAATTGATTTAGCACTTTGGTATGGGCATCAACTTGTTTTGCAAGCTCGATGTCAGCGGATGAAAGCGCTTCACTTTGATCGCTAGCAGCTGCCGCATTTTTTTGGCTAAGCTCTCGGCTCATGCTTGCTTCGATCTGCTCAGGGGTAACACCTTTGTCCATGAGTTGTCGAATTTCATCATCAGTCAACTGAGAAACACCTTTACCACCGGTAAGCACTGCGATCTCAGAATCGACTTCAAGTCCACTTTTTGCGTTGGTTAAATTGGCTTGTTCTGTCGTCAGACCCATTGCTCCTGCAACTGAGGCGCCAGCGATATTGCCTTGGGCTTCACCTGCATTCACTTGTGGACTAGTTTGTTGAGTGGCTTGTTGAGGCAAGCCTTTGCCGTTCGCAGGCTGATTCAGTGTTTTGTTTGCCTCATCCAACTGACCAAGCAATTTATTGCCTTCATTCATCGCGACGCTGGCTTGCGATGCCTGAGCCTTCGACTCTGTAATCTGAGTGCTTGAGTCGTTATCAGTCGAAACTTGTTGAGATTGCTCCCCTTTAGGGAGTGCCTTCTCTACCAAAGTATTGTCACTGGTCGAAGTCGACGAGGCTTTCTCTTTCGACGTTGAAGCTAATTCAGACGTTTGTTCAGCACCTATTTTTTCGGTGGTTGCCTTTTCAGCATCAACTTTTGTAGAAGCTTGCTTGGTTTGACCTTCACTCGTTGCGTCTGCGCTCTCAGATTCACTAGCATCGCCTTTACTCAGTTCCGGAGAAGCTTTTCCCTCAGCAGAGCTCGACTTAGCTGATTCGCTTTCATCACTCGACGCCGAGATTTTTTTGTCATCAGATTTTGAGCCGTTTTCAGCATCTTTAACTGTTGCTTTGCTGTCACTTTCTTCAAAGCCTAGCGCTTCTTTAAACGACTCAAAAAAACCTTTTGAATCGCCGGTATCTTCTACCTTTGAAGAGGCAGAGCCAGTATCCAACAAGGATGACGTTTTGTTGGTCGCTGAATTTGAGGAAAGACTAACATTCATATATACAAGCTCTATCTACTAGCTTTGCTGTCATAAATCGGACAACAAAAAGAAAGTCGGATGCTTTTCATGCCTTTACTGGGCATAACGCGCAATTTTATATAAAACAGAGCAAGAAACATGCCTATTAGTTCCGTTCTCACAATCTGAACGGCAACACCTGCGTCATTTAGGGCTTAGGATCACATCTTCTTTCGGCCATACATCAGCGTCGAGAACTCATCCATTTGCTTCTGTTCTCTTTGGTCTTGCAGTTTTGCCTTTTCTTTCTGTTTTTTCTCCATCAACCACTCATAAGATTTACGCTTTTTACGTAGCTCCATCCAGTAGTTTTGGCAGTTGTCGACTTGGTTTTTAAAATGGTGCTCCGCTTCTCTCTGTTTAGATAATGTTTCGTCTAGTTGAGTTAGGAAACGGTTCAAGTGACCATACTGGCTCGCCGTTAGCCCAGCCTTTCCGCGGTCGATAAGCTGCTGACAGTAATCAAGTCGATACTTTTCAATTTGAGCGACCTGCTCATAGTAACCTTGAAGTTCCGAATTCGCTTTGTTGAGCGCGAGTACGGCTTGGTTCTCTTGATCCTTAGATTGATCGAGCAAAAATTCTAATGCGTTATCCATGACTAACCTTATTCACTCGTTAGCCACCCAATACATGTTTCAACATGTTGACACACATGTCATAGGGAACTGTTTCTTTCATTTTCTGCTGTAAATACTCATCCAACCTCGGTTTCAAGGTGAAAGCACTATCAATGGCAGGATCTGTCCCCGGTTTGTAGGCGCCTATCGAAACCAAATCTTGGTTTTTACGACAAATAGACAATACTTGGCGCACCGCTTTCGACATCAATACATGTTCTTCGGTGGTGATTTGCGGCATAACACGACTGACGGATTTCTCAACATCAATCGCAGGATAATGTCCGGCATCGGCCATCTCACGCGATAAAACAATGTGACCATCAAGAATCGCTCGCGACGCATCAGCAATCGGGTCTTGTAAGTCATCACCTTCAGTTAAAACGGTAAAGAAAGCCGTGATGGAACCTTGTTCATCGTTGCCGTTACCCGCACGTTCCACGAGCGCGGGAAGCTTGGCGAATACTGATGGCGGATAACCTTTGGTCGCTGGCGGCTCACCGACAGACAGAGCAATTTCACGCTGAGCCTGAGCAAAACGGGTCAATGAATCCATTAATAAAAGAACATCTAAGCCTTGGTCGCGGAAGTACTCAGCGACAGCCAGTGCAGTTTGGCAACCTTTCAATCGCATCAGCGGCGATGAATCCGCAGGAGCAGCGACCACCACAGATCGTTTACGTCCATCTTCGCCAAGAATCTCTTCAATAAATTCTTTTACTTCACGTCCACGTTCACCAATCAAACCCACTACAACCACTTGCGCCGTTGTGCCTCGAGTCATCATGCCAAGCGTGACCGATTTACCAACACCGGAACCCGCAAACAGGCCAATACGTTGACCTTTACCCACTGTAAGCAAACCATTGATGGCCTTCAAACCGACATCAAGTGGCTCAGAAATAGGTTTACGAGCTAAAGGGTTGATGGGTTCTGCATTAAATGAAGCGCGTTGTTCGGTATAGATTGGACCTAGCCCATCAAGTGGGTTACCCACACCGTCGATCACTCGGCCAAGCAATTCCATTCCGACAGGGATGCCGCTCTCTGAGGTCACCGGTGTAACACGGGCACCTGGTAAGATTCCCGTAATTTGCTCACTCGGCATCAAAAATAGGTTGTCACCTGAGAAACCAACCACTTCAGCTTCCATCTGACCAGACATGGTTTCGACTAAACACAAGCTGCCGATCGGCGCTTTACAGCCGGTCGCTTCAAGCGTTAGGCCAACAACACGTACCAATTTTCCGGATGCAATCGGTCGCGATTTCAGACCTTCGACTTTGTATTGACTCAGACGGTTCGCTAACTCAAGCATTACTCATGCCCTTGATGGCGGTTTACACCACAGAAGCTTTGAATCACGTTCTTCACACGCTCTTCCATGCGGTAGTTAACACTCGACTCACCCGCTTCGATTTGTACATCACCACGGTTGAGTGCAGGCTCCGCCACTAGAGTCCAGTTGCGGCAATCCAATTCCGTTTCACCATATGCAGAGCGAATAATGGCAACATCTTCAGGATTAAGCTTCAATGTGATCGCGTGACCAGAGATTGGCAGTGATTCTACCGATTCTTTCACGGTATCTAATATGATTTGTGGATTGGTGTGTACTTCAACATGAACCACTTCTTTGACCATGGTAAGCACCATGTCCACCAGTTGCTTCTCAACCTGAGCATTCATTAGCTCCAACGGTTGTGCAAATTGGTTCGCTAGCCCCATAAAGATGGCAACTTGTTGTTGAATGTATTCCTGACCAGCCGTTACACCTTCAAGCTTACCGGCTTGGTTGCCTTCTTCGTGGCCTGCAGCAAAGCCTTCTTCTTTGCCTTTTTCGTAACCTTGCTTAAAACCAGCTTCTTGTCCTTGATGAAGCCCTTCTTGGTAAGCGCCTTGCTTGATCAATTCAATTTGTTCTTCAGTCAGAACAAGCTCTTCATCTTCGATAGCTTCTTCTACAGTCGGCATCCAACCAGGGTCATAATTGAAGGCAGTTTCTTTGGCTTGTTTGTTCACGTCAGAGGTGTAGTCAGGCAGCCCCCATTTCTGAGGTTGGGCTACCGAATTATCTTCTTCTGGACGAAGGAAGCCGCGTTTTCTATCACCTGACATATCAGTACCTATCTATGAATGAGTCAAACTGCGTTGTAAATTCAAGCAGTTAAACTTAATTAATCTGTAGTTCGAGATTGGATAAAGAAAAGCCCCAACATTGTGGGGCTTTTGAGATTTCTGTATTAAAGGAACTCGTCGGCGCCACCAGACAGCATAATCTCGCCGCTGTCAGCCATTTTCCTCGCGATACCCAGAATCTCTTTCTGAGCCGCTTCCACCTCGGAGACTTTCACAGGCGGCATCGCCTCAATATCGTCTCTCATCATATCGGCAGCACGTTTAGACATGTTCTTGAAGATCTTCTCACGCAGACCTTCATCAGCACCTTTAAGCGCTTTCTGTAGAATGTCTTGCGGTACATCACGCAGCAATCTCTGAACACCTTGGTCATCAACTTCGATAAGGTTTTCAAAGACAAACATAAGATCTTGAATCTGTGTTGCCATGTCTTCGTCTTGGTCTCGAATTTGATCTATCAAGACGCCTTCCACGTTGTTATCCATGTAGTTCATGATCTCAGCCGCGGCTTTCAGGCCACCAATTTTGGCCGCTTGAGCACCAGCTTGACCCGCAAACTGTTTCTCCATGATTTCGTTCAGTTCAGCAAGCGCCGAAGGTTGAACTTCTTCAAGGTTAGCAATACGCATCATCAGATCCAGACGAACACGTTCTGGGAACTGAGACAGAATTTCAGCCGATTGATCAGCATCGAGATACGACAACACAATGGTTTGTATCTGAGGGTGCTCGTTAATGATGATACTTGCCACCTGACGAGGATCCATCCACTTAAGTGAATCCAAGCCTTTAGAACCGGTCCCTAGAAGGATCTGGTCAACAAGGTTATTCGCCTTATCGGCACCAAGAGCAGCTACCAGCGCATTACGCATAAAGTCTTCGCTGCCCATACCAATGTTGGTGTACTTCTGAATATCATCTAAGAAAGCACGGTGAACCGCACCGACTTTTTCCTGGGACAAGTCGGTTGCACGTGCCATCGCACTACCGACACGTTGAACCTGCTTTGGCTCTAGGTGACGAATAATACCTGCCGCATCTTCTTCGTTTAAACTTAGCAATAAGATTGCAGCGCGCTCATCTCCGGAGATAGAACCGATATCGACGCTAGAGACATCAAGCACTTCACCGCCTTCAGTTTGTTGTGGAACTATTTCGTTAGCCATCTACCATCCAATTCTTAACTACTTGAGCTGCGAGCTCTGGTTCATTCGCTACAAGTGCACGTACTGCTTTCAGCACGTCCTCGTCTTTATGAAGGTTTGGTAAGTCAATGCTCGAACCAAATTCAAACAGCTCACCACCTTCAATATCGCCACCAATTAGGCTCGTTTCACCGTCGGCACCAATCGGCATTCCATCAGGGCCGTACATTTGATCATCGTTGTCGGCTGCAGGGTTAAGCAGTTTCTTCATTGCAGGGCGTACAAGTACCAATACCACCACAATAATAACCAACGCACTCGCAAACCAACGAATCCAATCATTAAAGTTTGGATGTTCCCAAATAGGTACATCAGCTACGATATCAGTCACCTGAGGCGCAAACTGCATGCTCAATACGTTTAACAAATCACCACGATTTTCGTCAAAACCCACGGTGCCAATCAAAACCTGACGAATGGCATTGATTTCGCTAACTGGGATTGGCGTGTGAACCACTTCGCCCGTGTCTGGGTTCAATGATTGACGATCTTTAATCGCTACCGATACCGTCTGACGGTTAACTGTGCCGCTTTGTTTACGTTCGTGGCTAATGGTTGTATCTAGCTCAAAGTTTCGAGTCGCTTCTTTGTGAACCGAACCTTGTCCCGTCATTGCGCCATCTTTCATCTGGGCAACATCTTGAGGGATAGAAGCATCTGCAGGAGGCTGATTACTCAAAGCACCAGGAATGCCGGCCACAGTATTGCCGTTGTTGTAATCTTCTAAAGTGTATTCACTTCGGGTCGCAGGCGTGTTCGGGTCGAAACGTTTTCTGGTTTGCTCTACCGCACTAAAGTCGAGCTGAATATCAACTTGAGCGGTGTAGTTACCAAATCCAAGGATAGGAATTAAGATAGAATCAATTTTCTCACGTAGCGCTTGTTCTTGGTTACGCTCTAATTCATGTTCTTTGCGGCGCGCTGTTGACATCGGGTCTTGAGAGCCTGAGTTCAAAAGTCGACCATGCTGATCGGTCACCGTGATACGTGAGGTTTTCATTCCCGGAACCGCACTCGCCACCATATCCACAACAGAATCCACTTCTTGCTGCTTTAGGTTAGCTCCGGTTTTCACCGTTAGGAATACAGAAGCGGACGCTTCCTGATTGTGACGTACGAACACACTTTGCTTTGGCAATGCTAATAAAACCTGAGCTTTACGCACCTGTTTCATCTGCTCGATGGCTTTCGCAAGCTGTCTCTCGCGACTTAATTTAAGGCGCTCCTGCTCTAAACGTTGTGATACACCAAAGCCCATGTCTTGCATGAGTATGTCATCGCCAGCATTTCGCTCTTGATTCAACCCCGCTCGTACCATATTAAGCTTCAGAGAGTTGTACTCACTCGCAGGTACCGAGATAGTGTTGCCTTCAAGAGAATACTCAATTTTTTGCAGATCTAAGTAATCAAGAACGGGGATCAACTCTTCTGTTTCGTAAGCACCTAATGGACGCATTTCTGGTTCTTTTACCCAGAAAAAAAGCATCACAATTAGCGCTACGCAAATAGAGATGGAAAGGACCAAGACGACCTGACGAAGTAAATCGAGATCGCCCACAGCCATATCGAACTTCGATGAACTGCGTTCACCTAGATCGGGATTTTGCCCTGTTCCGTCAAGATCAGAACCCGCCATGAGAGCGTGGTCGTTGCTATCGCTTACGGTTAAATCTGTTGTTTGACTATTATCTGCCACTATTCAATTACCTAACTTATACCGGCATATTCATCAGCTCTTTGTACGATTCGACCAATTTATTTCTAATTTGGATCGTCGCTTCAAAAGCCACACTAGATTTATTACGAGCAATCATCACATCAGACAGTGACACGCTTTGGTCACCGCTATCAAAACGAGCTTGAAGACTGCCTGAGGTCTTTTGTAATGAGTTCACATTATTGATGGCTTGCGTAAGCATGTTGCCAAAGTCTGCACCAACCGCTTGCCCTGTTCCAGTAGGACGCGCGCTAGCAGCTTCAACCATCATTGCCTGCATTTCGCCTTGTAAACCATCTATTCTCATCTACTACCTCAGGAGTCAAAATTATGACTATCTATTTCGCTGTATTATTGACTGAGCAATTAGCGTGCCACACATTATTTTGACTAGACATCGTACTACAACAGTCAGAAACCTGGCACTACTAATCTATCCTCAGTTTGGGATATCTATTCCAGCATCGCGCATTTTTGCTAACTTATAACGTAATGTGCGTGGACTAATGCCCAGTTTTTCAGCCATATCTTTACGTCGGCCACTGCAAGCAATCAATGTTTCAAGAATAATTGCATACTCTTGATCTCTAAGTTCATTACCAAGCCCTTCACTGCTGGCAACGACTTTGTTGATCGGATTAGATTCAGCAATAGGCTTAATTTCTGGCGATGCAACGTCATTGCCTTCGACAATTTGTTGTAGCCCACTTGCATCTTGCCAATCAACACCTTCAAGAAGGATATGCTCACCAGAAATATGATCTTGTTCGCTCAAGATCAACGCTCGTTGAATGACATTATCTAACTCACGAACATTACCCGGCCACGGATAATTGACGAGTTTGCTGATGGCTTGCGCTGACATCACGGGTACGGGCATACCAAGTTTGGTGCAGTTACGCTCAACCAAATGCTTAGCTAGAGGCTCAATATCGCCTTTACGCTCACAAAGTGGCGGCCAAGATATTGGGAAAACATTCAGTCGATAGTATAAATCTTCACGGAAGTTCCCTTCAGATACATACTGTTTTAAGTCACGGTTACTGGTCGCCAACACACGAACGTCTAGCTTGATACTCTTACGGCTCCCCAAACGCTCAACCTCACGCTCTTGCAACACACGCAGTAACTTAGCTTGAAGGCTAAGCTCCATCTCACTGATCTCATCCAGTAAAATAGTGCCGCCTTGTGCTTGTTCAAACTTACCCGGACAAGCCTGAATAGCGCCAGTAAAGGCACCTTTTTCATACCCAAAGAGTGTCGCTTCCAACATATTATCTGGGATCGCAGCGCAGTTAATCGCGACAAATGGACCATCTTTACGGCTTGAGGCGTTATGAATGTAGCGAGACATAACTTCTTTACCGGAACCGCTCGGCCCTAAGATCATTACGTTAGCATCTGTTTTTGCGACTTTATCAGCCAGCATCATTAGCTTGATACTTTTTTCGTCGGCAACGATGGCATCACCATTGTCATCCGACTTAACCGGAGCGTAACGGCTCACCATGTTTAGCAGTACTTCTGGCGCAAAGGGCTTTGCCATGTAGTCGATAGCACCCTCTTTCATTGCTGCTACGGCATCTTCAATGTTGGCATACGCTGTCATCAACAATACAGGCAAATTAGGCCAATGCTGCTTGATGTTTCTTAGCAATGCTAAGCCGCCCATACCTGCCATCTGCACATCAGAGACAACGATATCAACGGAGTTCGATTTCAATTTTACCAGAGCATCTTCCGCACAATCCGCTTCTAGCCATTCATAGCCAGCAAGCGCGAGTGTGTCGACAAGGGCTTCGCGTAGACCTTCATCATCTTCGACGATTAACACTTTGCTTTGAGCCATAGGATTCTCCAGTGTAAATTCAGTTAAAACGTATTAGTCTTCAGTTGAAGCGCTTCTTTCGAGCGGCAAGCACATAGTAAAGCATGCGCCATCACCTTCTTCTGAGATCAATTCCAGTCGGCCTTCATGTGCACGACATACCATTTGTACAACCGCCAAACCTAAACCTGTACCTTGTGAGCGAGTGGTAAAGAAGGGTTCCATAATTTTACCTTGAAGCTCTTTCGCAACGCCGGGTCCACTGTCTTGTACTGATATCTTAAGTTCGCCGTTGACGGGCCTAAAAAAGACATCAATCTGCGACTCTTTGCCTGCAATTTGAACCGCGTTCAAAACCAGGTTGCTAAGAGCAGACGCAATAGCATTGGCGTTACCAAACATTTGAGTTTCTTCGCCCTCAACTTCCTGGCAATAATCAATCTGGTTGGTCTTTAGTGCCGCTTCCACCATTGGGTGAAACTCAGTGATCAGTTCAGCCACAGTAAATGGCTTAACCACTTTATTGTCGCCACCTTTGGCAAACAACAGCATGTCATTCACTTGCTTCTCTAAGTCATGCAATCTATCCATAAGCTTAGATTGAAAACGCGTTTTTGTTGCCGGCGGTAAGTTTGGCGCGGCAAGATTTGATGCATACAACATCGCGCTAGAAAGTGGCGTACGCACCTGATGCGCCAATGAGGCGACCATTCTACCTAACGACGATAAACGCTGAAGATCACTAACACGAGACTGTAGAAGACGTGTTTCTGTCAGGTCGGTAATCAGTATCAGTTGACCGGTGGTAGAAGCTGAAATCGCCAAACGAACCTTACGTCCGTTCTTTAGTGAGATCTCATGTCCATCATCGTCTTTTGGGTCAAAGGCACTTTGAATAACCGAAAACCACTTTTCACCCACCAGTTCCACACCTAAAATTCGGTGCGCTTCAGGGTTCGCTTCCCTTACTTCCCCATGAGTATCTAACAAGATGACACCAGCTGGCATCACATCAAGTACTTGCTTATAGCGCTCAACCTGCTGCTCAACTGAATCTAGGTGTGATTGATTTTCGGGTTCGTTAGATAGTTGCATGTCAAAAATTTGCCTCAAATACTAAAACAGCCTGACACGTACAACACGAGTCAGGCTATTTGCTATATTTATCACATAGTTAAGTAAGCAACAACTCGACTATGCCATCCCTATTCTCTCAATCAGAGCACACTCTAATTAAAAATGAGTCCTAATTTTATATTGCTGAACGTAATCTGATCTCTAACGCTGCAGATTATACTTACGCATTTTTTCAACCAAAGTCGTTCTGCGCATTCCAAGCATATCAGCAGCACGAGCAACGATGCCACCCTGCGCCTCCAAAGCTTGGTTAATCATATTCACTTCCATATCAGCGAGTAGCTCTTTGAGGTTAACCCCTTCTGGCGGTAACTCTTGAGGCGCATTCGCGTTATCGGCAAGATCGTCTTGTTGATCAAAGCTAAAATCTTCTGAAAATATGTCAGCCAATGCATCACGTTCCTGATCTTCCTCAGACGCAAAGTTATTAAACTCTGGTTGGAATTCAGGAAGATCACTGTATCGATATTTAGTGGGAAGGTGGTTCACGTCAACCAAGCTGTTTGGATAAAGGATAACCATTCGTTCAACTAAGTTAGCTAATTCACGAACGTTGCCAGGCCAATAATGCTCCATCAAAGAGTTGATAGCACGAGGCGTAAAACAGATTGGCATGCTGCCCTCCGCTTCCATTCGGGTCATCAGTTCTTGAAGCAACAGAGGAATATCTTCTTTGCGATCCTGAAGTGCAGGCATTTCAATTGGGAATACGTTCAAGCGATAGTAAAGGTCTTCACGGAACGAGTCATCGTCGATCATATCTTCAAGATTACGGTGCGTTGCCGCAACTACTCGAACATCCGCTTTAATGGTGTTGTTACCACCTACACGCTCAAAGCATCGTTCTTGTAAAACACGCAGCAGTTTAACTTGCATCGCCATTGGCATATCGCCAATTTCATCAAGAAATAGTGTGCCACCTTCAGCCAGTTCAAAGCGTCCTTTACGTGCGGTAATCGCACCAGTAAATGCACCTTTCTCGTGACCAAACAATTCACTTTCGAGCAACTCTGCAGGAATAGCGCCACAATTCACTGGTACAAATGGCCCAGTACGACGCTTAGAATGATAGTGAATATTGCGAGCTACAACTTCTTTACCTGTACCTGATTCCCCAAGAATCAGCACGTTAGCTTCCGTAGTAGAAACCTGTTCAATTAAATGACGTACTTCTTGAATACCAGCATTTTGCCCTACCAGGCTGCGAAACAGTGTGTTCTTACGTGTAGAAGATACAACTTGAATGCCTTTACGGCCTAAGAAGTCTTTACAGTGTCTTAATGCATCACTGAGTTGAGGGTAGTTAAGAGGAAGTTCGAGTTCGCCAACAAAGTTGGTGAGTTCATCAACTGGGTGATTGTTTTTACCGATCACAAGCAATGGAATGTGATTGGCGTGAACAAGCTTTTCATTGAGTAATGCGTTGAAGCCTTTACCTTTAATTGAGCCGATAATGCAGCCTGCCCACTGAAGTGACCAGTCTACTTTGCGCGCTTGTTCAGAGCTGATAACTTCGCAGCTCTCTCCTACAAACTCTAATATTGTGCTTAAATTGTCACGATCTTGAGCGTTATCGTCGACGACAAGCAGTTTTGCCAAACCTTGCATAAGTAGGAATTATTGCCTTTATTTTGGTGCGATGCGGAAAAACGGTGAGCGACGTAGTCGATAAAACAGAGAAAAAACATCAATGATTATGTTTACGTGGACAAATTTAGGAAATCAGCAACGAAAAAAGCCATTAGGCTATCTAATGGCTTCTATTTTATTTGATTAAAAAAATAAGGCAACCAACCAATTGAGGGATATGAGATTGGTTAAAACTGCAATTTTTCTTTAAATACCTACTTCATCAGACGTCAAGTTGTGATATTCGTTCGGAATTTGGTCCCAAGCGCTCTTAATTTCGCGGATAATATCGATAACATCATCAATTGGCTGTGGGTCATTTTTGTGATTTGCCGCAGAAATTTGCGTGATCATGAACTCATAAAGTTGATCTAGGTTTTTCGCAATATCACCACCATCGGCCATAGAAAGGCAACTGCGTAGGCTAATAATGATATCTAGAGCCTTACCAAGGCGCTCACCTTTTACCGGAATGTTGCCCGCTTGCATTGCCGCTTTACCTTGAATCAAGCGTTCAATAGCGCCTGCCATCAACATTTGTACAATCTTATGGGGTGAGGCAGCTGTTAGCTGACTATCCACTGATACCTTTTTATATGCCTGTAAAGAACCGCGCATAGTAAACCTCTTCTATAAAAACTTTTTGTATTGTTGAACTGATTTAGCACCGTGACGATATTTGTGTAGGGTCTTACCTACTCGACTCGTCTCAGACTGCATCAATTCGACTAATTTTCTGGTTCTGGTAATGGCTTCAAACCATTCAGAACTTTGCTTAACGTCGGGATGTGAGTCGATGAATTGAAGCACGTTTTGCAATAACTGTTCTCTGTTATCGACAAGCTGCGTTATTTCTTCAGCATTAATTTCGCTAAATTCAAGCTTAGAGATAATTAGTTGATCCAGTTCACAAAGCTCTTCAAGCTGGTTGTCCATCTATTAACCTAACGCATTCATCATGCTGCCCAATTGAGATTGCATCTTACTGGTCGCATCTTGCATAGCAGTAAACTTAGAGTGCGTGCGGCTCTCTAGGCTGTCCATTCGGCGGTCCAATGCACCTTGATCATCAGCCAAGCGATAATTCTGTTCGACTAAGCTCTTTTCTCGTGTACGAATTGAGCCGGTAATGCCCGTGATGCCTTGAATCGCATCTTCCACTTTTTTGGCGAAACCATTGTTGCCACCAAAGAACTCACCCAACTTATCAAAGTTATTGTTAAGTTGACGGTCAAGCATGTCGTAGTTAATTTCTAGCGAACCTTGTCTCGTTGTCGTGATACCAAATTCAGTCAATGACTTGAGGTTATCTGGCGCACCTTCAATGCTCGACGAGAAGACACCTTTCAGTCTCGAGTCGGCGTTACGTACCGTACTGTCGCCAGAAAGCGGCCCTTTTTGGCCAGTCGTTGGATCAACGCCCGCCAAGTTTTTAGAGACTTGGTAAAATTGATTGTAGGAATTAACAAAGGTCTCAATGTCTTGGCGAACACTTTTACGGTCGTACTCAACACCAATTTCTGCCGGCGGCTTATCTTTTGGTGTTTTTCCTTTCACCGTAATATCGATACCTTCAACGGCATCTTCAATCACATTGTTATTACTCGAAAGCTGAGCAACGCCGTCCAAGACGACCATTGAATCTTGCCCAGCCTGAACTTCAGCCATACCGCTATAGGTGTCAAAAGACTGTTGTGCCAATTCGAGGTCAGCTTGCGCTTTATCGACTTGCTCTAAAAGCTCACGCTCTTCGGGTTCTAATTTCGCACGCTCAATTTTTTTGGCTTGTTCAGCGGTCAATTCGCCTTTTTGAACTTTCTCAGCCAGATCGGCTTTTTCTTGTGAAATTTTGTCTTCGATACGTGCTTGTTCAGCTTCAAGCTTTTGTTGAGCCTCTTTCGGCGTCACGTAAGAATCGGTCAGAGTACCCGAGGCAGCATTTGACCACCCCGGAACATCAGGAGCCTTCTCTATCGCTTTTTCATCAAGCTCAAGTTCTGGTGTGTAGTAAGAATCTAAAAGAGTTCCTGACGCTGTTTCAGTCCAACCCGGGATATTGTCTTCAGGCATCACTGATTTAGCGGCTTGAGCTGCGTCTAGGGCAGCTTGACCATCGGCTGCAGCTTGCTCGCCATAGCTAAGACTTTGAGAGTCTCCGTCAGCGGATGAAGCAGCATCGGTTTGGTTTTTTGGGATAACATTGCCGTCTTCATCGAGTGTTTCACTCGCATTTGGGTCATCGTTAGCGATCGCTTCATCGATGAGTTCAACGGCTTTTCCTGCAGGGGTTAGAGCAAGAACATCTTGAGCAGCAAGGCGTGCTTTCTCTAGCGCCTTAACGCGTTCTTCAAGCGTTTTGTATTCGAGTTTTTTTAGAGGGTTAGCAGCATCAGATTCTACATTAATGCTGATCTGTTGATCTGAACCAGACTGGTTCGAGGCGACAATAAGTCGTGGGCCTTCGACATCATTGATAATAGATGCACGAACGCCTGGGTTGTTATCTGCACCATTAATACCGCGAACAACATCGATAAGTTTCGATCTGTCGCCAACTTGTATGTCAAAACTATCATCACCAAGCGAAACCTGCAGCTTACCTGGGCCAAATTTCATGTCCTCTGATAATACATCAGAAGCCACTTTATGGCTCTGGGCAAGCTGCAACACATCGATGGCATATTTGCCAGCGATCGCTTCGGTAGTCGCTGTTGCAGAGACAAGAGCTTCATCTGTACTCTCTACTGTTCGCACAGCGAAAGCTTTTTCCTGACGAAAATTTGTCATCAGGCTTTTCATCGAATCAAGGGATTCTCTGAGTCTTCCATAGGCACTAATGCTGGTGTCGATTCGCGTTCGTTCATTGTCGATTCGTTGCTGTTTAGGTACACGCTCCGAATCTACAATTTTGCTGACCATGGAATTGATATCCATGCCAGACGAAATCCCCATTGGGCCAAAACTCATTAAACCACCTCAATAATACGACTTAAACCTTCACCTCAAATATTCTACTATTCGAGTTTTGGGCTGCTAGGCGCCTTAGAATTTCAAGCATTTCTTCATCAGGTATCTGGCGAATAATATCACCTGTTGTAGTCTCATAAATGGTGACCACATCTCTACCCGATTCTTCATCAACTTTAAAAGCAACACCCTTATTGAGAGAAGAGATAAACTCGTTTACCTTCTCTACCATCTTGACTCGCTCTTCATCATTTAACTCTTGTCTAACTTGAGCTAATTGAATCGCCGCTTCGGTAGCCTCTTCTTTCGATTTCTCTACCTTGCCATAAGATGTTACTTCTTTCAGTCGTGAAATGCTCGACGCACTACTACCTTCATCGCTTGCAATTTTAATGCCATTAGGTGAGCCGTAAGGCTGGATGTTCGATGCGTTGGATGGAATTTCCATAACACTCTCCCTCCCTCCTTTATGAGCCAAACAGTAAAACTCTACGCTCAGTAGAGTTTACCGCTACTTACCGGAGTAAGTTTAGCCCAATAAGCTTAGAGCTGCTGATGGTGATTGTTTTGCTTGAGCTAAGATAGAAGTACTCGCCTGTTGTAGGATTTGAGACTTCGTCATTGCCGTTGTTTCTTTCGCGTAATCGGTATCTTTGATACGGCTCTTAGAAGCATTAACGTTTTCGTTGATGTTATCTAAGTTGCTGATAGCGTGATCAAAACGGTTTTGGAAAGCACCAAGAGAAGCACGGTTACTGTCCACTGATTTTAGTGCGCCATCAATAACAGACACGGCTTCGTTTGCACCAGCAACCGAGGTTACATCGATATCGTTAACGGTAACGTCTTTAGCTGCACCGATACCTAGCTCACCAGCAAGGCTGCCACCGAACTCAACATCACCTTCAACTTTTTGGCTTGAAGCGAAAAGTTGCAGTTTACCGCCTTCACCTACCGACGCTTTAACGTCTTGGCTCTGACCATTGATGTAAGTTGCTAGCTCTTCCATATCGTTGCCTTCCTTCGCAGAAATAGCCAACTCTTGTGCTTCGCCAAACTTATCGTTGTATTTGATCGTTAAATCAGAACCAGCACCTACGCGCCAAGAAGCATCTTTGCCTTCTGTAACACCGTAGCTCTTACCACCCATGTCTTGAGTGTCAGTACGCATGTTGTTCATCGTTAGCATTACTGCTTCACCAGAATCAGCACCGATTTGGAAAGATTGGCTACCGTAAGTACCGTTAAGAAGCTTGTTACCACCAAAAGAGGTCGTTTCAGCGATACGGTTAAGTTCAGTGTTTAGAGCCGATACTTCTTCTTGGATCGCAACACGTTCAGATTTGCTGTTTGAACCATTTGAAGATTGAAGAGAAAGGTCACGCATACGTTGCAGAATGTTGGTTGACTCATTCATTGCACCTTCAGCAGTCTGTGCAATTGAGATACCGTCATTCGCATTTTTCACAGCCATATCTAGGCCACGACTTTGCGACGTTAAGCGGTTAGAAATTTGTAGGCCAGCAGCATCATCTTTTGCGCTATTGATTTTATAGCCAGAAGACAAACGCTCCATTGATTTTTGAGTACCTTCAGCCGCGCTATTTAGGTAGCGCTGAGCCGTCATTGCAGACACATTAGTGCTTACATTAATCGCCATAGTTGATCTCCTTTAGGCATTTTTTAGTGCACCTATGTGACTCTCACCTCACACAAATCCACATCAATTTGTTTTACATACCAGTGTCTCTCTCACCTTACATTGGTACATATCATTTCTCTCAATCCCTTTAACGGCCCCTTAATTAGAAGCTTTAATAAAAAATCGTTTTTTTTTCGCATTATTTTCAATAACAAAGGAAAGTGTGATCGTTCTTCAATTAATAGGCTCATGTCCGCTAAAGCCAAATTTATCATTACGGGTATCGCTCCCCCTCATGAAAATGAGATAGGAAACCGGCCTCTGATACCTCGTTCTACTCAATTCTAAGATGAGGATCGAAAGGTAATTCTTCGTATTCGAATCACTACTTATGTCGGCCAAAACGCCGAAGCGTGCGAACAAAAAATTCATCATCTAGAAATATTTGTCATTCCCTACCGCGAGGGATAAGCGTGATGGGGAATCCCGTTTTCATCCCGAATCACCGACACGGTTATTTCCCCGAAGACATCCTTTGCTAAATAACAGGCAATAAAAAACCCAGCCGAAGCTGGGTCTGTTTAGCGCTCATCTCTCACCACGAGCTAATTTGTGGAAGCCTAACGTTTATGATCAACTGCGCTTATGATAAACAGCGCTTATAACCAACGTGGCCTTTCAATCGATTAACCTAGTAGGCTAAGTGCCGAGTTCGGTGCTTGCTTCGCTTGAGCAAGAATAGAGCTTGAAGCTTGAGAAAGGATCTGAGACTTAGTCATCTGAGTCGTTTCTTTCGCGAAATCGGTATCTTTAATACGGCTCTTAGATGCGTTAACGTTCTCGTTAATGTTGTCTAAGTTGCTGATAGCGTGGTCGAAACGGTTTTGGAAAGCACCCAGTTCAGCACGGTGGCTGTCTACATACTTAAGTGCCGCATCGATGACTGCTACAGATTCTTGTGCGCCACCAACTGATGTCACGTCGATAGTATCAACCGTTACATCTTTGCTAGGTTGCATGCCTAATTCGCCAGCAAGGCTGCCAGAGAATGCCACTTCGCCTTCAACTTTGTTGTTGCCAGTAAACATCTGTAGCTTACCGTCTTCAGTTACAGACGCTTTAACAGAGTCTTGTTGACCGTTGATGTACGTTGCTAGCTCTTCGATGTCATCGCCCGCTTTCGCAGACACATCGATTTCTTGTGCTTGACCGAAGTTATCAGTGAACGACATTTTTAGGTCGTTAGAGCCAGTTTGAACGTTCCAGTCTTTGTCTTTCGCGTTCTCAGTTTGGTAACTCTTACCACCCATCTGAGCATTATCAGAGCGCATATCTTTCAGTTGAAGCATTACCGCTTCACCGTTATCCGCACCGATTTGGAATGATTTAGTACCGTGAGTACCGTTAAGCAGCTTGTTGCCACCAAAAGACGTGGTTTCCGCAATACGGTTCAGTTCGTCGTTCAGTGCTGTTACTTCTTCTTGAATCGCTACACGCTCAGATTTTGAGTTTGAGCCGTTTGAAGATTGTAGAGACAAATCACGCATACGTTGCAGGATGTTAGTAGTCTCGTTCATTGCACCTTCAGCAGTTTGTGCAATAGAGATACCGTCGTTCGCGTTACGTACAGCAACATCAAGGCCGCGGCTTTGAACGTTCAAACGGTTAGAGATTTGTAGGCCCGCAGCGTCATCTTTCGCGCTGTTGATTTTAGAGCCTGAAGCTAGACGCTCCATTGATGTTTGTTGTGCGCTGTTTGCGTTGTTTAAGTAACGTTGCGCTGTCATCGCTGAAACGTTTGTATTTACATTCACTGCCATGGTGATTTCTCCAATTGATTTTCCGGTATAGCGGTTTCCGACGTCTCGGAAAACCAAGTAGTTCTCTCAAAGTTACATTTAATAACGGCTCAAAATCCCGAAGCTTTAGAAAAACTTTTAAAAAACCACAAAAAAAATATTAATTATCTATTTATCAGACACTTAATTTTCGTCTTTTTCTGAAACCGTGACCATTTCCAACGGAGAAAAGACCTCAATCTGTTTAAAAAACACTCTAAATGACTTATTAGTTAGCGAACGTATAGAAATGATCAATCACGAAACATTTCGTATTAGCGAAGATTTGATGTTCTAAGACGGGTTATTTATAGCGAAGCAGACTCGTTAAATAGAAGCTTTAGGCATTAACAAAGACAAAGCTAGAGGCTAGATGGGGGAACAGAAAGACAGAATAATAAAAAGGTAGATAACAGAAAGGAAAAAGCCCCTTTTCCTTTGAGAGAACCGGGGCTAGTTGGCGCGTCAGAGCCTGTGTGGAGATCATCGAGAAATGAACACATTTCCGACTTGCCGTTGCATTCTTACTGTAAAAATGGATAGCAGGTGAGAGATGAGAGAGCTAAACACTCAATAGTAAGTATGCTTGCCAGTTTCCCTTACTGCATGGCTCACGTCTGAACACGAGCAGCAAGTTCAACCAATAACTATTGCAATAGTGTCATTGCAGAGTTAGGCAACTGTTTTGCTTGAGCAAGTATCGAAGTACCTGCTTGTTGCAGAATTTGTGATTTGGTCATTTGCGTCGTCTCTTTCGCAAAGTCCGTATCTTTGATTCGGCTGTTTGAAGCGTCTACGTTCTCTTGAACGTTTGCCAAGTTATTAATACTGTGGCTTAGACGGTTCTGTTTAGCACCCAAATCAGCACGCTGTGAATCTACATACTTCATTGCAGAATCAATCACGCTGATTGCGTTTTGTGAACCTGCAACGCTGGTTAGGCTAATATCTTGAACCGATGTTGCACGGCCTTCACTCTTAATACCTAGCTCAGATGCTAGGCCACCAGAGATCGACATTGCACCCTCAAGGTCAGGTTCAGCAACGAATAGTTGGATGCGACCATCATCGGTAACCGATGCGTTAACAAGATCAGATTGACCATTAATGTAAGTAGCAAGCTCTTCGATATCATCACCGGCTTTGGTATTGATATCTAAAACGATGTCTTCACCTGCTTTGGTTTTGAATTCAAACTTAAGGTCGCTCGCGGTTGGCGGCACTTCCCAGCTTTTATCTTTACCGTTTTCAGAATCGAACGTAGTACCGCCCATACGGAAATCATCAGCACGAACACTAGTGAGTCCCATAATCATCGCTTCACCAGAGCTAGAACCTATCTGGAAAGATGCTTCACCAAATGAACCATTCAACAGACGACGGCCACCAAACGAGGTTGTTTCCGCGATACGGTTTAGCTCATCTTGAAGTGCCGAAGACTCTTCATCAAGCGCTGTACGCTCCGCTGCCGAGTTAGTACCGTTTGATGACTGAATAGCTAGATCACGCATACGTTGTAGTACGTTTGTTGATTCGTTCATCGCGCCTTCAGCGGTTTGAGCAATAGAAATACCATCATTGGCATTACGCATTGCGACATCAAGACCACGAGATTGCGCCGTTAAGCGGTTCGAGATTTGCAGACCAGCTGCGTCGTCTTTTGCGCTATTGATTTTATGACCTGATGACAAACGCTCCATAGAGGTCGCTAAGTCATTAGATGCTTTATTCAGGTAACGCTGTGCTGTCATAGCAGATACGTTAGTGCTTACATTGATAGCCATTTTGCTCTCCTTATGAGTTCGCAAAGTTTCTGCGAAGCGGCCAGCTTTACTCTCATATGGATAAGCACTGACCGTGTATTACTCGTTAAACCTCATTCAAGGTTTAAGAACTGTATAAATCATTTATGACAAACACAGATACAAGTTATATGCCAAGTTTAATTATCCATTAATTATTTTTATAAGACATAAAAATCAATAAGTTATAATTAATCATAGCGCGATATTGTATTACTACTACGGAATCATGAACTAAGCTCATTCATGAGTTGCCGCTTTTTGCCGCTCATATCAAACACACTGTGTTCTGTATAATAATCCGGCAAACTTTAAAGTGATTCGCACGTATGGCATAGCACATAAGGCAAAGAATCTACTTCAATGGTGAGTGTTAATTCACCACTAAATACCGATTGATCATTAAATATAGTTGAACAAGGTTAGGTCTTTAGTTTTACCAAACGCTTGTTGAGAAGCTTGCAATGCTCGAGAGTTTTCATTGAATTCAATGATGGCCTTCGAATAATCCAAATCTTCAAAGTTGCTTTTTGCTTTCGCTAAAGACAACTTAAAATCTTCATGTTGTTGCTCTTGAATATCCAGTGTACTTAAACGCGCACCAACATCGGTTCTCGCTTTGGTCAAATGGATAAACGCGGCATGGAACTCTTCAGTTACTTGGTGCAATTTCGCTGTTGCTGATGCGTCCGACACCGGGTTTTCAGCCTGCTCAGCCGCTTCTTTAAAGGTGTCAAAAATCGAGAAGGTTTCTCGAGGTTCCAAAGTAATTGAATCTCCCCTGGTTATTTGACCTTTAATTTGGATATTGAGCCCTTCAAATTGTATGCCTGTCGAAGGATCAAAATCTTCAGCGGCGACTACGGCACCGTCTTTTTCTAGCTGATAAGCAAACGTTCCTGTCTGCATATCAACAAACGTCACTTTATACTTCGATGAATCTTCAGCCGAGTTCGTCGCTCGTTCCAAAAGTAGTTCAGAAGCGGGTTCAAGCTCATACTGAGGTTCGTAATCACCGAACGGGTTATCTATTTCCATAAATAACTTACTGCCCGGATCATTCATCGCCATCTCGAAGCTACTCGCGACACGCATCTTGCGTTGATAGTCATCACCTTGGTAGCTGACGTTACCTTCATTATCTCTAAAGAAGGGTTGATTCTTCGGCTTCGTACCAGCAAAGGTGTAATTGCCTGATTCATCTTGTGAATTCGACAGATGCAAAAAGTTATTCGAGAGTTCTTGAATTTCACGCTGTTTAGCCAAGCGATCTTCTGGAGAAAGTGCACCGTTGATCATTTCCATCACAGTTCGCTTCGCTTCATCAGCGAATCCTTCCGAGTTAGCGATCATAACTTCATGATGCTCTAAACGGTTTCGAACTAACGTAATCGCATCTACGTACTGTTTGAGCTGCTCTGACTGCTGACCAATGTTCTGCAAATAGTGCGTCGCTAATGGGTCATCACTTGGCGACTGCAATTTCTTGCCCGAGGCCAATTGCGCTTGGTTGTGATGTATCTTGTTCTCTTGACGGCGTAAGTCATTCTGAACAGATTGGTAATTATGGAAGCTCGAAATACGATTCAACATTTATACTTCCTACCTCAGAGCCAAAATAGTATTAAACGTATCATTAGCCGCTTGCATGATGCGTGAAGAAGCCATGTACGCTTGCTGAAATTTCATCATATTTGCCGCTTCTTCATCGAGGTTAACCCCCGACACTGAAGCAATACGTTCCTGAGCGGATTCCTTTTCTAAGGTGGCAATGTCGCTTAAGCGAATTGCCGTCGACGTTTTCAGGCCCGTGTTAGTATTCAAGTTATGATAGAGATCCAAGATCGTAGACTCACCATCATTCAATACCTTTCCTGTCTGGAGGTTTTGTAATTTACGTAAGTTTCCATTGTCGCCTTCTGAAGGGACAAGGTTTGCCGTAAATTTATCGTTTGCCACAGCGCCAGAGGTCAACTCGAAAGTCGTGCCATTAATCGTAACCGACCCTTCAGGTGGGTACGGCTGAGGCTGCATTAAAATATTGCCTTTCGGGTCAGTCACGGCAAACTGTTCACCTTTTGGTGACACAATCACTTCAAATTCACGCAGTTGACCGGCGGCTAAGATCTTAAATCCAGCGCTGCCTTTAGCAAACGTGGTTGATGCCTCATAACTTTGCGCCGCAATATCTTTGGGATCTTTGGTTTCCATCTGCATTTGAGCAGCGAAATTACGCGTTGGGCGCAACAAAAGCTTCTCACCCAATTCTGGGGGATTTCGAACTTCAACTCGCATGCCATCTAAATAAAAGGCATTGCCACTTGAATTGGTGCTGACCTTTACGGTTTCACCATCGGGCTTAGTCACGACATAGTCACTTCCGTCATACTTAAGACCATATTCTCCGCCTTTTAAGGCAGACATATCATCAATATAAACGGCAACATCAGCCTTTGATTGACTGCCAGCTGTAACACGAGATTTAGCAACTAGCTCAGAGTTCACATCAGTAAAGAGGTTTTGACCAACGTTACCATTGAGATCTAACCCTTGTGATTGGAGTGAATTCACTTTCTCCGAGAAAGCCGTCGCCAAACGTCCAAGCTCATCCATGATGTCAGGAATGTGTTCGTCTCGCATATCAAGCATGGCACCGATCTTCCCATCGATATCATTACTGGTGATCGCCTTCAGAGACTTGCCTTCAACAATTGCAAGTCGACGCTGATGTGTATCAGGTAAACCATCAACTAACTTCAATTGACTCGCTTCACTACCAGAAACTAAGGTATGGCCATTACCAATATGGACGTTAAAACCTTCCGCGTTAGAGCGTGGTGTCACCGTCACTTTGGTATAACCGGATAGTTCATTAATCAGTTTTTCGTGCTGATCTCGCAAATCATTGTGAGGCCCTGGCGTTCTCATCATCAAGCGCTGGACGTCACGAATCTCAACCGCAAGTTGGTTGACACGTTCAATGCCGACTTCTAATTTTTTATTCGTAGAATCAGACTGTTGACGTACCGTTTCATGAAATTCATTTAGGGTTTTAGTCAAGAGCCCTGCTTTTTCTAGCACGACTTTACGAGCACCCACATCGTTCGGTGTATCGGCAAGTGTCTTAACTGAATCAAACCATTCATTGAGGTTTTCTGGAATCTTCTTTGAAGCGACCGATGACAACATGCTCGACAACATATCGAGGTTGGCTTCTGTATCGCCTTTATTAGCGGCATTGGTTGTCGATAAGTTAAGTTCTTTGACGGCAAACTGATCCCAAGAGCGGCGAACATTTTCCACATGCACACCCATACCATAGGATTGACCACCGTACTGACGTGGGTCATTCACACCTTGAATCACAGACTGACGGCTATAGCCCTCTGTGTTGGCGTTAGAAATGTTATGACCTGTGGTGTTTAGCTGTCTCTGAGCCGTAAGAACACTTTGTGCCCCTACATTCAGAAGATCCGACGCCATAATGCCCCCAAAAAACTTAACAAAATCAGAATGAACTGATTAACTACTACAGCATATTACCAAGATATTTAGCAATATATGTGCCAACAGGTAAGGCAGTGAGTTGAAAGAAAATATTTAGTAGGAAATGACAAGAGGAAGCTAGGGGACAACAAGAAAACGTCAAAGACTGGATAAGAAAAGAGCCTGCCAGTAGCAAGCTCTCTATGTAGATTAATGAAGCTAGTTCATCTCATCAATCTTGGCTTTAACTCGTAAAACCTTGTCTGCATAATTAGGGTCAGTGGCGTAACCAGCCTGATGAATGCCTTTGATGAAATTCTCTGAATTACCTTGATGCTGCAGAGCGGTATCGTACCTTGGGTTTTCGTTCAAGAACTTAACATAGTCGTTGAAGCTATCTTCGAAACTGGAGTAAGAACGGAATGAAGCCGACTCTTTAACGGCTGTTTTACCATGGAACTCTAAAGTCTGAGTTACAACCTTATCGCCCTTCCAGCTTCTGTCTGCTTTAATATTGAACAGGTTATTGCTGTTGCCCAAAGAGTTTTTAACCATTTTAGAACCCCAGCCTGTTTCAAGTGCTGCTTGTGCCAACAACAGCGATGAATCCACACCGAGTGCACTTGCCGCTTTTTCGGCATAAGGCTTCATCGACGTAACGAACGATTCAGGTGAATCAAATGAAGCGGGTTGTTTTGCTACTGACACGCCTGTTGTTGACAGAGCTGATGCTGACATGGCTGACGCAGATTGTACTTCAGAAGCTTTACCTTCTGAACGACCTGAGAACTGAGGCCTTTGCAATGAAGTATCAAACCCTTCACTACGAACTTTCTCTTCAGACTCATCACTGGCTTGGCCTGCACTCAATTGAGCGACAATCATATCCGCAAGCCCTAATGAACCAGAAGCGCTCAACTCACTCGCCATTTGGTCATCTTGCATTTGGCGATAGAACTGCTCGTTCTGACTATTCAACATATCCGACTTAAAGCTCGAGTTCGCACTTCGCATCGACTTAAACAACATCGACGTAAAAATAGATTCAAACTGTTTTGCAGCAGCAGTTAATGCTTCTTTCTCACTGCCTTCTTCACCATTTACGGCTTGTTGACGAAGACGGTCTAGGCTACCGATGTCGTGAATAAAGCCGATGTCATTGTTATTCTTAATCATGCTTTATGCCTTAAATAATGATCAACTGGCCTTCAATCGCACCCGCTTGTTTCAGTGCTTGAAGGATTGCCATTAAATCAGAAGGTGCAGCGCCCACTTCATTGACTGCGCGAACCAAATCATCGAGCGTTAAACCAGGTTCAAACTTGAACATCTTGCCATCGGCTTCTGTTATTTCGATATCAGAATCGGGAACCACCACCGTTTGACCACCAGAGAATGCATTCGGTTGGCTCACGTTTAGGTTTTCTTTGATTGCTACCGTCATGCCACCGTGCGTAACCGCAGCCGCTTTTAGGCGAACATGTTTACCAACAACAATAGTGCCTGTACGAGAGTTAACAATAATCTTTGCAGAACCTTCTGCTGGGTCAAATTCAATGTTTTCGATGGCAGACAAGAAAGCCACACGCTGGCTGATTTCTCGTGGTGCGCGTACTTTTACTGACGTTGCATCGACCGCAGAAGCCATTTGTGGACCAAGGAAATTATTAACCGCATCAGCCAAACGTTGCGCTGTGGTGAAATCAGATTGGATTAGGTTGAAAGTGATGTAGTCGCCACGACCAAAGGGGGTTGGGATTTCTTGCTCAACTGTCGCACCACTAGAGATGATGCCAACGTTAGGGTTATTACCGACAATCTTAGATCCGTCATTCCCTTGAGCACTAAAGCCACTCACAACCAAGTTACCTTGTGCCACAGCATACACTTGACCATCTAGACCTTTTAGGAAAGTCTGCAGCAAGGTACCACCACGCAGGCTTTTTGCTGCGCCGATAGAAGAAACCGTTACGTCAACTTCCTGACCTTGCTTTGAGAAGGCCGGCAGTTCAGCGGTAACAATTACCGCTGCGACGTTTTTAGTTTTTGGCTTAGTGCCGGGTGGCAATTGAATGCCAAAATTTTGCAGCATTGCGTTAAACGTTTGATCGGTAAAGGGAGTTGTCTCACCGGTGCCCGGCAAACCCGTAACCAAACCATAACCGACAAGTTGGTTACTACGAACACCCGCCACTTTTGCCACGTCTTTAATACGCGCAGCATGGGCACTGGTAGCAAGAAATAGCATGCCGAATAGTACGAGTGTCAGTTTTTTCATTGAGTAACCTGTCTGTATTGCTTTAATTTATAATGAGTTAGCTTGAAATTAGATAATTCTAGGAGTGTCAGTTTGTCGACACTGTCTCAAGCTCTACAAAGATACATTAAAGAATCGTGCCAAGAATCCAGGCTCTTGCATATCTTTCTGAACGCCAGTACCTGAGTACTGAATTCGCGCGTTAGAAACTCGGTTCGAAGCAATGGTGTTTTCGAAGTCAATGTCGTCCGGGCGAATCGTGCCACTTAGGCGGATGTACTCATCACCGGTATTCAATGTCATCCATTTCTCACCACGAACCACTAAGTTGCCATTGGCTAATACTTCGATGACTTCAACGGTAATATAACCGCTGATGCTGTTACTTTGGTTGGCTGACGCATCACCGGCAAAGGTGTTGGTGTTACTCAGATCATAAGAGAAGTTGTACTTGTCGATAGTGAGCTCTTGACCACCGACTGCCAATGGCTCCATAGAAGCATCATTCGACTTAGACATGTCTGCGTTGGCTTTTTTGGTCGCTCGAGTATTCTCGTCTAACGCCACAGTAATGATGTCACCAATGCCACGAGGCTTTGAATCGTCATACATGCTGCCAATATGGCTCACATTGAACAAAGAGCCTGTTGCCGCTGCGTAGTGTTCTGGTTTTTGCTTTGGATTGATTGGCGCCCATGCAGGATCACCAGCAATTGGGTCTGTTCTACCACGAAGCGTATCGATAATGCCTGAGCTCTCTTGAGCCGACTTATCACCTTCCACCGCATCAACCACTGTGGTCGCGTTTTCTTGTGCCGGAGTTTCAATCGGATCCAGTACAGTACAACCCGTCATTGAGGCTAACAAAGCTAGGCAAAAAATACGTTTCATGGCGATATACTCTCAGTAGGCAATGGTAAATAGATTAATTAGAAACAGATCTATTAATTATAAATAACTAAACGGCTAATAAACCAATTACAGCTGTTGGTTAACAAAGCTCATCATCTTGTCTACCGACGAGATAACTTTCGAGTTCATTTCGTATACACGCTGAGCTTCAATCATGTTAACCAGCTCTTCGGTTACGTTTACGTTTGATGTTTCTAGCATCGACTGACGGATATTACCTAAGCCATCAAAGCCCGGCACACCCTCTTGTGGATCACCACTTGCGCCTGTTGGCAAGTAAAGGTTTTGACCGACTGGCTCTAAGCCACCTGGGTTTACAAAGTCTGTAATTGTAATTTGGCCGACTACCACGTTGTTTTGTTCACCACGTAGACGAACCGATACTTCACCGTCGTTACCTACCGTCACAGAGATAGCATCCTCAGGGATAACGATTTCTGGTTGCAGCGCATAACCTTGGCCTGAGGTTACGATTGCGCCGTCACCGTTCAGCGTAAACTGACCATTTCGGCTGTAACCTGTTTCACCATCTGGCATTTCAACTTGGAAGAAACCATCGCCTTCGATCATCATATCTAAGCTGTTTGTAGTGGTTTGAGCATTACCATGAGTATGCACTTTTTGAGTGGCGACGACTTTTGAACCGGCACCCAGCATCAAACCGCTCGGTAACTCAGTATTCTGAGAAGATTGGCCACCCGGTTGGTTAATGTTCTGATAGAACAAATCTTCAAATACCGCACGACTCTTTTTGAAACCAATGGTTGAGGCGTTGGCAAGGTTGTTTGAAATTGTTGAGATATTGGTTTGTTGGGCATCTAAGCCTGTTTTACTTACCCATAATGCTGGATGCATAGCAAATTCCTTTAAATTCTATTAGCTCATACGAAGCAGTGAATCAGACGACTTGTCCATTTCCTCTGCCGTGCTCATCATCTTGACCTGCATTTCAAACTGACGTTGTAAGTCAATTAGGCTGGTCATTTCACCAACAGCATTTACGTTGCTGCCTTCGATGGCACCTTTTAGCAACGTTACCGCTGCATCTGCTTCGTATGCCTGATCTGGGTTTTTCGAACGGAATAAACCATTCGTGTCTTTAAATAAGCTTTGGTTATCTGGACGCACAAGCTTGATACGGTCGACAATCGCTAATTCTTCAGCTGGAGCGCCTTGAGGAATCACCGAAATTGTACCGTCTGTGCCGATTTCGACTTTACTGATAGGAATAGGGAGTGTGATGGGGGCGTCGTTCTCGCCTAACACCAAATGACCGCTTGCGTTTGTTAGCAAACCGTTTTGGTCAACCTTTAGGTTACCGTTACGCGTTAGTCCTTCACGGCCAGTATTGTCCATTACCGAAATCCAACCATCACCTTGAACGGTAACATCGAGATCTCGACCAGTGGTGACCACACTACCTTGTGCGAAATTATGACCCGGACGTTCTGTCATGCTGAAAACACGAGTAGGCATGCCTTCACCGTACGCTTGCATTGAACGTGCTTGTGCTAAATCAGCACGGAAACCCGTTGTACTTACGTTGGCAAGGTTGTTAGCACGTAGCTGCAAAGCTTGCATATTTTGCTTAGCGCCACTCATGGCAAGAAACAGTGCGCGATCCATAATTTTGCTCCAAAAATCATCTTCTGGGGCTAATAAAGCAAACACTGTGCCAATATTTTTAACTGTTATTTATCAATAATTTAAATAGAAAACAAACAGGAAAGGTGATCATCAAAGGATCATTGAGGAAGAATTGTTGCCAGTGGCATTACCGTGCGGCAATAGGGGCGGCAAATAGAAAAGCAAACAGCCATATCAAATTCACCAACAATACCCAATTCAATAACATTGAATTGGGTATTCGCAGATGATTCAAACGCTCGAAACGATTAACGAATCTGAAGAATATTCTGTTGTAGTTGGTTGTGTACTTCTAGAGAACGCGAGTTCGCTTGGAAGTTACGTTGAGCAGAAATCAAATCAACCAGTTCTTGAGTCATATCGATGTTCGACTGCTCTAACGAGCCGTTGTTGATACTACCAAATGAACCTTTGTTCGATTCACCCCAGATCTTAGAACCTGAGTCATTAGTAGAATCCCACTGAGTGCCGCCTTTCTTATCTAGGCCTTGCTCATTGGGTACACGAACCAAGCCTACACGGCCAAGCATCACGTTTTCACCATTTGAGTAAGTACCTAAAACACTGCCGTACTCATCGAAATCGATTTTGGTTAAGAAACCTGTTGTCGCGCCATCTTCATCAAACTTAGTCAGTTCAAATGGAGCGGCAAACTGAGTTGATGAATCTAGACCAAACTTCAGCACTTGCGTTGGATCAGCACCGTTCAAATCGATTGGGTTAGGGCCTGCACCTAATGCTTCAGAGTTAATTGGCTGACCATTGTTAAGGCTCGCCAACGTACCGTCATTATTGAACTTCATTGTGTGGCCAACATGACCTTGTGCATTCGTCGCATCACCACCAGTAATGTTTACCGGCTTTTCGCCGTTCTCATCTGACATGGTGTAATACGTCTGCCAAGTGTTTGGTTGCGTCTGATCTTTGAGGTAGTAAGTCGTTAACTTGTAAGACTGACCCATAGAATCGTATACCGTCGAAGACGTTGCACGGTTATAGGTATCAGAATCTTCGAAGTTAAATGCAGCCGGGTCTTTAAGATCACCGTTTGCAGGAAGGTTAACCCCTACTTCAATGTTTTCTGTCTGTTTTGGCTTACCAAATTCAGCAGGAATGTCGAGAGGCTTTGGTGCGTAAGAAAGAACTTCACCCGAGTTAGGATCAACATCATAACCTAACAGAAACTCATCATTAGCCGTAACCATGTAGTTGTCTTTGTTTAGGTGAAATGCACCGTTACGCGTTAGTTCGTTGATCTCTGGCACCATACGATCTTTCGATACTGCAAAGAAACCTGTACCACTGACACGTAAGTCCATTGGGTTGTTCGTGTAAATACTTGAACCTTCATGGAACTGTTGCGCGACTTGGGCAGCTTGTGCACCACCACCAGCAGTCGTTTTTGCGTTAGTGAACAACGAGCTTGAGTAAACATCACCGAACTCTGCACGCGACTCTTTAAAGCCAAATGTGTTTGCGTTCGCAATGTTGTTACTGGTTGTATTCAGGTCTAATTGTGCAGCGGATAGACCGCTTAAAGCTACATATGACATTCCAATATTCTCCTAATCTATCTAGCTAGCATAATCACTCTATAAAGCGCTACGCCTTACCAACTTCTAGTACTTCAGCAAGTCGTACTGGCGATGTGAAACCAGCCAGATTGAGTAGTACGTTGCCATCACCCTTACCAAGAAGCACACTGTTCACGTTCGCATAACTTGAAACTTGGAACTCTGTGTTCTCACCATCCAATAAACCTGACGCTTTCACGTTGTATTTACCGGCCGGCAATGGGTTACCGTCTTCGTCTTTTCCGTCCCATTCAACACGTGTATCACCTGATGGTTTAGAGCCGATATCAAAAGTGCGAACCAATTGTCCAACTTCGTTCTCAACACGGACCATTACATTTTCCATGGCTTGAGGAAGTTTAACCATTGACGCCATACCGCCATCACCGGGTTTTACACCTGCCGCACCAGGTACCAATACATCACGGCCAACCAAAGAAGAGGCTTGTAATGCTTGGTTAGAAGTCATTGATGAATTCAAGCTTTCAAACTGTGTATTCATTTTGCCAATGCCATCTACGGTCGCAAATGAAGCCATTTGCGCAATCATCTGGTCATTGCTAACCGGCTTGAAAGGGTCTTGTTGGGCTAATTGCTTAGTCAACAAAGATAAGAAGTCTTCTTGTTTAAGATCCTGCTTACCTGTTGTTTCGTCGGGCTTCTTAGTACCATCTTGAAGACTCTTCAGCTGGTCAACATAGGACAAGCCGCTTTGACCAACATTGTTGTTGATTCCAGCCATGTGCTACCTCCTTATCCTTATTGACCCATCTGCAGCGTACGCAGCAGCATTTGTTTACTCGAGTCAGCAACCTGTACGTTTGTTTGGTACGCACGTGATGCCGAAATCATGTTTGCCATTTCTTCCATAACGTTCACGTTAGGCTTGTAGATATAGCCTTCGTTGTTCGCTAATGGGTGATCCGGGTTGTACTCCGCGCTCAGCGGCTTATCGCTTTCCACAATACCTAATACTTTCACAGGCACAGTGTGACCACTGTTGCGTGCTTTATTTAACTCAGCGCCGAACACTGCGTGACGAGCCTTGTAAGTTTCTTCAGCAGAACTACTTACACTGTCCGCGTTCGCAAGGTTGCTCGAGGTCGTATTTAGACGAACAGATTCAGCACTCATCGCAGAACCAGTCACATTGAATACATTGAATAAACTCATCTAATTATTCCCCTTTAATCGCTTTAGTTAAATTCTTGAACTTACTTCCTAAGAAGTCGAGAGAGGCTTGATGCCTAATTTGGTTTTGCATGAAAAGGTTTCTTTCCAAATCCAAATCAACCGTGTTGCCATCTCCTGTATCAGGTTGGGTAGGAATTCGATACTTCGTTTCCCCGTTCACCGTTGTTGAGGCAGAAATGTGCCGACCATCTGTACGGCTAAGACCAATGCTTGCCCCAGAACTTGCCGCTTGCAGTGATTTCTTAAAGTCTAGTCCTTTTGCTTTATACCCAGGCGTGTTTGCTTGCGCGATATTGGTGGAAAGCACCTCAGCGTTACGCTCACGTACACCAACTGTGTGTTGGTGAATGCCTAAAGCATTGTCAAAAGAAATAGCCATGTAAACCTCAACTCAAGAACTGACTGTTATGAAGTAACCAAAGCAATATGTATACCAACTTTAAAAAACAAGCGGAGCACAAATACTTTTACAGGTTACTCATGGGTAAACTTGCAATATACAAGCCAAAAAATAGAGTAAATTGGAATGTCACTCTGACTTAAAGATATAGGTTAAGCAGGAAAAAGAAAACCCAGCACTTGGCTGGGTTTTAAAATTAGACAATAGCGTTGCACCTTATATTGGTGTTAGCAATTACTTTAATTTGTAGATAATGCCAGGGTTGCAGCGAACCATCTCAAAACGATCCGTTAAGCCGGTTAACGATTCAGATGCACCCAACAAAAGGTAACCACCAGGATTGAGGCTATTTGCCATCTGGTTAAGTACTTTTGATTTCATGTCAGGCGAGAAGTAAATCAGCACGTTACGACAAAAAATGATGTCGAACTTACCTAACAATGCATAGCTATCCATCAGGTTTTGTGGACGGAAGTTCACCATGCGCTTTACGTTGTCTTTTACTTTCATGCGACCATCGCCCGCATCTTCAAAGAAAGTACGACGGCGCTCAGGAGAAAGTCCACGTCCCAACGCAAGGTTGTCATATGCCCCAGTGCGGCACATGTCTAGCATGCTTGCTGAGATGTCAGTTGCAGTAATCGATACATTTGGCAGCATACCCGGCTTACGAGCTTGAGTTTCAAGAATCGTCATTGCCATTGAATACGCTTCTTGGCCTGAAGAGCTTGCCGCAGACCAAATCTTAATAGGACGTTTATTTGCCGCTACTTCCGGTAGAAGCTTATCCGCAAGCACTGCAAACGGGTAAGTATCTCGGAACCAAAGTGTCTCGTTCGTCGTCATAGCATCCACTGCTGCCACTCTCAACTCACGATTTCGACCTGTTACTACATCTCTCAACAAATCAGATAACGAAGCTAACTTAAACTTCGTTACTAATGGGCTTAGACGGCTGCGCACTAAATACTGTTTGCTGTCACCTAATACAATGCCACATTGAGATTCTAAGAAACGGCTGAAATCGCGATACTCTTGATCACTTATTGTTATAGCAGTCATTAATGTCTCTTTTAGTTAGTTAACGCAGTTTTAACCGCTGCACCAAGTTCATCAGGGTTGAATTTAGCGATGAAGGAGTTAGCCCCCACGCGCTCAACCATGGCTTGGTTAAATACACCACTCAATGATGAGTGTAAAATTACGTATAAATCTTTAAGTTCTGCGTGACGACGAATCTCAGCAGTCAGCGTGTATCCGTCCATTTCTGGCATTTCGATATCAGAGATCACTAATGAAATTTGATCGTAAATACTGCCCTCTGATGCCATCTGCACCAGTTTCTCGTAGGCTTCTTTACCATCTTTCACAGAAATAACCTCAAAACCGATAGATTCAATAGCACGTTGAACTTGCTTACGAGCAACGGTTGAGTCATCAGCAATCAAGATACGACGAACCAGTTCTTTCTCTTGTTCGACTTCTGCGATTTCTTCAGCGATTCTGCTGTCCATTGTTTCATCAACAGGCGAAATCTCAGCCAGAATTTTTTCAACATCCAGAATTTCAACTAATTCGTTATCGATGTTGGTTACCGCAGTCAAGTAGTTCGCTCTACCTGCACCATCCGGCGGCGGAAGAATCGATTCCCAGTGCATATTAATAATGCGCTCAACTGAACTTACCAAGAAACCTTGAATGGTTCGGTTAAACTCAGAGATAACCACAAAACACTTTTCAACATCCGTTGTAGGACGGCCACCAATCGCTAAACTCAAATCGATCACAGAGATCGTTTGGCCACGAATGTGTGCTACACCTTTAACTAGTGGGTTCAAGTTTGGCATCTTTGTCAGCTTAGGGCATTGAAGCACTTCTTTTACTTTAAAGACATTAATGCCGTAACGCTGACGCCCCATTAGGCGAAAGGTTAGTAATTCTAATCGGTTTTGACCGACGAGTTGCGTACGCTGATTCACTGAATCAAGAATACCCGTCATGAGCTCATCTCCATATCAAACTTTTTTGGATAAAAAGTGTTAGTCTACTGCAGGCTACGAACTACTAGAGAAACAGAATGACGCATCATAAAGAGAATCTGCCTCCTTTTTCCATAGCAATGTGTAGAGCTACTTTTAAAACTGTCGCTAAGTTTATCGGCATTTTATCAATATTGTTTAGTTTTTTTATACAAGCTGCGACTCCAGAACAAATTGAAATGATTAAGTCTGCCGCGGAGCAACACATCCTTGATACGGTTGAACAACCACAAGGTGGCGAACTCATTGTAAATTCAGCAAATATTGACTCAAGAATCAAAGCGACAGACTGCCCCGTCTCTCTTGAGACAAGCGCCTCTACAACCACCAATACCCGCAGTAGCATTACGGTTTTAGTGCAATGCATTGATGATGAATGGCGAGTTTATGTGCCTGTACGCTTATCAATGTCAGTGCCACTCGTTACCACCACACGCTCCATCGCAAGAGGCGAAATCGTCGGCCAATACGATGTCACCACCGACATGATTTCTCTTAACAAATTTCGTCGTCAAGGTTTCACCAACCCACAACAAGTCATTGGCGCCAAGGTAAAGAAAAACCTCAGGCCGGGTGATGTCGTCGAAAGAGGCGATATCTGTGTCGTGTGCCGAAACGAGAAGGTTATCATACAAGCAGTTAAAGGTGGCATGACCATTACCACCAAAGGTACTGCTCTCACCGATGGATCTATGGGCGATCAAGTAAGAGTGAAAAATGATAAATCACAGCGTATAATTGAAGGGATAGTTACCAGCATGTCTGAAGTCACGGTGTACTTTTAACGCTTCACTTTAGATTGACGGTACTGCTAATTATTTTTTCTCAACTCTAGAGCAAAATATTACCGCAGCGTCGTTTTGTTCCTTTTCGACTATTGAGCTAAAAATTGCTAAAGTAATCGAATCCTTGGTCGATATTGACTGTACAGGTTCCCATTTTTGAAAAAAAAGGCTTAACTATGGCAGGCATTGATAATATTCGTTCAGGGCAAACCCTAACGACCACTAACCGATCATCGGTACGCTCTGATTCTAGCTCTGAGGCATCACGCTCTGATGTGTCAACTAAATCACCAGCAAGCAAAGACGCGGTTTCACTGAGCCAACAAGGCAAAGCAATTGGTCAACTTCATCAAGATATGGCGGCACAACCAAGTTTTGACTCTGTAAAAGTTGCGGCGATCAAAGAAGCGATTGCGAACGGTTCATATACTGTTGATCCAGAAAAACTGGCTGACAACATGATCAAGTTCGAAGATGAATTAAAAGGCCTTTAAGTAAATACTAACTTTTCATTGAAGTTATTGTCTTAAAGTACATGAGGTTATTAATAGGTTTACATTATGGCGGCACTAGCAGATTTAGTTAATTTTCAACTTCAAAATGCCAAAGCCTTATCTGAATTATTGAATTCAGAGAAAACCGCTATTACGAGCCGACAATCAAATGATATTGAGCGAATTGCCAAAGAGAAAGTTGTCTTAGTCGAACAACTAAGAACAACCGATCAACGAATCGAAGCGCATAGTAATATCTCTGAACTGACCGAGAATCCTGATCTAGCTCAGTTAGTTAAAACCATCAAATCTATTGTGTACGATTGCCATCAAGCGAACCTGGTAAATGGTGAAGCCTTGAATCGAGCACACCTCAGCTTTAAAAAACTCAGCAATATGATGCAGCAAAGCCACGGAAAAATCGGCATGACCTACAATGCCGGTGGTCAAACGCATACGATTTCTACGCTTGGCACCAACGTGAAAGCCTAATCAAGCCACCAGCCACTTCCCTTTCTCTATTCCCTTTCTCTATTCTCTATTCTCTATTCTCTATTCTCTATTCTCTAGCCAGTACAGTAATCCACCCCGTACCTTTCGCAACACCAATCCCTGCTTCCCTACTTCCCTACTTCCCTACTCAACTTATATTTCACACAAAACCTAGATTCCACAGCAAACCTGTAAATACAAAAAAGCGGCAAGTATTTTCATACTTGCCGCTTTTACATTCACAGGCGCTATTCATTGCCGCCCTGCCATCTGGAAAGCGAGGGCAACTTATACAACTCGTCGGTCATATAACTTAAATGGTCATAAAAACTAGAATAGCGTTTGTTGTCTCTTCTCTGGCACCGCTTGAACTTCACCATAACTGCGCAGTTGTTCCATCTTACGGATATCTAACTGAAGCTCAGTCACATAGCTATCACCAACAGGGTAACTGCGCACAACTTCTGCACCACGGATTACACCATCAACCGCACCAGAAGTTCGTTCGGTACCAAGGCGTTGGTCCTCAAGCTCTGCTCGACCACTTACTCTCATGCCATAAACTTGCTCAGCAAGCTCACGATACGCATCAATTTTGGAGGCTCTCATCGCTCGAATACGCCTCTCTTCGTCGTTACGACCTTTCTGCTCACTGATACTCGCGTAACCAACGGCAACTAAGTAGTCGTCCGGCCTCATGTTTTGTAAAGGTTGGCAGCCGATAAGCAATAAAGCGGCAACAACAAATATTAACTTCTTCATCACGAACTCCTAAGGGCGAAGAATAACAGTGTAAGGCTGAGTCATGGTTGGGTCAGAGCGAATAATGACACCATCTTGAGTTCGAATGCTGTTCAAAGTATCTAAGTCACGACCAATGCGATCCGCGGGCAAGAAACCTTGTGCGGAAGCAACCACGATGCGAGTTTGCATACCAACAACACGAGCATTCACTAGAACACCACCTTCTTGGCGAAGCATTGTTCCCGTCAACACGTATTGGACATCTTGCTCTTGAGCTAAGTCTTTCCAGTCGCGACTTAATGCAAAGTCACCCTGGTGAGTCACTTGGATAGAGCCTGTCGTTTTGAAATCAATAACCTTGAAACCGCGACGCTGAAACTGATGAATGAAGCCTTCTGATACCGAATTTCCTAACCAGTTTGTTGTATCCATATGCTGCAGGTCAACAAACGAGGTAATCGCAATCGGTGTTCTTGCTGAAATACTTGTATTCGAGACGATCAAATCTTCGGTCATGCTTTCCACGAAAAAATCCATGGTATGACGAGGGCTGTCCATCAACATAAACTGACTACCTGAATACTCAGATTTGCCGTTATAGATTGGCGAATAAGCGCATGATGTCAGTAACATGACACTCATTACTACGAGCCATTTTTTCATTCTCTTATCTCCAGATATATTTAGTGCTGCCTGTACCAATATGTTCTCACCATTATTCTTTTCAATGGATTACAATGTTGGAACAGTCCTTGCTTTTCATTAATGGTTCAGATTAAGAAAAACGCACTTAAGTCAGCTTCAAGCTTATAGTTATTTGTTAAGCAATATTTATACCCAACTGGTAACGAATAGATGAAAAAAATAATTTCTTACTTATTTTCAATAAGTTCACTGATAACAATAAGCTTCAGTGCTCATGCCTCTTGGTATGAAGTTACCGGTACAGCAGCGATCGTATCGTCAGAGGAAGCCGCAAGGATCCACGCCCTGGAAGACGCGGTATATAAAGCAGTACAGTTCTCAGGGGCTGATATTGGTAGCATCTCTAACCTCACGCCTTATCTGGATGCGAACAAAAAAGAGTTCCAGTTTACCAATCACGAAGTGCGCTACATCTTGGTAGATAAAGAGAAGACACGCGGTGGCAATATAATGATTACTGCAAGGGTTGATATCTACCCTTCGGCAAATGCTTGCCATGAAAGCCAATATAAGAAGACATTTTTGGTCGGCAACATTGACGTGACCTCCCCTCAACAAGCGGTGATGGGCAGAATCTACAACATCGGTGATGATTTCAGTCATGTCGTAGATCGACAGTTAGCTCAAGAATCTCGCAGCTTTGTTTCTGTTGGCACGACAAATTACGACATCGACAGGCGTCGACCTGAAGTCATCAAAATGATCGCACAAGACACGGGAGCACAGTACATTATCGGCGGTGATATCACCGATTTAACTGCGACCATTGAATCCAAGCTTCTAAAAGACGACATTATAAACCGCCAGTTTGCCTTAGAAATGCAAGTCTTCGATGGCAAAACAGGTCATCAGGTTTATAACCGTAGCTATCGTGAGGTGGCAAAATGGCCATTCGCTAAGACCAGTGAAGTCGATACACGTAGTGCGCGTTTCTGGGCATCTACCTACGGCAGCATGATGCTTCGCGTCAGCCGCAATATTATGTTGGACTTAGAATCTGAAGTGTCATGTAAGATCACCCTTCCAGAAGTTGCCGCTGTGTTTGGCAATACTGTGACCATTGATTTAGGTCGAATGCATGGCGTCCAACAAGGCGACAAACTGCAGCTGTGGCACACCGGCTCTTTTATCGATCAACAAGGTTTACCGCGTAATAAAGTCTCTCAAAGTGATATCACACTCACTGTTTCTCGCGTTTACGAAAACGAAGCTGAACTGACGATTGATCAACCAAGCCTTGCTGGAAGTATTCAAATTGGTGATGTAATGCAGAAAATCATGTAGTTAACGACACTCACGTTTCATACTTTCTAATATAGCCTTAGCACTTTTGTTAAGGCTTTATTTTTTTCACGATGATTAGTTTCGGTTTTGGCGTATTTGTCGTAACCTTATTAATAATATAATCATCACTTAGCAAACTATGAGCCTGAATAATCTAATTGGTGCTACCGGTTACCGCTTTATCTCGAAAGGTAAAACCGCTTTTAAAATCCACATTCATACTCCCGACGATACGGTACTGCATCGTTCTGTCGGCTTTGTTCGTATGGGTGAGGATAAAGCACTAAAGAAAACCATCAAATTAAGAGACGAACTGGGCAGACAGCTTTGGGGTAAGTTTTGGCCTAAAGTCCTCAAAGAGCCTTACCTTATGACGCGCTTACCGCATAGTTTGGAACCTAAGATTGTATTCAAGCCTAATCCAACCCAAAGCGATCCTGAACACCGTGACGAGTGCTACATCGCTAAGTGGCGTGTATTCTCAGACAACGGCGACTACAAATACAAAACCAAAGTGTGCTCAATCAGAAAGCACGGGCGACTTGCCGCTTATAGTCAAACTAAGAGAGCACTGCTTGATGCACATAAAGATGTGATTGATTTGCTTATGTTTATGGGACGACTCAACAGTATCGACTTGAAGTGATGCGAGATTCGCTCGATTTGGTTCATTCGTTAATTCGTTAATTCGTTAATGATTAAAGCTATCTACTCAAAATTGACCAGATATAAAAACAGCCGCTATTGCGGCTGTTTTTGTTTGTAAGCTAACCCTAATAGCGATTTAGAATGTTCTCACAGATTAAATAGACAACCTAGCTTCGGCATATCTCAGCAAGAGTCGCCAGTCGGCGCCGCGATTCTTTCACATAAGGATTGGTTTGATCCCATGCGTAGCCAGCCAAAATTGAGCACACCATTTGTTTAATCTTCGGGTTTGGAGCTTGATAGAAAATCACATCCTGCAAAGTACCTGAGTACCAGCCTTCAACATACGTTCTAAAGGTGTTTACGCCAACCATAAGCGGATCCGCATAATCACGGTCCCAATCAACCTTCTCACCATTGAGCTGCTTTTCCACGCACTCGACCGCAAACTGAGCCGACTTCATCGCAATCGTCACGCCTGATGAAAACACAGGATCAAGAAACTCACCGGCGTTCCCTAGCAAGGCATATTTATCGGTCGCCAAGTGCTTCACATTGGCAGAATAACCACCGATTTCACCCGCAGGGTTCGGGTACTCTGCATTTGCCAGTATCTCAGCCAAACCCGGCTCTTCGGTTACCAGTTGCTTAATCGCGGCAATCTTGTCTTCTGGGTATGATTCAAAGAACTTAGGCTCCCCGACAATACCAAACGAAGACACACCGTTACTAAACGGGATCAACCAATACCAAACATCAGGGTTGGTTGGATGCACGGAGATCAGGATTTTGTTACGGTCATACTCCAGGTCGGTCTCGACCTCTGAAATATGATCGTGAATGTGTGTGAAAATAGCTTTACGTGGTGGAAGTGATGACGGCTCTTCCAAGTTAAGCATTTTAGGAAGCACTCGACCAAAGCCACTACCATCTAGCACGTATTGCGCTTCTATTTGATAGCGCTCTCCATCCTGCACTTGTACGTCTAAGATAGAGCGATCTTCGGCGAAATTAATGTCCATCAACTCATGTTGGTAATCAATGTTGACGCCTTGCGCTTCAGCACTATCGGCTAACACCTTATCAAAGGTACCTCTTTGAACCTGAAACGTGGTTCCCGGCCCAGCAGAGAACTTATCTTCAAAATTAAACGCGGTGTACACACCATTTTTACGAAAGGCTGCACCATCTTTAAATTGGAAGTTAGCGTCAGCCACCGCTTCGCTCATCCCAGCTTGTTCAATCACTTCCATGCAAGCAGGTAGTAGGCTTTCACCAATCGAAAAGCGCGGGAAAAGGCTCTTTTCAATCACTCGAACATCGATGCCTTTTTTATGAAGCAAAGACGCGGCAATAGACCCTGATGGCCCAGCTCCGATGATCACTACTTGAGTTGACAGTTTTTTCATTAATTTAAGCCATGTTTGTTATTTTTTATTGCGCGCCAGCTTTCAGTTCAAGAAGCGTATGACCAAGGCCGATATCGTCGGTACGGGTCACCACTTCAAAGCCAGCTTCTTCAACGATCTCTAAGAAATCTTCACTGCGATAAAAACGGCTGTTGCCGTTGGCCAAGCAAGTGAAGTAAAGAGAAGTCGCGTTTAAGCTATAAGAAGCCGCATCGTATTTCTGTGCATCCCAAAACAGTTCAAGGATATAGACCGTCGCCTCTTCTGACATATGAGAGCGAACACGCTTTAATATGCTCAGAATTTCCATTGGCGAGAAGCAATCAAGGAACTGGCTCATCCACCACACATCCGCGCCTGTAGGCAACGCTTGTTGTTTGTCGAGCATGTTAGCTGGGAATGGCGTCACTCGGTCTTGATGGCCATGTTGTGTCGCGTTTGCCATTGCCATTTCTAGTTGCTGTGGCAAGTCGACAATTGTTATCTCAACATCTGAGTCGTGGTTGCAGCACTGCATTGCCCACTTACCCGTGTTACCGCCAATATCCACCAGCGATTTAGGTTTCTTGCTGAAGACTTTCTCAAGCAAAACAGGGAACGAACGGTCTGAATAGAAGTGATCAAACTTAAACCAACTCTCTTTTGCTTTTTCTGGCAATTGAGATAAACCTTGGTAAATGGTTTCCCAATCTCCCAGTTCTTTCAGGCCGGCAGGTGTGCCTTCTTCAATCGCTTCGGTTAGATGCATCATCGCGGCGTAACAAACATCGGCTGTGAAATCCATGTTTGCGCTGGTCATGCCATCGTGCAAAAGGTAGAAACCGAGGTTAGCCATTTTATAGTTAGGCTTTTCCCAAGTAACAATATGAGCGCTTAACGCCATATCAAGCAGAACTTTTACACCATACTCGGACACACCGGTTACCTCAGAGATAGTCTCTGCTGGTACGCCATCATTACCCGCGTCATCTAGGGCTTTTAAAATACCTAGGTCTCGAAGTGTGCGAGCGGTATGAAAAACAATGGGAGCGAAAGACAATTTTTGCGCTTCTGTTTTCGCTTCTAATGCGTTGAATGGATCTAATTTATATTCCGACACGAAAAACCTAACTTTAAATAATGGAGGGTTACTCAGCTGACATTTGTGCAAGCTTACGTTTAATATCAACGTTTAAGTTATTCACCCAACGGTTGTAATTACGGTGTATTTCACCATCGTCGTACTTCAAATTCTCTGATTCAACGTAAAGAATAGAGTAAAACTTGTCACTATAAGGAATTTCAACCACAGCATGATGTGAGCGCACATACAACTCAGCACGAATCAAGCCAGGCTTTATTTCTGAAACCAACCAACCTCGGTTCTTAGCTGATTCATAAATAGCTGATTTCACCTGTTTACTTTGAAGATTCAGTGCAACTGGAGTATCCTCAACATTCATTACTGGCTGTACACGTCCGCAGCCTGCAAGAACCAACATGAACAATATTGAAACGACTATTTTTAGTAATTTCATTTAAATTCCTTACCTGTGTTTATTTATAAGCGCGCATAGTATTTAGTTAGACCCAAAGCAAATCAATACTCTATGTCAAATCAATCCAAATTAATGTCGTTTAATATTGAGAAATGGTCTGCAAATGCGGCCGGTCTTAATTCTGATGCCGAATGGCAAACATGGAGCACTAATTTAGCTTGGCCAGATAATGGTACAACTGAATTTAAAGCCATCCCTCCAATGATGCGTCGTCGAATGAGCGTGCAAAGCAAGCTTGCGGTCCAAACCGCATTAACGCTATTAAAAGACACCTCAATTGATTACCTAGTGTTTGCCAGTCGACATGGTGAACTGCACCGAACGGCTACATTAATTCAATCGATATTAGAAGGTGATGACGCCTCGCCAATGGCGTTTTCCCAATCAGTGCACAATACCGCAGCAGGCCTAACAACAATTGCCGCAAAAGCACCGATTCCACTGACCTCAATAGCGGCCGGACAAGACACCTTCCATAATGCATTGATTGAGGCGTACCTTTATCTCCACCAGCATCCATCACACCGTGTTTTAGTCATTGATTTCGACCAACCTCTGCCAGATCTCTACCAAGAGTACGAGACACAAAACTACGCAGATTACGCGTTAGGCTTAATTCTCACAGCCGGCGATGACTACTCTATTTCGAGAACGATAGAAGCCAACCAATCATTTTCAGAGTTACCGCAAGGCCTACAAACGCTGCAACATATCCTTTTGGATACACAGCGTTGGATAATTACAGGTAAAAATCAAACTTGGTCTTGGACAAATAACGCCAAAACAGGAACTCAAGAATGAGTAAGGTCGATCAATATTGGCGAGTATTCGCGACAGGGCTTTGCTTCTCCATCTTTGGTCTAGGAGGCTTAGTTCTCAGCTTCTTGATCTTGCCGTCGATCGCACTCACCACATCTAACACCATTAAAAAAGAGCTTAAGGCTCAACGACTGATTCGTTTTTCATTCAATGCCTTTTGCCAAATCATGAAGTTTACAGGCGCAATTGATTACAGAATTGATGGCGCCGAATTGCTGCGCGAAGATCGCAACTGCATCATCGTAGCCAACCACCCGAGCTTGATTGACTATGTTTTGATCGCATCTCAATTGCCTCAGTGTGACTGCCTCGTTAAAGCGGCAATATGGGAAAACCCTTTTATGAAGAGGATCGTTAAAGCGGCAGGTTATATACCAAACCAAGCACCTGACGATCTTTTAGAACGCTGTGAAGAACGTTTCTCTCGTGGCAATGTACTACTGGTTTTTCCCGAAGGGACTCGCACAACACCAGGAATTGAACCATCATTACAACGTGGTGCGGCGCAAATTGCTACTCGAACACAAACCGATTTACGCGTGATTCATATTACGGTTTCTCCGACATTCTTAACGAAAGAGAAAAAATGGTATCAAGTTCCTGCGACGAAACCCTTTTTTCATATTGCGGTGAAAGGTAAAATAGAAGTCGCACCATTTATTGAGAATTCGAACAACTTAACTTCGGCAGCAAGACGCCTTAATCATCATCTTGCATATACTATTTTCCCTTCCGAAGAAAACATTTAGATAATCAATAAACAGCAGGCGATATCGGCATTTCGAAAATACATCGCATAATGTAGAATCGCCCCATTGAAGCAGCATTTAGATAAAGCATTAAGTAGGCCAAAGTGGAAACATTACACAACGAACTGAAACAACTAATCATCGACGCGTTAAACCTTGAAGATATGAGCATTGATGAAATTGAAACAGAAGCTCCACTATTTGGTGATGGACTTGGACTAGATTCTATCGATGCACTTGAGCTTGGTCTTGCTATCAAGAAAAAGTACAACATTATCATCGATGCCGACGATTCAAACACTCGCCAGCACTTTGCCTCGGTTGAAAACCTAGCGAATTACATCTCATCTCAAACGAACAACTAGACAGATCTTTATGACACAAGCTAACCAACAAGAAGTATACAACCAGGTTAAAGATGCGCTGATTGAGCTGTTTGAGCTTGATGCTGAAGATATCACTCCTGAAGCACACCTTTATCTCGATCTAGACCTAGACAGCATTGATGCTGTCGATTTGGTCGTTCATCTACAGAACGTAACAGGTAAGAAGATCAAACCTGAAGAGTTCAAAGCAGTACGCACCGTTAATGACGTTGTAGAGTCTGTGGTTGAACTTTTGAAGGACGCATAATGCGTCCTCTGCTGACTTTACTGTCGGCAATCATACTTTTCACTTATCCAATAGCGGTTTACTTTGGAATCAACAAGTTTGGTCTACAAACCGTTGGTATCGTCTTGGCCGTTATCTTTGCTGTCCGCATTTTCTCTGGCGGGCAGGCTAAAATAAAAGAGCTAAAACACTTAGCTTGGATCAGCGGAAGTGCCGGAATTGTTCTGCTAGCACTAGGATTAACCTTCAAGCAACATGGTTGGTTAACCTATTACCCCGTCATCGTTAATGTTTGTATGTTGGCTGTATTTACTTCAAGCCTATGGCAACCTCAAACGATTATCGAGCGCCTTGCTCGTCTCCAAGAACCTGAACTTCCGCAAAGTGGCGTTGATTACACGCGAAAAGTCACCAAGGTTTGGTGTCTGTTCTTCGTTATCAATGGCTCAATCGCGCTTTACACTTGCTTCCAACCACTTGAAATCTGGACCTTATACAATGGCCTACTCAGCTATTTGTTTGCCGGGTTACTCTTTGCGGGTGAGTGGGTAGTTAGACAACGCATTCGTCAGAGTTAAATTGTTATGACCCAAACCGTCTCTTACACTTCCTTGTCTGCGCTTCTCAGCCAGAACAGATCGCCAGATTCTATTGTCTGCTTTGACGACAATAGCGAGATTACGTGGCAAACATTTAACGACGACTTATCTCGACTCGTAGACCTTTTATCTTCATCCCCTTTTCAACGAGTCGCGATTTGTACCCAAGACAGCTACCTATTTTCTGTGGCCTTTTTGGCATGTACGGTAACCAACAAACACATCATCTTACCAGGTAACTATCAACCTTGTGCACTTGCCGAGTTGAGTGAACACTTTGACTGCCTGTTAGTTGATGACTCTATTGGTGAAGTTGAGGTTAGTGATGTTCGCAATATCCAAAATTTATTGGACTCAAACACGGAGCCAAAACAACCTCTAATCGGTAACCTTACGACCATTGATTTGGCTGAAATCCACTTGACCCTGTTTACTTCAGGTTCAAGTGGTACGCCGAAGGCAATCAATAAAACACTAGAACATCTAGATATAGAAACTGCTCAGCTAGATAAGAACTGGGACAAATTACTCAAGGGTAATCGAGTTCACAGTACGGTTTCACATCAACATCTCTATGGTTTGCTGTTTAGAATCTTATGGCCACTCTGTTCTGGTGTTCCATTTGCTCGAAACAACCTTGAGTACCCTGAGCAGATCCTGTCTCACGCTAACAAACAGAGTGTGCTGATCAGCAGCCCTGCGCTACTCAAACGATTAAAACACGAGACAAAGTCTGCACAGCTAGCTGCTGTGTTCTCTTCCGGTGGCCCTTTACCCACCGAATCGGCTCACCAGTCACGAAGCCTGCTTGGTCATCTACCTATCGAGGTGTTTGGCAGCACAGAAACCGGTGGCATCGCATTTCGTCAGCAAGAGAGCGCTCAAACGCCTTGGCAACTTTTTGACTGTCTTGAGGCTAGTCTCAACAGTGAGAATTGCATTAAGTTATTGTCGCCGTACATCGACAAAAACAACTGGTATCAAACCGCCGATGAGTGCGAAATGGTTTCGGATAATCAATTTATATTGAAAGGCCGAACCGACCGAGTGATCAAGATAGAAGAGAAACGAGTATCACTGGTAGAAGTGGAAAAACGATTAGAACAACTACCCTGGATAACCGAATGTGTCGTCATTCCGTTTGAAGAACCTGAGCGCTTAATCTTAGCTTCTGTTTTAGTATTATCAGAGGAAGGCCAAGCAACTCTCGCCACCATGAGTAAAGGTAAATTCTGGTTGATGCTGCGTTCAGAACTTAGAAAGTGGTTAGAACCGATCGCTATCCCAAGAAAGTATCGTATTGTTGACGAGATTCCACTCAACAGCCAAGGTAAGCGATTAACGTCTCACATCGAACAGCTAATAAAATCATAGAAACCGCTGATCGTATTTTACACTGAGACTGTCTTTTTATATTTTTGTCAGAACACCCATTTTCAGCCCAAGGATTCTAAGCACGCGCTATGGATAAGAGAAAACCAAACGTCATTGATGTTGACACTGCAGAGAAAGAATCGACCCTGACACTCCAAATTACTGGAGACATCACCGATTTTAAGGGGCACTTCAAGAGCTTTCCTATTCTTCCTGGCGTTACACAGATTGATTGGGCACTTCACTACGCAGTTCAAGAGCTAGGTGTCCCTGGTTACTTTAAAGGCATGGAAGTCATCAAGTTCCAAGAGCCGATCCTACCTGACTCCACCATTGTACTGTCACTTAAATGGGAAGCCGATAAAGATAAATTAATCTTCAGTTACACATCGAACAACGGCGAACAAACCCACTCATCAGGAAAAATGAAGCTGGGAGAGAAAAGTGAATAGCGCTCCTGCCGAGGCGGCTTTTCAACAAACGCTAAAAGAAAGCAGCTACAACGCTTGCTTCCTAATCCCGTGCTTTAACCACGGTGCCACCATGCCAGCTGTGGTCTCATCACTTCTTAAGTTCGAACTGCCGATTATTATTGTTGATGATGGAAGTGAACTCGCAACCAAACAGTTTTTGACTCCCCTTGCTGATAACCCAAGCGTAACTCTGGTGACACTTGAGCAGAACCAAGGTAAAGGTGGTGCAGTAAAGGCTGGCATCAAGCGAGCGCAAGAGCTCGGCTTTAGCCACACCATCCAAATTGATGCAGACGGCCAACACGACTTAGATGCCCTGCCCGCATTAATCCAAGCTTCACAAACTAAGCCCCAGCGACTTATCTCTGGTCAACCGGTCTATGACGATAGCGTGCCTAAAGCCAGGCTGTACGGACGCTACGCGACACACATCTGGGTATGGATAGAGACCCTATCTCTGTCGATTAAAGACAGCATGTGCGGCTTTAGAGCGTATCCAATAAACCAAACTCAAACAGTGCTCAACAAGTATGATGTCGGCTCAAGAATGGACTTCGATATCGAGATACTGGTTCGCCTGTATTGGGAAGGCTGCGACATCGACTTTATTGAGACGCGAGTTATTTATCCTGAAAATGGTGTTTCTCATTTCGACGCGCTGTGGGATAACGTAAAAATCAGTTGGATGCACACAAGACTGTTCTTCGGCATGCTGCCGAGAGCACCAAAATTGATTGCTCGTCATTTCAAATCAGATTCCGCCGATAGCTTATCTGCTGCCGAGAGTTTATCTGCAGCTAAGAGTTTGCCAGCTGAAAATAGCCAAGGTTCCTCGGCAAATTCAAAACAGGTACATTCAAAACAGATAAATTCAAAACAGAAAGGTTCAGAGCAACCACACTGGTCACGCACTCAAGAACGCGGAACAGTACTTGGCATCAAACTGTTATTGGCCGTTTATACCTTGTTAGGCCGAGGCGTATTTAATCTGATTTTGCGCGGTGTGATGCGTTACTACCATCTAACGGGCAAACGTGCACGAAACGCCTCAGAACAGTACCTATTTCAGCTTCAGGCATACGCTGAGCAACAAAACATTGAGTTGCCGACTGAATTAACCAGCTATAACCACCTGCTCTCATTTGGCCATACAATGCTAGACAAGTTAGCCGCGTGGAAAGGTGATTTCTCAGCCGATAACCTCACCATACATGGTCAAGAGCAATTTGAGAGCATGGTCGCCAACCAACAAGGTGTGCTAATTCTGGGTTCTCACCTTGGCAATATCGAACTGTGCCGAGCTTTGGGTCGCAGACACTCGAACATCAAAATCAATGCGCTGGTTTTCACCGAACACGCTGAGCGTTTTAATTCGGTAATGAAAGCGGTCAACCCGCAGTCTGATTTAAACCTAATCCAAGTGACCTCAATGGGGCCAGATACCGCTATCTTGTTGCAGCAGAAACTGGAACAAGGCGAGTGGATTGTGATTGTGGGCGATAGAACCTCCACCAGCAAAGAAAGTCGCTCGGTATGGGCTGAGTTCTTGGGTAAAGAAGCCCCCTTTCCTCAAGGGCCATTTATGTTAGCCTCTATACTTAAAGCGCCCGTGTTTCTATTGTTTGGTCTACGTGATGACACTCAATTAAAACCGCACTTTAATGTTTATTTCGAGCATTTTAGCGACAAGATCGAGCTACCAAGAAAGACTCGCGAACAATCTTTACAGCAAGTCGTGCAAAAATACGCAAACCGACTTCAGCACTACACACTGAAAGCACCGCTTCAGTGGTACAACTTTTTTAACTTTTGGACATTGAGCAACCAGCACCATGACGAAAAAGAATCCAAATAGCATCACTTTTGGTGCCGAACGCCTCACTATCGAGGACGTTGTCGCTATCTCACAAGGCGCAAAAGCCTCGATGAACTCAAGTGACGAGTTCACATCAAAAATCGACCGCGGTGTTGCTTTCTTAGAACGCCTTCTAAAAGAAGAAGGCGTAATCTATGGCGTAACAACGGGTTACGGTGACTCATGTACCGTTGCGATCCCGCCGAACCTTGTCGATGAATTACCACTGCATCTAACGCGTTTTCACGGCTGTGGTTTAGGCGAAATTTTGTCTCACGAGCAAGCGCGCGCAGTGTTAGCAACGCGTCTTTGTTCGTTGTCACAAGGTGTGTCTGGTGTGACTCACGATCTGCTCAACCAAATCGTTACCCTGATCAACCAAGATATCTCACCGCGTATTCCTCAAGAAGGCTCTGTCGGCGCCAGTGGCGATCTAACGCCTTTGTCTTATTTGGCAGCAACGCTAATTGGCGAGCGCGATGTTATCTATAAAGGCGAAGTTCGCCCAACCAGTGATGTCTACAAAGAACTAGGCATTAACCCTATCAAGCTTAAGCCCAAAGAAGGCCTAGCGTTGATGAATGGCACGTCAGTGATGACAGCCTTAGCCTGTATCGCCTACAAACGCGCTGAATACCTAACTCAACTGTCGACTAAGATCACGGCAATGGTGTCTGTGGGTATGCAAGGTAATGACTTCCACTTCGATGAAGCGCTGTTTGCAGTGAAGCCTCACCCTGGTCAACAACAAATTGCAGCGTGGTTACGCGACGACCTTCAAGCAGAACGCCCACCTCGCAACAGTGACCGACTGCAAGATCGTTACTCATTGCGTTGTGCTCCACATGTTATCGGTGTCGTTCAAGACTCTCTGCCTTGGCTTCGCCAAATGATTGAGAATGAGCTCAACAGCGCCAACGATAACCCAATTATCGATGGTGATAATGAACGCGTACTGCATGGTGGACACTTCTACGGCGGCCATATTGCCATGGCGATGGATACGTTAAAAACAGCAGTAGCCAACCTTGCGGATCTGCTTGATCGCCAAATGGCACAGTTGATGGATTACAAGTTCAACAACGGACTGCCATTTAACCTAACAGGCGCAGAAGGCGAGCGTAAGCCAATCAACCACGGCTTCAAGGCAGTACAGATCGGTGTTTCGGCTTGGACGGCAGAAGCACTAAAACACACCATGCCAGCAAGCGTGTTCTCTCGTTCTACTGAATGTCACAACCAAGATAAAGTCAGCATGGGTACCATTGCTGCTCGTGATTGTTTACGCGTTTTAGAGCTAACGGAACAAGTGGCAGCAGCATCACTTCTGGCGGGTACACAAGCACTTGAACTTCGTAAACGTCACAATGAGCTTGATGAGCACCACATGAGTGAAAACCTAAAGCACATTCGCGACGAAGTACTCAAAGAGTTTGAGTTTATTGTTGAAGATCGACCGCTTGAAGGCGATCTACGCCACTTCATTGCTCGTATTCAAAGTCAGCACTGGTCACTTTACTCATAGAGTAGCTAACTTCATAAAGTAGTTAACCTCATAAAGTAGCTACCCCTTTACGCAATATTGTTGAGAGCGATTTATGTCTGAAATCCTTCATCCATTACAATCTGAGGTAACTCTAATTACCTCATTCCAAGATGCCGACCCGATGGGCGTGATCTATCACGGCAACTACTTCCGGTTTTTTGAAGAAGTAAGGCGCATCATGATGGATAAGATTGAGTACAACTATCATGAGATGAAGGATTCCGGCTACATGTGGCCGATCATCGACACGCGTGTAAAGTACATTAAAGCGATCCCTTTTAATCATCAGATCAAGGTATCAGCTAAGCTGACCGAGTGGGAAAATCGCTTGCGTGTTGACTACGAGATTCACGATGCCAACACTGGAGCTCGTATGACGCGAGCTCATACCATGCAGGTTGCGGTGACCATTGAAGAACAAGAAATGTGTTTTGCTTCGCCGAAAATATTTACCGATAAAATCGATCATTGGCACCAATTTGGCTGTTTGCCACAATCAAACACCACTCAATCAAATAATCCGCTATCCGATCAATCTCAAGCAACTAACACACAGCAGCAGGTGAAACATGAGTCTGTTTAAACACGGACGTAAGCAAATCAGCATCGCACTACTAGGGCTTGCCTCTGTGATGGCGAGTAGCTTTGTTATTGCTAATGAAAGTACAGCTACGGTTGGCTCTGTTTCAGATCTTCAAACAGTATTAAGTGCAAACAACATCGTGCGTGGAGAGTTTACTCAAACACGCAATATGGAAATGTTCGCTCAGCCTTTAACATCACAAGGTGCTTTCCTGTTAGACAAATCGAATGGTTTACTTTGGACACAAGCGACACCCTTCCCTGTGAGCTTGGTGCTAACCGACAACAAACTGAGCCAAAGGTTTGCTGATCAACCAGCTAAGATCATCACCGACCAAGAAAACCCAATGGCGTTTTATTTCAGCCATATATTCCTAGCGGTGTTCCACGGTGATACTCAAAAACTCCAAGAGCAGTTCTCACTGTCATTTGAACCTGCGACTGAGCAAAGCTCAGATGAAAGTGCAAATGAAAGCACAGAGGGTACGTCATGGACGCTCACTCTAAAGCCCAAAAGTGCGCCAATGAATGCGGTATTTGAAGCCATCACACTACAAGGTAACAACGATATTGAACGCATTGAGCTGAAAGAGATTCGTGGAGACAGCACAGTGATCGAATTTAGCCAGCTAAGCCATCAACCGGAAGTATTATCAGATGCTGAAGCGCAACAATTCCAACTCTAGCCTTGCCCTTATTTGGCTTGTTGTCGTGGTGCTATTTAGCGGACTGTTAATCAAACAGTTCGCTTTTTCTTCTTCAGTACCGATTGAAAGCAACATTATGAAATTGCTGCCAGAAAACCAGCAAGATCCTATGGTAGAACAAGCCTTTCAACAGATTTCCAACTCGATGAGTGAGCAAGTCGTCTTCATAATAAGTGGCTCTGATATCGAACATGCCACCGCTGCCACTAATGCTTTTGAAAAAGCCCTCAACCAAAGAGCGTTCTCCAGTCAGCCAACTCTTTTTAAGCACGTGCAAGGCAAAATCAACGCCAGCACTCAAAGCCAATGGAGCGATTTCTATTTTCGTCATCGGGCTCAACTGTTGACCGTTCAACAAAAAGAAACACTGGTACACTCGCCCGAATCTCGCGCTCAACATGTAATTCAGTCGTTATACAATCCATTTTCAGGCGTCACTGCAGCCGAACTGACACTCGATCCTTTTTTGTTATTTCGAGACTACATCAGCGCCGTTGGTACTCGTTCGAGTAACTTTAGCCTTAAAGAGGGCTACCTAACGGCGCAATCGCAAGCTCAGTCACACATTTTGGTTACCGCAACCTTGGCTGGCTCTCCCTATAGCTTGGCTATTCAAGAGCAACTTCCGGCACTTGACGCTTTAGAGCGAGACATAGAGAAGCAATTTGACGTCAAAGTTCAGCATACTGGCGTGGTTTTCTACGCTAATTACGGCACTCAAAGTGCAAAATCTGAGATCAGCACCATTGGTTTAGGATCGTTAGCTGGCGTTATTCTGTTGGTGTGGCTGACATTTCGTAGCGCCCTACCACTTGCTTTATCACTACTTTCAATCAGTACTGGATTACTGGTTGCACTCGCGAGCACCGTCGCTATCTTCGGCAAAATTCACTTGTTCAGCTTAGTGTTCGGCGCCAGTTTGATCGGCGTATCAATCGATTACTCTTTTCACTTCCTTACCGATCGCTTAGCGGCAGGAAGTAAATGGCAAAGTAAAAAAGGGTTGCAGCATATCCTTATTGCGATCAGTTTAGGGCTTATTACTAGCTTGATTGGCTATCTAGGCTTACTTGTTGCACCTTTCCCAGGCTTACAACAACTTGCTTTGTTCTCGTCAATTGGACTCATTGCAGCTTACGCCAGTGTAGTGTGTTGGTACCCCGCTTTAGCGGCGAAACCAAGTCAGGAACGTCCACTCCCCCTAGCGAAGCTTTGGCATAGTTGGTTGAGTGTATGGAGCAAGCCAAAATTCAGAATAGGCTTACCGTTAACGGTGACTGTCGTTAGCCTAATGTCACTCAGTCAAATTCGTTACGACGACGATATACGCCAACTTCAGGCAATGCCAGAGCAACTCAAACAGCAAGAGCAAGCCATCACTGAGATTTCAGGATTAGGCAGTGGTCAAAATATGCTGTTGGTGACTGCGAAAAGTAATCAAGCATTACTGAAAAAATTGGCATTGATCACCTCTGAATTAGATTCATTGATCGAGAAGCGAAGCATCTCAGGATATCGCAGCGTCAATCAACACCTGCCAAGTGAACATGAGCAAAATGAAAACTATCTGCTAGTGAAACAGCTCTACGCTAATCAGAGCTCAACATTACAAACCACATTAGGTTGGTCGAGTTTCCCTGAGCTTCCTAACTATGAACCAATAACAGTTGATGGTTTTTTAGCATCACCAGTATCAGAACCCATTCGTCCTCTTTGGTTGAGGCCGATAGATGGACAAGCTGCGTCTGTTATTTTAATCAAAGATGTCACTGACTCAGAGCTGTTCTCTCAATGGCTTGGTTCAGATTTTGCTCAGCAACAAGATGTTAAGTTCCTCAATAAGGCCGATGAAATATCGTCGCTTTTTGCTGAATACAGAGTCAAGATCACCGAACTATTATTAATAGCATTGGCAGCCATTGGAATGGTTTTAGGTTGGCGCTATGGCGTAAAACAAAGCCTGTTGATGCTGTTACCGTCTTTAATTGCGGGAATCGCAGGGCTAGCGATCACCGGCGTTTTAGGTTCGACCTTAAACCTATTTAACTTATTGGGTCTGATTCTGATTCTAGGGATTGGCATCGACTACACCCTTTTCTTTGCTGAGCAGAAGAAATCACTGAGCACCTTGTTAGCCATTACCTTGTCTGGCCTCACGACGCTGCTTTCATTTGGTTTACTGTCACTAAGTCAGACTCATGCCATTCATAGCTTCGGTGTTACCGTCTTAACGGGTATTTTTGTGGCGTGGTTGCTTTCTCCACTCGCAATCAATACAGAGAAAGCCGCAAGAAAACCAAAACCTCATGAGGCTTTTAGATGAAAAATACAATACAGATAACGCTGGGCGTTGTATTGGGTTTACTACTCAGTGCCTGTTCAATGGTTTCTCAGCAGCCGACTGGCGCAAGTGTGTCTATCGATAATGACACCGAATTAGCCTTACCTTTGCCTTCTGAGCTTGGATACTCATTTACGGCGAGCCAGTTGATTAACGCGACCTGGCAAAACGAGACTCAACAACTTCCTGTCCAAGTTGAAGTGACACCAGATAAAGTGGTGTTAGCTGGTTTTTCATCTTGGGGTACTCGAATTTTGTCACTGCAGTACCAAAACCAAGTGATTGATACACAGGTTTTATCTGGCCTTGGGGCGACCCTGCCGCAACCCGAACAGGTGCTATTTAATTTAATGCTGACCCTATGGCCAGTTGAAGCGTGGACTCAACCTTTAGAAAGTATCGGCTGGCACTTGGTCGACACAGAAAACAGCCGCACAGTGTTTGACGATAACCAACAGGCAATCATTCGAATTGATTACCAAGCGGATTCCGGATCTGACAAAACTCGCGGCGATATTGTTTTCACGCATTTGACCCAAGGCTATACCATCACTATACAAACGTTGAACTCAACGATTGTCGACAACCCAAGTAAGAGCTGAACACTATGCCTATTTACATCCAATACTGTGGTTTCCACTCGGCGCTAGGCTCAAGCGTTGCTGAAATTCACGACTGCCTTACAAATGAGCACCGCTCGAACATGGTTGAAGTGGACGATATGCTGAATGACGGCAAGTCGACTGTCGTTGGTAAGGTAGCGGGCGATCTGCCTGAAATTCCTCAGCACCTTGCCGAATACGCTACTCGTAATAACCAGCTCGCGTTATCGGCCCTAAACCAAATCAAAGATTCTATCGAGCAAGCAAAATTACAATTTGGCTCGGATAAAGTTGCTGTTGTTATAGGCACTAGCACCTCAGGTATTTCTGATGGCGAAGCGGCTTTCAAACATAAATTGACACACGATGAGTTTCCTGAGCATTACCATTACTCGAAACAAGAGCTTGGCAATACTTCTGAGTTCGTCAGCCAGTACTGCGCGATAACGGGGCCAAGTTATGCAATCTCGACGGCTTGCTCATCAAGTGGCCGTGTATTTCTCACCGCCGAGCGACTGTTAGACTCCGGCATGGCCGATGCTGTTTTGGTTGGAGGTGTCGATACCTTATGTAAACTTACGCTCAATGGCTTCCATGGCCTTGAAGCGCTTTCAACGACACATTGTCAGCCTTTTAGTACTTCTAGAGATGGTATTAATATCGGAGAAGCCGCCGCATTTATGCTGCTTAGCAAAATAAAACCATCGAACAACTTACCCAATATTGCTCTGTTAGGTTGTGGTGATAGTTCTGATGCGCACCATATATCAGCCCCTCACCCTGAAGGAAATGGCGCAGAACACGCCATGAGAAAGGCACTGAACGCTGCACAGCTAACAGCAGAGGACATCGGCTATATCAATGCCCATGGCACCGCTACGCCTCTCAATGACTCAATGGAAAGCAAAGCCATTCATCGTATTTTTGCAAACAAGGTTCCCGTCAGTTCCACCAAGCCACTCACCGGGCATACTCTTGGAGCCGCGAGTGCGATAGAAGCAGCAATAGCATGGCATATTTTAAAATATGACTTACCGCTTCCCTTACAAAAATGTCAGGATAAAGCTGAGGATATTGAGATTGATTTGGTAAACTGTGCCCAGAAACTTAAAGTAAAGAACATCTTAAGCAACTCTTTTGCTTTTGGTGGCAACAACATTAGCCTGATTTTTGGTGTAGTAAATGACTGATATCCCTTCTGTAGACCAACTCCTCCCACATGATGACCCGATGATATTAATCGATCGTGCTATCAGCGTAGAGGCGTTATCGATTCACTGCCAAGTGGATATTGGAGCACATAACCTGTTCTTTAACGCAGACACTCAAACCGTACCCGCTTATGTTGGTATCGAGTTTATGGCGCAGTCGGTTGCCGCTTGGTCTGGATACCACGCGATAAAAAACGGCACCACTCCACCCATCGGGTTCTTACTGGGTTCTCGTCGTTACAAATCACTTTGTGACCAATTTTATCAAGGACAAACCCTTGATATCTACGCCGAGCAACTGATGCAAGACAGTGGCATGGCCGTGTTTACCGCCAGAGTCGAAGACCAAGGCGAATTGGTGGCTCAATGCCAACTTAATGTCTATGTGCCAACTGAACAAAAATTACAAGAAATGAAAACTAGGAGCCCATCATGACCCGTCAGGTTTTAGTCACTGGTGCCAGTAAAGGCATTGGTAAAGCGATCGCTATTCAACTCGCAAAAGACGGATTTGAAATCGCCGTTCATTACATGGGTGACAAGCAAGGTGCCGAAGATACCTTAAAGTCGATCACTGAATTGGGTGGCGCAGGACGTCTGATCCAATTCGATATCAGCAATCGCAGTGAATGCCGTGAAACGCTTGAATCAGATATAGCTGAACATGGCGCTTACTATGGTGTAGTAAATAACGCGGGCATTACTCGTGATACGGCCTTCCCTGCCATGACGGAAGAAGAGTGGGATGGCGTGATCCATACCAATCTCGACAGCTTCTACAACGTACTTCACCCGTGCGTAATGCCTATGGTTCAAAAGCGTAAAGGCGGTCGAATCGTCACTTTGGCGTCAGTATCAGGCATCATGGGCAACCGTGGCCAAACTAACTATGCCGCAGCAAAAGCGGGCGTAATTGGCGCAACTAAGTCTCTTGCTCTTGAGCTCCCAAAACGCAAGATCACGGTAAACTGTGTTGCTCCAGGCTTAATCGATACCGGTATGGTTGATGAGCTCGTGAAAGATCACGCTCTACCTCAAGTTCCACTGCGCCGCATGGGCGAGCCAGAAGAAGTGGCTGGCCTAGTCAGCTACCTAATGTCTGATATTGCAGGCTACGTCACTCGCCAAGTAATTTCAGTCAATGGAGGCTTAGTATGACCCACCGCGTTGTTGTAACTGGCATGTCTGGTGTTACTGCCTTTGGTAATGATTGGCAGCACATCGAGCCAAAACTGAAAGCGTGTGAAAATGCCACTCAATATATGCCAAGTTTTGAGCAATACGATGGCCTCAACACTAAACTAGCTGCGCCTATTGATGGCTTCCAATTACCAAAACACTACAAACGTAAACAGGTACGAGGCATGGGTCGGGTTTCTCGCTTAGCCACTGTCGCGACTGAAGATGCTTTAACACAAGCCGGGGTGATTGAACATGATGTTCTAACTAACGGAGAAACGGGCATTGCCTACGGGTCTTCAACCGGCAGTACTGATGCCGTAGGTGCGTTTGGTGTGATGCTTAACGAGAAATCGACACGAGCAATCACAGCAACTACCTATGTTCAAATGATGCCACACACTGCCGCGGTCAACGTTGGACTGTTCTTTGGCTTGCGCGGACGCGTGATTCCCACCAGCAGTGCCTGCACTTCAGGAAGCCAAGCGATTGGTTACGCTTATGAAGCGATCAAACACGGCTACCAAACCGTGATGGTTGCTGGTGGTGGTGAAGAACTATGCCCAACTGAGTCTGCCGTTTTCGATACCCTTTTTGCTACCAGTTTAAAAAACGACACACCAGAAAAATCCCCTAGCCCTTACGACAGTGAGCGCGATGGTCTAGTCATCGGTGAAGGCGCTGGTACGCTTGTGCTCGAAGAGTATGAACATGCCGTCGCTCGCGGCGCAAAGATCTACGCTGAGATTGTCGGCTTTGCCAGCAACTGCGATGCGGCTCATGTGACCCAACCTCAAATGGAAACCATGCAAGTTTGTATGGAGAAAGCACTCAAAGACGCGCAACTTCCGGCTGAAAAGATCGGTTATGTTTCTGCTCACGGTACTGCAACTGAAAAAGGCGATATTGCAGAAAGTAATGCTACAGCGAACATTTTCGGCGAAGTGCCAATCAGTTCATTGAAAAGCTACTTTGGTCATACGCTTGGTGCGTGTGGTGCAATTGAAGCTTGGTTAAGCCTAGAGATGATGCATTCAGGCTGGTTCAGTCCAACATTGAACCTTGAAAACATTGACGAACGCTGCGGTAAACTTGATTACATAACGGGCTCAGGCCGCGAACTGGATGTTGAATACCTAATGAGCAACAACTTTGCCTTTGGCGGGATCAACACTTCCATCATCTTCAAAAAAATCTAGGATAGATAATGAAAAACTGGTTAGTTGTTGCTGTTGTCTTTTTACTCGCAGGTTGCAGTGCTCCGAAGTATTCGGGCAATGCACTTCCTGAAGCAAACAACATCGAAAATATCACGATCGTGGAAGATGTAAAAACGCGCAGCATTTTCCTCGATTCCATGCTCGACTGGTGCCTGAACAATCAGGTGAAATGTAAAGTCGTTGCAGACGGTTCAGAACATAACCCAGAGGATATTACGCTTGATTACGTCTCTCGTTGGAGTTGGGATTTCAGAACCTTTGTGGCAGACGCTAAGATCTCAGCTTATCAAGATCAACAGCGCGTAGGCAACGTAGAATTTAAAGCACCTAATAGCGGCAATTTATCAAAGTTTGGCGACGATATGGAACGCATTAAAGCGATGATGGATATCTTGTTCGATAAGAAAACAGCGGCTCAAGCGACCCAACTGATTGCTGACGACAAGCTATAACGAATCCAGTTCTGATCAGCAGAGTTCGGATCGACAAAGCTCTAATCGAAAAAGTTCTAATCGGCAAAGCTCTAAGCGACGAAGCTCAAGACAAATAAAAAGGGTCAGTAACCAAGTTACTGACCCTTTTTTGTGAATCTAGCAATCGCTCAATTAAGCGTTAGCTTCACGCTCAGCGATGAACTCAAGAGCCATCTTGATACGAGCGATTACGCGCTCTTTACCAACAAGCTCCATTACTGCATCAACAGAAGGAGACTGACCGCCACCTGTTACTGCTACGCGAAGTGGCATACCGATTTTACCCATGCCGATCTCTAGCTCTTCACATACTGCTGCAATCACACCATCTTTGATGTTTGCAGTAGTGAAATCTTCAAGTGCTTCAACCTTAGCAAGAGCAAGCTCTAGTGGGCCTTTAGCAACACCACGTAGGTGCTTCTTCGCTGCGCCAGCTTCAAACTCAGAGAAATCTTCGTAGAAGTAACGAGACTGCTCAGCAAGTTCGATAAGCGTATTACAACGCTCGCCAACTAGCTTGATCACTTCAGTGATCGCTGGGCCGTTTGTTGTATCGATCTTCTGTGCGTCTAGGTGCCATTGCAGGTATTTTGCAACATACTCAGGCTCAGAAGTCTTGATGTAATGGTTGTTCAACCAAAGTAGCTTTTCAGTGTTGAATGCAGATGCAGACTTGCTGATTGCTTTAAGGCTGAAGAACTCAATCATCTCTTCTTGAGAGAAGATCTCTTGGTCACCGTGAGACCAACCTAAACGAACTAGGTAGTTGTTCAGCGCATTTGGTAGGTAACCTTCGTCGCGGTATTGCATTACAGAAACAGCACCGTGACGCTTAGAAAGTTTCGCACCGTCATCACCAAGAATCATTGCACAGTGAGCGAAAGTTGGGACTGGCGCGCCTAGTGCTTCATAGATGTTGATTTGACGAGGTGTGTTGTTGATGTGGTCTTCACCACGAACAACGTGTGTAATACCCATATCCCAGTCATCCACTACAACCACGAAGTTGTATGTTGGTGCGCCGTCTGTACGACGAATGATTAGGTCATCAAGTTGGCTGTTAGAGATTTCAATGCGACCACGGATTTGGTCATCAAATACTACACTGCCTTCTTTAGGGTTACGGAAACGGATAACGCATGCATCACCTTCTTTTGCTGCTTCGTTTGCTGCAACAATTTTAGGGTGGTTAGCATCGTAACGAGCCATTTCTTTGTTTTCTTCTTGTACTGCACGAATCTCATCAAGCAGTTCTTTAGACGCGTAGCATTTGAATGCTTTGTCTTCAGCAAGTAGCTTATCAACCATTTCGTTGTAACGGTCAAAACGCTTAGATTGGTAGTAAGGACCTTCATCCCATTCCATACCCATCCATTGCATGCCTTCTAGAATTGCATCAACCGCTTCTTGAGAGTTACGCTCAAGGTCCGTGTCTTCGATACGAAGAACGAATTCACCACCTTGGTTCTTAGCGAATAGCCAAGAGTAAAGTGCAGTACGTGCACCACCAACGTGAAGATAGCCAGTTGGGCTAGGAGCAAAACGAGTTTTAACCGTCATTTAAATACCTTGATTATGTAGGTGATTCTTTTAGTGGGGTCTATTACAAAGTCTGTAATAGCCAAATATCACTAAATTTTGGGCGCTATTTTATCACCACCGCTTAAATCTACAATCAATAGTGAATGATTAATGCGCTGTTGTTGTACGAAAGCGAGTGTAGAAAGGCTAAATTCAGCTTCGATATAGCAAATCTATAGCCTGAGCCAATAAATTATAGCCACGCTTTTCTTTAACTCACGCTTATTTCATCAACGTACCCCACCCATTCATATGCCACCAAGATCAATTTTTTAAATTTATGTTTGACCTTACCCTTACGGTAAGGTTTATGTTGGGTGTAGATGAGAATTGGAGTATCGATATGAACCATTACACTACCGCACTCAACGGCCTAAATTGCATGGGTTGCGCGAAGAAAGTCCGCACCCTGTTTGATGATTTCGATAACACGACGATCAACGACATATCGCCGACGTACATCGATATTTCGACTCCTTTTAGCCACGTTGAACTCAACGAACAGTTAGCGACCCTTAGTTATTCCATGGGTAATTCGATGCATCTATCATTATCAGGACTCAGCTGTGGTAAGTGCGTGAGCAAACTGACTCAAGCGCTTGAGCAGACCGAGCAAATATCAGACCTAGAAATCAGCAAATATGAATTGTCGTTGGTTACTTTGCTTGCAGAATCAGAGCTTATTGCGCTGATCGAAAGCGTGGGTTATCACGCGACTCCCTACTCTGAAGTTAATGACCTTTTATCGAGTTCAGATTCAAAAGAAGATAAAAAACCAGCGCCCGTAGAACCGACACAAGCTAAACCTGCTGCTAGCCAATATACCTATCACCTTGTTCTTGAAGGAATGACATGTGCGAGTTGCGTTTCTTCGGTAGAGAAAGCGTTGAAAAAGAATGAGTTCGTCGACCAAGCTCAGATCAACCTCGCTGAACAGACAGCCTTGGTCTTCACGTCTAAAACACGTGACGTCATCGAGAACGCTCTCATAGAATCGGTAAAAACCGCAGGTTATGGTGCGGAGTTCGTTGATGACGCGGCGACTCAACAACAAAAACAGCAAGAACAACAACTTCGTACCCAAAAAGCTTTCCTAAAGAATTCAGTAAGCGCGCTGCTTATCGGTGCTCCACTGATGGCGTGGGGTCTGTTTGGTGGCAACATGACTATTGCTACATTTAACGACCAATTGGCTTGGGGATTGGTTGGTGTGGTCTGTTTGATACTGCTTGCGACCTCGGGACGCAGCTTCTTCACGAATGCTTGGCAGTCTCTCATGCATAAGCGTGCGACCATGGATACCTTGGTCGCTTTAGGCACGGGTGCAGCATGGTTCTATTCAATGCTGGTTGTACTGATTCCATCATGGTTCCCAGAACCATCGCGTCATGTCTATTTTGAAGCAAGTGCAATGATTATCGGCCTTATCTCTTTAGGACACTACATTGAAGCCAAAGCCAAAGCACGCACCACCAAATCTTTACAGGCACTGATTAACTTACAGCCTCAAAAAGCCGTGGTTATCGTCGATGGTAAAGAACAGACCATCGCCGTCGAAGCCATTCAAGTCGGTATGCAAGTGCGTGTAAAACCGGGAGAAAAAGTCCCTGTCGATGGCGTTGTGGTTTCGGGTGAATCCTACATCGATGAATCAATGCTGACCGGCGAACCGCTTCCCAACGTTAAATTGATTAATGATGGCGTTTCAGCAGGTACCATTAATGGTGATGGCAGCTTAGTGATTGAAGCGACTGGAATTGGCTCAAGCACCATGCTGGCTCGAATCATTCAGATGGTTCGCCAAGCACAAAGCAGCAAACCTGCGATTGCTAAGCTTGCCGATTCTATCTCGGCCGTGTTCGTACCTGTTGTGGTCGCAATCGCCGCCATTGCCGCCTTAGTTTGGTTTCTTGTTGGCCCGCAACCTAGTGCAAGTTACATGCTCGTGGTATCAACCACTGTACTGATCATCGCCTGTCCATGTGCCTTGGGCCTAGCAACGCCGCTCTCAATTACTGTCGGCGTTGGCAAAGCAGCAGAGTTTGGCGTCTTGATCAAAGATGCTGATGTGTTGCAATCTGCCAGTAAAATCGATGCCGTCGTGTTTGATAAAACAGGCACCCTGACCCAAGGTAAGCCAACCGTTCAGCAAGCCTTTTATGGCGATTTACCAGAGCAAGAACTGCTGGCTTACGCCTATTCGGTAGAGGTAGGGTCAGAACACCCCCTAGCGAAAGCCGTCTGCCAATATGCAGAAAGCTTACAAGTTTCGGCACTACCCCATAGCGAATTCGAAAACCAACGAGGGTTAGGAGTACAAGCAATAATTAACGGCAAGAACGTTCAAGCCGGCTCACTTAAGTACCTCACTCAACTTGGCATTGAGACTGAAATTGGCGCGGACTTTATTGAGCTTTGCCGCTCACAGGCATGGACACCAATCTTCGTTGTAATCGATCAAAAACTGGAAGGCATATTTGGTATTTCAGACGCATTAAAAATAGATAGCAAGCAAGCCATTGCTCAACTAAAATCCGCCGGAATTCACACCGTGCTATTAACAGGCGACAACGATTCTGTTGCTCAAGCGATAGGTAAAAGCGTCGGTATCGACGAGGTTATCTCGGAAGTACTTCCAGAGCAGAAAGCTCAACATATTGTTCAGCTTCAACAACAATATAAGAGCGTTGCCATGGTTGGAGATGGTATTAACGACGCGCCAGCACTGGCTCAGGCGGATATAGGTATAGCAATGGGCAGTGGCAGCGATGTCGCAATCGAGAGTGCGCAAATGACACTACTCAACTCATCGCCATTATCAGTTAGCAACGCGATCGAGCTATCCCAAGCTACAGTTAGAAACATGAAGCAAAACCTATTTGGTGCCTTTATCTATAACTCGCTTGGTATTCCGATAGCGGCTGGTGTGCTCTACCCATTCTTTGGATTTTTGCTAAGCCCTGTCGTTGCAGGCGCTGCGATGGCAATGTCGTCAATTACGGTAGTAAGCAATGCCAACAGGCTGAGACTGTTCAAGCCCACTCATTCTAATATCAACAAAAATCATATTCATGAGGTTCACCATGATTCGTAAAGTTATGACTCTTACTGCACTCGCCGCTATTTCAGGACAAGCGTTAGCTACTGATGTTCTAAACCACAAATCACCATACTGCGGCTGCTGCACAGCATGGACTGAACATATGCAAGATGCCGGGTTCGATGTCACAGAGAAGCTCCACGATGACATGAATCCAATCAAACAAAAGCTAGGTGTAACGCCAGAGCTTGCTTCTTGCCACACGGCAGAGATCGACGGTTACGTATTTGAAGGGCACATTCCAGCAGAAGACGTGAAAGCCTTTTTAGAAAACCCACCACGTAATGCGATTGGCTTGGCTGTTCCTGGCATGCCAATGGGCTCTCCGGGCATGGAGCATGGCGATAAGAAAGACGAGTATTCTGTGTACGCGTTTAACGAGAAAGGTCAGGTGTTTGAATACCGTCATTACAATGGTAATTAGAACGTAAAGAGACGGGCACAAAGCAATATTTAAAAAGCCATGAAAATAGAGCCTAGCATTAGGTAAACCCAAGACTGTGGTTTACTTGCTAGGCTCTTTGCTTTTGGACAGTAAAGCAAATCTTGTAGCGGTACCAACCGGGCTGTTAGTGCTGCTATGTTTTCGTCGCTAGTCAACAAAAAACTAATGAACGAATAAGCTCACTTGGCTAATAATCGAATCGACTAAATAGCCAAGTGAATCGGCTTAGAAGCCGTAAGAAGCGCCAAATACGAATGCGTTGTTCTGCTTAGAAGCACCGTTTGCGAAATCTACACCGTTAGCTTGGCTACGGAACTCAAAGTAAGGTTGAACACCTTGACGAGTCCATGTTGCACGTAACTCGTGGTCCATCGCTTCTGCATCAATCATGTATACGTTGTTGTAGCTAAGCGCTAGGTCTGCATTCACTGTGTAAGCAATGCGGTTATCCATGCGGTAGTCTGTGTCAGCATTAGCAGAAGTATCATCGATGTGTGCACGAGTACGGTTGCTAATAGAGATACCGTTATCGAAGTTGTAGCCGATCTTAACTAATGGACGGAACTGAATGCTCTCACCCGCAGAGAATAGATGTTGGTAACCAGCAGCTACCCATAATTTATCAGTAATATTGAAAGATTGCTCACCACCGACAGTGATGCCAGGAGTATTGTTACCTGTTGTTGGTGCACCACCAGTTTCAGCTGAAGTCAGGCCTTCAAGCTCACCCAATTGGATGCCATCAAACTCAGAGTAAACCGTGAAGCCGCCTAGAGAGTTGTCAAACGTGTGACCAGCTTCTAGCGTAGAAGTCATATCAGAACCGTGGATACGGCCGTCATCGTGAATTTGAATGTTACCTGTTACGTAAGAAGAACCAGCGAAAGCACTAGAAGCGAAAGCAAGAGAAAGAGCACTTAGAGCGATAATTTTTTTCATAGTAAACTGCCTTAGTTTGATTTTTCAGCGGCACATCTTCGGTACATCATTCACCTTCACCGCTTGAGTAGTTGGTAGCCTCCCTGGCATGAAATCTATGTTGCTCGAATTAATTTGCGTTTCAAAATAAAAGAGTGGACAGAGTGATCTCTCTCACTATCAAAAAAGAACAAGTTATTTAACACATTAAAATCAGTCACTTAAAAACATAAAAATTGATAAAAAACTCAAGACGCAAAAACGTACAGATCAAGATCACATTATTTTACGACGCAAAATTAGATTCGGTTAGTTCAATCACATCTGATTTAGAGTTTTTTATAGGGGACTTATTTTTTGAAGAGAATAATGAGAAGCCCGTCACTTTTGCGACGAAACTCACCTTATGTGCATTGTTGACGATATAAACAAAGACGGTTTCTATATGTTTCAGTTTAAGAGAAAGACTTAACTCGCCTTAAACAAAAAGAGCTCCCGCTTTTTATCTAAGTAAGATAATAGCTAGAGAGCCCTTTTGTTAATGTTGCTTATCGATTATTTAACCGAAGTAACTCGGCTTACTCTCTCGCCACTTTCAGAGATAGATCGGATGTACGTTTCGCTTGAAACCGAAGGACGTTGCTGCTCATCATAAGTCAGCCAGTTTTCACCATCAGCAGAGTATTGCAGCTCTACACCTGGGAATTGTACGTTCATCGCTAGCTTGCCATCAACAACCTGAGCGCCCGGTACTGGTAGTCGGTAATCAATACCTGCTTTCTCAAGTTTCGCCAGTTCACGTTGACCAACAATATTCGCGAAGCGATTAAAGTCGCTGTTTAAATCCTGCTTATTCACTAGGTTTGATTCTTGAGAATATTCAACGCCCACTTTATAGTCGTTTTCCCAATCCGCTCTGTGCCATGCTCTTTCTGCTGCAGCAAGAACGCGAGGGAATACCATGTATTCATATTGCTCATCAGTACGTACTGTTTCAGACCAAAGTTGCGCCGACAAACCATAGAAATGTTTCGCTTCAATTTCACCTTTACCACTGAAGCCATTGCCGTCACGGTCTAGTGATGTTTCTGCATTTTGTGGCATGTTTTCTGGTGCGAAACCAAACATCTTACGAGTATCGGTTGCACGAGTTGCCCAGTAGTAACCACGCTCTGCAGCATCGACTTCGTATGGCATATCCATGTACACATAGTCTGGGTTAGAAACAATCACGTCATAACCTTTTGCTGACCAGTCGTATACAGATGAAGTGCCGCCCCAGTAAAGAACGTCCCAGAAGTTAACGCGCGTACTTTCTGTTGCAAATGCTTCCTCGCCTTCGCTGTATTTCAGGCCATCTTGCCATGCTTGGAAGTGTGGAATACCTTTATCAGCAACAATCTTAGATACCTGCTCTGCAAAGTGACTTGGCAGGTGACCAAAATCGCTCACAGTACCATCAGCGATCAAAGACTGACACTGTGGAGATTGTTGGAATGGCTTGTCTTGCTTAGCCAAGTCAATGTTACCTTTCCATGCCACTTTATCTTCTGCATTAACATCTTGTAAGCCAGCACCTAACTTGATGTTTTTCGCTTCATCGCCGCCAAAGTGCCAAGTCGTTAGTGGAACGCCCGCTTCTTGGTGCATTGCCGCCACTTCAGAGATCACTTTATCGACAAAATGAGTTGAAGATTCCATACATGGGTTAATGAAACTTTGCTTATCGTAGAACTGAACCGTGGTTACGTTCGATGTATCTTGTGGATCCATCAAGCGGTATTCGTTCGCTTCCGCTTCTTTACCTTCCGCCATTAGGCGAGTGTAACGCGCTTCCATTGATACCACAGCAGAACGAGCGTGTGCTGGCATATCAATTTCTGGGATTACTTCGATGCTGCGCGCTTTTGCGTAGCTTAAGATCTCGACGTAATCCGCTTTACTAAAGAAACCAGAGCCAAAGTTGTCTGTTGTTGGACCTGAACCTAGCTGAGGCAGTAAACAGCTTTGCTCTTCCAAATCAAAACAACGATTAGACCCTACATCCGTTAGCTCTGGTAAACCTGGGATTTCTAAACGCCAGCCTTCATCATCTGTTAAGTGAAGGTGAAGTTTATTCATCTTGTAGGCCGCCATTTGATCTAGCGTTGCTAGGATGGCATCTTTTGAGTGGAAGTTTCGAGCAACATCAACCATCACACCACGGTAATCGAAACGTGGCGCATCTTTGATCGACAGTTGTAGTAATGATTCAGCGTTCTGACTGTCTATTAGGCCAAAAATAGACTGAACGGCGTAGAAAGCACCTGTTTTATCAAACGCTTTAATCGCAATCCCCTCTTCCGAGATGCTTAGTTCATAAGCGCCAGATTTCGCCAAATCACCCGTAAACTGAGTAGGAACAACAGCAACACTAACAGGTAGGTCGCCACTCACATCTACGTTTACCACATCTGCACGTTCTTCAATTGCAGCGAACTGCTCAGCATCAAATGCCTCTTTCGGTAGTGCAATACCACCAGCAATGCTCACTGAACCTTCGCCCGCTTCTACCGACATCGGTGTTGGTAGTAGAGTTGTTGATACATCTTGTGTTGCTAGATCAGCATTCTTTTCAAAGCGAGTAACCGCGGTTGCCATTACATTGTTGTCATCAGGAGTGCGCTTAAGGTTGTTTCCTTCCAAACCGGTCACAAACGACGCGACATCTTCAGTATTCAATGAAGCAATCATCTTAGGTTCTGCGTTTGGCGCGGTTACGAATGCACCCGGCATAAAGTCGGTTTCAAACAGTTGCCAATATTCACTCGTCAACGGAAGAATCACTTCTTCACCAGCGGCAAAACCATCGAACTTATCTGTAGGCTCTAGTTTGTGTAGGTCACCCGTTACACGAGTGATTTTAAATTGTTCGTTATCAACATCTAAAATAAGGCGAATACTGTGGAAGTAGATAGTCCAATCTTTCGAGTCAATCGCTTCACCGTCATTGGTCAGGGTCATGTTCACTTTGTTACATGACGCCCATTCAGCACCTAACTCCTGACAAGCCATACCTTCATTCGCACCGTGATTGGTTAGAATTTCATATTGCACATCAAGGTTATCAGCCAGTGCATTAACAACCTGTTGCTCAGGTGCTTGCGTTACGGCACAACCCGATAAACCAGCTAATACCGCGACAGATAGTAAGTTTCTTTTCAACATCGTATTCACCCATAAATTTAAAAATCGAGTTAGAAGCAAAGTGGAGCGCTTCGAAAGTTAGATCAACTATATGGGCTTATTTTGTGCCGTGAATTAAATCAAGCTAATTCAGTGATCAGCTTCAAATCTAAAAAATACTGATAAATTTAAATTTAATAAAATCATAACCTTAACAACATCGTCACTTCCGTCACTTTTATTTTGACGTAATAATTGAGAATTAAATCACAATCTTTTTAACGGATTTCATAAAATCGTGTCGTTTATAGAGAGAAAGGTTTAGAAGTTTGTTCTTGTTGTTATACTTTTCGTACAAACAACGTGACATCGTTCTCAAAAAAAACCGTTAAAAAACTCCGTCAAAATCTTTTTTAACGAGTTTAATTCTTTATAAAGGAGCTTTCTTTGCGCACATTTTGGTACCTAACGTTACTCACTCTCGCCTTTTCAGCAAAGCAAGCGGTCGCCGAACCCCTTTATTGGCAAGCAAAAAAAGAGGATTTGACCCTCACTATCTTAGGCTCTGTGCACGTTGGAGATGAGAGCATGTACCCGCTTCCCACACAGATCACTGACACGTTAAAAGAGAGCAACGGATTGATTGTCGAGACCGACATAAGAAAGACAAAAAGCGTGGCGTATCCCACGACCACAGTGACCACGGGTGATGTACTAAATGAAGAACAAGCTCAATTATTAACGAGCATATCAAAGTCACTAGATATGCCGACTCAACAGTTACTCAGCTCACCACCTTGGGCAACAGCGATATCGATACAAATGCAACAATTGAAGAATCTTGGCTACGCATCGGCCGGCGGTGTTGATGCTACTTTGACTTACAAAGCGACGATTCAAGATGTGCCTGTTATCAGTTTAGAGCCTCTACAATTTCAAATAGACCTGATTTCAGGACAAAAAGATTCCGGTAAGGAATGGTTAACGACTAGCCTCGAACAGTTCGATCATATTGATGGCGACACTCGTTGCTTGATAGAAAGCTGGAAAGCAGGTGATTTAACTAAACTTGAAGAGTTTGCGAAATTATCTGAAATGCCATCTGAACTAGAAAAAACGTTTTTAACTGATCGCAATATCGATTGGGCAAACAAGCTCTCCGCCAATGATTGGAAACTGGATTCGAAAGGGAACTACTTGCTGGTCGTCGGCACTTTACACCTAATTGGCGAAGGTAATCTTTTGCAGTTATTAGAAGAGAAAGGATTCACTGTCATTCAACAATCACAGAGCCAACAGGCTCAGTGTCAGTTCGAGGTTAACGAAGGCAGTTAGTTATTAAGGGCATGACCTTTTCCTTATAAAAGCATGTCCTTAATAACAGAATCATTACATTTAATAGCACCATAACGGTGCTATTATCTTTCGCTCTTTTTATATTCGGTGTTGTTCTCATGAAACCAGTACTCTTCACTTTACCTATAGTCCTCGCGATCCTGATGCCCACGGCAGCGTCTGCCAAAGAAACTTGTACCATCGAACAGTTTCAAGCCATCGACATTCAGCCAGATACAAAAGGCGGCGTGCTAGATAAAGAAAGCGGACAGTTTTTGATTACTGAAAAGCCACCAATGCGATGCAGCACCGTTACATTCACGACGTCTACGACACGAAACCGTATCGCAAGCCAAATGAATGGTAACTTTGAAGCAAGCTTTTACGATGGCCAAACGGGTAACTCTCACTCGGTGACTTTTAACGAAGATGAAGTACAGGCAGGTTACATTCGAATTGGTCCAAATAACCCTGTTGAAGCGTATGTTTGCTTTGTTACTTCAGAGACGCCAATCAAGAACATCACTTGTGATGTAAAATAGAATAGTTGAGTAGTTGAAAAAAACAGGGCTAAGGGAAAAATCCATTTTCCGCATAGCCCTATTTTGCTGCTTACTCGGTTGACTAAAGGATGTCAGTGTCCGCTGCTAAGTAGCGGGCGATAATTGGATGTCTAATTGCATCAGGGTCACCTGGCGACCACATCCCACGTTTCATTCCCTTAACGATTAAATGAATCACTGCCGCATCTATGGCTGACATTACCGCGATATTTACCGGCTCATTTTGGCTATAACCCATCTCAACTTCGAGCAACTCTTTGTAATCAACAAAGCGAAAAGCACCGAAGCCAATTTCATGTGAGGAAATGGTTTTGGATGTAGTAACACTCAATAAAACTTGCCCTGTTCGTACATCCACGGCTCTTAAGTTCACCGTCACCTGATCCGTTCGATATTGCCCTGAGCCACCAATACCCAAATACTTAGCGCCTGCCCCACCAGTTACAATATTAGAATCGTAAGCCACGATGCCACCTTCTATGACAATGTTTGCGGAACTTAAGGACGACAAATCGGCACCATGATTATTAACAACTTTATCTTTCTTTTGAGCGGCACGAATGATCTTACGTTCCGTCAACAAGTTTTGTAGGCCTTCTCGCTCTAAAGGCACAAACCATTGCGAATCGATCAACGATGTCGTCAATAACGACGTGCCCCCCTGTGGTACAGCGGTTGAGAAGTTACTGTTTGGCTGGGGTTTGTACTGCCCGGTTTGATCTCTGAAATCATACACTGATACCAGTATTTTCCCGCGAGGTAGAGGCAAAGAAACGAGATCCGTATAAGTAGAGCCTCTCGGCATCAACTTAGGAGTTTCAGACGTCTCTGGTATTTGCATCGAGTAGGTGCACCCTCCTAACACAAAGGTCAGGAAGACGATAATAATCGCTTTCATAACACAATCCTTGTGATTAGAGGTCCGGGTTCAATCCCGAAACGCTGATTTCTGTCGATTCTCCTGTCGCTTTATCGACAATTTGAACCAATAACGTTCCCGAATCATCAACAATATTGAGGTAAAAATCATCCGTCTCTAACTGCCCGGTATTGCCGTTACCCACGTCCGCCAACAATTGGCTGATTAAACGAGATTCAAGGCTCGATGCTAACCTATCTAATGCCGATTCTTGTTCGTCAAAGATATCCCTAGCACTAGGGTCTTCAAAATCGTTAATGGCATTAGCATGATTAAAAAGGTGAGAACTGTTTAGTGCATTTCCACCAAAGCTTGGGTTTACGGGTGTATAAACTAACTCGCTGGCATTAGCCGTAGGTACAACAAGTAGCGCTATTAATGTTGTCCTTACAAATGATTTCGACATCCTTGGCTCCTTAAAATTCATCATGGTCTAGGTCATAGGTGTCCTGAAAAAGTCTCTCTGCTTGCCATCTGATGATGTAATTACCGACCACTCTTGTTGCATCAGCAGCACGCTCTTTCGCTTGTCTACGACCTGGGGACAACGCCGTGCGGAATATCGGTTTTCTAGAGTGTTGAACCTCTATGATGCTCCCAGATAACGCCGTTGGCCTTTCTTTTACCGTCAAATTTTCCTTAAGGTTTGGGTAGCTTTCATTGAGCGACTGCGAAAAAAAGAAATAAAAATCTTCCCCCAAACGCGTAATCGTTCTATCCACTATGATTCCATCGACTTCACTGAAGTCATTAAATTTTTCCTTAAGGTTGTTCGTTGAATCCTCAAGTTTGGTTCCGTTTTCCAAAGGAGCGCTATTTTCAAGACCATGACTCTTTTCGCCCGCATGAATAGCAAAGGTGAACAAAGCAATTGTAAGCAGCTTGATTTTCATATTGGCTCCCATTCGAAGTCCATTTACAAAATGAGAATGCGATTCGCTGAATCTAGATAAAGCGTAATTGATGCTTACAGTGGCATATATAAACTTTCGAATTAATTAGAGGGGATATTAAACAAACTAAGGTTGGCAGGCGTCAGTTAAATACTAATTCAATTTTGTATATGCAATCGAATATTTTCAACTTTAAGTTTATAGCCGCCACTGAATCGAGAGCCTAGGATTTCGATAGGGCAAAGGGTTACTCACTTCTCTACGTTTCTTATTATCGTAGAGATCATAATCACAAACACTTTAAGGCAAAGATAATGGTCATTGGGAAAGCATCACTTATCGGCTTAACTTGTTTATATTTATCAATAGGTAGTTTTAACAGTGCTATCGCTTCTGACTTGGAGGGAAGCTTTTTACACAATGTAAATCAGGATGTCGTTGATGAATTTAATGATTTAGATTTAATTTCATCATGGGATTTGGATAACTACTCAGAAATAGATATATCCAACGCTTCTGATTCAATTGCGATTATTAGACAGAATAGTGCGGGAGTATCCGCAAATAATAAAGCAAAGATAAAACAGAGTGGTAATTCTAACTCGGCTTATATTAAACAAACTGGAAGCAATAATATCGCATTTGTAAATCAGGACGGGTCAAACAACACAGCAGCTATTGGACAGCTTGGAGTAAATTCTGAAGCACTTATTTCCCAAGATGGAAATAACAATTTGGCTGTTATTGGGCAAGCAAATTTCTCTCGACAGAGCAGCCAGCTAAGCATTGATCAAAAAGGCAATGGCAATACAGCGTATTTGGCTGGTTCTGGGAGAAGTAATTTAGGGATTTCTCAAGACGGCAATGACTTTGCTTTAGTGAAAGCGTCTAGCTCAATGAGAATCTACATCAATCAAGCAAATTAGCGCGCAGTATGGAAGCTTGATTCAAAATCACTTCTCTTGAAGTGGTACATAGTCGACATGGAAATGTATAAGGATACAACTTATGAAACTTACACAAATTGGAATTATAGTCGGTGCCATTATTGGTTTAAATGTAGCTCACGCAGATAATTTACCTGCACCATTCCCTGCATCGGAGCCTGCATTGGGAGAAATTGAAGGGACAACAGATCTTGGCATTAAGAGTAAAGTTTCTGCTATTCAGCCTTTAGCGATGGACAATACCGCTGTGTGGCAAATGGGGAGCGGCGATATGGCTAATGTAACCATTATGCAAAACACGTCTGGTGTTACTGATGGTCATGTTGCGCTTGTCGACACACATGCCAGTTATAATTCAGATGTAGTAGTTCAACAGAGCGGTAACCTTAATGAAGCAGAGGTTGAACTACGATACAAACATAACAATGCTTGGATCGAACAAGATGGATTACGTAACCAAGCTAAAGTGAAAGTTGAGCGTTGGGGACAAAATAATGATCTGCGTGTCACCCAAATGGGCGTCGATAACATCTCTGTGGTAAAAGCGCTTGGTGGTGCTGACTTCAATGAAGCAGATGTGCGAGTTAATGGTAGTTTAAATGTCACATATACTGAATTCAGCGACCGAGATGCTGATAATAATGATGTTGATATTGATATTACTGGCGATAGCAACTACGTTCAAAGTATTGTTGATACTCGTAATATAGGCCCTGCTAGAGACAATTTGGTCGATATCGAAATTTCTGGTGATGGTAACAGAGTTTTCACCGAACAAATTGGACGAGAATCTAGTGCTATGGTTAACCTACAAAGCAGTAGTGCTAATGAATTTTTGATTCATCAGACTTCATATGACGCAGCCTATGTTTCAGGTAACGGTGCATACGGCAATGTTGGCCTAATAAATCAAAACTAATATGAAACATTACCCTTATTATAAAACGGCGCTAGTCGCCGTTTTATTTATTATAACTTCTTTAAATAGCTTCGCTTCAGGTTTAAAGTCGGTACAGTGCCTGATAGAAAACCAAAACATTATACTGACCTTTGATAACGATATGATGTCATCATTTCAATTGAGTACAAAAACTGACTCTAAATTTAGTCAAAATACAAACAGTGGCACAACTAAGTTAATTCTTAATATAAATCAATTCCCTGCAGTGATAAATCTTAGCCCCGCTAACAAAGCTTGGGTAATTACCTCTACCTGTACGATAAAACCATTAAGACAAAAAGAATGAATTAATCGCCACCTATTTTAGCCAAGTAACATTTACCCCCACCGATACCATTAAATAAACTATATATTTCATGAATAATTCACCGCGATAATTCGCGAAAAATCAATGTGTGCTATAAACTATGTAATCTAACAAAAAGTAATGAGTTACTAAAAGGAGTCACACATGGTTAAGCCGGAGGTTCATAACGCCATTTTACTTGCGGAGAACAATTTACAATCAATCCTGCTTAAAGAGTCTATAGAGCAAAAAGTTAATCTAAACATTAAACTCATATCACCAGAAAGGCTTAGTGTTAACTCACTACAAAACCAAGATTTAGAGTTGATTATTATTGATTTCCCTATAATGAGTAAACAATGTATAGAAAGATACCAAGAGCTTAGAGATGGCGTAGAAAGTGACGTCCATGAAGTGTTGCTCAACACCCCACATGATTTCCCTCATTCTGAAATGCTGAAATGGCAATATTTGGTTGGTATTTTTTATGCGTCTGACACCCTTGAAAAACTGGTGACTGGATTTAACTGTATTTTACAAGGTGAGATGTGGATGAGTAGGAAGTTAATCTACCAATACATTAGCTTTTATAGAGAAAGACAATGTGCGAAGACAAGCCCTCATTACTTGAAACTGACTAAACGTGAACAGCAAATCATAAAATTATTGGGAGACGGAGCTTCAAATACTCAAATTGCGGACACACTCTACGTTAGTGAGAATACGGTTAAAGCACACCTCCACAATACGTTTAAAAAAATAAAAGTGAAGAACCGTTTACAGGCTTTGCTTTGGGTCAAAAACAATATTGCAACTAGCGAGTTCGTTCAATAACCCGTATTTTTTAATATCACCTTTTGACTTATCACTCGACAATTTGAACCGATCTTATCAATCCCTTGATGTGTTCTCTTTCACCAAAGCATAGATACGATTAGGCTGGCATCCAAGATCCCACATTATCAACTCCACACCTTAAGACCTAGAATACAAAAAAGCCGTAGCACCTTCTATTACAGAGAGTGCTACGACTTTCTTTTATGTGGGCGATAAAGAGATTATTCTGAACATCAGGCTAACCCCACCTAGGTTCAAACCCTATTTCCCATACCCTGAAACGACAAAAACCTGCTCAATGAGCAGGCTTTCTAAATGTGGTCGGTGAAGAGGGATTCGACGCGGCTGGGCTTCCATCGGACTGGCGCACCAGCCCCCCCTCAGATCCCAAGTCAAATCGAAACAAAAGGGTTAAATACAAAAAAGCCGTAACATTTCTGTTAAGGCTTTCTTTAATGTGGCGGTGAAGAGCTTATTTTGAACATCAGGCGAACCCCACTTAGGTTCAAACCCTATTTCCCATACCCTGAAACGACGAAAGCCGGCTCAATGAGCAGGCTTTCTAAATGTGGTCGGTGAAGAGGGATTCGAACCCCCGACCCTCTGGTCCCAAACCAGATGCGCTACCAAGCTGCGCTATTCACCGAGATATCTAACTGGCTGATTGCCTGTCGATGAAGCGTATAATACGGATTCTGAATTTATGCGCAAGGGCTTTTTTCACTCTTTTTTACAATATCGAATCGTTCGAACAAAAGACGTACAACCTAACGGCTAATGTGACGAAAAACACACACTCAACAACAAGTATTTAACTTATGAAACAGGATTGATCCAGATCAGTGAATTGATAACGCTACTTAATACACTGAGCCATGTCATATAACTTTGAGGTATACACATGGACTTTTGGCTAGAACTCCTATTTGGTAATGCAGTGGGGCTATCTTCAATGATAGTAATATTCGGGGCTCTGGGTCTCATGATGTTCTATGGAGGCTTCTTCATCTACAAAGTTATGACTGAAAAATCTCCTCACTAGAATCGCTCAGCCTAAGTCATCTACTTTTAAGTATCATTTTCTTTGGGTGGATGTAAAAACGCTTTGCACCGGAGCAGACTTATTGTTTTCTCCGGTTTTTTCATTTTTAAACCCGGCCTCAACTTAGGTATACTTACCCTATCCTTCTCCAACTTGAGATACACACTATGTCTCATGATGACGACTTAGATCTATTCCAAGAAATGATGGGCGATGTTAAACGTATCGACCATGACACCGCCGAACACCAGAAAGTGCACCGAGTCACAGAATCTCACCTTGCTAAGCGTGAAGCCGCTATGTGGCTGTCTGACGACGAGAAAGACTACTTATCATTAGACTACTCACCAATGATCAAGCCAGACGACGTCATTGCATACAAGAAAGATGGTGTACAAGAAGGCGTATACAAAAAGCTGCGCTTAGGAAAATACCCTATTCAAGCCAAGCTCGATCTTCATAGGAAAACACTGAAAGACGCTCGTAACGAAGTACTTTCATTTTTACGCCAGTGTTTAAGAACGGATGTTCGCACCGTTATCATTGTTCACGGTAAAGGTGAGCGCTCGAATCCACCAGCCATGATGAAAAGCTACGTGGCGAATTGGCTCTCGCAAATTAATGATGTGCAATGTGTTCACTCTGCTCAGCAATTTCATGGTGGTACCGGCGCGGTCTATGTCATGCTCAGAAAGAGTAATGAGAAAAAGCTAGAGAATAGGGAGCGCCATCAAAAACGCACCAGTTAATTGGTTTATTGTAGATAGGTAGGTAGGTAGCAATTTAGCATCAAGATCGATATTTCGTGCCTAGACTCACACCAAGTGCTAAAATTGCCCTCAGTTAACGAATCCCAACTCAAAGCAACTATCATAAGGTTGCTTTTTGTTTATCTATATTTCCGTTGTGAAACGCTAAGAGAATATCATGTCACAAGAATCCCAAGCTAAACGCCTTAATAAATACATCAGTGAAACTGGTTTTTGCTCACGCCGCGAAGCCGACAAACTGATAGATGCAGGCCGAGTTACTATTAATGGCAAGATCCCTGAGATGGGAACGAAAGTATTGCCCGGTGATGATGTTGAGATCGACAACAAACCAGTACGTTCAAAAGAAAAGCCTATCTACATTGCTCTAAATAAGCCAACAGGCATCACCTGTACGACTGAACGTGATATTCCTGGCAACATCGTCGACTTTATCGGCCACCACAAACGTATTTTCCCAATTGGTCGCCTTGATAAACCCTCTGATGGCCTCATCTTCCTGACTAACGATGGCGACATCGTAAATAAGATTCTTCGTGCGGGTAACAACCACGAAAAAGAATATGTAGTTCGCGTTGATAAGCCGATTACGACTGAATTTTTAAAGAAAATGGCTTCTGGTGTCCCGATTTTGGATACCGTTACCTTGCCATGTAATGTCGAGAAAGAGACGAAGTTCTCATTTCGAATTACGTTAACTCAAGGCCTTAACCGCCAAATCCGTCGTATGTGTGAAGCGTTAGGCTATGAAGTATTCAAACTACGTCGCGTTCGTATTATGAACATTTCACTTGATGGCATTCCTAACGGAAAGTGGCGCTACCTGAGCGAAGAAGAAATCTCTGAGATATTAGCGATGTGCGAAGGCTCAGTCAGTACTGAAGATGCGTCAAAAATGAACGCGAAAGGTCAACGTATTCGCAAAGCGACAGATGCAAAACTATTTGATAGCCGTGAAGAGAACCAAACTTCAACAGCGCGCCGTAATCAAAACGAGAACCGTACTCGCACCTATCGTGGTAACAATGCGGATGAATTCCGTCATGCGCCAAATTCAAAGCGTGGTCGCAACTCATCGAATGGTGAAACCGGGGGCAATAGCGAGAACTGGAAATCGAACTCTCGTTCAGAACGTTCTAATTCAGATAGAAACAGTTCGGATCGCAATCGCACAGATCGTAACAATGACGATCGTCGAAGCGGTAAGCCTGCACCAAAACGCGTTGGTGGCACATTAGGCCTGAAGAAGTAATCATAATTCGTCCTCAATGTGCAAACACATTTCAGGATAGGCACTCAATATAAAAGCGCCCGCTAGGTTAATCTAGCGGGCGCTTTTGTTTGTCATCCGGTAGTTTCATCGTCATGACGACGACAATCTACAAACATAAATCAGCAAACTGAGCTCGAGTGAGCAAAGCTAAGTCCTTAGGTGTCAGCTCAATTTCCAAGCCTCTCTTCCCAGCACTCACACATATTGTTTCAAAATCGGTAGCGCTGGAATGAACAAAGGTAGGTAATGCTTTCTTCTGACCAAGAGGACTAATTCCCCCAACGACATAACCTGTGGTTTTCTGCGCAATATCCGGATTAGCCATCTCTGCTTTCTTACCTTTCGCCGCTTTTGCAGCGAGCTTCAGGTTTAGCTTCTGATCAACGGGAATAACGGCAACAGCTAAATCTTTAGCAACACCGTTCAAACAGAACAGAAGCGTTTTGAACACACGTTTGGGATCCTGACCCAGAGCTTCGACCGCCTCTAACCCATAGTTGGTGTTGTTTGCATCGTGATGATACTGATGCACGGTATGAGCGATTTTCTTTTTCTTGGCAAGATTGATTGCAGGGGTCATAACAAATCCAAACGATAGATAAACAAAAAGCGACGCCGAGGCGTCGCTTTAGTTAAATTTATCATGGTGCTAGAGTCAATCTAATTTAGCACCTAATGATTCAATTAACTGGGTTCAATTACTTGTAAACCATTTGACCAGACGGTGCGTACTTGTTCACGTCAACCGGGCTATTCGCTTCTAAGTACTCTTTCAGTACTTCAGCATCAACAAAACCAGTGTTTACGTAACCTGGATGGTCAGAAAGTTTAGGGTAACCGTCACCACCAGCCGCGTTGAAGCTTGGCACTGTGAAACGGTATGTTTCATCTAAACGTAGCTGTTTGCCACCGATGAAGACATTCGATACTTCACCATTTGCTACTGTCATTGAAATGCCTGCGAACTGAGCGTAAGCACCAGAATCGATTGGTTTCGTCGCCACAACGTTTAGGTAATCTAGTACTTCTTTACCCGTCATGTCAGTGTAAGTCAGGATGTTTGCAAAAGGTTGTACCTTCAGTACATCTTTGTAAGTGACATTGCCCGCTTCAATTGAGTCACGAACGCCACCAGAGTTCATCACAGCGAAGTCTGCTTGTGCACGCTCCATGTGAGAAGTCGCAATCAAACGACCTAGGTTAGTTTGTTGGAAACGAACCACGTTACGATCGCCTTCAAGCTTGCCATTTGTCTCAGCGATTTGAACTTCTAGCTGTGCTTGGCCTTGCTCTTGGAAAGGACGTAGGAATTCAAGTAGCTCTGGATCTTGTGCGATTTCATCTTGAATAAGAACACGTTGCTTCTTACCGTCAATCTTAACTTTCTTCTTAAGGTTAACTGGAACCAGATCGTAGCTCACCATCTCTAGCTCACCGTTACGGAATTCGTAATCAGCACGGCCTACGTACTTGCCCCACTCGTGAGCTTGAACGATATAAGTACCGTTCTGTACGTCTGGTTTACACTCATCACCCGGCTTGAAGTTTTTCTTAGCAACGTTAGGGCCTTCCATACATACAGGCTCTTGAGAGTGACCACCAACGATCATGTCTAGGTCGCCTTCGTTTAGGTAACGAGCAAGTGCTACATCACCCGGTGCGTTAACACCACGTTGGCCGTTTTCGTAGTGACCCATGTGAGTCACAGCGAAGATTAAGTCTGGCTTCTCTGTTTCTTTAAGTTCAGCGATCAGCTTCTTCGCTTCTTCTTTCGGGTCACGGAAGTCAATGCTCGCGATAAACTCAGGGTTACCGATTTTTGCCGTATCTTCAGTGGTTAGACCGATAACCGCAATCTTGATACCTTGCTTTTCAAACATCTCGTAAGCTTGGAACTTGCGTTCGCCTGTTGCTTTATCGTAGATGTTTGCAGATAGCATTGGGAAGTTTGCCCAATCGATCTGTTTTTGTAGTACGTCTAGTGAGTTATCAAACTCGTGGTTACCCAATGCCATTGCATCGTAACCAATTTTATTCATACCTTTGAAATCAGGTTCTGCATCTTGAAGATCTGACTCTGGCACACCAGTGTTGATGTCACCGCCAGATAGAAGCAACACGCTACCGCCTTCTGCTTCAACTTCAGCGCGAAGTTGATCAACAAGCGTTTTACGCGCAGACATGCCGTATTCACCGTATTTGTTCTGCCAGAAACGACCATGGTTGTCGTTTGTGTGAAGAATCGTTAGCTTGTAAGTTTCGTCTTGGTTCCAATCTTGAGTAGATTGAGACGCACACCCAGCTAGAGTTGCTAGGATTGCAGCACTTAGTGCTGTCTTTAGAATAAGGCGTTGCTTCATTGTCATACCTTTGAACTTTTAGGGGAATCCACTGCTTTTTATGTTCTATTGCGACCCCTTACCTGGAGTTCGAACAATAAGACTTCAACATGACTTATCTTAAATTAACATTCTAGATGTAACACGACGATTTCATATTTATGTCGAATTGGTCACGCATAGATCAACAGTTAAGTGTAACAAATTTATGAGATTACACTCAAACTTCCCCTGCATCACAGGCAATCGTTTACTTATAAAGTGTGATGGGAGTCTGTAATTTACTACAAACAGGACAGACCTCACACTCGCATACTCAATTCAAGGGATGTTGAACGCTTAGTTAACAACCTTTTAAACTAAACCACTATCTCAGCAGTAGTTTCGAGATAAAAAACGCCCACTTCTTAGAAGTGGGCGTTTATTGTTTCGATGGGTGTTAAATAACCGTCTCAAGAACTCAAAATATCAACGAACTACCTAACATCTTAATCAACTACTTAATATCAATGTGCTCGAAGCCTTTAATAAGGTCATCAAGTGCTTTCATCTGCTTCAAGAACGGCTCTAGTTTGTCTAGAGGTAAAGCTGATGGGCCATCACAACGTGCTTGATCTGGGTTCGGGTGTGCTTCAATAAACAAACCAGCAATACCAGTAGCAAGACCTGCTTTAGCAAGTTCAACCGTTTGTTCACGACGACCACCTGATGCAGCACCTGAAGGATCACGCATCTGTAGTGAGTGAGTCACATCAAAGATGATTGGGCTGCCGTTTGATGATTTTTTCATTACGCCAATACCCAGCATATCAACAACTAGGTTGTCGTAACCCATACAAGAACCACGTTCACAAAGAATGATGTTTTCGTTGCCACACTCTGCAAACTTATCAACGATGTTACCCACTTGATCCGGGCTCATAAACTGAGGCTTCTTCACGTTGATAACCGCACCAGTCTTCGCCATTGCTTCAACAAGGTCAGTTTGGCGAGCAAGAAAAGCGGGTAATTGAATAACATCAACTACATCTGCAACAGGCTGAGCCTGAGCTTCAGTGTGAATATCAGTGATGATCTTCACGCCAAAGGTATCTTTTAGCTCTTGGAAAATCTTAAGACCTTCTTCCATGCCAGGACCACGGTATGAGTGAACAGAGCTGCGGTTTGCTTTATCGAAAGACGCCTTAAATACATAAGGGATGCCCAGCTTCTCTGTTACTTTTACGTAGTGCTCACAGATCTGCATCGCTAGATCGCGAGATTCAAGAACGTTCATGCCTGCAAATAGCGTAAATGGCTTATCGTTAGCAATTGGCATGTCGCCAATGTGAACTGTTTTCTGTTCCATCATATTCTCTCTAAATAGTTATTAATTAGTGAACAACCACTGTCTTTTCGTTCATGACATTCACTTGAGATTTAAGTAACTCAGACGCAGGGTCATCTGGGCATTGGTCGATAAAGTATTGATAATCAGTAGCCGCAACTTGATGGCAGTCTAGCTGCTGATAAATGAAACCGCGATCACGGATTTCATACGGGTCATCAGGTACAAACGTCAAAGCAAGATCAGTACACTTTAGTGCAAGTGTATAACGCTCTTCGCGCAACAATGCACTCTTGAGTAACGCCAACCACTTACCAATAATCGTTGGATGATCAGCTACTTCTAAATGTTCTGCTTTGACCCTAGCAAGTGGGCCATCATGTCCAATCAACCATGCTCGTAACGTTTGTTTACCTACATACTCGCCGTTATAAGGATTAATATAGACGGAAGTTTCGCCAAACCAACTCACTTTAAGTAAAAATTGAGTTGGAAAAGAAACGCCCTCAATAGGAAAGCCTAGCTTGCGACCTAGAAAAAGAAAGATAGCTCCAAGACTTACTGGGATGCCTTTCTTTCTCTCTAGTACTTTATCAATGAACGCATTTTCCGAAGAGAAATACGCATCTTTGTCACCGGCAAAGCCCCATTCGTAAAAAAACAGTCGAACAAAGGAATCAAACTTCTGTTGCTCATCAGTTTCATGAACCAAAGCAAACTCAGCTTCTTTTAACAATCTTGCCAGTTCTTGCTCAGCCCAACTATCTTGGGTTTCTGGGTTAATCGCTTTATTTAAGATCAATGCACCTTCAGCTAATTCTAGCTGGTCAAAGTCTTCGTCAAAAAATTCGTACATAGATAGTTAACCGAAATAAGGAGATAATTAACCGAAAAATGTTGGTGTCTTCGTTATTGCGATTTTAGCAGCCATCGCCAACCAGCCAAGTGCACCAAAAAACGAGAACACTCTCAATAGTTTGTTCTTACCTAACTTAAGCGCAAAAAAGCCCAGAGCGATGTAAGCCATTACACAGGTTAACTTTTCTGTTAGCCATGGTGCAGCTGGTGTAAATGGAATAAAGCCAGTAATAAAAATCAAACCAATACCCGATAACAACAGCAATGAATCATTGATATGAGGAAAACGCTGCAAGAAAGGGTGCTTAAGCTTCGGTGAGTTAGCCATCATCAGAGCGAAACGCACTGAAAGAAGTAGCACGCTTATAGCAATCGTTAGTAGATGAAAATGTTTTAAACCTTCGTACATGGTATTCCTTTATATTTTTATATGTGCTTTCGGTAACACGAGCCACACAATACCCGTTAATGCATTGTATTATCGAGTTAAATGTATCAATTTAATAAGTTCGCTATCAATTACTCATAAGCCTATTACTTATAAACCGATTAAGGTCTGCCTATTTGCAATAACGAACTATGAGCAGTAACGACCCAGTGTCACTCGATCATTACCACCGTAATCTTTCTCTGTAACGACATCGAGATAGCCCAGTGCCTGCATTATCTCACGTACAGCCAAGCCTTGATCATAACCGTGTTCAAACGCCAACCAGCCTTCATCTTCTAAAAAAAATCGTGCGTTTTCAGAGATGTATCGAATATCAGCTAAACCTTTCTCTTCAGCAACTAACGCTGTTATCGGTTCAAAACGCACATCACCTTGGGATAAATGAGGATCGTTTTTCTCAATATAAGGCGGATTAGAGACAATCAAAGAGAACTTAACAGCGCCCGCGTCATTGGCAAAAAGGCTGTCACTTAAAGGTTCAAACCAACTACCATGTAAAAATGTGGTGTTAGTGATATTTAAGCGTTGTGCATTTTCTGTCGCAAGTTGTTGCGCTTCCGGGCGAAGATCGATACCCATTACTGGTCGATTCGGCATCTCAGACGCCAACGCCAACGCAATTGCACCGGTACCCGTGCCTAAATCTAGAATCGCACCTTGCTTGCCGTAAGTTTTATCCAAAGCGACTTCAACCAAACGCTCGGTATCTGGGCGCGGGATTAATGTAGAAGGAGAAACTTTTAGCGGCAGCGACCAAAACTCACGTTCACCGACAATATAAGCCACTGGCTCACCGGTTAAGCGACGTTTTAGAAGGGCATTGAATTCAAACTCTTGCTCAGAGGTGAGGTGCTTCTCAGGCCAAGTAAGCAAGTAAGATCTTGGTTTATCTAAGATGTGACAAAGCAGTACCGAAGCATCAATCGAGGGTGATGTATTATCACCCTCTTGAAGCTGTACGATTGCTGCTTTTAAAGCACTTTCAACCGTATATGCCGACTGCATAAAGGTTAGTTATGCTCTGCAAGTGCAGCAAGCTGATCGGCTTGGTGCTCTTGAAGTACAGGGTCAAGCAAGCTTTGCATATCACCTTCAAGTACTTCGTTAAGACGGTAGATCGTCAAGTTGATACGGTGATCAGATACACGACCTTGTGGGTAGTTGTACGTACGAATACGGTCACTACGGTCACCAGAACCTAGTAGGTTACGACGTGTATCAGAAACCGCTGCCGCACGGCGCTCTTCTTCTGCTTGAACGATACGAGCAGCAAGAACAGCCATCGCTTTCGCTTTGTTTTTATGCTGAGAACGCTCGTCTTGACACTCTACTACTGTACCGGTTGGTAAGTGAGTAATACGGATTGCTGAATCCGTGGTGTTAACGTGCTGACCACCCGCGCCTGATGCACGGAAAGTATCAATTTTAAGATCGCCCGCTTTAATTTCTGGAAGATCAGCTTCTGGGATTTCCGGCATAACCGCAACCGTACAAGCAGAAGTATGAACACGGCCTTGAGATTCAGTTTCAGGCACACGTTGTACACGGTGACCGCCCGACTCAAACTTCATTGTGCCGTAAACAGCGTCGCCGCTAACTTTAGCGATCATCTCTTTGTAGCCGCCTTGTTCAGAAGCATTGCTACTCATGATTTCAACGCGCCAGCCTTTCTTCTCCGCAAATCTAGAGTACATACGGAAAAGGTTACCAGCGAAGATACCTGCTTCATCACCGCCAGCGCCTGCACGGATTTCTAGGAAACAGTTACGTTCATCGTTTGGATCTTTTGGAATCAGAAGAATTTGCAGCTCATCAGTCAGACGTTCAATGTTCGCTTTCGCATCTTTGATCTCTTCTTGAGCCATTTCGCGCATTTCTGCGTCGTCTTCATTTGCCATCTCTTCAGCAGCTTCTAAATCTTCTTGAGCTTGCTGGTATGATTTGAAGCACCCCGTCACCTCTTCTAATTGAGAATACTCTTTTGACAAGGCACGGAATTTGTCTTGATTCCCAAGTACACCGGGATCACCAAGTAGATGTTGAACTTCTTCATAGCGTTCAACAAGTGTTTCAAGCTTTACTAGAATCGAGGCTTTCATAATGTCTTATTCTGTTGGAGGTCGAATATTATTGAGGGTTTTCTAAGCCCAAACTCTGTCTAATGACCATTAATTTTGCAGGTTCTCCTTGCTCAGCTGCACTTTGAAGTGCACGCGTTGGAGCATGGATCAATTTGTTTGTGAGCTTATTACTTAGCTCAAGTAAGACTTTCTCAGGATCACCGCCAGCGGCAAGTGATTGTAAACTCTTACTTAATAATTCTTCTCGGATTTCATTGGCCGATTTACGGTAGTCACGAATACTGTCTACCGCTTGCAGTGAGCGCATCCAACTCATGAATGCAGCGCTTTCTTCACTGACAATTGCTTCAGCTTGAATCGCTTCAACTTTACGTTGCTCAATATTGCCATCAACAATCGACTGCAGATCATCAACGGAATATAGATAGGCGTCATTCAACTCACCGACCTGAGACTCAACATCGCGAGGAACAGCAATATCAACAAACAACATAGGTTGATGCTTTCTTCTCTTGAGTGCTGTCTCTACCATCCCTTTACCAATAATAGGCAACGGGCTCGCAGTTGAGCTGATCACGATATCCGCTCTGTATAGATGATCTGGAATCTCATTCAAGCTGATCACTTCAGCCCCAAACTCTTCTGCAAGCCCTAAAGCACGCTCACGAGTTCGGTTAGCCACAATCATCTTGGTGCAGCCATTCGCAGAAAGGTGTTTAGCCACCAATTCAATCGTCTCACCCGCACCAACCAATAACACGGTTGAATCGGCAATCGACTCAAAAATGTGTTTAGCTAACGTACAGGCTGCGTAAGCAACAGACACCGCGCTTCCGCCAATTTCAGTTTCAGTTCGAACACGCTTGGCGACAGAAAATGATTTCTGGAACAGTTTTTCCATTGAAGCATCAACAGATTTGTTCTCTCGCGAGTCCGTATAAGCTTGCTTCACTTGGCCTAAAATTTGAGGCTCACCTAATACCAAAGAATCCAAACCACAGGCAACACGCATTAAGTGCTTAATCGCGGCTTGCTCTTCATGAATATAGATACTCGGTTTTAATTCTTCAGGACTAACTTGATGAAATACAGACAACCAATCGATCAACTTGTTTTTTGCCACGCCTTTGACGTCACAATACACTTCAGTTCGATTACAGGTAGAAAGTATGACACTTCCATTTACGTGTGCATTTGCGTTAAGTTGCTTGAGTGCCTCAGATAATTTATCTGGACCAAAAGCGACTTTTTCTCGCAATTCAACCGACGCTGTATTGTGATTGATACCTACGGCAAGCAAAGACATGTATCAGAAGTTCTCGATCAGGGAATGGAAACAAGGGGCGAATTTTACTTGATGCATGGCTCTATTTAAAGAGCAAGCGGGATTTGTTTTTCTGACTTCGTGAATTCAATGCTATAGTTGAAGCGTTTTTTAGATAAATTTGAACAAGTTGTGAGTAAATATGAGCAAGCTTCGTAAAATCACGTCTCTTATTTTTATAACCATAATAATGGTGGGTTGCTCGTCTATCCCAGAACAACCGACTAGCGTTGAGTGGCAAACTCACCAAAACCGACTTTTACAGATAGAAAACTATCAAGCCTCAGGCAAGCTCGCCTACATTTCTCCAGAGCAACGCCAAAGTCTTAACTTCATCTGGAAGCACTCAAAAAATCAAAGCCAATTAAGGCTAACGACTTTCCTTGGTCAAACTGCATTGAACCTAACGATAGACTCATCAGGCGCTAAAGTCGTGACCTATGATGATCAAGTGTTTACAGATGCCAGCGCTTCCACTCTCGTAGAACAACTCACGGGCTTACAGATCCCAATAGATCACTTGCCGCAATGGTTTCTTGGCATCCCAGATAAAGCCGATGCTTATCAACTAAACAGTACCAACACGCTTGAATCTCTATCTAAGCAAGTTAGCAACCAGTTATGGGCTCTGAATTTTGATAACTATCGAAACACAGAGATGCCAGTTAACTTGCAACTTGATAGTGCCATTGCTGAGACAATCCCTCTCCCTACAAGATTGTCATTCAAACAAGACGCCAATAAAATCAACATTGTAGTTTCTAAGTGGACACTGAAAAAATGATTACAACGCCAACACATTGGCCCTCTCCAGCTAAGTTGAACTTATTTCTTTACATCACTGGTCGACGTGATAATGGTTACCACGAACTTCAGACGCTATTTCAATTTGTAGATTTTGGCGATGAACTTACGGTTACGGCCAATAATGTATCTAACTCGGTTACGATAACGCCTGAAATTCCGGGGGTTGCTACAGAAGATAACCTCATTTGGAAAGCCGCGACGGCACTTCAACAATACACCTCGACGTACTTCGGTGCTGATATTGAGCTAAAGAAAGTGCTACCTATGGGAGGTGGTATTGGCGGAGGTTCTTCAAATGCTGCAACCGTGTTAGTCGCTCTCAATCACTTATGGCAATTAAAACTATCGGATGACCAGTTGGCAGAGATCGGTTTAAAGCTTGGTGCTGACGTTCCTGTGTTTGTACGTGGCCACGCCGCCTTTGCTGAAGGGGTTGGCGAACAACTGTTACCCGCTAATCCGGATGAAAAATGGTATCTCGTTGTTAAACCTCAAGTGAGCATAGCAACTGTAGACATATTCACACATTCAGAATTAACTCGAAATACGCCAAAGCGAGCGCTATCAACGCTTCTAGAGCAAGAATACGTAAACGATTGCGAAAAAATTGTACGAATGCTGTACCCAGAGGTTGATAAGCAACTTTCATGGCTGCTACAATACGCGCCGTCGAGATTGACTGGTACGGGGTCGTGCGTTTTTGCTGAATTTAGCAGCAAAAATAAAGCCGAGTCTGTACTAGAACAACTGCCTGACACAGTTTCCGCGTTCGTCGCGAAAGGACGAAACATTTCGCCTTTAAAAGAAACTTTGGCTGAATACCAATCAGCCCACACACAATCTATTTAAAACTGGACGCAACCCGAGGTTTCCACCGTGCCTGATATGAAGCTATTTGCTGGTAACGCAACACCTGAACTAGCCCAACGTATTGCTGATCGTCTATACATCTCTCTTGGCGATGCTACTGTAGACCGTTTTTCTGATGGCGAAGTCGCTGTACAAATCAATGAAAACGTTCGTGGTAGCGATGTATTCCTGATTCAATCAACTTGTGCACCAACCAATGACAACCTTATGGAATTGGTGGTAATGATTGACGCAATGCGCCGTGCTTCTGCTGGCCGTATTACTGCTGTAATCCCTTACTTCGGTTATGCCCGTCAAGATCGTCGTGTACGTTCTGCTCGTGTGCCTATCACTGCAAAAGTTGTTGCAGATTTCCTTTCTAACGTTGGTGTTGACCGCGTTCTTACTATCGACCTACACGCAGAGCAAATCCAAGGCTTCTTCGATGTACCTGTTGATAACATCTTCGGTACTCCAGTTCTTCTAGAAGACATGGCGAACCGTGGCCTAGAAAACCCAGTTGTGGTTTCTCCAGACCTTGGTGGTGTTGTACGTGCTCGTGCTACTGCTAAAGCGCTAGGTGATGTTGATATCGCTATCGTTGATAAGCGTCGTCCACGTGCTAACGTTTCAGAAGTGATGAACCTAATAGGTGATGTTGAAGGCCGCGACTGTGTTATCGTTGATGACATGATCGACACTGGTGGCACACTATGTAAAGCAGCTGAAGCGCTTAAAGAGCGCGGTGCTAAGCGTGTATTCGCTTACGCTACTCACGCTGTATTCTCTGGTACTGCAGCAGAAAACATCCGCAATTCAGTTCTAGACCAAGTTATTGTTACTGATTCAATCAAGCTTTCTCCAGAAATGGCCGCGACAGGTAAAGTGACTGAACTAAGCCTTTCTCGTATGCTTGCTGAAGCGATTCGTCGAATCAGCAACGAAGAATCAATCTCAGCAATGTTCAACTAATTAAAGCCTAACGCTTTGTTTTAGAAACATGTAGAGAAAGACATTAAGCACTTCATTCAATGAAGTGCTTTTTTTATGCCGAATCTAGTTAAGGTCTGTGGTTTGTCACTATGAGTGAATAATCGAGTTGCCATCAGCTAGCTCGCACCTTTTTCATAAACTGTGATATCATACGGCGCTTTTTGAAATCCCAAGAGAGATCCATACCTTGAGCCAACAAATAAAACTTCTCGTTGGACTGGCAAATCCCGGTCCAGAATACGCCAAAACTCGCCACAATGCGGGCGCTTGGGTAGTTGAAGAATTAGCACGTGTACATAACGTGACACTAAAGAACGAAGCAAAGTTCTTTGGCCTAACGGGTCGTATCATGGTTCATGGTGAAGATCTTCGTTTGCTGATCCCTACGACTTTTATGAACTTATCAGGGAAAGCCGTTGCAGCTCTGGCTAAGTTTTACCAAATTAAACCAGAAGAGATCATGGTAGCTCACGATGAGTTAGACCTCCCTCCTGGCATTGGTAAATTTAAAAAAGGCGGTGGTCACGGCGGACATAATGGTCTGAAAGACATCATCAGCAAGCAGGGTAACAATAAAGAATTCTATCGTCTTAGATTAGGCATTGGCCATCCAGGACACAAAGATAAAGTTGCAGGTTATGTATTAGGCAAAGCTCCTGCGAAAGAGCAAGAGTGTATCGAGGCTGTCGTTGACGAATCGGTTCGCAGCCTAGACATCTTATTGAAAGATGGCCTACCAAAAGCACAAAATCGCTTACATACGTTCAAAGCAGAATAAGGTTTATATCATGGGTTTTAAATGTGGCATCGTTGGTCTACCAAACGTTGGTAAGTCAACTCTGTTTAACGCACTGACTAAAGCAGGCATCGAAGCAGCAAACTTTCCATTTTGTACGATCGAACCAAACACAGGTATCGTTCCGGTTCCAGATCTACGCTTAGATGCATTAGCAAAAATTGTTAATCCACAGAAGATCCTTCCGACAACAATGGAATTCGTAGATATCGCAGGCCTAGTTGCTGGCGCATCTAAAGGTGAAGGTCTTGGTAACAAATTCCTAGCTAACATCCGTGAAACTGACGCTATCGGTCACGTTGTACGCTGCTTTGAAAACGAAAATATCATTCACGTTTCTGGTAAAGTATCTCCTATCGAAGATATCGAAGTGATCAACCTTGAGCTTGCTCTTGCCGATCTAGATAGCTGTGAACGTGCGATCTTCCGTAATGCTAAAAAAGCAAAAGGCGGAGACAAAGACGCTAAGTTTGAAACCACGGTTCTTGAAAAGCTTCTTCCTATTCTTACTGAAGGTGGTATGGCTCGTACTGTTGAACTTGGCAAAGAAGAAGTAGCGGCAATCGACTACCTAAACTTCCTGACACTTAAGCCAACAATGTACATAGCAAACGTTGCGGAAGATGGTTTTGAGAACAACCCTTACCTAGATGCAGTTCGCGAATATGCAGAAAAAGAAAACAACGTTGTTGTTGCTGTTTGTGCGGCGATTGAATCTGAACTTTCTGAGCTTGATGACGAAGATCGCGAAGAGTTCCTAGCAGATATGGGTATCGAAGAACCAGGTCTTAACCGAGTGATCCGCTCAGGTTACGAACTGCTAACTCTTCAAACTTACTTCACTGCAGGTGTTAAAGAAGTTCGCGCGTGGACGATCCCTGTTGGTGCAACAGCGCCACAAGCTGCAGGTAAGATCCACACTGATTTCGAAAAAGGCTTCATCCGAGCTGAAGTTGTTGGTTTTGATCATTTCATCGAATTTAACGGTGAGAGCGGTGCTAAAGACGCAGGTAAATGGCGTCTTGAAGGCAAAGAATACATCGTTAAAGATGGTGACGTAGTTCACTTCCGCTTCAACGTATAATTCTGATTAAACATCTAAAAAAAAGGCCAGTGAATTCACTGGTTTTTTTGTTTTTACCCTTTCGAAATAGTCCTGTATCAGAAACTTAACTTCCTATATATATCGCCTTTTAGACCTGTTTTTTGATGACAAATACGCCTCTTTGCCTAAAAAGAAACCGAACAGATGTTTATTCGCGATTTATTCAAAAAAAAAGTTGACGGGTTTCCCTCAACTCCGCATAATGCGCCCCGTTCACAGCAAAGCGGCAACGCTTGAAATTGAATGACAATTTGGAAATGGCTACTTAGCTCAGTTGGTTAGAGCACATCACTCATAATGATGGGGTCGCAGGTTCGAATCCCGCAGTAGCCACCATTTCCTAAGCACTCTGTCTGCTGTTAAATATCTATTTTTTAACAACATAGATAAAGAGTTTTTAGGAAATAAAGCGGACGTGGCGGAATTGGTAGACGCACCAGATTTAGGTTCTGGCGCCGTAAGGTGTGAGAGTTCAAGTCTCTCCGTCCGCACCATATTGAGATATCTTAAATGATATCATTGTTGGGCTATCGCCAAGCGGTAAGGCACTGGCTTTTGATGCCAGCATTCCCTGGTTCGAATCCAGGTAGCCCAGCCACTATTTAAAGTGTAATTATCTTTGAAAAGATAATGGCATTGAAAGCGAGATTATATTATATTACTCCGCTCTCAGATGGCTACTTAGCTCAGTTGGTTAGAGCACATCACTCATAATGATGGGGTCGCAGGTTCGAATCCCGCAGTAGCCACCACTTTCCTTGTGAAAGTACAGACAACGTTACTTAGACAAACCATAAGTCTTCTTAACTATATACTCTTCGCTAGGCTCTTTGCTTAGTTGAGAGGAAAGCTTTGCTGCGGTCGTGGCGGAATTGGTAGACGCACCAGATTTAGGTTCTGGCGCCGTAAGGTGTGAGAGTTCAAGTCTCTCCGACCGCACCATTATTTAGATATCTTAAATGATATCACTGTTGGGCTATCGCCAAGCGGTAAGGCACTGGCTTTTGATGCCAGCATTCCCTGGTTCGAATCCAGGTAGCCCAGCCATTACAACGTTACTTAGACAAACCATAAGTCTTCTTAACTATATACTCTTCGCTAGGCTCTTTGCTTAGTTGAGAGGAAAGCTTTGCTGCGGTCGTGGCGGAATTGGTAGACGCACCAGATTTAGGTTCTGGCGCCGTAAGGTGTGAGAGTTCAAGTCTCTCCGACCGCACCATTATTTCTCTTTAATTAGAGATAAAATAGTGAATGTATAAAATTCATTATTGGCTACTTAGCTCAGTTGGTTAGAGCACATCACTCATAATGATGGGGTCGCAGGTTCGAATCCCGCAGTAGCCACCATTTATACAACGTTATATTGAATCACCAATGTCGATATAACTATACTCTTCGCTAGAGTAAAAGCTTTGCTGCGGTCGTGGCGGAATTGGTAGACGCACCAGATTTAGGTTCTGGCGCCGTAAGGTGTGAGAGTTCAAGTCTCTCCGACCGCACCATTATTTAGATATCTTAAATGATATCACTGTTGGGCTATCGCCAAGCGGTAAGGCACTGGCTTTTGATGCCAGCATTCCCTGGTTCGAATCCAGGTAGCCCAGCCATTACAACGTTACTTAGACAAACCATAAGTCTTCTTAACTATACTCTTCGCTAGAGTAAAAGCTTTGCTGCGGTCGTGGCGGAATTGGTAGACGCACCAGATTTAGGTTCTGGCGCCGTAAGGTGTGAGAGTTCAAGTCTCTCCGACCGCACCATTATTTAGATATCTTAAATGATATCACTGTTGGGCTATCGCCAAGCGGTAAGGCACTGGCTTTTGATGCCAGCATTCCCTGGTTCGAATCCAGGTAGCCCAGCCATTACAACGTTACTTAGACAAACCATAAGTCTTCTTAACTATACTCTTCGCTAGAGTAAAAGCTTTGCTGCGGTCGTGGCGGAATTGGTAGACGCACCAGATTTAGGTTCTGGCGCCGTAAGGTGTGAGAGTTCAAGTCTCTCCGACCGCACCATTATTTAGATATCTTAATTGATATCACTGTTGGGCTATCGCCAAGCGGTAAGGCACTGGCTTTTGATGCCAGCATTCCCTGGTTCGAATCCAGGTAGCCCAGCCACTATTTAAACTCTTTGTTTCTTACTGCAAAGTAAACAACCAAGAGCACAACGTTATATCGAATCACCAATGTCGATATAACTATAAAGATTTGCTGCGGTCGTGGCGGAATTGGTAGACGCACCAGATTTAGGTTCTGGCGCCGTAAGGTGTGAGAGTTCAAGTCTCTCCGACCGCACCATTATTTCTCTTTAATTAGAGATAAAATAGTGAATGTATAAAATTCATTATTGGCTACTTAGCTCAGTTGGTTAGAGCACATCACTCATAATGATGGGGTCGCAGGTTCGAATCCCGCAGTAGCCACCATTTATACAACGTTATATTGAATCACCAATGTCGATATAACTATACTCTTCGCTAGAGTAAAAGCTTTGCTGCGGTCGTGGCGGAATTGGTAGACGCACCAGATTTAGGTTCTGGCGCCGTAAGGTGTGAGAGTTCAAGTCTCTCCGACCGCACCATTATTTAGATATCTTAAATGATATCACTGTTGGGCTATCGCCAAGCGGTAAGGCACTGGCTTTTGATGCCAGCATTCCCTGGTTCGAATCCAGGTAGCCCAGCCATTACAACGTTACTTAGACAAACCATAAGTCTTTTTAACTATACTCTTTGCTAGAGTAAAAGCTTTGCTGCGGTCGTGGCGGAATTGGTAGACGCACCAGATTTAGGTTCTGGCGCCGTAAGGTGTGAGAGTTCAAGTCTCTCCGACCGCACCATCATTGAATAGAACCCAGCTTTTTAGCTGGGTTTTGTTTTATCTGGAATATGTAATTCTGCTAGCCAAGTCACCAAGTATTCTTCTTTATAACCTCACTTTTAATACGATTTTATAAGACAATGTCTGCTCCACTTTCTAATTGAGTATGACTACCTATGAAAACCCTCCCATTAACGTTCGGTTGCTACACGGATACGCCAAGTAAAAGCCAAGGTGTCTATCAAACTCAATTAGATCTAGAAACAGGAAAACTATTACCTCTAGAGCTTATTGCCGAATGTAATAACCCCTCTTTTGTCACTGCGACAAAGTCTGGAATCTATACGGTATCTGAGGTTGAGCAAAAGAAACAACCGCAACTAATTCATATACCTAATGTTGATTCACCGATCTCGTCCAATACAGGCCTAATCTCGGGAGATCACCCCTGCCACATTGCGATAGATCCACACAATAAATTTGCTATCACTTCTCAATACTCATCAGGCACATTCGATATATTTAGTTTAAATATCAATGGCAGCATCGATAAGCGACTCAAAACACTCAAGATGTTTGGTTCAGGGCCGAACAACGAGAGACAAACTAGCCCGCATGCCCATCAAAGTCTTTTCCTACAAAACTCTCCACAGTTTGTCACCGTCGATCTCGGAGCCGATCGAATCAATTTCTATTGCTTTGACGAAGAGCAGGAAGAGTTTCTTGATGAGCCAATGCAGTCTATTAAAGTACCAGCAGGGAATGGCCCTCGACATCTAATCTTCAACAAAGCCGAAGATAGAGCCTATGTGATCTGTGAGCTATCTGAAACCATTTTGATTTTAGAAAAAACACTCGGGCGTTGGAGTATTAAAGATGAGGTTGATGCGCTACCCAATATGGAAAAAGGAGAAGCAGCAGCGGCAATTAAATTGTCGCCTGATGAGCAGTTTCTTTATGTCTCTTGCAGACACCAATCAAGAATCAGTAGTTTCAAAATCGACTCTGAGACTGAAAAGCTGACTTTCGTTAACAGCTACGATACTGAAGGTAAATTCCCAAGAGATTTTCATGTAACTGAAGATGGACAGTGGCTCATCGCAGCAAATCAACACTCAAACAACATCACCTCATTCAAGCGTAATACTGAAGATGGTTCTCTGACCTATACCGGGTACTCGTTAGACCTTGATTCACCAGTTTGTGTCACTCAGCAACAATAAGCATTACAACAAAAACAAAAAAGGAGAGCTTCTGCTCTCCTTCTCTATATAAATAACCAGAGTTAACCGTATTAAAGGCCCAAGGCGTATTTCAATACTTGAGATTTAATCGGCCCTGAGTTTTCCGCTAACTTTAACGCTGCATTGCGTACAAATTTTAGAGGGCCAATATCATTACTGAAAGTTTTGTAAAAGAAATCCATGCCACTTTGCATCATAAGGTTATCGCCTCTTCTCATCACTTCATAGCGTTTTGCTACAGATTGAGTCAATTCACCTTTTTCTTTGGAAATATCTAATAGAGCGGCAACATCTTTAAAGCCTAAATTGACACCCTGCCCTGCTAATGGGTTGATCGTGTGTGCAGAATCTCCAACCAAAATACAATTGTTCTTGAAGTAAGATTGCGCATGACGTCGAGTAAGAGGGAACGAACCAGAGTTGAGGACTTTGATGTCTCCTAATTCCGTGGGGAAGTTAGCAAATACTTCATTACGCAACTTTTCAGGGGTCATCGATGATAATTGCTTAATGCGAGATGGGGAGTCATACCAAACCAACGATCCCTGCCCGACTTCTTGACCGTCAGAGCTTAGAGAACATAGAGGCAAAAACGAGCGAGGACCACTTGGTAAAAATTGTTGCCAAGTAATATCTTGTTGAGGTTGATCCGTTTCCACATTGATAAGCATGCAGTGCTGTCGATAATCCCAAGCCGTAATGCCGATACCAGCTTGCTGTCGAACGGCTGAGTTGGCTCCATCAGCGCCAATGACCCACTTTGCTGATAATTGAGAACCAGATTGGAGCTTCACTATGTTGGTTTCGCCAAACTCAATAGTGTCCAATTTCTCTGGGCATAGGAGCGTTAAATTGTCGTATGCTTCAAACTGAGACCATAATCCTAGTTGAATGAGCCTATTCTCAACGATATAGCCTAGACGAGGCAGATCCAGTGATGCAGCATCAAATCGAGTACGACACTCTGGGTGCTCCCACGTTTCTAAACGTTTATAAGAACAGACCCGCATTGCAGCAATGCTTTGCCACGCACCCAGCTCTTCAAGTAAATCTACCGAAGCTTGAGAAATTGCCGATACACGGATATCCATCGCTTGTGCCTCATCAAAAGCTTGTGGGGCAAAACCTTCGATCACCGTAACACTCAGCCCTTGCTTTGCAAAACCGACCGCTGTTGCTGCGCCAACCATGCCACCACCCACTACTACAACGTCGTAACTGTTCATATTTTGTACTTATCAGTTTGATTCTTTGACTGTTTTTGATTGTACTTTTTCATAACTAACTTGTAACCAAAAACCTTATTCGAAAAAAGGGTTATCCCTTATGGTATATGGCGTTAACAATAATAAAAACCACTACATAAGAGATTTGTTCAGACTACTAGTCAGTCGGTTTTGAAACCAGTACAATACGCCGCTTGCCGCTAGAGCCAGTCATAAAATTGAATACCGAATTATGACAAACAATACTGGCGGATGAATAATGGGCGATTTGCTCCCTTAAATTAAACTAACGATCGAGCGAACATATAATGAGTAAGAAACTGCTAATTAAAACTTGGGGCTGTCAGATGAATGAATACGATTCATCAAAAATGGCTGACCTGCTTAACGCTGCAAATGGCTATGAGCTAACTGAAGTACCTGAGGAAGCAGACGTACTACTATTGAATACTTGTTCTATCCGCGAAAAAGCGCAAGAAAAAGTATTCCACCAGCTTGGTCGTTGGAAAACGCTTAAAGATAAAAAAGAAGGTGTGGTGATCGGTGTGGGTGGCTGTGTAGCAACTCAGGAAGGTGATCACATTCGTCAACGTGCACCGTACGTAGACGTTATCTTTGGCCCACAAACATTACACCGTCTGCCAGAAATGATTAAGTCATCACTGTCTAACGAAAAGCCAGTAATGGATATCTCATTCCCTGAGATCGAAAAGTTCGATAACCTGCCGGAACCTAAAGCAGATGGCGCAACGGCCTATGTTTCTATCATGGAAGGTTGTTCTAAGTACTGTACTTACTGCGTTGTGCCATACACTCGTGGCGAAGAAGTTAGTCGTCCAATGGATGATGTACTCTACGAGGTAGCACAGCTGGCTGAGCAAGGTGTGCGTGAAGTAAACCTATTGGGTCAAAACGTAAACGCATTCCGCGGCCCAACTCACGAAGGTGACATCTGTACATTCGCAGAGCTACTTCGTTTAGTGGCGTCTATCGATGGTATCGACCGTATTCGTTTCACGACAAGCCACCCGCTTGAGTTTGGTGATGACATCATTGAAGTTTACAAAGATACGCCAGAGCTAGTGAGCTTCTTACACTTGCCTGTACAAAGTGGTAGTGACCGTATTCTTACGATGATGAAGCGTCCACATACCGCGATTGAGTACAAGTCTATTATCCGTAAACTGCGTAAAGCTCGTCCTGATATTCAAATCAGCTCTGACTTTATTGTTGGTTTCCCTGGTGAATCTAAGCAAGACTTCCAAGATACTATGAAGCTAATTAAAGAAGTTGATTTCGATATGAGCTTCAGCTTTGTTTTCTCTCCTCGTCCAGGTACACCTGCCGCAGATTACCCGTGTGATGTACCAGCACAAGAGAAGAAAGATCGCCTGTGGGAACTGCAACAGACAGTAAACACACAAGCTATGCGTTTCTCTCGTCTAATGTTAGGCACAGAGCAACGTATCCTTGTTGAAGGTCCATCAAGAAAGAACTTAATGGAACTGCGTGGTCGCACTGAAAACAGCCGTGTTGTGAACTTCGAAGGTTCTGCGGATCTTATCGGTCAATTCGTAGATGTTAAGATCACTGAGGTGTACACCAACTCACTACGTGGTGAGCTAGTTCGCACAGAAAAAGACATGGGTCTACGCGTTGTAATGACTCCAGCAGAAATGATGGAAAAAACAAAACGTGAAGACGAGCTAGGTGTAGCAACATTTACGCCATAGCCAATACAACTGTTTGAGCACAAAGCGCAAACACAAAGCTTGAAATTACCTAACTAAGTGACCATCTTAGAAATAGGGATATCACCATCAGAAGCCCGGTCTAAATCGGGCTTCTTGCTCTTTTTTTTATTTAAGAGCGAGTGGCACAAAATGAGAGGCTAATTTGAGCAATAGAATCGTTACTTTAGAGATCAATCTAGAACCTGCTGACAACCAGCGTTTGGCAAGCTTATGTGGTCCATTCGACGACAATATAAAGCACCTTGAACGTCGCCTTGGCGTTGAAATTAACTACCGTAGTAATTTTTTCACCATCGTAGGCAAGCCCCACACCACGGCAGCCGCTTTAGATATCATCAAGCACCTCTATGTGGAAACGACTCCTGTTAAAGGTAATGTATCTGATATTGAACCAGAGCAAGTGCATCTTGCTGTCACTGAATCTGGTATTTTGGAGCAACATGCCGAGTCTGAAATTGACTACGGCAAAGAAGTGACTATTAAGACTAAAAAAGGCGTCATCAAACCGCGTACGCCAAACCAAGCTCAATACCTAATGAACATGGTAACCCATGACATCACCTTTGGTATTGGTCCTGCTGGTACAGGCAAAACTTACCTTGCCGTGGCCGCTGCTGTTGATGCTTTGGAGCGACAAGAGGTTCGCCGAATCTTACTGACTCGCCCTGCTGTTGAAGCTGGAGAGAAGCTTGGTTTCCTACCCGGCGATTTAAGCCAAAAAGTAGATCCCTATTTACGTCCGCTTTACGATGCACTCTTTGAGATGCTTGGCTTTGAGCGTGTTGAGAAGTTGATTGAACGTAACGTGATTGAAGTTGCGCCACTGGCTTATATGCGTGGCCGTACATTAAATGATGCGTTTATCATTCTTGATGAGAGCCAAAACACTACGGTAGAACAGATGAAAATGTTCTTAACACGCATCGGTTTTAACTCACGCGCTGTGATCACGGGTGATATCACTCAGATCGATTTACCTCGTGGAGCAAAATCTGGCCTACGCCATGCGACTGAAGTACTTAGTGAAGTTGATGACATTAGCTTTAACTTCTTCATGTCTGAAGACGTGGTTCGTCACCCAGTAGTTGCTCGTATCGTGAACGCGTACGAGAAGTGGGAAGCAAAAGACCAGAAAGAGCGCAAAGAGTTTGAACAACGTAAACGAGAAGAAAGAGAAGCTAAATTTCTTGAGACTCAGCAAGCCGTTGCGACACAATTAGCAACACAAAATAGCTCTGTAATTGCAGAACAAGGTGATAAATAGATGTCTATTGAACTAGACCTGCAACTAGCGGTCGAAAATGAGCAAGGTCTTCCAACCGAGCAAGATATTCAGCTTTGGTTAGATAAGACAATTCCTCCGTTCCAAGAGAATGCAGAGCTCACCGTTCGTATTGTTGATACAAAAGAGAGCCACCAGCTCAATCATGATTATCGTGGAAAAGATAAGCCAACTAACGTGTTATCTTTTCCATTTGAAGCACCACCAGGAATGGAATTAGATCTACTGGGTGACCTTATTATCTGCCGCCAAGTTGTCGAAAAAGAAGCAGAAGAGCAAAATAAGCCTCTGCTAGCACACTGGGCTCATATGGTTGTACATGGCAGTCTCCATCTGCTAGGTTATGATCATATCGAAGATGATGAAGCTGAAGAGATGGAGTCACTCGAAACAGAAATCATGCAAACTATGGGCTTTGAAGACCCTTATATTCTAGAAAAGTAAATTGATTCTAGTAAAGTAGGTTGTAGAGAAACAACAACTCATCGAACCTGTTATTTTCACAGGAATCTGAGTTTTAATGTGTGCTATCACACTTCTGATAGCGTTATTTTTTGAGAAATCATGAACGAAGGTAACCCCCCCACTTCTGAGGGAAGTAAAAAATCTGAAGGTCCGAGTAGAAAGTCCTTCTTTGAACGTCTAGGCCAAATATTTCAAGGCGAAGTTAAAGATCGCCAAGAGCTTGTGGATGTGATCCGCGGTTCTGAGATTAATGACCTAATTGACCACGACACACGCGACATGCTCGAAGGTGTTATGGAAATTTCAGAGATGCGAGTACGCGATATAATGTTGCCTCGCTCTCAAATGGTTACAGTTGAACGCACCGATGATTTAGATACATTGATTGCGCTTCTTACTGACGCTCAACACTCTCGCTACCCAGTGATCAGTGAAGATAAAGACCATGTTGAAGGCATTCTATTAGCGAAGGACCTACTTAAGTACCTAGGTTCAGACAGTGCCCCATTTGATATCGAACAAGTGATTCGCCCTGCAGTCGTTGTTCCTGAAAGTAAGCGAGTTGATCGCCTGCTTAAAGAATTCCGTGAAGAGCGTTACCACATGTCTATCGTTGTCGATGAGTTTGGCGGTGTATCTGGCCTAGTAACCATTGAAGATATCCTCGAAGAAATCGTTGGTGAAATTGAAGACGAGTTCGACGATGAGGAAGAGTTAGATATTCGTAAGCTGAGTAAGCATACCTTCTCTGTTAAAGCTTTAACTACTATTGAAGAGTTCAACGATACGTTTGGGACCGACTTTAGTGATGATGAAGTTGATACTGTAGGTGGTATGGTCATGACAGCGCTCGGTCACCTGCCAGTTCGTGGAGAAATTGTAGAAATCGAAAACTACCATTTCAAAATAACTTCAGCGGATAATCGTCGTGTGATTCAGCTACAGGTAACCATTCCTGACGAGCAACCTCTTCCGACTATCGAAGAATAACAACTTCTCTCTAAAGAGATGACAGAAATTAGATGACTAAACTATTTAATCATCGCCTATTACGGCCGCTTGCGGCCGTTTTTGTGGGCGCTATAACAACCCTTTCATTCGCTCCGTACTCAATATGGCCTCTTGCTATTCTCAGCCCCGCTATATTGCTGCTACTGATCCATAATCGCTCTCCTAAAAGTGCACTTTGGATTGGCTACGCATGGGGCTTAGGCCAATTTACGACGGGTATCAGCTGGGTATATGTCAGCATTGATGGCTTTGGTGGAATGCCACTGGCAGCCAATCTATTTTTAATGGCATTGCTTGTTGGCTACCTAGCCGTATATTCAGGTCTATTTACCTGGGGCTTAAATAAGTTCTTCCCGGCCAATAACCTCGGTCGCTTTTTCCTTGCTGCGCCAGCATTATGGCTGATCAGCGATTGGTTACGCGGTTGGGTAATGACAGGCTTCCCTTGGTTGTGGCTAGGCTACAGTCAGATCGACTCCCCGCTAGGGTCATTCGCACCTATTGGTGGTGTCGAGCTCGTCACTCTAACGATTATTATCTCAGCATCTGCGCTCGCTTATATGACCATTAATAAGGCGTGGAGTATCGGCATCATCCCTGTCATCGTATTTAGTACAGGTTTTGGTATTCGAAACATTGATTGGGTGACTCCTAACCCAGAAAAAACAACATCAGTGGTATTGATTCAAGGCAACGTTGACCAAGATAGCAAATGGCTACCAAGCCATCGCTGGCCGACCATGATGAAATACACCGACCTAAGCAGAGAAAACTGGGATGCTGATATTATCATCTGGCCTGAAGCTGCTATTCCCGCTTTCGAGGTTGAGATTCCATCTTTCCTACGCAACCTAGACAGCGCAGCGAAGATGAACAACAGTGCGATTATCACGGGTGTGTTGAATCAATCTGAAGATAAGAAGTACTACAACAGTGTTCTATCTTTAGGTGTTAATCCATATGGTGAGTACAACTACGATCCAAATGAGCGCTACCATAAACATCACTTATTGCCATTTGGTGAGTTTGTACCATTTGAAGCTATCTTGCGTCCTTTAGCTCCATTTTTTAATTTGCCAATGTCATCATTCAGCCGTGGTGATTTTGTTCAACCCAATATAGTGGCAAATGGTCGCCATTTAGCTCCTGCGTTGTGTTACGAAATCATCTTTAATGATCAAGTTAGACAAAATGTGACGGATGAGACCGACTTCATTTTAACGCTCTCTAACGATGCGTGGTTTGGACGTTCGATCGGGCCATTGCAGCATATGGAGATCGCACAAATGCGTGCTCTGGAACTTGGTAAGCCGCTTATTCGCTCAACGAACAATGGTGTCACAGCGGTGACAGATCACAAGGGTAAGATCATCAAGCAAATACCTCAGTTTGAAACTGCTATTTTAAAAGCTGAGCTCATTTCAACGGATGGTCAAACCCCTTATAGAGTAGTTGGCACTTGGCCACTGTATATCTGGGCATTGCTGAGTTTAATTGCAGGCTGGATTGTGAGAAGACCAAAAACTGATGCGTAATGCGTAATGCGTAATGCGTAATGCGTAATGCGTAATGCGTAAAAAATTCTAGGTTGACGTGAGAGCGTCAACCTTTTGTTTTATGGTGCTTAAACTATTTAGAAGAGAACGGTTAAGGTTTTAATGCCTTGCGGCTAAACCCTGTCGAGCCACATTTAATACATGGAATAATCGTCGTTGGATGGTTGTACTCGGTTTGATGCCCACATTTATCACAGACAAGTGTCCCTAATCCGATAACTTCGTCAGCTTGGTACAGACCTTGATGTTCTAAATCTTGGAACAGTTCAACCCATTCGACTTTCGTACGATCTGTGATATCCAACAGACCTTGCCAAATAGAATCTGTGATCATCAAATAAAATGGACCGCCTTTACTCTCTTCATAGCTTTCGGAAAACTCTTTCAAGTCCGACTTCACGTAAGCTGAAATCAATGACAGTTCGTCTTTAGTCATGTCATTGGCTGCTTTCGCATACTTACCTGACGTTTCAATTTTGTTGTTGAGCTCTTCAGGACTATGCTTCAGCGTTTCAATAACCTCTTCTACGACTTCTTCATAGAGTGCTTTTTTCTTCGGCATAACGACCTCCTTAAGATGACCAAGCTTTATCTTAGTGAACGGGCCTGCTGTTAAACGACCAGTTCCTGACAAACAAATGCAATTCATACCCTTAAGTATAGCTGTCCTGAGTAATTAACTTGAATTTACGCAATCAACCATGCTGCAACTGCAAGTATGAAGGGTATAGCTATTGTTGAACTAAGCTCCTTTAGGTATTCTATGACGATCTGTAAGATTCTGTTCTAACCGAACTCACAAATTCCAAGATAACCGGATACCATCGATGCAAGAACAATATAACCCGCAAGAGATTGAACAAAAGGTTCAACAACACTGGGATGACAGCGAAACTTTCGTTGTAAGTGAAGACCCAAACAAAGAAAAATTCTACTGTCTTTCTATGTTCCCTTACCCAAGTGGCCGACTGCACATGGGTCACGTGCGTAACTACACCATCGGTGATGTGGTATCTCGTTTCCAACGTCTACAAGGCAAAAACGTAATGCAGCCAATCGGTTGGGATGCATTCGGCCTACCAGCAGAAAATGCAGCGGTTAAAAACAACACCGCGCCTGCACCGTGGACTTACGAAAACATCGAATACATGAAAAACCAGCTTAAACTTTTAGGTTTTGGTTACGACTGGAAACGTGAATTCGCGACGTGTACTCCAGAGTACTACCGTTGGGAACAAGAGTTCTTCACTAAGCTTTACGAAAAAGGCCTAGTTTACAAGAAGACATCTTCTGTTAACTGGTGTCCAAACGACCAAACTGTACTGGCTAACGAGCAAGTAGAAGACGGTTGCTGCTGGCGTTGTGATACTCCAGTAGAACAAAAGAAGATTCCACAGTGGTTCATTAAGATCACTGAGTACGCTCAAGAGCTACTAGACGACCTAGACAACCTTGAAGGTTGGCCTGAAATGGTGAAAACCATGCAGCGTAACTGGATCGGCCGCTCTGAAGGTGTTGAGCTGTCTTTCGCTGTTAACGGTGAAGAAGCGCCACTAGAAGTGTACACAACTCGTCCAGACACACTAATGGGTGTTTCTTACGTTGGTATCGCAGCAGGTCACCCTCTTGCGGAGAAAGCATCTAAGAACAACCCTGAGCTTGCTGCATTCGTTGAAGAGTGTCGTAACACTAAAGTGGCTGAAGCTGAACTTGCAACGATGGAAAAGAAAGGTATGGATACTGGCCTAACGGCTATCCACCCTCTTAACGGTCGTGTTGTTCCTGTATACGTAGCAAACTTCGTTCTTATGGATTACGGCACAGGTGCGGTAATGGCGGTTCCTGCTCACGATCAACGTGACTACGAATTCGCAACTAAGTACGGCATCGATATCATTCCAGTAATCAAGCCAGAAGACGGCTCTGAATTAGATGTATCTGAAGCAGCTTACACAGAGAAAGGTGTACTGTTCGATTCTGGTGAATTCGATGGCCTTGCGTTCCAAGAAGCATTCGATGCAATCGCTGCGAAGCTTGAAGCTGAAGGCAAAGGTAAGAAGACAGTAAACTTCCGTCTACGTGACTGGGGTGTATCTCGTCAGCGTTACTGGGGCGCTCCAATCCCAATGGTAACCACTGAAGACGGTGAAGTTCACCCAGTACCAGCAGACCAACTGCCCGTTATTCTTCCAGAAGACGTGGTAATGGATGGCGTAACTAGCCCTATCAAAGCGGATAAGTCTTGGGCTGAAACAACATTCAATGGCGAACCGGCTCTGCGTGAAACTGACACGTTCGATACGTTCATGGAATCGTCTTGGTACTACGCACGTTACTGTTCACCGCAAGCTGATGACATTCTAGATCCAGAGAAAGCAAACTACTGGTTGCCAGTTGACCAATACGTTGGTGGTATTGAGCACGCTTGTATGCACTTACTTTACTCTCGCTTCTTCCACAAGTTGCTACGCGACGCAGGTTACGTAACGTCTGACGAACCGTTCAAGCAGCTTCTATGCCAAGGCATGGTTCTCGCTGACGCGTTCTACCACACGAACGAGAAAGGCACGAAAGAATGGATTGCTCCAACTGACGTGACTATCGAGCGTGATGGTAAAGGTCGTATCGAAACGGCTGTAGATCAAGAAGGCCGCAATGTTGAACACTCAGGCATGATCAAAATGTCTAAGTCTAAGAACAACGGTATCGACCCACAAGAGATGGTAGACAAGTACGGTGCTGATACAGTGCGTCTATTCATGATGTTTGCATCACCTGCAGACATGACGCTTGAGTGGCAAGAGTCTGGCGTTGAAGGCGCAAACCGTTTCCTTAAACGTGTTTGGAAGCTGGTTCACGCACACTCTGCTAAAGGTGCTGCTGAGTCTGTTGAGACTTCAGCTCTATCTGGCAACCAAAAGGCACTTCGTCGTGATATCCACAAGACTATCGCAAAAGTAACTGACGATATCGGCCGTCGCCAAACGTTCAACACAGCAATCGCTGCCATCATGGAATTGATGAACAAACTTGCGAAAGCGCCTCAAGAATCTGTACAAGATCGTGCAATTCTTGATGAAGCACTAAAAGCAGTGGTTCGCATGCTTTACCCAATGACTCCTCACATTTCTTACGAAATGTGGATTGCTCTTGGTGAGTCAAACGTAGATTCAGCAACATGGCCTACATTTGACGAGAAAGCGCTAGTTGAGGACGAGAAGACTATCGTTGTTATGATCAACGGTAAGCTACGTGCGAAACTAACCGTTGCAGCTGACGCAACGGAAGATCAAGTTCGTGAGCTTGGCCTAAACGATGAGAACACTAAGAAATTCCTAGATGGTTTAACGATTCGTAAAGTTATCTTTGTTCCTGGTAAGCTTCTAAACATCGTTGCTAACTAACAGTTACAGGCTAAAAGCTTAGTTAACACAATTAAATTGCTACAGAATTAACGAACTTAATTCCTTAAAAGCAGTCTTTAGACAGGGTGAATAAAACACCCTGTCTACTTATTTAAGCGCTTTGGATTCATTAGCAATTCGAACGGGCTAAAGCCTTTAAATAAGTATTCTACCTTCATGAGAGCCATCAAATAATGCGCCTGATTTCACTATCTTCCTTGAAAGTTACTATTGTTATTTTAACCGTTAGTCTATTGAGTGCCTGTGGTTTCCACCTACGTGGCGATTACTCTGTACCTGAAGAGCTCAACAAAATCTCTGTGACCAGTTACGACCAATACAGTACGTTTACTCGTATGATGAAAGGCCAGCTGCGCATGAATGATGTAGAAATTGTGCCACCAGCGGAAAACACACCGAACTTGCATATTATTAGCGAAAGCGTTGGTGAACGTACTCTATCTCTTTATCAAAATACTCGTGCAGCTGAAATTGAACTAACATTTAATGCCTCTTATCGAGTCACCATTCCGGAGCTAGGTGACAAAACATTCTCAACAAGTGTTACGCGCAGCTATTTAGATAACCCGTTAACTGCATTAGCAAAATCAGTTGAACGAGATATGATTGAAGATGAAATGCGTAAGCTTGCAACAAGCCAGATCCTTCGCCAGATGGCTCGATTAAAAGCGAACATTGCCGCAGATAGCATGGATCTAGACGCTCTAGAGCACGTTCAAGTTAAAGAGCTTGAGAAGCAATACAACATCAAAAACATCGAAATCGACGACGTTAGTCTCACTCCGAGCTCAACAGAACAATCACAGATAACTGAATCTGTTGAATAATAGGTTTATTTGATGCGTATTTTTGCCGACCGCTTGTCAGAACAACTTGCTAAACAGCTGGGTAATGTTTATCTCATTTTTGGTAACGAACCCCTGCTACTGCAAGAAAGTCGAGAAGCGATTCAAAAGGCTGCAAAACAACAAGGTTTCGAAGAACGTCACCGCTTTGCTATAGATAATAATCTGGACTGGAATCAAGTCTACGACTGTACTCAAGCTCTAAGTCTGTTCTCTAGCCGTCAAATAATTGAGTTAGAGCTACCGGAATCTGGTGTTAACGCGGCGATAGCGAAAGAATTACTCGCAACCTCTGAGCATATCCACAGCGATATCTTGCTGGTACTGGTTGGCACTAAGCTAACCAAAGCTCAAGAGAGTGCTAAGTGGTTTAAGGCACTGTCTAATAAAGGGCATTGGGTCAGCTGCCTAACGCCAGATGTCAGCCGATTACCTCAGTTTGTGCAAACGCGTTGTCGTCAAATCGGTTTATCGCCAGACCCCGAAGCCATTCAAATGCTGGCACAATGGCATGAAGGTAACCTATTTGCACTCACTCAAAGCTTAGAAAAGCTGACGCTTCAGTACCCAGATGGAAAGCTCACGTTAGTACGACTAGAAGAGTCTTTGAGTCGCCACAACCATTTTACTCCGTTCCATTGGATTGATGCATTGCTCGCAGGCAAAGGTAATCGAGCACAGCGAGTTCTAAGACAATTAGAAGCGGAAGGTGTAGAGCCGGTTATTTTATTACGCAGTGTGCAACGTGAACTTGCCTTACTGTTACAAATGCAGCAACAGTTGAAACAGATGCCGATCGGTCAGGTATTCGAAAAACACCGTATCTGGCAATCTAAGAAGCCTCTTTATAACGCCGCGCTAACAAGAGTTTCGATTTCTCAATTACACTCTCTTTTTGCGTTGCTCACTCAAGCCGAATTGATGACAAAAACTCAATATGAACAGTCGCCTTGGCCACTAATTCATCAGTTAGGTGTAGAGTTTTGTCTCCCTACAGCTTCAATACCATTTCACGCATAAAAGCGTGTTATATTCTAGGGTCAATAGATCCTAAACAAAGCTAATTTCAGATTAAAGGAACACCCCGTGTTACGTGAAGAACTAAAAGATTTTCTTGCAGACAAAGCCGACGATATGAAAGCCGAATCAATTGTTACTATTGATGTAGAAGGCAAATCAAGTGTCACTGATTACATGATTGTTTGTACTGGTACATCGAAACGCCATGTTGCGTCTATTGCACAGCATGTCGCAGATGAAGTGCGCAAAGTTGGTATGCAGCCATTAGGTATGGACGGTCAACAAGAAGGTGAATGGGTTGTTCTAGATATGGGTACAAGTATGCTTCACGTTATGCAAGAAGAGCATCGTGAGCTGTACCAACTAGAAAAACTTTGGGGCTAAGCTTTGAAGATCCAGTTAATCGCAGTTGGTACAAAAATGCCAAAATGGGTTGAAGAAGGGTTTAAAGAATATAAACGTCGCTTCCCTCATGATATGCCATTAGAACTTATTGAGATCACTGCGGGAAAACGTGGTAAAAATGCTGATATTGCACGAATTCTTCAGAAAGAAGGCGAAGCAATGTTGGCTGCGGTTCCAAAAGGCAATCGAATTGTCACGCTCGATATCCCAGGTAAAAAATGGGATACACCACAACTTGCTGAGCAATTAGAAAGTTGGAAATTAGATGGACGTGACGTTTCTATCCTTATTGGTGGGCCTGAGGGATTAGCGCCTGCATGTAAAGCAGCGGCAGACCAAAGTTGGTCTCTGTCTGCACTTACTCTCCCTCACCCATTAGTTCGCGTTATCATGGCTGAAAGCTTGTATCGAGCTTGGAGCATCACAGCTAACCACCCTTATCATCGAGAATAAGCGTTAATGTTACGTAAACGTAGCCAAATCCGTGATTACAAAGCAGAAGCACGACTATTTACTAGCCGTGCTTTTGTTGCGTTTATGGGGATCATAGTGATGATGTCGATGTTGGTTGTTAACCTGTATAACATTCAGGTCAATCAATATCAGGACTATAAAACTCGCTCAAACGACAACCGTATCAAGGTCGTTCCAATCGCACCCAATCGCGGTTTGATTTACGATCGCAACGGTGTACTTCTGGCCGAAAACCGCCCCGTTTTCAACCTAGAGATCATACCTGAAAAAATCAAAGATATGGATGATACGCTCGTCCGTCTTCAAGCATTAATCGAGATTCCACCAGAACGTATCGAGCGCTTTAATCGTGATCGTCGCAATTCTCGACGCTTTAAATCAGTACCTATCCTAAATCAGCTCACTGAAGAGCAAGTTGCCGTCTTTTCTGTAAACCAACATAAATTCCCAGGCGTTGAAGTTACCGGGACTTTGAAACGCTTCTACCCTTATGGTGATGTGCTTACTCACGTAATCGGTTATGTATCTCGCATCAACGACCGTGACATGAAACGTTTAGTTCGAGAAGAAAAAGACGCTAATTATCAAGCCACTCGCGATATTGGTAAGCTTGGTATTGAACGCTACTACGAAGACATGTTGCACGGCACGGCTGGTTATCAAGAAGTCGAAGTAAACAGTCGTGGACGAGTTATTCGCACTCTCAAATTTGTCCCTTCTATTCCGGGCAAAGATATCGTACTCAACTTAGAGATCAACCTACAACTATACGTACATAAACTGCTCGACGGGCGCCGTGGATCGGCTGTGGTTCTGGATCCGAAAGACAATGGTGTGTTAGCAATGGTATCTAGCCCAAGCTATGACCCTAATGCGTTTGTGCATGGTATTTCATCTAAAGGTTATAACGCTCTACTTCAAAACAAAGACCGACCTTTGGTAAACCGGGCAACCCTAGGTATTTACCCACCAGCGTCTACGATCAAGCCCTTCATTGCCGTTGCTGCATTACAAGAAGGTGTGATAACGCCAAATACAACACGTAACGACCCTGGTTACTGGAAAATACCGAACTCCAAAACTAAGCCTTTCCGTGACTGGTTACGTTGGGGTCACGGTAAAGTTGATATCGTGAAGGCCATTGAAGAGTCCGTCGATACTTTCTTCTACCAAATATCCTTTGATTTGGGTATTGACCGCTTATCTAAGTGGATGATGCTATTCGGCTTTGGCGACTACACTGGCATTGATATTTATGAAGAAAGTAAAGCTAATATGCCAACCCGTGAATGGAAGATGGCAAGACACCGCGTGCCTTGGTATCAAGGTGATACCATCCCTGTCGGCATTGGCCAAGGCTACTGGACAGCAACACCTATGCAGATAGCCAAAGCGACCTCAGTATTAGTCAATGAAGGTGAAGTGACAGCCCCTCACCTATTACGCTCAACGATTGAAAACGGGCGACCATTCGATGAACAAATTATTTCGGAAATCGAGACATATCCACCCATAACAGGCGTAAAACAGAGATACTGGGATATCGCCCAGGAAGGAATGAAACTCGTAAACCACGGTAAAAAAGGAACAGCAAGACGCTCATTCCAGAAGATGTCTTACACCTCTGCTGGTAAATCAGGCACTGCGCAAGTCTTTGGTTTGAAGGAAGATGAAGAATACAACGCCGACGAAATTGCTGAGCATCTGCGCGACCACGCGCTGTTCACCGGCTACGCTCCTTTTGAAAATCCTGAAGCGGTCGTCACCATTGTATTAGAGAATGCAGGTGGCGGTTCATCAAATGGTGGTCCAGTAGTAAGAAAGATTTTCGACCATATTATTCTTGCAGAAGATGATGAAAGTAAGGCAATAAAATAATGAAACTTGATCCCTCGACTGGGCGAAATAGAGCCTTATTTGAAAGGCTACATATAGACCTACCGCTGTTACTCGGCATTCTGGTTTTAATGGGCTTCGCTTTATTGATCATGTACAGCGCCAGTGGACAAAGCCTTGCGATGATGGATCGTCAAGCTATGCGTATGGTTCTATCGTTAGGCGTCATGATCTTCTTAGCTCAAATTTCACCTCGTACCTATGAGACTTTAGCTCCGCTACTATTTATTGGCGGTGTCATCTTGCTATTAGGCGTACTGTTCTTTGGTGAAGCCTCGAAAGGTGCACAGCGTTGGTTAAACTTTGGTTTTGTACGATTCCAACCCTCCGAGCTATTAAAACTAGCAGTGCCTTTGATGTTGGCTCGATTCATTGGTAAGCGCTCTCTCCCGCCGACTTTCCAAACCTTAACCATTTCACTAGTGATGGTGTTTGTCCCTACAATCCTTATTGCTAAACAACCCGATTTAGGTACGTCAATACTCATCGCAGCGTCAGGCATCTTTGTTATATTTCTGGCTGGGATCAGTTGGAAAATCATTGCCAGTGCAGCGATTGCGCTGGGTGGTTTTATTCCAATCTTGTGGTTCTTCTTGATGCGTGAGTATCAAAAAGTACGTGTAAGAACCCTTTTTGATCCTGAATCAGATCCATTAGGTGCGGGCTACCACATAATTCAAAGTAAAATTGCGATAGGTTCTGGTGGTATATCAGGAAAAGGCTGGTTGCAAGGTACTCAATCTCAATTGGAGTTCATTCCAGAGCGGCACACAGACTTTATTTTTGCGGTAATTGCCGAAGAATGGGGCATGATCGGCATTCTGTTTTTACTCGCTATCTACCTATTTATCATTGGGCGTGGTTTAGTTCTTGCGAGCCAAGCACAAACCGCATTTGGTCGAATGATGGGCGGCAGTATTGTACTGAGCTTCTTCGTCTATATATTCGTAAACATTGGCATGGTAAGTGGCATTCTGCCAGTGGTTGGGGTACCCCTGCCTTTGGTCAGTTATGGCGGTACATCCATGGTTACCCTAATGGCTGGTTTTGGTATTTTAATGTCGATCCATACACACAGAAAAGCATTCTCAAAGGCGACCTAATTGATGTCTATTAAAGAATTCCCCCTAAAAACATCTTTGGTCAATGAACTGCCAATCAAAAAAATGCTGTCTATCGTCGGATTGGCGGTTTTGATTAATGGCTGTTCTTCCCAAGAACAAAAAGGTCGCTACGACATTGATTCTGATATTGCGCCAGATACGCCAATATCAGTCGAGCACCTAGAAGACGCTCACCCGCAGTATGAACCGTATAGCTTAGGCGGTAACAGTAATTACACTTTGCGTGGTGAAGACTACAAAATCGTCAAAAAAACGGAAGGATTTACCGAGAAAGGCAAAGCATCTTGGTACGGTAAAAAGTTTCATGGCCATTTAACGTCAAACGGTGAGATCTACGACATGTATTCTATGTCTGCAGCTCACAAAACATTACCTATTCCAAGCTATGTAAAAGTAACTAACACCGACAACGACAAGACGACGATCGTTCGTATCAATGACCGAGGTCCATTCCATGAAGGGCGAATCATTGACCTTAGTTATGCGGCGGCTTACAAGCTCGATGTATTGAGAACAGGCACAGCAAATGTTGAGATAGAAGTTATCACTGTGGCTATGCCAACCGACGCGAATAAAAAGGCTGCTCTACCGCAATTTATTATTCAGGTAGCTACATCTCCACATGAAGATAGAACTGAGAAGTTAGCCCAAGATCTAGGTGAAAAGCTAGCTGTAGCAACGTTCTTGCAGCCAAATGATGACAACTACCGATTAATGCTTGGGCCATTTCATGACTATGCTCTGACTCAAGAGAAATTAGAACAGGTTAGGCTAATGGGTTACCCGTCAGCTTATATAAAGAAACACACGTTAACTCGCTAATTAATCTAACAGTTACTTCTGGTAATCAGCGCTCTGGTGTGACAGAGTGATTCTGTTAATATATGAATAGTTCACCAAATAATTGCATTCAAAATGATTAAATCTAATAAACTTGTTAAATCGATTTTTGCTACTTCTGTTGCTCTTTCTGCAACGATAGCTACATCGTCATTCGCCGCTCCAATTGTTGTTCCTGATGCACCACAAATCGCCGCTAAAGGTTTTGTTCTGATGGATTACCATTCAGGCAAAATACTAGCTGAGAAAGAGATGAACACTCAGCTTTCTCCAGCAAGTTTAACTAAGATGATGACGAGCTACGTGATCGGCCAAGAGCTAGATCGTGGCAACATCAATCTAACTGATGACGTTGTTATCAGTGAAAATGCTTGGGCTAAAAACTTCCCTGACTCATCTAAGATGTTTATTGAAGTTGGTACAACGGTTAAAGTTGAAGAACTAAACCGTGGCATCATCATTCAATCAGGTAACGATGCTTGTGTTGCAATGGCTGAGCACATTGCGGGTTCTGAAGACGCATTTGTTGACCTAATGAACGCATGGGCAAGCTCTATCGGCATGAAAGACACGCACTTTGCTAATGTGCACGGTCTAGATAACCCGAATCTATACTCTACTCCTTACGATATGGCTCTACTTGGTCAGGCATTGATTCGCGACGTTCCTGATGAATACCGTATCTACTCACAGAAAAAATTCACTTACAACGGCATCACCCAGTACAACCGTAATGGTCTGTTATGGGATAAGAGCATGAACGTTGACGGCATCAAAACGGGTCACACGAGCAATGCTGGCTACAGCCTAGTAAGTTCAGCGACAGAAGGCAAAATGCGCCTAGTTGCGGTTGTGATGGGAACTAAAAATGCTAATGCTCGTAAAACAGAAAGCAAAAAGCTATTAAGTTACGGTTTCCGTTTCTTCGAAACAGTGGCACCACACACAGCGGGTGAAACCTTCGTAGAAGAAAAAATCTGGATGGGTAGCCAAGATACGGTTGCACTAGGTGTCGACGAAGATACGTTTGTTACTCTGCCTCGTGGCCAAGCTAAGAATCTAAAGGCAAGCTTTGTTCTTGAGAAAGAACTGGAAGCACCAATCAGCAAAGGCGATGTTGTCGGTAAACTATTCTACCAAGTTGATGGTGAAGACGTTGCTGAATACCCACTACTTGCACTTGAAAATGTAGACCAAGGCAGCCTATTTAGCCGCCTGTGGGACTATTTAGTACTGCTGTTCAAAGGTTTATTTTAAACAAGTCTAAGGTTTGTTCTAAGCAATACATTCGCTTCTTGCAAAGCTAACCTGATGAGTAAGTTAACTATTTACTCTTCAGTTAAACAAAAGCCGCTATGTGCGGCTTTTGTTGATCTTGAGTTCGGTGATATTTACACGTAATATTCCGCCTTATTATTCGTGTCTGTTGACCGAACACGCTTTTATCGACATTTCGCCAATTAGCGAGAGTCTAGCCTTTTGGAGCTAACCATGAACATCAATTCTGATGCAAAACTAAAAGATCTCTTAGAGTTCCCTTGTTCATTCACTTACAAAGTAATGGGCTACGCGAAGCCAGAACTTACTGAGCTAGTGCTAGAAGTGATCCAGCGTCATGCTCCTGGTGACTACAGCCCAACACTAAAACCGAGTGCGAAAGGAAACTACCACTCTGTTTCTATCAACATTACAGCGACTTCAATTGAGCAAGTAGAAACTTTATACAAAGAACTAGGCGACATCGAAATCGTTCGTATGGTTCTGTAATCTACAATTGAACATGAAAACAGCGGCTTATTGCCGCTGTTTTTGTTTGAAACACCGGATTACTGACAAAAGCATTCAACTTAATTTTCAATAAATACAAAGAAAGTTGAAAAACCTTGCAGTCCGTCTGTAGTTAGAAACCTATTTCGCGTTTATAATGCGTTCACTTTATTAATCCTTGAGGGAGTGCTGCTTTGCAAAATAAGCTAATCGTAAAAAAATTAGGCCGTCAGGATTACGAACCTGTATGGAAAGCCATGCATAAGTTCACAGACGAACGCACGGAAGAAGACGTAGACCAAGTTTGGTTAGTTGAACACAATCCAGTCTTCACTCAAGGACAAGCAGGCAAAGCTGAGCATGTATTAAATGCTGGTGACATCCCTGTCATTCAAAGCGACCGCGGTGGCCAAGTGACTTATCATGGCCCAGGCCAGTTAGTTGCTTACTTTCTGATTAACATACGCCGCAAAAAATTTGGAGTGCGTGATTTGGTTACTCATATCGAGAACCTCGTAATCAATACTCTGAAAGCTTACAATATAGATTCAGCTGCCCGACCTGACGCTCCTGGTGTTTATGTCGATGGCAAGAAAATCTGTTCACTCGGATTACGAATTCGACGTGGCTGCTCATTCCACGGGCTAGCACTCAACGTCGATATGGACCTATCTCCATTCCTACGCATTAACCCATGCGGTTACCAAGGCATGGAAATGGCGCAGGTAAGCCAACTCGGCGGACCAAGTGAACTAGAAAACGTTGAGCAACAGTTAATACAAGAGCTAGTAGAACTACTCGGCTATGACCAAGTAGACATTCAAGCCACCAGTAACATTACAGCAGAAGCATAAAATCATGAGCAAACCAATCCAAATGGAAAAAGGCGTTAAATATCGTGACGCTGACAAAATGGCATTAATTCCCGTAAAGAATATGCCTGCTGAACAGAAAGAAGTTCTACGTAAACCTGCATGGATGAAGATTAAACTTCCTTCAGACAGCCATCGTATTCAAGAAATCAAATCAGCAATGCGTAAAAACAACCTGCACTCAGTTTGTGAAGAAGCGTCTTGCCCTAACCTAGCCGAGTGTTTTAACCACGGTACGGCAACGTTTATGATTCTTGGCGCTATCTGTACTCGTCGCTGCCCGTTCTGTGATGTTGCCCATGGTCGCCCTGTTGCTCCTGAATCAGAAGAGCCGAAGAAACTGGCTAAGACGATTAAAGACATGAAACTGAAGTACGTTGTAATCACTTCAGTAGACCGTGATGACCTGCGTGATGGCGGTGCCCAGCACTTTGCTGACTGTAACCGTGAAATTCGCGAGCAAAATCCAAATATTCGTATCGAAACACTGGTTCCTGACTTCCGCGGTCGTATGGATGTGGCACTTGATCTAATGAAAAATAACCCGCCAGATGTTTTCAACCACAACCTAGAGACAGCGCCACGCCTATACCGTAAAGCGCGTCCAGGCGCAAACTACAAGTGGTCTCTTGATCTGTTGAGAAAATTCAAAGAGCAGCACCCAGACATCCCAACTAAATCAGGTGTGATGATGGGTCTTGGTGAGACGAAAGAAGAGATCGTTCAAGTACTGAAAGACCTTCGTGAGCATGGTGTAACTATGCTGACACTTGGCCAATACCTAGCGCCAAGCCGCCACCATTTACCAGTAGAACGCTACGTGCCGCCTTCAGAGTTTGATGAGCTGAAAGAGATTGCTCTAGAACTAGGCTTCACTCACGCAGCTTGTGGCCCGTTTGTACGTTCTTCTTACCATGCAGATCTACAAGCGCAAGGTATGGAAATTAAGTAGTCACGATTACTTAACTAAAAATACAAAGGCGCTGACTATTATGTTCAGCGCCTTTTTTCTCTCTTGCAAGTTCAGCTATACCTTCACATCGAAACAACAAAGCCACTCCTTATGAGTGGCTTTGTGCTTAACATTTCAAGTTCTGAGTGTTTAGGTTCAGAGAGTCCAGATGGGCTCTGCGTTAACCAAATGAAGCCCAGAGAACCGTCGCCACTAAGATTGGGCACACGAACTTCACATACATTGGCCACACTTTACCAAACCAACCCAATTGGAAATCAGGGCAACCTTGCTCAAGCTCTTTCACTTTTGAAGCTCGGCTCCATACCCAGCCACCAAATAGGCAGAACATCAGTGCAGCAACCGGTTGAAGGTACTGAGTCGCTATCATCGCAACCAATCCAAACATCGCGGCAAAGTTGTAGACAATCACCACACTAAACAACGCGATAACACTACCAATTACCCAACTCGTTGGTGTTCGTCTGGTATTGAAACGCTCGCTCACTAGCGCTACAGGCCCTTCCAGCATCGAAATCGATGAAGTTAGCGCGGCAATCGTTAGCAACAAAAAGAAGACAATCGCGAAGATCTGGCCAAGCACGCCTAAGCTATCAAACATCAATGGCAGAACCGTAAATACTAGCGTGTCAGAGCTTAATAATGAGCCATCTTCAGCGTAGATTTGAACACCTTTTTGCATCGCAACAAACATTGCAGGCATGACGACTAAACCCGCAATAAACGCAACAGCGGTATCGACTAAGGTAACGTTCATTGCCATTTTTGGCAGGTTCTCTTTCTTACTTAAGTAAGAGCCATAAACCAACATCGAGCAACCGCCAATAGTCAGCGAGAAGAAACCTTGCCCCATTGCCGCTAGAATCAGTTTTCTATCCCAAACTTTCTCAAAGTCTGGAACTAGGTAATGTTTCAGGCCTTCCATCGCGCCAGCTTGGGTCATGATGTAAACAAACAGTAAGCCAAACAAAACAAACAGCGCAGGCATCAAACGAGTCGACCATTTCTCGATACCTTGCTTAACACCGCCCTGCACAATCAAGATAGTCAGTACATAAAACACAACAGTACCAAATACGTTTCGTTCAACACTGAAGCCTTTAAACCAATCAGCAATCGTCTCTAGACCAATCAGATCAGCGACAGCACCAATGAGGAAGCAGATCAACCAGCCACCAACAATACTATAAAATGCCAACACGGCGCTTGGCACACTCAATCCGACCCAACCGACAAACTCACCGACTTTCTTACCCAAAGGGTTCGTAGTCAAAGAACGCATGCTATCGACAGGGTTTGCTTGACCGTGACGACCAATAGCCATCTCAACCACCAGCATTGGGAAAGCGACCACGAAGATCATGATCAAATAGACTAAGAGAAAAGCGCCACCACCGTTACTGGCAACTTGAGTTGGGAAGCCCCAAATATTACCCAAGCCAACCGCTGCACCCACCGCTGCTAAAATAAAACCTAAACGAGAGCTAAAGTGCTCTCTTGAAGAGGAAGATTGTTGGTTCATATTGCCCGCATCAAAAATCAGTGAACTAGTTGGGAAGTACAGTAATAAAAAGCAATGATAGGCACAACCAATAAATGAATAATTCTCTTATTTTTACAATCGATACGCTATTTAGAACCACATAATTAACAACTAACTGATCTTATCGTTTGCCAAATAACGACCAATCAAGATATAGACCTAAAAAATAAAGAGTATGTATCGGATTAAATACTCGTGCGGCTGAACCTATAGATCCATAAACACCTACATCCATAAGCACATACATACGAAAAGAGCACCAATCGGTGCTCTTGTTCTTCATAATTAGATTCAGATTAGATCGTGAATACTTGATAGTCTTTTAGGTTCGGAATGATTTCATGCAGCTCTTGCTCTTGTTCTGCCATCTCATCAAGCGAATCACAGAACTCATTCGCTTCCTCTTGCACTTGTTGAGAGTGTTCTTTCATTCGCTCTTCAACTTTAAGCTTTAATTCAGCCATGCTATCAGCCAATTCAGTCAGGTTTAGACCACCGTCTTGTTTCATTTTTTCTGACATCGCATTAAAAGCGCTGGAGATAAATTCTTGATTAAAGATTTCTTTCGCCTTATCAAAATCTTCAGACCAACCATTGGCCATCGAATCAAAACTGTCTGCTGGTAACACTAACTCGCCATCTTTGTAGTAACGAGCTTCCAGTTCAGCAAAGTAAGTTTTCATTGATTCTTTTACATTATCAAATGACTCAGGTGAATCGAGGCTAGCCGCAATATCATCAATCACGTCATTAGCTAACGCTAGGCTATCGTTCGCCATTTGTTTCGCTCGTGGTAAGTACTCACTCATGCTTTCGCGGTATTTTTCAATCGCCGCTTGTTGGTCGGCATCAAGCTCAACCTTCTCACCATGAATATATAAGTCGTTGTTGCCATCGAAAACGGCAGTATCACCATTCACTTGATGGATTTCGACTTTTTGGTCATCGATTCGCAATTCATTTTTCAAATCAACTCGACACTGAGCAGCAAAAGTTGGCAGGCTCACAAAAGAGATTACCGCTGTTAACGATGCGATTAATACATTGTTTTTAATAAATATTTTGTTTTTCATAAATACATTGTTTTTCATAACATCCTCTCATCAATCTGACCGATTACTATACCCTTGGTATATGCTTCTTTGTCAGAGAAACGTTTTATATATATCCGTTACTCAGTTAGTCGATAGATATTACTTCGTAGCAAAACTGTTTATCTGCGACCTTAAACTCAACTTCATCACCGACTTCTTTACCCATTAGAGCCTGGCCAAAAGGTGCATTCGCCGTCACGATAGCGACTTCATTATCATTCCACGTGACAGAAAGTCCGCCGACTCTCGGCCCCATAAAAAAGTGTTTATATTTATCATGCTCGTCAACAACCACAACGTAACTGCTCACCGTAATTCGCTCACTATCGCGTAACACTAAGTTGCGATAACACTGAATGTCGTCTTCACACTCTTGCACTCTTACAGCTTGACCATGTGCAAGGTACGAGGCTTCTAATGCCAATGTATCGTACTTATGTTCTGGTACTGTCTCTTCATCAGTCGCAGCATCTATGGCACGCTGAGTCGCAGATTGTGCGATACCTAATCGGGATTCGAGTTGCTCTATGATTATTTGTCGAAGCTCAGGCTTATTCATACTTTTGGGGTGCTTTTCTATAGGAGCTACAGAATAGAATTAGGTACAATCAGGTGCAAGACATTTGATTCATCAAGCAGCGCTATCATCAAAAGGCGCCCGATTTAGCATCAATACGACACTTAATAACTCAGGTAGAACATAAATGATTGAGCAGAAGCTAAAACAAGTATTCGGATTCGATTCACTGCGTCATGGCCAAAAGCAAGTCATCGACAATGTTTTATCTGGTCACTCTACTGCAGCCATATTCCCTACAGGCTCAGGTAAGTCACTTTGTTATCAATTACCAGCACTAGAATTACCACATTTAACTTTAGTCATATCGCCACTGTTAGCTTTAATGAAAGACCAGCTCAGCTTTCTACACAGCAAAGGGATCAGCGCAGCAGCAATAGAATCAAGTCAAGACAGGCAAACGACGCAGCAGGTGATGCAATCTGTACGTAACGGAGACACCAAGATCCTGATGATCTCGGTTGAGCGTCTTAAGAACGAACGCTTTCGCCAGTTTATCTCCCAAGTACCAATCTCTATGCTTGTCGTCGATGAAGCGCACTGTATTTCAGAATGGGGACACAATTTTAGACCTGATTACCTGAAACTTCCCCAATACCAAAAACAGCTTAATATTCCTCAAGTATTACTGCTAACGGCAACCGCGACAACATCGGTTATTCAAGATATGAAGTCTAAATTTTCAATCGATGAAGATCGAGTTGTCGTTACCGGTTTCTACCGTGAAAACCTTGACCTCTCTATTCAACCTTGTACGCAAGCCGTCAAGTTAGAAACTTTATGTACATTGGTAAATAAAGCCTCTCAAGCTCCCACTATTGTCTATGTGACCCTTCAACAGACAGCAGAAATGGTCGCTCAACAGTTACGTAATGCTGGGGTTGACGCCATGGCTTACCATGCGGGTCTTAAGCCAGAAAACAGAGATGTTATCCAACATCAATTCATGAATGACGAAGTAAATTGTATTGTGGCAACGATTGCCTTTGGTATGGGTGTCGACAAATCAAACATTCGCCGAGTGATTCACTTCGACTTGCCAAAATCAATAGAGAATTACTCACAAGAGATAGGACGAGCAGGCCGAGATGGGCAACCATCAGAATGCATCTTACTCGCTAACAAGCATGGTCTAAGTACTCTAGAGAACTTCGTCTTTGGCGATACGCCAGACAGCATATCGATTCAAGCAGTATTGAAAGAGATCTACGAGAATCATAACCTTGGCGCTTCTGGATCGAACCAGTGGGAAATCATGCTTAATCAACTATCGCGTGAATCCAACATTCGTCAGCTTCCGCTAAAGACGCTTCTGGTTTATCTAGAAATCGAAGGGATTATTGAACCCAAATACAGCTACTTTGCTGATTATAAATTTAAGTTTATCCGACCGAAACAACAGATCACTGAACAGTTCCAAGGAGAGCGTCGTGGTTTTGTTGAAGCGATTTTTCAATGCTCTCCTCAAGCAAGAGTATGGTGTCAAGTCGATTTCGACGCACTTTGGACACACTTCCAGGCTGATCGTCAGCGTGTTATCACAGCGATCGATTACTTCAATGAACAAGGTTGGATTGAGCTAGAAAGTAAACAAATCACAGATGTCTACGCAATCCACAATACCTCTGAAGATATGATGCAATTATCAGAGCGTCTAACTCAGTTGTTTAAAGAAAAAGAGAACAATGAAATAAACCGCCTTAACCAAATGCTAAGCTTCTTCGAAGCTGAGACTTGCCTAAGCTCACGCCTTGCAAGCTACTTTGCCGACGACAAGGCCCCGAAAAACTGTGGACATTGCTCGGTATGTCGAGGGAAGGTTGCAATCTTGCCAACCGTCGATGTTGAACTAATTGATGACGAAACCGTGATGACATGGATTCATGAATTTGTATCTAAAAGCCAACAACTGATTACCGACGAAGCCATTACTCGCTTTCTATGCGGAATCGCAACCCCGCTTTCAACCAAACTCAAAGCAAGTAAAATGGTCGGTTACGGCAAGTTAGAGCAACAACCATTCAGTGAAACCCTAACACGAGTAAAGCAACTCCATAGATAACCCGCCGACCTCAATTGAATCGAAACCAACTAGGCAGAGTAAACCTAGTTGGTGATATCTACTCACTCACTGTATCAACTATTTCTACGAATTACTTCTAATTCCATTATTCATGCAATTAAACACCTCAAAAACAATCAATAACCCTTAAAAACTAGACATCTTTTAGATTTAATTAACAATCGGCCAACTTTGAAAATTTGATAGATATTCCCCCTAGTCTTAAAGGAACCATAGAATGGTCAAGAAGATATCCCTTTCTTTTCTTACAGTTATGCTCAGTTTGTTTTTACTCGCTTTAGCGTCAGCAAACTACTATCTCAATAACTGGAAATGGGAAAACATTCAGGTAAATAACGATGAGGTGGTTAGTGTTGTCTCTCAAACTTTTGAGTCGAACCTAGAAGATGCCAAATCGATGATCCAGCAATTTGCTTTCTTGTTACCCTACTATGGAACCAACGCTCCCTTTGACGAATCTCGCATGCTTCGAGTATTAAATAGGGTTCATTCTGCGAACCCCGCCTTTATCGACGTCTACTTCGCAGAAATCAACGGCACACCATTTAGCGCACTATCCAAAGGTTGGGTTGAAGATTTTAATGTCATCGAGAAACAGAGAGAGTGGTTCCTCGCTATATCGACAAAGGGTTACCAAAGCTACGTCTCTGCGCCATATATAAGCAATACAGGTGAACGAGTCATTTCTGTATCGGCACCGATCAAAAGAAATGGGGTGCTAGTTGGTGTATTTGGAGTCGATATCACGCTATCCGAGTTAATGCCCGAATTTGGTGTTGAGTTTGCCATTACGACAAAGAATGGTGAAATAGTGATGGCCGATGCCGCTACCAGGGAAACAGGTTGGATAAACAAAAACATCTATGAATTACGACCGAACTTCAAAACACTAACTGAAGTTCCACACCTATACACCGCAGATGACACTAACGAACCTTACACCGTATCAAGACAAATTCTCACTGAAAGCTACGACCTATTTGCATGGACAAACCAAAGCCACGAAGACTCGATGAACAAGAGTCTTATGACCGGAATCATAGGGTTATTTGTCTGTATCGGCATTCTATTAATGATCACCGTTTACGTAACGATTCGAAGACAACTGCGTAACCTGCCAGTAATGGTATCTACACTTAAAAAAATGTCTATTGGTGAATTTACTCCGCTCAAAGCTAACAACAGCAATAACGAACTAGACCAAGTACAAGCATCATTACAAAGTCTACAAGAAAGTATCTCTAACATTGTTAACCAGTCTAACGTAAAGATGTCCGACTTAGCGGTACAGCAAACTAGAATTGAACAACTAATCGATGACACAAACCAAAATGCTAACTCTGGTTTCAACAATGTAGAACAAGTCGCAACCGCTGCCACAGAACTTTCAGCCGCAGCTTCTAGCGTATCTGATAATGCTGCACATGCAGATAGGATGGCAAAAGCAACAATGCAAGTTGTTGAGAACAGCACACAAGTCATCAACGAAGCCAACAATATAAATAGTGATGTGAGTTCTGCTATGGCGGAATCAGCAACAATCGTCAATGAATTAAGAGAACATTCCGAGCATATCAACACGGTAGTGGAAGTTATAAATTCGATATCAGAACAAACCAATTTACTAGCTTTAAATGCAGCAATTGAAGCTGCTCGTGCGGGAGAGCATGGCCGAGGTTTTTCTGTCGTTGCTGATGAAGTCAGATCTTTGGCAAAAAGAACTCAAGTTTCGACTGTTGATATCAAAAACATCATTACTCAGCTTCAATCCCAGTCAAGAAAGGCTGATGAATACATGTCTTCCAATACAATGTTAGTTCAGCGTTCACAAGAGATGATGCTTGAACTATCACAAGCATTTACTGATATTAGACAACAGGTTATGGAGATATCAGAAATGAACACGATGGTATCTTCAGCATCAGAAGAACAAAGAATTGTCACCCAGGATATTACCGAGCGTATTGATGGAATCAATACCACTGTAAAAAATAGCGTGACTAGCGCACAACACACACAAGACGCTAATATCGTCATATCACAGAGAACTGCTGACTTAAAAGAAGTCTTGGCTTTTTTCAACATTAGTCAAATCAACAAGCTATAGATATCTAGACAATTTAACTGACCACCAGAGTCACATTGCACCTATAACCACCAAAAATTTCTGATGGCGCTCGAGCAAAGGGCGCTCTCAATCTACCTTTCCAAGTGATATGGTTCTTTGGCTCATATCACTTGCCACATAGGCCTAAAGCGCTAAATTTAGCTGCTTCACTTCCCCTTTAGGTTGCAGCATCACGCTCAAACCAAGTAGTCGAATTTCTCTCCCCTGCTGCCTTTTTAATATCTCACTCAAAAGCTCTTTAAAATATTCACGATCGAGAGAGACGTGTATGTGCTCGATCGTTGTTTGTTGAAAATCAGCGAATTTGAGTTTAATGCCTTGCTTGATGATCGCTTTACTTGGGCTGGCTTTTTCTAAACGAGTTTCAAGCTCAGGAAGCAGCTTCTCCTCTATCACCTGCCAGCACTCCGCGTAAGTAGAAATATTTTGAGTAAACGTTCGCTCTACCCCTACCGATTTTCGCTCGCGTTCAATGATCACTTCTCGATCATCAATGCCATGGCTGCGCTTCCATAACGACGCACCTTGACGGCCAAATCTGAGCAACAAGTCGCGATAGTCAGATGCTTTAATATCCTGACAAGTAAAAAAGCCCGCCTGATGCAATTTTTCAATACTCACTTTACCCACGCCGGGAATCTTTTCGAGAGGCAATTCATCAATGACTCCTTGTACGTCTTGCGGAGGGATAACAAATTGTCCGTTAGGCTTATTCATATCGGAGGCCACTTTAGCCAAGAATTTAATCGGAGCAACGCCAGCCGAAGCCGTCAAATTGAGTTCATTCCAAATATCACGACGAATCGATTCTGCAATAAGTGTGGCCGAGCCGTGACACAACTTAGAATCTGTAACATCAAGAAAAGCTTCATCTAAAGAGAGAGGTTCAATGACTGATGTGTATCGAGAAAAAATTTCGCGGATCTTTTTAGATATCTCGACATAGACCGACATTCGTCCAGGCACAACCAACAAGTTGGGGCAGAGCTGGAGCGCTTTCCCCGTCGGCATGGCAGAACGAATACCAAACTTGCGAGCTTCATAATTACACGTACTCAACACACCACGTTGCTTTTCATGCCCGCCGACCGCAAGCGGACGATTTCGGTAAGACGGGTTGTCTCGCATTTCTACAGCTGCGTAAAAACAGTCCATATCAACATGGATTATTTTCCTTACTTTCTCTTGGTCCGCATTACACATCTAGGATTAACTCAACCTTACAACTGTATCTATAAACAGTATAGCCGATTATTATCAAATTTAGAATGATCTCGAGTCCAGCTCAATAGGTTTCACTTCAATAGCTACCTACTATTCTGATAGTATTGTTAAGGAGTATTTAGTCTATTAAGTAGGGATCGCTTTTGAGTGAAAAAATACTAGTTGTGGAAGATAGTCGTGCATTCAGAAACTATCTTTACCAACAATTTAAGAACGATGGCTATGAAGTTGTACTGACAGAGTCTGTCGAAGAAGCTAAAGCTATCTTAGAGCAACAGACGGATTTCTTGTGTGCGGTTCTAGATTACTGCTTACCTGACGGTCAAGATGGCGAAATTATTGACTTAGTACTCGGCTATCAGCAAAAAATCATTGTTCTAACTGGCATGTTTAACAACACACTTCGAGAGCAGGTTCTTGCAAAAGGTGTGCTTGATTACATCCTAAAAGACAGCATGTCATCGGTAAGTTACTTACTTCCTCTAGTTAAACGAATTTCAAATAATCGATATCATAAAGCGCTGGTAGTAGATGACTCAGCTGTGGTTCGTCGATATGTAGTCCAACTCCTAGAACATCAATATATTCAAACCATCCAAGCTGAAAACGGAGAGCAAGCGCTAGAGCTCCTCCGAAACGATTCCGATATCACTTTTGTCGTCACTGATCACGATATGCCGAAAAAAGATGGTATTTCTATGACCCGTGATATTCGAGTCCATCATGACCGCAATCAACTTGCTATTCTTGGCTTGTCAGGCAGTGATGACCGCACAATGACGGCTCGCTTCCTTAAAGCTGGCGCTAATGATTTCCTTTATAAGCCATTTAACCAAGAAGAGTTTTTCTGCCGTATTCATCAACTACTCGATATGAAAGAAGCGACCAATGAGCTATTCCGCCATGCAAATGAAGATGCCTTAACAGGCCTATGGAATCGCCGTTACCTGTTTAATCAGATATGTAAGGGATGCCCACAACGTAATATCGCGATGATGGATATCGATTTCTTCAAGAAAGTAAATGACACCTATGGTCACGATGGCGGTGATGCAGTACTTGTCGCGGTAGGAAAGATCATCAAAGACCATTTCAAAGATGATGTGGCTGTTCGCTTTGGTGGTGAAGAATTTTGCATTCAAGCATGTAGGCCATTTGAAAGCTTTGTTGATGACTTAGAATCAATGAGGGTCGCGATAGAAAACCATGAAGTAATGCATGGCGATAATCGTATTAAAGTTAGCATCAGCATCGGAGTCACTGATTTAGACGCAAAGCTCGATGAACAAATAAAAGCGGCAGATGAGTTACTTTATACCGCTAAAGAGCAAGGTAGAAACCAGCTTGTGTTCGCTCGCAACACCCAGCAAGATTAATAAGTCATAACCAAACAAAGTTCTTAATTCCCAAAAATTTGTAGATTGTAATGGTTACCTAAATTAAAAAGAGCTCAAGACGATAGGCCTTGAGCTCTTTGCACTTTAAGGAACTCGATTTCACTGGTTCCAGAATCAATATCGCAAATTAAGCAATACGGTCTTTACTCCAAGACGCTTCTTTTTGTTGGCGCTCAGCAAGTTTTTCTTCACGATATGCTTCGCGTGCTTCACGTTTTTTACGTGCATCACAAGGTTCAGGGCAGTTACACACTTTATCAATACCAACAGCACCTAAGCCACCACAGCTACCTTTCACAACTTTCTTTTGAACAATATAGCCAATCGACATTGCTGCGATTACTGCAAGAAAAACACCAAATGTAATCAGAAATGTATTCATAATTCTCTCGCTTACCTTATTTACCTAAGTATGGCTTAAATGCTTCAGAAGCAATCTCTTTAAAGCCATCTGCTGTTTTTACCACCATGAATGCAGGGATACCATGTTGGTTTGCGACTTCCATTCCTTTCACTTCACCTAAGACCATTAGGCCTGTAGATAAGCCATCTGCAGTCATTGAAGACGGATTTAAAACAGTCACAGAAACCACTTTATGGTGAAGAGGCTTTCCTGTTTCCGGGTTAATGATGTGTGAGTAACGCACACCATCACGCTCAAAATAGTTACGGTAGTCGCCAGACGTTGCAATCGCCATATCACCCGGCTCGATGATCTCTTGAATGTTACGCTCTTCAACGCTTGGCTTCTCTATCGCGATACGCCAACCCACACTTTCACGGTTTAGGCCTTTTAAGCGGATCTCACCACCTACTTCTACCATGTAATTGTGTATACCAATTGAGTCAAGATAATCAGCTACAACATCGACTCCCCAACCTTTTGCGATAGTTGAAAGATCAACATACAAGTTTGGTAAATCTTTCGTCAGTTTATTACCCTCAATGCTCAAATGATGAATACCAACCTTTGCTTTACGAGCAGCGATCTCTTCATTTGTAGGCACCACTTCAGGGCGTGCTTCAGGACCAAAACCCCACAGGTTAACTAGCGGGCCAACCGTAACATCCAATGCACCTTCAGTAAGACCGTTCAAACGAATGGCTTCTTTCACTACAAGAGCCGTTTGTTCAGACACTTCAAATGCGTCAGCGCCACGATGTTGGTTAAAACGGCTTAGTTCAGAGTCCTCACGGTAAGTCGACATCTGATCGTTCACTTCTTCAAGCAAACGATCAATCTCGGTATGAACTTTATTAGACTCAGGAAATTCATCACCGTTGATGTATTTAATATTGTAACTGGTGCCCATTGTTGGGCCACTTAAATGTACTTGTTCTCTTGACTGTTCACAGCCAGCAAGAAAAATCAAAGAAGTTAATGCAACAAGCCAAATTCTCACTTGCTTACTCCTATCTAATGTTGAGGATTTATATAAGGAAAAATAAGAGAAAAATTAGGTATTTAATACCTTACTCTTTCTTATATAAGCCGTTGTATTGTCAAAAAACAGTCTTATAAAAACAAATGGCTGACTCGTAGGAGTCAGCCATAATATCAATCACTTAAATGGATTAACCACCGAAGTCATCTAGTAGGATGTTTTCATCTTCTACACCAAGATCTTTCAGCATACCGATAACAGCAGCGTTCATCATTGGTGGACCACACATGTAGTATTCACAGTCTTCAGGAGCTTCGTGATCCTTCAGGTAGTTTTCGTACAATACGTTATGGATGAAACCAGTGTAACCGTCCCAGTTGTCCTCAGGTTGAGGATCAGACAGTGCACAGTGCCACACGAAGTTCTCGTTTGCAGCCGCTAGGCCGTCGAAATCTTCAATGTAGAACATCTCACGCTTAGAACGCGCACCGTACCAGTAAGACATCTTACGAGTAGAGTTAAGACGCTTAAGTTGGTCGAAGATATGTGAACGCATTGGCGCCATACCTGCACCACCACCGATGAATACCATTTCATTGTCTGTGTCTTTAGCAAAGAATTCACCAAATGGACCAGAAATAGTACATTTGTCGCCTTCTTTAAGAGACCAGATGTATGAAGACATCACACCAGGAGCTACATCAGGGTTGTTTGGCGGCGGAGTTGCGATACGCACGTTAAGCTTGATGATGCCTTTCTCTTCTGGGTATGAAGCCATAGAGTAAGCACGAATCGAATGCTCTTTAACGATAGACTCGTAACGGAACAAGTTGAACTTATCCCAGTCACCACGATATTCATCAGGAATATCGTAATCTGCGTATTTCACGTGATGTGGTTCAGCTTCAATTTGAATGTAACCACCCGCGCGGAACGGAACTTCTTCACCTTCAGGGATTGCTAGAGCCAATTCTTTGATGAAAGTAGCTTCGTTATCGTTAGAGATAACAGAACATTCCCACTTTTTAACGCCAAAGATATCTTCGTCTAGTTCAATCTCCATGTCAGTTTTCATAGCAACTTGACATGCAAGACGTTCGCCCTCGCGAGCTTCGCCTTTTGTGATGTGATCAAGTTCAGTTGGTAAGATGTCGCCACCACCAGACTTAACTTTCACGCGACATTGACCACAAGAGCCACCGCCACCACAAGCAGAAGATACAAAGATACCAGCGCCAGCAAGGGCACCAAGTAGCTTGCTACCAGGTTGAGTAACGATCGCCTTTTCAGGGTCGCCGTTTACTGAAATAGTGATGTCACCTGATGGTACTAGCTTAGACTTAGCGAAAAGAATCACTAGTACTAGAGCTAATACAATAATGGTAAACATCGCTACGCCAAGAATAATGCTTTGCATTTGTTATTCCTTATTACTGGGTGCTTACCCTACAGTTGAACACCAGAGAAAGACATAAAGCCTAACGCCATCAGACCAACAGTAATGAACGTGATACCAAGGCCACGTAGACCTGGGGGTACGTCAGAGTACTTCATCTTCTCACGGATACCCGCAAGAGCAACGATAGCTAACATCCAACCCACACCAGAACCAAAGCCGTAAACAACGGATTCAGCAAAGTTGTAGTCACGAGTTACCATGAAAGATACACCACCAAAGATTGCACAGTTAACTGTGATCAGAGGAAGGAAGATACCTAGTGCGTTGTACAAAGGTGGGAAGAAACGGTCTAGAACCATCTCTAGGATTTGTACAAGTGCTGCGATAACACCAATGAATGCGATGAAGTTAAGGAAACTTAAATCGACACCTGCAACAAGTGCATTTTCTTTTAGAATGTGTGTGTAAACAAGGTTGTTTACAGGAACAGCGATTGTAAGTACTACAACTACCGCAACACCAAGACCAAAAGAAGTTTTAACTTTCTTAGATACCGCTAGGAATGTACACATACCTAGGAAGAAAGAAAGCGCCATGTTTTCGATGAAAATCGATTTAACTAGCAGACTAATATAATGTTCCATGACTACCTTACCCCTTCGCTTCTATTTGCTCTGGTTTGAACACACGAATTGCCCAAATCAAGAAACCAATTAAGAAGAATGCTGAAGGTGCTAGAAGCATCAAGCCGTTTGGCTGATACCAACCACCGTTGCTCACTAGAGGTAGAACTTCCATACCAAATAGTTTGCCTGAGCCTAGAAGCTCACGGAAGAAACCAACAGTGATAAGAACGAAACCGTAACCAAGACCGTTACCAAGACCATCGATGAAAGATGGGATTGGCGCAGACTTCATTGCGAACGCTTCAGCACGACCCATTACAATACAGTTAGTAATGATTAGGCCAACGAATACAGATAACTGCTTAGAGATATCGTATAGGTATGCTTTAAGCACTTGGTCTACCACGATTACTAATGATGCGATAATTGCCATCTGAACGATGATACGCACACTATTAGGAATGTGGTTACGGATCAAAGAAACAAAGAAGTTCGACAGAGCAGTAACAAACATTACCGCGATAGTCATAACAAATGCTGTTTCTAGTTTAGTGGTTACCGCAAGAGCAGAACACACACCAAGAACCTGTAGCGCGATAGGGTTGTTATCCAACACTGGCGCTAAGATGCTCTTTTTAATTTCTTTTGCACTAGACATTAGTTCAGACCTCCGTCACGAACTTTTGCTAGGAACGGACCAAAGCCCATATCACCTAACCAGAAGTCAAATGTATGTTGAACGCCAACGCTGGTCAGTGTTGCACCAGAAAGGCCATCAACACCGTGCTCAGAACCTTGAGGAGCGCCACCTTTAACAACCTGAATCGCTGGTTTGTGGTTTTCGTCGAATAATTTCTTACCAACGAATTGAGCACGCCAAGACGGGTTCTCAACTTCACCACCAAGTCCAGGAGTTTCACCTTGCTCGTAGTAAGTGATACCAGAAACCGTGTTGCCATCAGTTTCTACCGCAACGAATGCGTACATCATTGACCATAGGCCGTTACCGTGAACAGGGATGATAACTTTAGAAGTATCAGCGCCATCTTTCACTAGGTATACAGTACCCGTATTAGCACGACGAATGATCTTAGCGATGTCATCTTCAGCTGAAAGCTTAATTGACTGAGCAGGATCTTTTGCCGCTTTACGTTGGTCGAATGCAGCAGCATCGCCGTCAACGAAATCGCCAGTAGCGAAATCAACTAGACGAGGTTCGATGTTCTCTGCGTACAACGCTGGAACATCACCAGTAAGTTCAATGCCTGCAACTTCAAGGATCTTAGTTTGCTGATCCAGAACTGCGTTAGCTTGTTGCTTCGGTTTAAGAACAACTGCAGCTGTTGAAACGATGATTGAGCACACTAAGCTCAATGCGATAACAACAAACAGCGTCTTTTTAATGCTATCGTTATTACTTGCCATAGCGCGCTAGTCTCCGCTTAATGTTCTTCTCGATTACAACGTGGTCAAACAGAGGAGCAAATAAGTTTGCGAATAGAATCGCAAGCATCATGCCTTCTGGATATGCAGGGTTAACTACACGAATCATTACACACATTGCGCCGATTAGGATGCCGTACCACCATTTACCTTTATTGGTAAATGAAGCTGATACTGGGTCGGTCGCCATGAAGAACATACCAAATGCGAAGCCACCTAGTACTAGGTGCCAATGCCAAGGCATGCTGAACATTGCATTAGTGTCAGAACCAATCACGTTAAATAGTGTTGATACCGCAATCATACCGATCATTACACCCGCAATGATGCGCCATGAAGCAATGCCCATGTAAACAATCATTGCAGCACCGATCATAAGTGCCAGCGTTGAAACTTCACCGATAGAACCTGGAATGTTACCAATGAATGCATCCATCCAAGTGATTGCTTCACCCGATGTTACGTTCATTAGAGCACTGCCGCCGCCTTGAGCCCATTGGCTAAGAGCAGTTGCGCCAGAGAAACCGTCAGCTGCAGTCCAAACTACGTCGCCCGAGATCTGTGCAGGGTATGCAAAGAATAGGAACGCACGGCCAGCAAGCGCAGGGTTCAGGAAGTTACGACCTGTACCACCAAAGATCTCTTTAGCTACAACAACACCGAAGGTAATACCTAGTGCTGCTTGCCATAGAGGAAGTGTTGGCGGAACGATAAGCGCGAATAAGATAGAAGTAACAAAGAAACCTTCGTTGACTTCGTGCTTACGCACCATACAGAACAGAACTTCCCAGAAGCCACCGACGATAAACACCGTCGCGTAGATAGGCAGGAAGTATGTCGCACCGAGTAGCATCTTACTGCCAACACCTGCATCGGACCCTAAGGAGGCTCCAAGCATTTCGGTTAGCCAGTAGTGCCAGTTACCATCGATAACAGAAACTAATTCAGCGCCTGCGTACATATGGTTAAGTGCTGCGATAGCTTGACCACCTGCGTTGTACATACCCCAGAACATTGCTGGGAATACCGCAAGCCAAACCATGATCATGATACGTTTTAAATCAACGCTATCACGGACATGCGAGCTTTTCTTTGTAACTGTACCTGGTGTGTAGAAAAGTGTTGCTGCTGCTTCGTAAAGCGCAAACCACGTTTCGTGTTTACCACCTGGTTCAAAATGATGCTCGATGTCTTCAATAAACTTTTTAAGGCCCATGAAAATTACCCTTCCTTCACAATTGTATCTAGGCATTCACGAAGTAACTGACCGTACTCGTACTTACCAGGACATACAAAGGTACACAGTGCTAAATCTTCTTCATCTAGCTCTAGCGCACCAAGTGCTTGTGCACTATCAACGTCGCCAGCGCATAGATCGCGAAGCAGCAAAGTAGGCTCCATATCTAATGGCATTACTTTCTCGTAGTTACCAATTGGAACCATAGAGCGATCACTACCGTTTGTCGTCGTTGTCATGTTGAACAACTGACCTTTAAACACGTGACCAAGGAATGAACGAGTAACAGAGAACTTGTTCTTACCAGGCATAGCCCAGCCGAATAGCTCTTTATCACGACCTTCACGAAGAACCGAAACCTGTTGATGGTAACGGCCAAGGTAAGCATTTGGACCTGAAGCGTGAACACCAGATAACACTGAACCTGAAATCAGGCGAACTTCACCTGGCATCAACTCGCTGTCCGTTAACTCTTCAAGGCTAGCACCAATTTGAGTACGAACTAGACGTGGGTTGTTCACCACTGGACCAGCCAGAGAAACAACACGCTCAGAGTAAATTTCACCAGTAAGGAAAAGCTTACCGAATGCGATAACGTCTTGGTAGTTAATGCTCCACGCTACATTTTGTGCATTTACCGGATATAGGTAATGCATATGCGTGCCTGCAAGACCTGCAGGGTGTGGGCCATCAAAAACATGTTCTTCAACGTTAGACTGAGCTGAACGAGGTAAGCTAGTACCTTTTTTACAAACGTACACTTTACCGTTAGTCAGAGTTGAAAGAAGATCTAAACCAGCAACGAAAGCATCAGACTGCTCGTTAATAATTAATTCTGGCTCAGCTGCTAGCGGATTAGTATCCATAGCAGTAACGAAAATAGCCTGAGTTTCAGAATCAACTGCTGGAACCTTGCTGAACGGACGAGTTCGCAAAGCGGTCCATGCGCCAGACTCAACTAACTGAGCTTTAACCGTTTCACGGTCAAGGCCTGTTAATTGGTTAGCTTCATAGCTATTGAACGTGATTTGCTCATTGCCTGCTACTTCAATCACTACTGACTGAAGAACACGCTTAGCACCACGGTTCACTTCAATAACTTTACCGCTTGCTGGAGAAGTAAATACAACACCTGGGTTCTTTTTATCTGCAAAAAGAACTTGGCCTTTCTTCACTTCATCACCAACGCGAGTATGCATCGTAGGACGCATACCAACGTACTCTTCGCCAAGCAAGGCGACTTTAGTGATGGACTTACCATCATTAATCACCTGGGATGGAGTTCCTGCGATAGGAAGATCCAAACCCTTCTTTATTGTAATCATACGCACTTGCACTACTTTATCGGGAAAAAGATTCTTTTAATTGCGTAAATTCAGGACGTTTTTAAATCGCCCTTAGACACGACATTACAGTGTCCGGTTTTGGTAAATTTGAGATACCAAAATCGCAACATTATCTTAATAAACTCATCACACAAATCATGTGAGATTTATCAGGTGCCGTATACTAGCATTTTTTGACAACTTGATGCCATGACCAATAGCTTGAATACGGCCTTAATTTGGTGAGATTTGAAGCATATGGACTCTCAAATATGTATAAATTTGACGAGCCGCACAGATAAAATGGCTTTTGAATCGTGTTTTAAACAAGAGATTAATACTCTGTCACAAACTAATATTTTACGAGTTATGTTGAAACACTGTTAATAAAAACATTACTCATTGTAGGTATTTTAAACCGTTCAATTTGACATCAATTTGGGTGATATAAGAACGAAAAACACATAAGTTTGACGACCAAAAAAGCACTATTACGCTTCCTCTATCTGTATAAACCCTTTTACTTGCCACCGCCCATACACATTGGGCTATCTGGCACGTTATCTAGCTGCTTCATCCATTCATCTTTTGTATAAGTGTGAATAGACAACGCGTGGATATTATTCGCTAGCTCTTCTGAAAGTGCTTTATTTACCGCTCGATGACGAGCAATAAGACGCAACCCTTCAAACGTATCGCTGACAACAATCACTTTAAAATGACTCTCAGAACCAGCCGGAACATTGTGCATATAGCTCTCATTCACCACGTTTAAATGACTTGGTGAAAACTCATTGTGCAATTTTGTTTCGATAACTTCTTGGATCATTGTGATTCCTTAAATAGCGTATTGGCATTACCTGTCGCTCCAGTATAAACCCTAACTAACCGACTGTCTGAGTATTTCATCGCTGACTCGAGGGGTTTAGTCGAGTTTTTTATATCTTGTTCAGGCTGCATTTGAGACAATATCTTTGTTATTTCTTACATAAGTATCTCAAGCAATGAAAACTGAACTTACCCTTCACGATAGAACTTTAACCCTAAATCGTTTCCCCAATCGTTCAAATGAAACCCTTCAAGCTTGGGATGCCGGCGACGAATACCTGATTAGCCATGTTGAAGAGATGAATCTTGAACCTGGTAAACACATCCTGATCATGAACGACAGTTTTGGTGCCCTATCCGCTTGGTTCTCTAAAGATCATGACGTGACTATGATGAGTGACTCTTTTATCTCTCATCGCGGAACGCTAAAAAACTTGCAACGTAATCAAAGCAACCGTGTGAACTTTTTAAACACTATGGATGATATTCCACACGGTATCGACCTTGTGATCATGCAATTGCCAAAAACCAACCGCCACCTAGTATGGCAGTTGAGCCAGTTGCGCCAAGCACTGCCTGAAGGCAGCCAAGTGATTGGTGTGAATAAAGTAAAAGAGATCCACACTTCAACACTTAACCTGTTTGAAAAATATCTGGGTGAAACCAAAACCTCTCTGGCTAAGAAAAAGCATCGCCTTGTGTTCTCTTCTCCAAACTGCCAACCGATTCAAACAGTAGAGCCTAATGTTGAATGGGATGTTGATGGTGAAGATATTCGCTTGAAAAATTTACCAAATGTTTACTCAGGCGAGGCACTCGATCAAGGCGCTCGTTATATGTTGGAACACATCCCACAAGATCCAGAATTGCGTCACATAATTGATTTAGGTTGTGGTAATGGTGTACTGAGTGTGAAAGCAGGTCAGTTAAACCCACAAGCTCGTATTACCTGTGTAGACGAAAGCTTCATGGCTGTGGAATCTGCGCGCCAAAATGTAAAAGACAATCTTGGCGAAGAAGGTAACTTCCAGTTCATCGCAAACAACTGTTTAGATGGCTTTAAGAAAAACAGCACTTACTTAGTCATGTGTAACCCTCCGTTCCACCAACAGCAAGCGATTACAGATCACATTGCGTGGCAAATGTTCTGTGATGCAAAGCATGTTCTAAGCAATGGAGGCAAATTAATTGTTATTGGCAACCGCCACCTCGGATACGATGTCAAACTAGCAAGATTATTTGGTGAAGCGAACGTCGAAACGCTTGAGTTGAACCAAAAATTTGAGATATTACAGGCAACAAGAGAACCTGCTAATTTTAATAAATAGGCAGTAGACTGCTTCATAAGAATTTAAAATACCGAGCTTCTGGTGTGAATTTAGAAAGGATAAAGGAATGAAAAAACTGATTTTGGCTGCCTCTATTATGGCTTTAACAGCATGTTCAGCCCCTCAGCAAGAACAGATCAATGTAATGCCAGAAGCTTCGCTAAGCTCAAGCAACCTTGTACAAGGCAAAACATACACACTAACCAGTAAAGATGTTCGTGCAGCTCAGTACGTAGCATTGGTTGATAGTGGCCGTTCAAATATCCAGCCGATTCACGCTAAACAGAACATGCGTATTTCTCTAGAGGACGCATTAGCAAAACAACTGGAATCCCAAGGTTTCCGCGCAAGCGTAAATAGTGAAAACTCAATTGTTTTAGAGATTCAAGAAGCACTTGTTACCGTAGAACACACCATTATGGAAAACCAAATGGACGGTAAAGTCACACTTGAAGTTACCGCTGAGACACCTGAAGGTAAGCTTGTAAAAACATTCAACGGCACTGCAACTCGTACCGGTGCATTAAGCGCTTCAAACGACGACATTTCAATGGTTCTAAACGATGTGATCAACTTGGTTCTTACTGAAATCGCGAACGACCCTGAACTACAAAACTACATGAAGGAACGTTTCTAATGAGCCGCATTCTAACTTCTATCGCATTAATGCTGGTTAGCGTAAGCGTTTGGGCTGGCCCTAAAGTGAACGTAGAGACAACATTAGGCGACTTCACTATCGAGCTTAACCAAGAGCAAGCACCGGTTAGTGTTGATAACTTCCTTAAATACGTCGCAGACGGCAGCTACGAAGGCACTATCTTCCACCGAGTAATTCCTGGCTTCATGGCTCAAGGTGGTGGCTTTGATCAAGATATGAATCAACAAGCGACTTATGCTCCTATCAAAAATGAAGGCAGTAACGGTCTCAAGAATGATACAGCAACGATAGCAATGGCTCGCACTAATGCGCCAGATTCTGCAACTCGTCAGTTCTTCATTAACTTTGCTGACAACGATTTCTTAAATGCTAAAGGTGGTAACCCTGGTTACGCTGTATTTGGTACAGTGACTGAGGGCTTTGATGTCGTTCAAAAGATGGCAACCATTCCGACCAAGCGAGTTGGTCGTATGTCTGATATCCCAACAGACCCTATCGTCATCACCAAAGTAACCCTTCTTAAGTAATCTCATACAACGCCCTTAACCTCTTAAGGGCGTTTTTCTATACAAGGACGCCCTATGTCATCAGGCTCTCCCTCTCTTTCTTGGATGCAGACCTTCCGCAGCTATCTAGATAAACGTCTACTCTGGGTGTTTATGTTGGGTTGTTCGAGTGGCTTCCCTTGGGTTCTTATCGGCTCCAACATGTCTGGTTGGTTAAAAGATGCAGGCTTAACCCGTGCTGCTATTGGTTATTTCGGCAGTGTATTCGCTGTCTATGCCATTAACTTTCTATGGGCACCGTTGGTAGACAGAGTAAAATTGCCAATCCTGCACGCCATTCTTGGCCAACGACGCAGTTGGATATTTTTGTGTCAAAGCTTTGTATTAGTGTGCACGCTCTTCATCGCTGGAGTAAATCCAGCCAATGATCTGATGTTCACCTCTATGCTTGCTCTCGGGATCGCAATTGCGTCTGCGACCCAAGATATAGCGATTGATGCCTTCCGTATTGATTCATTCCCTAAATCGGAATCTTCCAAATTACCACAAGCATCCGCAATGGCCGTGATGGGATGGTGGACTGGATACTCTCTTCCTGGTTATCTCGCATTTATCAATGCCGATACCATCGGTTGGAACGGCGTGTATTATGGCATGGCTGGCGTCGTCATCATTCTGATGCTATTCACCTTATTTGTCGGTGAGCCAACAACACAACGTGAAGCATTACAAAAAGAAGCACAACAGCGCCATAATAAAGTGGTGGGTTCTAAAGTTGTGGCCTGGCTAAGCGTTACAGTGCTGGAACCGTTCTACGATTTCTTTAGACGAAATGGTGTTCAAGTTGCTATTACGCTTCTACTGTTCGTATTCCTGTTTAAGATAGGTGAAGCCTTCTTAGGCAGAATGTCGATTCCTTTCTATAAAGAAATCGGCTTTAGCAACGAACAAATTGGTCACTATTCCAAATTGATTGGTTGGGGCGCTACGATCTTTTTCACGCTGTTAGGCAGTATTTTTAACGTGAAATTCGGTATTGTACGTGGGCTAATGATTGGTGGCGTAGCAATGGCGGCCAGCAACCTAATGTTTGCATGGATTGCTCAAGTAGGGCCAAATGAAAACTTATTCTTGGCAACGATTATTGTCGATAATTTCACGACTGCCTTTTCGACCGTCGCATTTGTCTCTTTCTTAACGCTATTAACTGGGCAAGCCTTCTCAGCAACACAATATGCCTTGCTCGCATCCTTGGGGAATTTCGGTCGAACGACGTTGGCCTCCTTCAGTGGCGAGTTGGTCGACTTCCTCAATGATTGGTCAACCTTCTTTATACTGACATCATTAATGGTAATTCCAAGCTTGATCATGCTCTATTCGTTACGCCACTTTTTCACTGATTTGTTAGAAAAAGCGAAAAACAACCACGAATAAGAGTAAAAGAAAACAAAAGGAGAGGGTAGCACTGGGCTACCCTCTTTTACTTTCTGCCAGCAGAGACTTAAACGCTAATCTGTTGTATCACTTACGACTAAGTTAAAACCGGTTCCCATCGAATCATCAATCGCCACGACTTGATAGACAACACCGTCAGCTAAAGTTGCCGGCGCAGAATCAATCGCTATTGTAGATGGGTCACCTGCTACAGTAATCGTCACGTAGTAACTGCCCGCTGCCACATAAATACCATTCGCATAATCTTTGAACTTCACATCACTGAGTGCCGGAGTGCTACCAGATATACCCACGTTTTCGGTCAAGTAAATATCAACTGAAGCTGCAATCGGGTGATGCATGGACGGCTTGAAGTTGAGTCGTCGGTTCATCGTCGTCATCACACCCAACAATTAACAAGCCTGACATCGCTACAACGAGTATTGGTGAATATTTCATCGGTCTTCTCTCCAAAAAAGTTCGACCAGTTCGTCACACAAAAGATAAGCTCTTTAACAAATCTTTAAACATCATCTCAAAATCTAGTGCAGTGAACCGTCTCAAGGTTCTCCGTGATTCAAAAAGCAACTAGGTTCAGAGACTTGGCCAATCATCACATGAGTTGTTCATCAATTGATTCCAACATCATTACGACGTTGGTCAAAAATAGATCAAAGACTAGATCAGGAGGTTGGTTGAATGAGTCATTTTTCGCGAGAAAACGCTTCGAAAGGAATACTGTTGATTTTGATATGCATGTCACTCGATTCAGTAGAATCGTTTGCTTAGGACGGTAATTCACCAATTTATCTACAAAATAATCAAGTTTCACAAAATCAATAGAAACAGAGGTGCATCAAGATGCATTGCCATCTTAAAGTTCCATCATTTAGATCGTTAGTGTGATCAACCTCACTATAATAATTATAGTTTTCACTCTGTCTCACTTTTATTTGAGAACAAAATCGCTATTATGCTCGGCATTCGGACATACAAACACGCACGGATTAGCGGGTTACTTATTTTAAACATAGAGAGTTCCATTATGCGTAAATCACTTCTAGCTCTTGGCCTAATTGCAGCAACATCTGCTCCAGTAATGGCGGCTGATTATTCTGACGGCGACATCCATAAAAACGACTACAAATGGATGCAGTTCAACATTATGGGTGCAATCAACGAGAAAGGTCCTTACGAATCTACTCATGATTACCTAGAGATGGAATTTGGCGGTCGCTCAGGAATCTTCGACCTTTACGGTTATGTTGATGTATTTAACCTAACATCAGACTCAAGCAGCGATAAAGCAGACAAAGATGGCAAAATCTTTATGAAGTTTGCTCCTCGTATGTCTCTTGACGGCCTAACTGGCAAAGACCTATCTTTCGGTCCAGTTGAAGAACTCTACCTTTCAACTCTTTTCGAGTGGGATGGTAACAACGGTGGTGTTAACACTCAGAAAGTTGGTCTTGGTTCTGACGTAATGGTTCCATGGTTCGGTAAAATGGGTCTAAACCTTTACGGTACATACGACTCGAACCAAAAAGATTGGAACGGTTTCCAAATCTCGACTAACTGGTTCAAACCATTCTTCTTCTTCGAGAACGGTTCATTCATCTCTTACCAAGGTTACATCGATTACCAGTTTGGTATGAAAGATGAATACGCTCAAGTAAGCAACGGCGGCGCAATGTTCAACGGCATTTACTGGCACTCAGATCGCTTTGCAGTTGGTTACGGCTTGAAACTATACAGTGATGTATACGGTTTTGAAGACGGTGCTGACCTTCCGTGGGATGCAACTTCACAAGCTGATTCTTCTGGCGTAGGTCACTACGTTGCAGTAACTTACAAGTTCTAATAGAACGAGTTAAGAAAACTTCCTAAATGGCACCCTCGGGTGCCATTTTTTATTGCTTTCATTTAATGTCTCGCTATCCTTTCAGCATCACTTTCTTATCTCGGTATTGCTGTGAACATCACGATTGTTGGACCTGGGGCTATCGGCTCTTTGTGGGCGATAAAACTACTTCAAGCTGGTCATAATGTGTCTTTGTGGAGTCGTTCCACTGATAACTCAATAGACTTATCACTTGATGGACAAGCTTCACTTTCCTTCAGTAACAACAATATCGAAAAGCTATCAGCGAGTGACTTGGTTATTTTCACGGTCAAAGCTTGGCAAGTAGAACAAGCCACTACTCCACTACTTCAATATCTCGACTCTGACACCATTCTTATGTTCATGCATAACGGAATGGGCGCGGTCGACAACATCGCCACTCAAATTGATGCTCATCCAATAGTATTGGCGACCACCACCCAAGCGGCATTCAAACCCAGTCACAACAATGTATCCCACACAGGAATCGGTCAAACACAATTGGGGGCTTTTAACCTCAAGGGTCAGCAGTGCACTTTTTTAGTTGATGTGTTGGAACATGCCTTGCCTGCCGTGAGTTGGAATCCTGAGATAAAAACAGCGCTATGGACTAAGCTCGCCATCAATTGTGCCATCAACCCACTGACTGGGCTGGAACAAATCAAAAACGGAGAGCTTGCTGACCAAAGATTTAGCGAAGTTTTGAGTTCTATAATTAAAGAACTCACGCAAGTGATGCAAGCTGAAAGCATTACTTGTTCATTCGACGAATTAGAGACAAGCGTCAAACAGGTTATCCAAGCCACGGCAAAGAACAATTCCTCAATGAAGCAAGATATGTTTTACCAACGAAAGACAGAGATAAACTTCATTACCGGACACCTTATAAAGACAGCACTTAAGCATCAGATAGAGGTTCCCGTTAACCAAAAGCTGTTTGCTCAAGTCAAAGAACGAGAAAATAGCTGGAATCATCAAGATTAGTCAGCAACGGTTAACAAGTCGCGATAAAATAACGATACCGCTAAGCATAACGCTAGCACCAATTTCCAAGATTTTAGGTAAGAATAGATGCTTGATATCAATCACATCCGAGAGCAGTTCCCTGCGTTATCACAAACCGTCAATCAACAACCGTTGGTTTACTTAGACAGCGCGGCAACGACACAAAAACCTCAGGTGGTTATTGATGCCATTAGCCAATATTACTCCAAACAAAATGCCAATGTTCACCGTGGTAGTCATAGCTTAACAGCGAACGCGACCAGTCAGTTTGAAGCGGCAAGAGATAAGGTCGCTCAGTTTATTGGTGCAAGATCTTCAAAAGAGATCATTTGGACTCGCGGAGCCACCGAAGCACTCAACCTGATAGCTCAAACCTACGCAAGAAGTACCCTTCAGCCAGGCGATGAGATCTTGGTTAGCGAAATGGAACATCACGCCAACATTGTGCCTTGGCAAATTATGGCAGAGCAAACCGGGGCTAAAGTCGTTAAAGTGCCGATGAGATCGGATTGCGAATTTGACCTAGTCGCGTTTGATACGCTTTTAAATGAACGAACCAAGATTGTTGCATTAGCTCAGATAACCAACGTGACGGGTTCTCGTCAGCCAATTGAAGCTGTCATAGAAAAAGCACACAAGATGAATGCGATTGTGGTTATTGATGGCGCACAAGGCATCGTACACGAGCCCGTTGATGTAGCTGCTTTAGGTGCGGATTTCTACGTATTTTCAGGACACAAGCTCTATGCCCCTGCGGGTATCGGTGTACTTTATGGCAAACTTGAATTGCTCGAAGCGATGCCACCTTGGCACGGCGGTGGCAAAATGGTTGAGCGCGTCTCTTTTTCTGGCACTACTTTTTCTGAACTGCCTGGTAAGTTCGAAGCCGGAACACCAAATGTAGCCGGCGCGATAGCATTAAGCACTGCAATAGAATGGTTGAGTGGTTTTGCACAGCAATATGTCGAAAATCATATCCACCAGCTTCAGCACGAAACCTACCGTGCACTCAGTAAACTGGATGATATTCAGGTTTTGGGGTATCAGCCCAACGCAAGCGTGATTACTTTTGTGATGGATGGTGTTCACCATCAAGACATTGCGACACTGTTAGATCAACAAGGTATCGCGGTACGCGCAGGACATCATTGTGCTCATCCATTAATGGATGCGCTTAATGTGAAAGGAACGGTACGAATTTCATTTGGGATTTACAACAACATGGATGATGTTGAAAAACTGATTGCTGCAGTAGAGAAAGCAGTAGATATGCTGTAACGAGTAACGAGTAACGAGTAACGAAATTATTTAGGGTTGGCGTTTAGCGTCAACCCTTTTTGTTTCTGTGTATCTAAGAGATATTAAGCACTTAGCTCTTGAATTTGAGCAACAATCGCTTTTAAACCATTACCGCGAGATGGGCTCAAGTGTGTGATTAGACCGATTTTTTCAAAGTAGCCGTCAATATCGAACGCTTGAATCTGCTCTGATGTTTTGCCGTCATACGCAGCCATCACTAATGCAATCAGACCGCGCACGATACGAGCATCAGAATCTGCACAAAAAGACCAAACCCCATCGACATTCTGAGAGACCAGCCACACTTGGCTTTCACAACCAGAAACTACAACCTGCTCACTCTTCAGCTCATCAGGCATGTTGGGCAGTTTCTTTCCCCATTGAATCACTTGGCGATAACGGTCTTCCCAACCGCTGAATGTCTGCATTTTTGCGACAATATCATCACTGGTAATTTCAGTACCAAATGGAGAGCTTGGGAATGACATCATTTTAATATCCAATAGATTATGACTAAATGTACAGGTGACAATGGTTTAGTGTTCTTAAGCAAATAATAGAGAACTACTTAGAGTGCTTTTGAATGATCTTTTCTACGATACGAGAAACAGCCACAAAGCCAAAAGTCGCGGTTACAACCGTTGCTGCACCGAAACCCGTCGCACAGTCCATGCGTTTTGGCCCTTCTGCAGTCGCTTTCGCAGCACATACGCTACCGTCAGCTTGAGGGTATTTAAGTTGCTCAGTAGAGAACACACAATCAATACCAAATTTACGATCTGGGTTCTTAGGAAAATTGTGGTGACGACGTAAAGTATCTTTAAGCTTCTTCGCTAGCGGATCTTGAATTGTCTTAGTCAGATCGGCGACTTTAATTTGAGTTGGGTCGACTTGCCCACCCGCGCCACCCGTGGTGATCACTTTGATTTTGTTACTACGACAATACGCCAACAACGAAGCCTTGGCTTTCATGCTATCAATCGCATCTAACACAAAATCGAACTCTTTCGACAAGTACTCAGCCTGATTGTCAGGGCCAATGAAATCATCAATCAAGTTAACTTTACACTCAGGGTTAATCAGCTTAACGCGCTCAGCCATCACTTCGATTTTGCTTTTGCCAACGGTGCCCGACATTGCATGGATCTGGCGATTGATGTTAGTCACACACACATCGTCCATATCGATCAAAGTCAGCTCACCCAAACCGGTACGAGCAAGCGCTTCAACAGCCCATGAACCTACGCCACCAATACCGATCACGCACACGTGCGCTGCTCTAAGTATGTCGACTTCACTATTGCCATATAGGCGGCGAGTACCACCAAATCGTTGGTCATAGTTTTCTGAAGCTGGTGTGGTCAATTCACGCATTATTGCCGCCAATTTATTTCTGAGAAAAAGAAAAGAGTGCGTTTTATACGCACTCTTGAATTAAAAGTCTAGGGGATTAGCGATTCGCTTTCAATGCCCTATTTTATTGTTGTTTACTCGACCTTTTCAGGAGGCAAAGCCCAAGGCGCTTCGGTTGCACTGCCATCTAAGCCAAGCTTCCATACACGACCAAAATGCTTGTAGTGACCCGCTTCAGTACCCGCTCTTGGGCCCATACCGTGGTAGAGATCTAAATGGTTCTGCTTAACTGCGCCACCGGTATCCAAAACCAGTAACAATCTTAGTTGGTGCGCGCCACTCCAAGTACCATCGGCATTCAGCAATGGAACCTCCGCAAGTATTGGTGTTCCCATAGGGAGAATAGAGCGATCACCTGCGACCGCAGCCATTGGTAACAATGGAATACCAGCACTTCCCATTACCGACAAATCTTCTCTAGAACTAAAGAAGACAAAAGAAGGGTTTTGCTCAAGCAACTCTTTTACCACTTCAGGCTCGTTCGCCAATACCCACTCTTTGATTGCCTTCAGTGACATTTTTTCGCGAGGAACTAAGCCTCGGTCGATCAATACACGACCAATACTCACGTAAGCTTTGTTGTTCTTACCTGCATAAGCAAAGTACTTGAGCGTATCGTCGTCACCAAAATGCACAAAACCACTGCCTTGCACTTCCATCATAAACGGATCGATACGGTTTGCTGCATAGCCAAGTTCAAGGCCTTGCCCTTCTAATGCACCATTATAAATTTCTTCGCGAGTCGGACACTCTTTATCACAATCAGGAAGTCCATAAACAGGGAAACGATATTCTTCACTCGCTTCATGACGCAATTCTATGACAGGAGAAAAATAGCCGGTAAACAAAACATTACCTTGCTTATCTCCACCACCCAATTGAGCGGTTTGAACGCCAAAGTTAGCTAATTCGCTAGGATCACCGCTCAGCATCGCCCACTCGTTGAGTTGTTGATACAGCGGTTCATAGATCTTAGCCATTGAAGGGGACTTAGAAACCACCATCTCAGCTTGTTCTGAAAACGCGGTGTAGTCTCTTGGTTTGTTGGATTCAACCTGATCGACCTTATTTAAGGTACGGGGAAATTCATCATCAAGGTGTTGTTGAGCACGATCGGTAGGTTGAGCACAGCCAAATAAGAAAGAGGCGGCAACAAGGGGAAGCCATTTTTTAATCACAAGAGTCATCCTAAAAATTCTATGCATCGAGGATGACAAAAACGGTCAGATAACACAATCTTAGATTGTAAGAGTTTACAGTAAGATAACCTATCGAACTGAATTATCGATATATCCCTTAAGACGGAAGATAGGATTGTAGTGAGCACCTGAATCGAGCACCATTTCTGTATTGTCAGCATTAGTCATACGAAAGCGGTATTTTTTATCACCTGTTTCATATTCAAAGTAGCTACCGTCAAAGTCAAAGTTAGTCGACACAACTGAGCCACGAACTGACACACCATTCGCATTGAGCACAAACTCATCTGTCGCATAATGGGCAACATCCTGCTCTACCCAAGTACCGTATAGCAAGTGGTCAGGTGTTGCTGCATCTTGTACTCGAGAAAGCACATCGCTAAATAAAGAAACCACAGCAAATGAGCCCACCAAGGCTAATACCATCAAGCAACGTTCGATGATCTTACGCTTCAATTTAGATTGATTGCGTTGTTCTGCTTCACTGTAAAGGTTTTTCGTTATTTCATCGATCTTGTTCTTTCGTGCTGGCGCTTGTTGCATTCGGTTACTACTCATAAAGATGCTGTATACATTCTACACTGAGACAGTTTGTATAATGAAGTCTCGATGAGAATAGTTTGCGCTTTATTCCAAAAACATGTTGTTTAGATTTGAATTTAAATGCTAAATTAACGAATAAATAAACAAAATGGATTTGTTCTGTGAAATTAAGAAGTACAGCGCTAGTAAAAGGCTTCAGACAATCAACACCTTACGTGAATGCTCACCGTGGCAAAACCATGGTCATTATGCTGGGAGGCGAAGCCGTTGCCGATAAGAATTTCGGGAACATTATTAGTGATATAGCCCTCCTCCACAGCCTGGGAGTCAAGATTGTTCTCGTGCATGGAGCCAGACCACAGATCAACCAACTGTTAGCAAAGCAAGATTGCCATACGCCTTATCACAAGAACATTAGAGTCACCGACGAATATTCTTTAGGTGTGGCAATGCAAGCTGCGGGTCAATTACAGCTGGCTATTACGGCTCGCCTTTCAATGAGCCTAAACAACACGCCAATGGCTGGCACTCAACTTAATGTCATGAGTGGTAACTTCATCACGGCTCAACCTCTGGGTGTGGATGATGGTACTGATTATTGCCACAGCGGGCGCATTCGTCGAATAGATATAGAAGGGATTAATCGCACACTCGACCAAGGCTCTATTGTGCTGCTTGGGCCTATTGCCAGTTCCGTGACTGGCGAGAGCTTTAACCTGCTCTCTGAAGAGGTCGCGACTCAAGTTGCCATTCGTTTAAAGGCCGACAAACTCATCGGGTTTTGTTCAGAGCAAGGCGTAACAGACATAAACGGTGATGTACTCGCCGAACTATTCCCTAAAGACGCCAAACAAATTCTTGAACGCTTAACTCAATCTCAAGACCCAGCTGAAGATATGAGTACAGGAACACTGCGATTCTTGAAAGGCGCAATCTCTGCTTGTCGTGCAGGAGTGCCTCGTTGTCACTTAATCAGCTACAAAGTGGATGGCGCATTAATCCAAGAGCTGTTCTCTTTCGACGGTATTGGAACCCAAGTGGTCATGGCGAGTGCCGAGCAAGTCAGACAAGCTCAGATTGATGACATTGGTGGTATCTTTGACCTTATTCGCCCGCTTGAAGAACAAGGTATTCTCGTTCGTCGTTCAAGAGAGCAGTTAGAACAAGAAGTCCATCGTTTTACCATCATTGAAAAAGACGGTCTGATTATTGGCTGCGCTGCACTATATGCTTATCCAGAAGATCACATGGCAGAAATGGCGTGTGTCGCTATCCACCCTGACTACCGCGATGGAAACCGTGGGCAATTACTGCTGGATTATATGCGTCATCAATCCAAGTCGCGTGATATCGACCAGATCTTTGTTCTTACCACACATAGCCTTCACTGGTTCCGAGAACAGGGTTTTTACGAGATAGGTGTTGATGAATTACCGATGGAAAAACAGGGGTTATACAACTATCAGAGAAACTCAAAAATCTTAGCGCTAAACGTATAAACAAAGTTTTGGATCAAAATCTCACTTTGATTTCAAATTAATTGCAAATGTAATCGTTTACTATATGAGTTTTATTAACTATGCACTTTAACTTACACCAATAATTGTATAGAATTTGCACGTTTTATGAATATCAACAAACGTTTTTATTGGAATACCCCCCAATGTTTAACCTATAACATTGAGGTGGTCACTGCACGGATTGCTATACCCGTTAACGGTCAACACGCTAGAAGCCGTTCTGACCGTTGATATAAACAGCAAAAAGAGCAACATTGATATGAGAACCATTGTTTGTAACTCGCTGCAAAGTTTTTGGGATATGGCTGATAACCAATTCTTAGAAGGGCTAGACGTACACTGCGTGTTCCCTGTGAGCGAAAATCTAAAAGAGTTTATCTTGAATTGCCAAGCAAAATACAAGATAAACCATATATCATTTACTCGAGCGTTTTTAGGCAAAGAGTCTTAATGACGTTCAAAGCAACCAGGGATGGTTGCTTTGTGTTTATCTAGCTCTAAGTTCAAGCCCTTTTCTAGCTGCTATTAACGACTAATTCGTTAAGCGACTGCCTAAACCACTCACTCGCTCTGTTTTCACCTTAATCCCACGCTTCAATACATTTGTATCGCTGAACATCATCAGTCGTTTCTTAGCACGCGTAATCCCTGTATAGATAAGCTCGCGCGTTAAAATAGGGCTGAAGTCTGGCGGTAAGATCATCAAGGTCAGATCAAACTCACTGCCTTGAGATTTGTGTATCGTCATCGCATAAGCGGTCTCATGATCGGGTACTCGGCTTGGAAGCACTGCTTTCACACTGCCATCTGGCAATTCAAAATACACCTTCAATCTAGGTGTGGAATTCGCACTATTTGACTCTAAAGTCGTTGCATCAGCCTCAAGCATACAGATACCAATATCACCATTATACAAACCCAAACCATGATCATTACGCGTTACCATCACAGGTCGCCCGTGATACCACAATTCATCGTTATGTGGATTCACCAAACGTCTTGCGGCAAGTGCCCTTTCGATTCTGTGGTTGAGGCCTTTAACACCAAAATCCCCTTCACGAATAGAGCACAGTAATCGACACTGGCTAAACAGATCGAGAACCGATTTTGCGCGTGATTCTTGAGTTTCTAGCTCTTCTAGCGGTACATTCATTCTATTGAGATACCCACCATATTCATTGACCAAAGTTCGCAGCATCAAGTTATAGCTATCACTCGACAGCGGGTGATTTTCAATGTCTCCAAATCCTTTAGCAAAAACTTGGTCAACTTGACTGGCAGACCCGTTATTGATCGCTTTTGCCAATTGCCCGATACCTGAACGCGCATCGAAGCGGTAACTCTTCTGCAGCATACACAAGCTATCCGCAATCGCAGGAGGAGTAACCGCTCCAGCTTTGATTTGTCTTGGTTTGGCTATCGCGTCAAAACCTGTCATCTCTGCAATCAAGTTGCCTTGAGCTGAACTATATCCGACAGAGTTGAATGAACATATATCACCTAACACGGCACCAGCCTCTACTGAAGCGAGCTGATCTTTATCCCCAAGCAGAATCAACCTTGCGTGTTCAGGGAGTGCATCCACCAGCTTATACATCATGGATAAGTCGACCATCGAAGCCTCATCCACCACCAATATATCAAGGTGAAGTGGATTGCGTCGGTTGTGTCTAAATTCAGCGCGATTCGGAATCGCACCAAGCAGTCTGTGCAAGGTACTCGATTCCGTCGGTATGTTGGCCTTCACTTCAGGTGCTAATGGCAGCTGCTCAATCGCTTTACCAATCGACTCAGTTAAACGTGCCGCCGCTTTACCTGTCGGTGCCACGAGCTTGATCGTCGGTGTTTTACCTTGGCTTAACGATTGCTCAACCATCGCCGATAGTAATTTGGTTACCGTAGTGGTTTTACCCGTGCCCGGCCCACCAGAAATCACCGCGAAACGACGACTTAACGCCACTGCTGCCGCGACCTTTTGCCAGTTCAAACAGACAGATAACGGCACTAGACTATCCAGTACATCTAAATCGGTCACTTGTTTGGCTTGAACAATCGCTTGATCGATAGAACCCCAATCCAAAGCCTGTTCATCGACGATATCTAGATGGTCACACACTAACTGCTGGCGCAACACTTGAGAGGTTTGTTGGTTTGCTTCAGCCTTTGCTAAGGCATTGAACAGAAAATGGTAACTGCGTGCGAATAGTTGATTGAGCGTTTCAGTCAGCGCTTTTTTCTGCTCAATATTGAACTCTACTGGCTTACTTAAACGGTTTAAGGTCTCAGCCAACACAACTTCGTAGTTCCAATAACGTTGCAAGTAGACACGCTGCCCATCAAACATCAGCGGCTTAACGCAATCATTGGTTGTACCTACTAGGTTTGACGATTGAAGTACCGCCACCCAATCCATACCTAATAACTTTTGATTCAATTGCAGGGCAGTTTCACCGTACAACCCAAGTAACTGAGCAAGATCCGCCGTTTGTTCAGGGCCTACCGTATACTGCTGTATAAGCTGAGTACAGATATGCCCCTTGCCCAACTCATGGCTTACAACCCCAGCAAGAAAGCCGATCTCTTGAGAATAACTCGTTGCTTGCTGCGCAATAAAACGAGCAAACTGATAATCCAGTTGACGAATCGAGCCCTTATCCGCAAGGAACTTCAATACATCCATGAGCTGATCAGGGATAAGTGAAACTGGCTTTACAGGGTTTGTCGTATCAATCGTGGTCGTTGTTGTCATTATAGAAGCCCCATCTGTCCAGTTTCATTGTCATTCAATTGTGCTGAACGTCTGTCTATTACTTTACCGTCAATCAATTGATCCATTTCATCGAGCAAAGCCAGTGTTGGTTTAGCCGAGAAAATACCTTGTTGAGATTGACCATCCATCCCTCTTAGGAACAAGTAATAAACCCCACCGAAATGTTGTTCATAGCTGTAATCCGCAACGCGGCTACGTAAGAAACGGTGCAACGCCAAAGCATAAATTTGATATTGCAGATCATAACGGTGGTCGGCCATCGCCGATTTCAATGCCTCACCATGGTAGACAGAAACATCATCACCTAAGTGGTTCGATTTCCAGTCGAGTACATAGTATTTGCCTTTATGTTCAAATACTAAATCGATGAAACCTTTCAACATGCCTCGCACCGTTTGAAAGCCTAAATCACCCGCTTTTGCCGACAATGGATCGTGATACTGGATGGTTTGATTAAGTTCAGAGGATGCTAATACTTCGATCGGCAACAAGAATTCCATCTCAACCAGTCGTTGAGTTGAGTCTTTCTCACTCAGCTTTAAGTTCTTTCCATCTAAAGCCGTGTTTAGCACCGTATCAACAAGCTGTTGAAGCACCGGTAACCATTCGATTTCGTATTGCTCTGACTCTAACAAGTGAGTGATTACTTGCGTGTTATGGTCACTGGTTGCTGGCTCGGTAAATTCAACATCCTCAAACAAGGTATGTAAGAAGGTACCAGGGCGAGCACCGCGAGGGAACGTGAATATAGAACGTTCCGGTTCAATCAGTTCCGACTCATCTTGCTCATCGGCTGAATCAATATCGAAGCCAGACACCTCAATCGTAGCGTCATGGCTTGCTCCGTGACTGCCTTGTTTTACAAGCCCCGAGTAACTGGTGATACGCCAAGCTCGGTCAATTGAAGCCTTCAGTTCGCTAGCCTGTAGGTCGTCACTCACTTGTTCTGCCTGAACAAACACTTGCTCGTGAGCGGTTGGTGTTTCAGACAGCAATACGCTTGAATTCTTACCCTCAATCGCTGACAGAGCTTGATGTAACTCGGCGATGCCTTGCTCTTGTCCGTTTTGAACCAAGTAGCCCATAGCACTCAAGTGAACGCCTGTTGGCTCTTTGGTTGAACGCCCTTTACGTAGCGGTGCCATGCCAATGAAACATCCATAAACAGCACGAGTAAGCGCCACGTAAATTAAACGTAAGTCTTCCGCCAATCGTTCTTTATCAGCTTGTGCTAAGGCACTATCGCTACCGGTAATATCAAGCACTGTGGTATCTGACTCGTGATCGTAGAACTTGCCTTCACTCGCTTCACGGTAACTCGCGACAAACGGCAAAAATACGAGGTCATATTCCAAGCCTTTCGACTTATGAATGGTAACGATTTGAACCAAGTTTCTTTCTGATTCAAGGCGTTGAATGTCGTCATCGCTGCCGCCTAAACCATTTTGTGCATCTGATATCGCTTCTGCCAACCAACGCAACAAGCCATAGTCACTGTCGAGCTCTTGTCTTGCTTGTTGCAACAATTCGCCAATGTGCATCAAATCAGTGAGTGAGCGCTCACCATTTTCTTCTTCCAGTAAACGTTCCGCGAGATGTCGTTTACTGATCACGCTGCGAAGCATTGGTAGCACGCCGCGCTGTAGCCATAACTTACGGTATTCTCGAAATTCGTTAACGACGTTTTCCCACACCACTTCATCGTTGTTGAGTTCATCCAATGAGGCGGCATCCAAAGCAAACAACTCCGACGCTAAACTCGCGCGCAATGCACGGTCATTTTCTGGCGTCAGCACCGCTTGCAGTAAGCGTTGAATATCTTGTGCGACCAAGCTGGTGAAAACGCTATCTCGGTTAGACAAATACACGCTTGCAATGCCTTGCTCAGACAGCGCGTTCTTAATCAGGCGACCTTCACTACCGGTTCGAACCAAGACAGCAATATCACCCGCATTCACGGCATGTTGTTTTTTGCCGTTATCAAAATAGGCTTGTTCGTTTTGAGAAGCCGTCAGAATGGTTTGAACTTGACTCGCCGTCGCCTCGGCCATGGCTTTGTGATATTCGCCTTTTGGTAAGGGCTTATCTTCAGCATCTTGCAGCCAAAAGGTAAGTGCGTGCTGAGTTTCTCCGTTCATTACCCATTGGCGTTTATCAGCCGATGGGCTGGCTGCGACGGGCAAAAATGGAATATCTTGGTCGTAGATAAACGGGCTATCCGAATTCATAAACACTTGGTTTACCGCACTGACCATATCAGCACTCGAACGCCAGTTAGTCCCCAATGTATAGTGAGCACTAACTTGGTTTCTCGCCTTGATATAGGTAAAGATATCTGCGCCACGGAAGCCGTAAATTGCCTGCTTCGGGTCACCGATCATAAACAGACCACACTGCGGGTTATCGAGATAAATTCGGCTGAAAATACTGTACTGCAGCGGATCGGTATCTTGGAATTCATCGATCATCGCCACTGGGTATAAGGTTCGAATTCGCTCCACCAACAATGACTGCTCATCCACATCAATGGACGCGGATAACTGAGTCAGCAAATCATCAAACGATAACCACTGCTTTTGCTGTTTAGCCTTAGCTAGCATAGTTCGACAGTGAGTAATCGCATGTGCCAGCAATGGAGCTTTTAGATCTGCTGGAGAGTTTAAGAAGTTCTCAATCGCTTCAAACACCGCGTGCTGAGGTGCAGTGCCTTTCGGTGTTTTTTCAATCAGAGTAGCTTGAGAGAACTTCTCTAATTTATCTGGGAACTGGTAATCTTGGGTGTCGCTCTGCGCCCATGCTGTCACCACTTCTAACCAAGTCGGCAAAGACTTCTTGGTGTAGCTGCGCTTGTTCACATCTGAACCTGAAATCAAAGCCAAAAAGTCCACTTCAGATTCACACCACAGCGCTTTAAGTTGCTTCACTTTGTCTAGGTTTTGATTGTGCAGAGTTTGCAGGTCACCCGACATCGCATCTACCGTCAACTTCAGCGGAGACCCTGTCAGGTAGCGATTTACGTCAGCTAATAATGAAGCGGGAGAGCCCCAAATATTTCGCACTTCCCCCGCGAGTTGAATTGGCAGTGGGTAGAACTGTTTACGCCAATAGTCGGCGACCACTTGTGCTTTTAGGTGGCTTTCATCGGTCACAAATTCATTATCAAAACGGCTTCCAGACTCAAAGGCATTTTGGGTCAGCATACGCTGACAGAAGCCATGAATGGTATATACAGCGGCTTCATCCATTTGCCTTTCAGCATTGAGCAGAGTTTTCGCAGCGCCAGCATGATCATCGATGGCTTGTAACAGAGGAGCAATCACTGGGTCGTCACTTTGCCCGCGAGCAAACGCAATACGTGCATCATGGATTCGAGCACGGATACGATCGCGTAGCTCTGCCGTTGCGGCTTCAGTAAAGGTCACCACCAAGATTTGGTCCACGGTTAGTGGCTCATGGTGTCGAGTAACTTCAGTCAGATCACCTTGCGGCGCAGCGGTACCGTGCCCAAGCAGTAGGCGCAAATACAAGCCAGCGATGGTAAATGTTTTACCCGTACCCGCTGATGCTTCAATTAAACGCGCGCCATGAAGTGGAAACGTCATGGTATCAAGTGTTTGTGGAACGATTACCTGAGCACTGCTTGTGGTCGTCATGCCTTACTGCCTTCTGATAAATGTGTTGTTACAAATGTGACCTAGCGTAGAAAACGTCATTCAATTTACGTCCTACGCCAATTTGTTAATAGTTAGTGCGATCTCTCTCACGGATCAATTCAGATCGCCTCGCTACTATGCGCCCACGAGTTCAGGAGCGCCTACGAGTTTTATACTCATGCGTTACTTTGAACCACAGAATAATGGTCCCTCTGACCTGTGGCCGTACAGCGAACGCCCTACACTAATAATGATTTACTGGCGGCCACTTTATTCCCTGTACCTTGCTTCTCTTCATCTTGATTCCCTTCACCTTGATTTCTTTCACCAGGAAAGTAAGCATCCCAAATGCTTAGCAGCGACTCTCTTTCGTCTTTCATTAATTCAGCGCACCCGTTATCGATCTTGCTGATCACAGCCACTTACTCCTGATCTTCCAGATCGGCAGAAGCCAACCTTGCCGCCTGCAGCACAAGTGTCGAATACATTCTCGACTGAGCAGCCAATTCATCGTCCCATTTAGGCCAGATTCGAGAGATGTAAGTATCTCTGCCCTCGCCCGTAAAGGCGAAGCTGTCATTAAAAGTATCGGCCATTTTCTTAAGGGACTTTTCTTCGTCATCGACCCACTTACCACGGCTAAAGCCAGCCTCAACGCCAGCCAATGCGGTTTTCGGGAAGTAAGGCAGTGGTGCTGTCATGCCTTGATAAAACAGTCGTACTAACTCAGCCAGCAAACTCTTCGCCTGAAGCGCATCGCCGATAGGTTGTAGCGTTTGGTGAACCACGCCTTCTTTTCTGTCGTAGCCAATAATATGTGTCGTTTTTCCGTGCCCCATCACTGCACAAGATAGATGATCAATCCACGCTGCCAAATAATCTTGAGAGCGTATTTTACCGCTACGGAAACGAACTAGACCCGATTGATAGTTTTGAGTTAACCAACCCATCAAACGAACAGGTTTGCCTTCGCCTAACACATCAAATTCGATATTCACTTCGAGATCTTGCTGCGGTGATCCGCTCACAAATCGAATCTCTTTAGCTAAGTCTTCCGCTTGAACACGATTGGTTTCAAATTCGATATCACCAAAGGCGCCGACCGGTAATCGGCCCTGTGCTTTTTGCTCAGAGACAAACAATCGAACCGCTTCGTCTGCGCCTTCAGGGTGGTCCAGTAACACTTGCAGCAAAGCATCCTTAAGTTGGAAACTCTCTAAACCATTAAGTACAAATGGCTCATCGTCTTCCATCACAGGAAGTGGCGGCTCAAACACCACTTTTAGACGGCGATTAAAGAAGTACTGCACTGGCAAACGCCAAAAACGCTGTAACTCAACCAAATCGAGTTCTAACGGGTACGTCGCACCCAACAAATAGTCATCTAAGGCGCGATTAAATTCACCACTGCGTTCACCTGAACGGTTAGCCGCAGGAAGCCATTCTTTGGCGTAACTCAGCACATGGCTCGCATCACCTTGAGTAAACGCAGCAGGGCTGAACGGTGTCATGGTGTGTTCAAAGCTGATCGCTTGAGTCAGGTTGATGCCTGAATCATCACTTGGTAAGGCTTGGTCGTCACTCAAACAGTAGTTCTGTTGGCAGTATTCAATCAACTCTGAAACCAATACCGACGGCACTCGCTCAGTATTATCTTGAATCGAACGGCCGACATAACTGATGTATAAACACTCTTGCGCCGACAACATTGCCTCTAAGAATAGGTAGCGGTCATCATCACGACGAGAACGGTCACCCGGACGAGTGCGCCCGTTCATCAAGTCAAAACCTTCTGGCGGCATTGAGCGAGGGTAAACACCATCATTCATACCTAACAAACAGACGGTTTTGAACGGAATAGAACGCATCGGCATCAAGGTACAAAAGTTAACTTGGCCAGCTAAGAATCGCTGGCTAATACGCGCGCCAGATAACTTATTATTGAGGTACTGGTAGATAATGCTTGGCGACAACTCTTGTTCATACAAGGCATCATCAAGCTGTTCATTCAGTTGCGAAAGTGCATCGCGAATCGATTTGAGCACCACCTCGCCTTCCAGTTCAACCGCAAAGAAATCATCAATCATTTGCAGCAAGGTTTCACGCCACATATCGATAGATTGTGTTTCAGTTAAACGTTGGCGGTAATGGGCAATACGATCAATAAAGTGCGCTAACTTACCAGCAAGTTCGGCGTTAATACCTTGAACTTCGTTATAAGCGGCAATCGGAGAGTGTTCAGTTTCAAATAAACCCGCAGAATCTGACATCGCATAGCCTAAAAGCATACGTTGAATACCAAATAGCCAAGTATTTTGCTCGGTCGCAGGCAAGTCAAATTCGGTTGCGGTAGAAGAGTCCACGCCCCAACGGATACCCGCCTCTTCAACCCATTGCTTGGCTTGCTCAAATTGAAACTCGTCAATACCAAAGCGTGCCATCATCGCAGGAATTTCTAATAGCTCTAGTAACTCAGAGGCCAAGCAACGCGTATTCGGTAGCGCGACCAACTGCATGAAGGCGGTCAGAATTGGGCTTTCTTGGTCAGCCGTTCTATCAGAGATCGAGTAAGGGATATAACGCTCACCCGGAGCATTACCAAATACCGCCTGAATCGCTGGGCTATAAGCATTAATGTCAGACACCATCACGATGATATCGCGTGGTTTTAATGTCGGATTGGCATCAAACATCGCCAACAGCTGATCATGAAGGACTTCAACCTCACGCATTGGGCTGTGACACGCATGTACGGTCAGAGATCGGTCGCCCAGTTCAACCACCTGTTTATGGTTACTGGAATCTAAGATGTGGTCGTCTTGATGCTCTTCTAACTGGAGAATATCGGCTTGCAGTTGATGCAGCAGGTTATCCCTCTCAACATCAATAAAGAACTCGTGCTCTTCGCTATCTGACTGAGACAGTAAGAGCAGGTTATCTCGGCCTAATTTTCCCATAGACGCAAGCAGGCTGTTACCTACGGCTTGGCTGATATGCAGTTCATCTTCAACATTGGCTTCAATGCCATCTTTCAATGGTGAAGCTTCGCCCTCTAATTGAGGTAAGCCATCGACCAGAGCAAACTGCTTACGGCGCTGGGCCTCGACTCTCGCCAAATATTTACGGTCACGAATATCACCCCAGTAATGCTGACAAGGGTTGGTAAACATTAAGTGCACATCTATCTGCTCACCGAGTGCTTTCAACGCATCCATGTAACGAGGTGGCAGCGACGAAATACCAAATACAAATAAGCGTTTCGGCAGATGCTGCAGTTGACCTTGTTGGTTGGCTAGCGCTTCAATGAAGTCATGGTACAAGTTACCACGGTGATATTTCGATTGACCTTGAGACAGGGTTTGATCATAGAGTGCTTGCCACAAAATTGGCTGCCAAGGGTGATCTTGTTGTCCTTCATCATCGACCAATTCAGCAACGGGTTCTCCTGCTTCCCACATCGCCATCCATTCAGGTCGATACACCAAGTATCCATCGAAGATATCGGCAATTTTCTCTGCCAATTGATACAGCTTCGAATCATCTTCGTCGTTTTCAAGATAGCGTTGCAGGGGTAAGAAATCAGGGTGGTCAAGCTTAGCAGGTAGCAAACTCATCAACTTCCACGTCATCGCTTCTTTGTTAAAAGCACTGCGTTTAGGTACATCAGGAAGCACTTGGGTAAACATATCCCAAATGAAGGTTGCAGGAAGGGGAAAGTCTATATTTGCTGCTACACCAAACTCTTTGGCGAGTTCCATCTTAAGCCATTGAGACATACCTGGGCTCTGAACCAAGATCTGCTCTTTTTCGAAAGGATTGGCTAAAGGATCACTTTTGATTAAGTGAACGAGAAGGATTTTTAAAGTATCGACTTTATTGGAATGGTAAACAGTAAACAAAGTGCACTCACGCTAATCTTGCCACAATATAAAGCCAGATTAGCATAAGTGCCGAGTTTGGATTAGGAATATAAGCTTATGAAATACTGAAAACTTAAGGTCCGTTTATCTTTTGAACTATTGCTTCTTACAATCTACTGCCTACCGCGCTTAGTACACGATGAGGTTTGTAATTCATGTAATAACGAACCGCAACATAACCCACTACAAACGTTGCCACAATCAATTCTAGATACGCTAGGTTGAAGACTTGATCCACATAGTGAGTTTCCACACCAACAGTTTGCATCCAAGCCGCCAATTTGAATAACGCCGTTGCACCAATCACGATTGGGAAGGTAAACGCCGCATAACCTGGGCTAAATGGCAGACGAAGTAGTTTGAAAAACGCAATGTAGATAATAAACGTCATTAACACTGCAATGCCAAAGAGTAACCCAATGATCACTGGCGAAGGATTTGCCGTCACCGTTAGGTAGCCTGCTAAAGATAAACTGGCTGGTGCCGCCATAATCGCAATCGTTGGTTTTGCTGCGTCAGGTACTTCATGAGAGAAGATCAAACGGTAGATCATGAGAGGTAGCATTACGGCATAAACCAATAAGCCAAAGACTAAAGTCGCATGAGCAACGGGTTCTAAGATCGGATTACCTGAAAAAGAAACGTCTGCCACGATAATACCGATTGGTGGTACAAACCAACTTGGCACCATGTGGTGAATCTCAAAGTTTTTAGCTCTGTGGTATAAGAAGCTCACCAAGAACACGACATGTAACGCTACCGAAGCCAACCACATTGCTTCTTGAAGAAACGGAGAGATTGGCGCCAACGAAGCAGACACCACCATACAACCCATCGCGAATGTGGGTACAACACTGCCGACAACAGGGTGAGCAAGGTCTTCACGTAATAAGTGACCGTGAATCAAAAATTTCACAGCTAAAACAAGAAGTAATACCGCCGCAATACCCGCACTGATCCACTGCACCAAACCCGGAGTGTGTAAAGTACCTTGTGCGACTAAAACACCATCCCAACACCAGCCTAAGCTTGCAATTGCGAGTGCTAACCCTGCCATGGGTGTTGGAGCTCCTGTTAATCTATATTTAATACGTTGAATCATGTCAGCCTCTCTTAAACTTAATTCACTAAACTTGTGAACTCATCAGCTTGTTGAAGCCATAATACGCTTGCGCTTCGTTAAACAATATCCAATTATATATAACAAGTGTTCATTAATTCTGAACGATATTCATTCCACCAGCAGTGCAAAACTAGGAATCTGATGGCTAATATTTCAATTAAACAACTCAAAGTGTTTGTCACCATTACCCAACATTCGACACTTACCGCCGCATCGGAAGCTCTGTTTTTATCAAAGGCAGCCGTCAGTATGGCACTGGGTGAAATGGAGAAACAGTTGGGTCACTCTCTATTTGACCGGGTCAACAACCGATTAATTCTCAATCAAGAAGGACAAAAGCTTCTTCCCTTAGCCGACGAGATTCTTCATCGGGCTGCTGGTATAGATGTTCTATTCCGCGATGACCAACCATTAAGTGGTAATTTAAAGGTCGGCGCGAGTGACACGATTGGTAATCAGGTGGCACCTTTTATTTTGTCAGGCTTTAGAGAGCGTACTCAGCATCAAGATCAGAGCTTGTTTATTTCAAACAGTGCGCTGATCTGCCAAAAGTTGGTGGATTATGAACTGGATATCGCGTTAATTGAAGGAAAAACACTCCATCCGGAGTTGATCTCTAGCCAGTTCAGTAGCGATGAAATGTGTATTATCGTTAGCAATCAACACCCTTTAGTGGCAAAAGACAAAGTAAATTTAAGAGATCTAGAAGGCAGCCATTGGATACTGAGAGAATCAGGTTCAGGCACTCGCGAGTTCTTCCTGCGTGCCGTCGCTCCTCGTATCGAACACTGGTATGAGTCATTTGAGCTCAATACCACCGAGGCGATCATCAATTCGGTTTCCGCCAATCTTGGTTTCGCGTGTTTATCCCGATTAGCAGCACAACGCGCGATTGATTCAGGCCGAGTGAAAGCACTCGATGTACCGCTCGACATGAAACGACGATTCTGGATGTTGGTGCACAAAGACAAATATCAAAGCCCGCTGTTAAAATCTTTCATGAGTTATTGTGAAGACTGGGCTACACATCAAGATTGAGGCCGCATAGTTCCGCCCTCAACTGGACTTTTCGCATCAGAAACTGTATAAAAAGCCAGTAAAATTTATCAAACTTAGAGGATTAACCATGGCTGTTATCGTCAAGTACGTGGTGGAACGCAACGGAGAAGAGAAAATGACTTTTACCTCTAAAGCCGAAGCTGACGCATACGACAAAATGCTGGATATGGCTGATGAGCTTTTTGAACTGTTAAGCAAAAGCGATTTAGTTGAAGATGAAGGCAAGCAAGAAGAACTTGCAATGTACCTAGCGAAGAATAAAGAAGAAGTTCTTTACGCATTAGGCGCTAAGCGTAAACCAGCTCCGAAAAAAGAAAAGAAACTTGAAGCTGTTGAAAACACAGAAGAAGATGCAGCGTAACTAGCTGACACCTTTCTAAAAAACGTCAATAACACCTCTAACCAGAGCCTATTATTGGCGTTTTTTTATACTTATCGAAATATAATGAAGCCGGTTTATAGTCGAAATCGCTCTAAACATTAGCTTGCACGAAAGTGTGATAAAGATCTAATATATAGACATCAGGTGATGGGGTTCCACCTAAGCTTTTGCTTCAACCGCCCGTTCTTTTCGAACAGTGCTAATGACTCCTACAGAATCGAAAACAGGTAATACTGTTGGACGTATCGCTATTCCTCCATTTTGAAATGGACTTAGTCTACTAAGACCAAGGTTCATGACACCTTTGGATTATCGATACTCAAGATCTGTAGTGAATTAGCCACACCTCTTCCAACACGTCCTGTTTTCTCAACGCCCTAGGTCTTAAATGACTCTAATAGTGAGAAAACATTATGCACTACTCTTCAGAAATTCAATCAATGTGCCCTATTCAAAGGGGTGATCTTCACACTTCAGCGCCAATTCCCGTTGAAGGCGCAATGGTTAGCCCAAAAGATGTCATCGCTATTTCTGGCTTAAGCCATGGCGTAGGCACTTGTGCACCACAACAAGGTGCAGCAAAATTAACGCTTAACGTAAAAAACGGCATCATCGAAGAAGCGCTAATCGAAACGATTGGCTGTTCAGGCATGACTCAATCAGCCGCGATGGCAGCCGAAATCCTCACCGGAAGAACCATTCTTGAAGCCCTGAATACTGACTTAGTATGTGACGCGATTAACGTAGCGATGCGCGAAATCTTTCTGCAGTTTGTTTACGGCCGTACTCAATCAGCTTTCTCTGAAGGTGGCCTAGAAATCGGCGCGGCATTAGAAGACCTCGGTCAAACACAACGCAGCCAAGTGGGTACTAGCTACTCAACCTCAGCGAAAGGCGTTCGTTACCTAGAGCTTGCTGAAGGCTACGTGACCAAACTTGCTCTTGATGATAACCGTGAGGTTATTGGCTACGAGTACCTCAACCTCGGCAAAATGATGACAGCGATTAATCAAGGTGTCACTGCCAATGAAGCAGCCGATCTTGCTATGGGTACCTATGGTCGCTTCGACGAAGCCGTTACCACTATTAACCCACGCCAACAGTAATTTTTGCCAATTTAGAGGAAAGATATGATGAACACTCAATTTAATGAATCTGTAAGTCGCGTATTGGCAGAAATGAACTTCGACTCTTTAGAGCAAGCGAACCAATACTGTCTATCACACAATGTAGACCCGAAAGCGTTAGTAATGGATACCCAGCCTATCGCGTTTGAAAGCGCTGCTGATGCGTACACCCTTGGTGCTGCACTAGCTCTGTTTCGTAAAGCGAGCAACGCTGAACAAGCCGCGAATATCATTGGCGAAGGCCTTCAAGCATTCACCAAACCCGGCAGTGTTGCCGAACAACGTAAAGTGGGCATTGGCCATGGCGCGCTCGCAGCTCGCCTTCTAAATGAAGGGAGCCACTGCTTTGCTTTTCTTGCTGGTCATGAATCTTTCGCCGCTGCAGAAGGTGCGATTAAAATTGCACTTAACGTCAACAAATCGCGTCAAACACCACTGAAAGTAATCTTAAATGGCTTGGGTAAAGATGCGGCTTACTTAATCTCTCGTATCAATGGTTTTACCTATGTACGCACTCAATACGATTACCAAACGGGTGAGCTTGTTGAAACAGAACGTCGCCGCTTCTCACAAGGCCCTCGCGGAGAGATCTTATGCTACGGTGCTGACGACGTACGCGAAGGCGTAGCCATCATGCACAGAGAAGAAGTAGACGTAAGTATTACAGGTAACTCGACTAACCCTACTCGTTTTCAGCACCCAGTTGCGGGTATCTACAAAGCGGAACGTACTCGTCAAAGTCTACCTTACTTCTCAGTGGCTTCAGGCGGCGGTACTGGCCGAACATTGCATCCAGATAACGTGGCAGCAGGCCCTGCGTCTTACGGCATGACTGATACCATGGGCAGAATGCACGCTGACGCTCAGTTCGCAGGTAGCTCTTCCGTTCCAGCACACGTCGCAATGATGGGCTTTATAGGTATGGGTAACAACCCAATGGTCGGTGCGACTGTGGCACTAGCGGTTGCCGTTAGCGAATCTCAAAACGCCTAACAGCAGAGCGGCGTGAGTCGAACTTGAGGAACCAAAAGAAATCCGTTAATTAAGAAACCGACAATAACGTACGAATAAATCTTTACACCTACTACTAAAACTAAACAGCCAGTATTAACCTGGCTGTTTTTCATCCATATTTGCTCTACTATCTATTCCTAATAGTTATTTATCTATAAGATTAAATACACCAGTCGCTAAGTATTTAACCCTATATTTTTAAAGGAATAATATGAAAGAGTTGATCATTCATACCATCACCGTGTTCATGGGCTTTTTTGCCATAATGAATCCCATCGCCAATACGCCGATCTTTTTAGGTTTAACGGCTGATAGCAATAGAGAGATGGTGAAGTCGATCGCTTTTCGCTCAGTGCTCATCGCCTTTATCATCGTGAGTACCTTTGCTATTTCCGGCAAGCTCATCTTTGATCTGTTTGGCATCACACTTTACGCACTGCGCATAACCGGCGGTATTCTTGTATTTCTTATTGGTTTTCACATGCTGCAAGGTGACTCGACACACGCCAAAGCAAAAGAGAAGGTCAATTCAGACGCGCAGCAAGATGCAGCATTGAGTATCGCGGTATCACCTTTAGCCATGCCTATACTGGCGGGCCCCGGCACCATTGCAACTGCGATGAACTTTGCCAGCACAGAGGGAATCTACGAGACCATTATTACCATTGTGGCATTTGGCCTCCTCTGCACCCTAACCTACATACTGTTTGTATTCGGTGAACGCTTCGTTAAAGCTGTCGGACCAAGTGCATTGAACGTGATAACCCGAATGATGGGTTTGATACTCGCAGTGATCGGTATGCAGATGTTGATTGAAGGGATTGAACAGGCTTATAAGGCGCTGTTTATCTAGTTAATACCTCGAAATTCCAATACAAAAATAGCCAGCTATTTGCTGGCTATTTTTTTAAGGCTTGTTTGTGAATTAGTTCGCTGGGCAGCCTTTCACTTCTAAACCATTACTCATATAGATTAGATCACCATCTGCTGGTGCGTACTGCGCGGCAGTGACATCAGGGTTATTAACAAAGAACTCGCGCAGCACAGCGGCATCCGTCAACTGCGTCGACTCAACATCAATTACTGGGTAGTCATCACCGCCAGCGGCACTAAAGCTGATCACGGAGAACGTGTAAGTGTCCGCTAAGTCAAAGCCTTTGCCATTGATATCTCTAATGGTCACATCACTCAAATCACAGTCGACGGTTAAGCTAATATTGTCGAGTTGGGCATAAGCGCCAGATCCTGCAGTCATCGTCGCAACAACGTCTAAATATGCTTTAACCTCAGCCCCTGTCATCGTTGCTTTAGTCACGAAGTTTCCGAAAGGTTGAACTGTAAGTACATCACGATAAGCGATATCACCCGCCGCAATTGAGTCACGAACACCACCAGAGTTCATCACACCAAAATCAGCATTAACTAATTTATAAGTGCGATAAGCTTCCCCTAACAAATGACCAAGGTTAGTTTGCTCAGATCGAACCACATTACGGTCACCTTCAAGCTTCGCATCGGTTTTAGAGATAATGACATCTAACAACTCTTGTCCCTGCTGCTGATACGCGGAAAGAGTAGCAATTACTGTTGAATTAGGTTCAATTTCAGATTGGATAAATTGGTAATCACCATTTTCATCCTTCTCTTTTAAGTTCACAGGTATCAGGTCGTACTTCGCTAAATGCAGCTTTCCATCGTAAAACTCAAAATCAGCTCTACCTACATATTTACCCCATTCGTGAGCTTGCATGATGTAGGTACCATTTTGCTGATCCGGCTTGCAGTCATCTCCCGGATTGAAATCAGCATATTCATTGCCTTCCATACAAACAGGATTTTGAGAGTGCCCGCCAATAATGGCATCTAACTGACCTTCTTCTAGAGAGCGAGCAAGCAACACATCGCCAGGCGCTTCACTACCATGCTGACCATCTGCGTAGTGCCCCATATGAGTCGTAGCAAAAATCAAATCAACCGTTTCATTGGCCTCAATTTCTTTTATGGCTTTTTTGATTTCGACTTGCGGGTCGGCAAAGTGAATCGTCGCGACGTTGTCAGGGTTAACTAATTTCGCCGTATCTTTAGTTGTCAGGCCAATAACCGCAACCTTTAAGCCATTGATGGTGAATACTTTATATGGAGAGAAAAGGCGTTCATCAGTAACTGTGTCTCCATCTTTGATATAAATATTAGCCGCTAGCATCGGGAAGTCGGCCAATTCCGCCTGCATATCTAACACATCCAAGCTATTGTCGAACTCGTGATTACCTAATGCCATCGCGTCGTAACCAAGAAGATTCATACCTACAAAATCTGGTACCGCGTCCTGCATATCAGACTCTGGCACACCAGTATTAATGTCGCCACCGGACAGTAGTATCGTCTCACCACCATTTTGAGTCACTTCTGCACGAATACTATCAATCAGCGTCTTACGAGCCGCCATCCCATACTCACCCTTACTGTTCTCCCAGAAGCGGCCATGGTTATCGTTAGTATGCAAAACAGTAAATTTGGTACAAGAGTCCGCGGTGTCACACGTCACCGTGATGTCGTCATTGTCCGAACCACAGCCAACCATTGCTACACCGATAGAGAGCACCAGTAAAGACTTAGTAAAATTCATAGAAGATCCTTTATTAATCGTTTTAATGTCGTTATGGCTGGAAATATACTTATATATTGAAGGTTTTTAGTGATCCTTCTCTTAATTACACTGCTGATAATTTGAGTATTTACCCTAACTTTAAGCACAAGCGATTAATCAACATAATTCGATTAATTCTTATAATAAACATGAATTTATAAAGAAAATGTGACTAGCTCTATTGATACTGCGAACAAAATAGATAGCTCTAAAGAGTGTCGAAAATGAAAACGAAGTTGTACTAAGTGGCTAATGTAAGCACAGTGACATGATGCCCACGGAGTAATATCCGGAAAATAAAAACTATCGCTAAAAAGACAAGCAATATCATTTTACAGACTTTATCCCGATACGCCCTTTCATATCGAGGGCGCTCTCTTTATGATGAACGCAATTAAATTAACTTTGCTAACGGCAGCACTCATTATTCGAGTCACTGCTATGAATGGCAAAATCAAGACTCAACACATGGAGATTCAACATGGCTTACTTTTCACTAGCCTTCGGTACGGCAACCAAAAACCGCGACAATAAAATCATTGAAGCGTTCTTCCCTAACCCACGTCTAAACCCAAGCGACGCTCTTGTAGCGGCTGTGGCTAAAGTGTCAGGTTACTCTGAAGGCAACCAAGCTATCGAAATCTCTGCTGCACAAAGCGCAGAACTAGCGAAAGCATTCGCAGCAAACGATGATGCAGCAAACGCATCTTTCGCAGAAAAAGCAGCAGCGTCTGAACAGCCACTTGTTCTTGTTGTTCTTGCTACTGACGAGAAGCCAGCATCTGTTGCTGAAGGCTTCCTAAAGTTACAACTTATCTCTAACCGCCTAGTACAACCACACGGTACAGTACTAGACGGTATCTTCGGTCTGCTGCACAACATCGCATGGACAAACGAAGGTCCTATCGACCTTCCTGAACTAGCTGAGCGTCAAATCGAAGCTCGCCTTGCGGGTCGCGCTCTGTCTGTAGATTGCGTAGACAAATTCCCTAAAATGGTAGATTACGTGGTACCAACAGGTATTCGTATTGCTGATACTTCTCGTGTTCGTCTTGGCGCACACGTAGGTGAAGGCACAACAGTAATGCACGAAGGTTTCATCAACTTCAATGCAGGTACTACTGGCGTAAGCATGGTTGAAGGTCGAATCTCTGCGGGTGTTGTTGTGGGTAACGGTTCTGATATCGGCGGCGGCGCTTCTATCATGGGCACTCTGTCTGGTGGCGGTACTATGGTTATCTCTATCGGCGAAAACTGCCTACTAGGCGCAAACGCGGGTCTTGGCTTCCCAATGGGCGACCGTTGCACGGTTGAGTCTGGTCTTTACGTGACTGCGGGTACTAAAGTTCGCATGCTAGATAAAGAAGGCAACGAAGTAGAAATCATTAAAGCCCGTGACCTTGCTGGCGTTTCTGACCTTCTATTCCGTCGTAACTCGATTACTGGCCAAATTGAATGTCTTGCGAACAAGTCTGCTGTTGAACTGAACAGTGAGCTACACAGCAACAACTAATCTATGCTCTAGATGCTAGATGCTAGATGCTAGATGCTAGATGCTAGAAAATACGAAGCCGCTGGGGTTAAATCCAGCGGCTTTTCTTTTATCTATATCAAACTGAAAGCGTTACGCTTTCTCGGCTGCTAACTGCTCAAGAGCTTGAATCGAAGTCTCTGAAACCAATGTTCCATCCATGTAGTAACTGACCTTGTCACCATCACGAACCCCCGTCAGAACAGCCTTCTCGCCATCGTTATAGGTGATGTCCATTTGAATGGTGTTCTCATCGATCTGTTGCATCTCACCCCATTCAATATGGCGATTATTGAACCCAAGTGGTGCATCTTTCAGTGAATCGTCAAGGCTATCGTTCACATCAATCATAGTATCGACTTTACTATCGAAGATATGAGGCGCGCCAGTCAGTGGGTTTTTCCCTGCCCAGAATTCGATCGAGTTAAATACGATGTAATCGGCTGCGAATGTTAAAGCGTAAACTGGAGCAAGCAAGAAGTTGACCCCTGCACGAGCGTAACGGTTATCTACAACCTCGACGTTGAACTTCATTAATTTCCCAGTAACGGCGTTACTACCGACACACCCAGCTAACGACATGACAATCGCTGCCACTGCAACTGCTTTTGTAATTGTTGTTTTCATAGATCCCTCTTATGCCACGATGATTGATTCAGTTTTTGAACGGCCAAATTGAATTGTTCTTGTATGAATACAAGAAATGATGGCCTAACAAATTGATTCCATAACATTTAGCGTAGTGGAGATTTTTAGAACAGCAAACTGCAAACCTAATTTGTTTCGCTCTGGTTCCTGAAGAGTTGCCAATAAAAAAGCGCAGACCTTTCGATCTGCGCTTTTCGTTTTTGCTTAACCTAGCCTAGATTAATGCGGCCTGTAAGAAAGTGATTAACCCACATTCTTACGAGCGTTTTGGAACATACGCATCCAAGCACCATTCTCGCCCCAACCTTCTGGAGACCAAGAGTTTGCAACCGTGCGGAATACACGCTCTGGGTGAGGCATCATGATAGTCACGCGGCCATCCGTGGTCGTTAGACCTGTGATAGCGTTTGGCGAACCATTCGGGTTGTTCGGGTATTGCTGCGTTTGGTTACCGTTGTTATCAACGTAACGTAGTGCAACCGTTCCTGAGTTTTCAATCGCGTTTAGGTGGTCATTGTCACGTACTTCTACGCGGCCTTCTCCGTGAGAAACAGCGATTGGCATACGAGAACCTTCCATACCATTGAAGAACACAGAGTCAGACTTCTGAACTTCAACTAGGCTGAAACGAGCTTCAAAACGCTCTGATTCGTTACGAACGAAACGTGGCCAGTACTCTGCACCCGGGATGAGCTCACGCAGGTTAGACAACATCTGACAACCGTTACACACACCTAGAGAGAAAGTATCTTCACGCTTGAAGAAGTTTTCAAATTGGTCACGAGTAGAGTCGTTAAACAGAACCGATTTAGCCCAACCTTCACCAGCGCCAAGTACATCACCGTAAGAGAAGCCACCACAAGCCACAAGGCCGTTGTACTCTTCTAGTACCGCTTGACCCGTTAGGATGTCGCTCATGTGAATATCAGTTGCTTCAAAGCCTGCACGGTCGAATGCTGCCGCCATTTCAACGTGAGAGTTAACACCTTGCTCACGTAGAATCGCCATCTTAGGCTTAGCGCCTGTGTTTATCATAGGAGCATTGATATAAGGCGCTGCAATGTCTTCGTTTACATCAAAGCTTAGGCTAACGTTCAGACCTGGGTCTGAGTTATCTTTCTTCGCTTCGTGCTCTTGGTCTGCACAGATTGGGTTATCACGTAGACCTTGCATCTTATGCGTAGTTTCAGCCCAGATAGTACGTAGTTCAGTACGGTTACGCTGGATTACAACGTCTGCGCCTGACTTAATCACTACTTCATCTGATGCTTCCCCTTCACCAACAACAGAGCCAATCACATGTGAACACGCTTCTAGGCCGTTCGCTGCAAGAGTAGAAAGTACTGCATCTAAGTCGTCGTTGCGTACTTGGATTACTGCACCTAGCTCTTCGTTGAAGAGTGCTGCTAGTGTGTCTTCACTATTCTCTGATGCAGATAAAAGCGCTGCAATATCAGCGTTAACACCACAGTGACCTGCGAACGCCATTTCAGCTAGCGTTACGAATAGACCACCGTCACCTTTATCGTGGTAAGCGACAACTTGGTCGTTTGCTACAAGCGTTTGAACGCCTTCGTAGAAGCCTTTTAGTTGCGCTGCGTTGTCTACATCTGCTGGCTTATCACCAAGCTGCTTGTAAACCTGTGCAAGTGCTGTTGCACCCATGCGGTTTTTGCCGTTACCTAAGTCGATAAGAACCAGTGACGTGTTGCCTAGTCCTTCAAGGTTATCAGGGGTGCGTAATTGAGGAGTAATCGTCTTACGAACATCTTCAACACGTGCAAACGCAGTGATAACAAGAGATAGCGGAGACGTGACTTCTTTCTGCTCGCCGTTCTCTTCCCACTTAGTCTTCATCGACATTGAGTCTTTACCCACTGGGATAGTTAGACCCAGTGCCGGACATAGCTCTTCACCCACCGCTTTAACCGCTTCGTAAAGACCTGCGTCTTCACCAGGGTGACCCGCTGGAGACATCCAGTTAGCCGACAGTTTAATATGTTTGATATCACCGATGTTAGTCGCTGCAATGTTAGTAATGGCTTCACCAACCGCTAGACGAGCAGATGCTCCGAAGTCTAGAAGTGCAACCGGAGTGCGCTCACCAAGAGACATCGCTTCCCCGTGGTAAGTGTCGTAGCTTGCTGCAGTTACCGCGCAGTTCGCTACTGGTACTTGCCAAGGGCCGACCATTTGGTCACGAGCCACAAGGCCTGTTACCGAGCGGTCACCGATAGTAATAAGGAATGTTTTCTCTGCAACCGTTGGTAGGCGTAGAACACGATCAACCGCTTCGTTTAGTTCGATACCAGAACGGTCAATCGCAGGATTGTTTGCTTTTAACGTTTTCGCGTCACGGTGCATCTTAGGTGTTTTGCCTAATAAGATGTCCATTGGCATGTCGATCGGCGTATTGTCGAAGTGTGAATCTTCTAATTTAAGGTCACGTTCTTCTGTTGCTTTACCAACAATCGCGAATGGAGCGCGTTCACGCTTACAAATCGCTTCGAACGTTGCTAAGTCTTTATCTGCAACCGCCATTACATAACGTTCTTGAGATTCGTTACACCAGATTTCAAGCGGGCTCATGCCTGGTTCATCGTTTGGTACATCACGTAGGTTGAAGATACCGCCACGTTCGCCGTCATCGACTAGCTCAGGAAGTGCATTCGAGATGCCGCCCGCGCCCACATCGTGGATAAATGCGATTGGGTTCGCATCACCAAGCTGCCAACAACGGTCGATAACTTCCTGACAACGACGTTCCATCTCTGGGTTTTCACGTTGTACAGAAGCAAAATCTAAGTCTTCAGAAGAAGAACCAGAATCCATTGAAGATGCCGCACCGCCACCAAGGCCGATGTTCATTGCAGGGCCACCCAATACGATTAGGCTCGCACCTACTGGGATCTCTTTCTTCTGAACATGATCATCACGGATGTTACCAAGGCCACCGGCCAGCATGATTGGCTTGTGGTAACCACGTACTTCTTCACCGTTATGAGAGTTAACTTTTTCTTCGTAAGTACGGAAGTAACCTAATAGGTTTGGACGACCAAATTCGTTGTTGAATGCTGCGCCACCTAATGGGCCTTCTAACATGATATCCAACGCAGTTACGATACGGCTTGGCTTACCAAAATCAGTTTCCCAAGGTTGTACGAAGTTAGGAATTTTTAAGTTAGATACAGAGAAAGCAACCAAACCAGCTTTTGGCTTACCACCAATACCAGTTGCGCCTTCATCACGGATTTCGCCGCCTGAACCTGTTGATGCGCCCGGCCACGGAGAGATTGCCGTTGGGTGGTTATGCGTTTCAACTTTCATCAAGATGTGTGTTTTCTCTTGGTGGTAGTTGTATTGGCGAGTTTCTGGATCTGGGAAGAAACGACCGACTTCAGAACCTGTCATTACCGCTGCGTTATCTTTATAAGCAGACAGAACGTGTTCTGGTGTCGTTTCAAAGGTGTTCTTAATCATCTTGAACAATGATTTTTCTTGCTTAACGCCATCGATAGTCCAATCAGCGTTAAAGATCTTGTGACGGCAGTGCTCTGAGTTTGCTTGTGCAAACATCATTAGCTCGATGTCAGTCGGATTGCGGCCAAGCTTCTCAGTGAAACTTTCAAGAAGGTAATCAATCTCATCTTCTGCAAGCGCAAGACCTAGGATAACGTTTGCTTCTTCAAGCGCTTTACGCCCGCCAGTAAGAAGGTCAACTTCCGCATAAGGAATAGGCTCAGCAACTGTGAATAATGCCGCCGCTGATTCAAAGTCAGTGAAAACAACTTCCATCATACGGTCGTGCAGAATCGCTTTCAGCTCAACAAGTTGAAGCTCAGAAAGTTCAGAAGAGGTTTCAATGTAGAAAGCAGTACCGCGCTCTAGACGTGACACTTTAGCCAGTCCACAGTTGTGTGCGATATCAGTTGATTTTGAAGACCAAGGCGAGATAGTGCCTGGGCGTGGCGTTGCAAGCAGCAATAAACCTTCAGGCTCATGCTCTTCAATCGTTGGACCGTAAGTCAGTAGCTTTTCTAGCTTCTCAACTTCAGACTCATCTAGCTCTGCCGTTAAATCAGCAAAGTGGGCAAACTCAGCGTAAATACCTGTTACAGGTAAGCTTAATTCACGACAAAGCTCTAAAAGCTTGTTAACACGAAACTCAGATAGAGCTGGGGAGCCACGCAAAATTCTCATGTGCTTAGGTCTCTTATGCAGTTGATTAAGGTAGTATTGGAATAAATTCAGTGGGTTATAGGAACAACCTAACTGTTTTCTTCGAAGCTATTCCCGAAGGTTGCCAAACCTATGCCGATTCCACCTCTTCAATGCGAGCGCATTATAAAGCATTTCTTTTTGTGACGTAACACCAAAAGCAACCGTTTGCGTTATTTTTTTTATCTTTCTGTGTAAATGTTAGTTTTGCTGCATTAATCACCACTTTTACAACTGTTTAATTAAACCTGCTTTGCCAGCCATGCGGGGTTTGGTATAAAGGGGCTTCCACTTTTTGAGATTTCATTTTGATGCCTAAATTTACGCTCATCTTTTCGTCTAAATTTCTTCTGCTCGCTATCGCTCTGTTTGGGCTAACTGGGTGCCAGATTGAATCTGAACCTAAAAGTGTTCTTGAGCAGATACGAGATCGCGGCGTTCTTCGTGTCGGTACCTTGAATAACCAACTCTCTTATTATATTGGTCCTGATGGCCCTGCTGGTTTGGATTACGAGTTAGCTCGTGAGTTTGCAGAAGAGCTTGGTGTAAAGCTTGAGATCAAACCAGCTTACCGCTTATCCGGCCTATTCCCTGCGTTAAAGAAAGGCGAGATCGATCTGATCGCGACTGGATTAACGCAAAACAGCAACCTAACACGAGCTTATCGCGCGGCGCCTGCTTATTACTATGTAAGCCAGCAAGTGGTGTATAAAAAGGGACAATGGCGTCCAAGAAATCTAGAACAGCTGATCGCGTTTGAGAATGAACGTCAGGAAGAGTTTGTGAAAGCTCAAACTGAATCAAAAGAGTCTCCATCAAGTGAAACGTTGACGCCGTCTTTGGTTGTAGTGAAGGACTCACATTTTGAGCCAACACTCAAACAACTACAGAGCACTCACAATGACTTTATCTACGATGCGGTAGGTAATGCCGACATCAATGATCTGCTAAAAGAAGTATCCACGGGAGAACGGCTGTTTACCGTTGCAGACTCAATTGAGCTTTCTTTGGCACAACGTTTATACCCTGATGTCGCACTTGCTTTCGAACTAACAGAAGACCAACCTATCTCTTGGTACTTAGAGAGATCAGAGGATGAAAGCCTTTATGCGTTACTGATCGAATTTTTCGGTAACCTGAAACAGTCTGGTGAGCTAGCATCGTTAGAAGAGAAATACATCGGCCACATTGGCACTTTTGATTATGTCGATACTCGTGCATTCATCCGTGCACTAGATAGCAAACTACCAAAATGGTCCCCGCTATTTCAACAATACTCGCAAGAGTTTGATTGGCGCTTAATCGCTGCTTTGGCTTACCAAGAATCCCACTGGAACCCCGTTGCTCGCTCACCAACCGGTGTTCGAGGCATGATGATGTTGACGCTGCCAACCGCAAAGAGTGTTGGTGTGACCAATCGTCTCGACCCGAAACAGTCGGTACAAGGTGGCGTGGAATATTTACGTCGTATCGTGAATCGAGTTCCTGACTCAATTACCCAACATGAAAAGATCTGGTTTGCTCTCGCTTCATATAACGTAGGTTATGGCCACATGATGGACGCACGTCGCTTAACTAAAGCACAAGGTGGTGATCCTGACGCTTGGGGTGATGTGAAAGATCGACTTCCTCTCCTAAAGCAGAAGAAATACTACAGTAAAACTCGTTACGGGTATGCGCGTGGTGATGAAGCAAGGAATTACGTTGAGAACATTCGCCGCTATTACCAGAGTATTATTGGTCATGTTAATAAGCGTGATAAAGAGGAAGAAGCCAACCTTGAAGGTTTAGTGGTTATCCCACCTTTAGAGATCTCAGGCGCAGAATCAACAATCAGTGCGGCCGAATCCGCTGTGAATGACTCTGAGTCCTCCAAATAAATGAAAAAGAGCAATGCCACATAGCATTGCTCTTTTTTTTTGCTAAGAGGTTCGTGGCTAGATTCAGCAATTAAGTTGATAACGTGACCGTTAAACTTCAAGTGTCATATTGCAGTAACAATCGAACTTTATAACGACACACCACAGATACATTATGCTTTGTTGTATTCAACTACTGGTCTTGGGGCGGCGTTTCTTACTTACGATGTTGGCTATTATCATGATGACTGCGAAAAACAATATGACAGCAAACGGAACGCCAGGTTCGCGACAAAGCTCATAAACAAATAACCACTATAATTAAAACTGAAGTCATAATTACATAGCCAGACGACAAATAGGAAATCGTTGAAATGATGAATAAAAAACTGAAATCGAAGCGCCTTGATAAGACCGTTGCTGCAAACCGTCGTAAGCGCATGCTTTCAAACAATAAGAAAAAGATCATTTGGCGCAACCGTGCTTTCATGCAAATGCTTACTGAGTAAATATAATGACCAAGTAAGTTTTTCCGCGGTACTCTTGTTATTGAGGGTGCCGAAAGCTTCTTGTCTCATTTAAGTTTAGGTTTACTTCCGCTTTCCAGCCTGTTGCTCTTCTTCTAAAAGCTGTTCTTGTTGCAAACGTTCAAGCTTTCGCTTTTCTTTTATCTCTTTTCTACGACGTTTAAAAAATGCCTGTAACTGTTCGCGACATTCCTGCTCCAATAAGCCACGTTCAACGTCGGCATAATGGTAAGAGGCTTGGCTTTCAAATAAGTTAAGTACAGTACCCGCTGCGCCCGCTTTTAAGTCAGGTGCTCCAAACACAATGCGCTTTACTCGGCTGTGCAACAACGCACCAGCACACATAGGGCATGGTTCTAAAGTGACGTACAACGTCGTATCCAGTAAACGATAATTTTCCAAAGCTTGGCCAGCTTTACGCAAGGTTTCTATTTCCGCATGCGCTGTGGCATCGTGGCTGCCAATTGAACGGTTCCAACCTTCAGAAATAATCTCCCCCTCTTTCACCAACACGGCACCAACGGGAACCTCTCCCTCTTTCTCTGCTTGCTTAGCAACCTCGATGGCGCGTCGCATGAAGATTTCATCTTGAGGGCTAAATTGATGGTCTGACAAAGGAGGACTCCGAAAAAAGTAAAAGGTAAAAACAAAAAATAGGTATGCGACGAAGCATACCTAATCTTGGTGATTATGAACAATAAAGAGATAACGAACAACAAGCGCGGGCTTGTTCGTTAAATATCTAGCGGCTTATCTAACTAACAGCATCGCCTAGCTCATTGACTATTTTTGTCGCTTTAACACTCACAATTCGATTATTTTCTACAGAGATAATTTCGAACTGCCATTGTTGATATTGAACGACTTCGCCAATATCAGGTAAGCGACCAATCAACCATGTAACTAAACCGGTCAAAGTTTGGAAACCTTCCTTCTCACCTCCTAAATCTGATAGCTCTAAACGATTCTTCAGTTCGCTGATAGGGATTAACCCATCCACTAGCAAGCCATCTTCAACTTCCTCTGTCCACAAATCTTGAGGGTTATTGGATAGCTCCCCTGCAATCGCTTCCAGAATGTCATAGTGCGTTACAAGACCTTGCACATCCCCATATTCATCAACAATGAATGCCATCTCCGTACCTGACTCTTTAAAGTAGCTCAGTAAGCGCAATGCCTTCATCGATTCAGGAACATAGATCGGCGACTTAGACAGCCCCATGATGACTTGAATACTTAAATTGCCCGCCTGATTCAGCAAGGCTTTGGACGACACCGTACCGACCACTTTATTGAGGTGATCTTGGCACAATGGAAACACACTGTGCTTTGATGAACGCAATTTCTTTAGCAGCTGCTCAACCGGTTGGTCGATATCGAGAAAATCGACATCTCGGCGAGGGGTCATCAAAGAACTCACCAGGCGATCATCAAGCTGCAAGATATTACGAATCATCTCTTGCTCGCCGCGCTCAATCACTCCAGACTCTGAGCCCTCTTTTACAAGTGCATGGATATCGTCTTCAGTAACACTATCCTCTTCGCCACTGCGCCCCATCAACTTTAAGATGCCTTCAGTTGACGCAGACAACGCAAATACAAACGGCGTCGCAATTCTAGATAACCAAAAAATAGGCAGGGCCACCAACACAGCAATGTTCTCCGCTTGAGACTGAGCGAAACGTTTTGGCACCAACTCGCCTACAACAATGGCGAAGTAAGTAATACCCACAACCACAACGGCGGTAGACAGGATATTCGCTTGTGTTGGATCGAATCCCCACAGTTCAAGTTGAACCGCGAGTGGAGCTGATAACGTAGCCTCACCGACAATACCGCTGAGTAGGCCGATTACTGTGATACCGATTTGAATGGTTGAAAGGAAGCGGGTTGGATTTTCTTTGAGCTCAAGAGCAATCTGAGCGGAGCGATGCTTTTCGGCTAAGCGTTTCAGCCGACTATTTTTTGCTGCTACCAATGCAATCTCTGACATGGCAAACAGACCATTTAAAACAATTAACCCTACTAAAAGCAGAATCTTCATGTGGTTTGGATTTCCTAATTTTACCGGCCAACAATTAGCCGTGATCCGGAGTATAAGCTGAGTGCCTTTATTTTGAATATAAAAAGTTTTGGATATAGAAAGTTTTGAATATAAAAAGTCTTGGATATAAAAAGTAGGAAAAAGATAGCGAAAAAAAGCCCGCACATTTCGGTGCGGGCTTCGATGATTTTGTCTTACTGACTTTTGCTTTTCTTACTTAGCTTTACTTATCTTACATTGTGTAAGTGTAAGGAGCTTGGATACCTAGTGGGATACCAAGAGCCCAGTAAGCTAGCAAGAAGATAGACCAACCGATTAGCATAGCAATCGAGAATGGCATCATTAGAGAAGCTAGAGTACCGATACCTGTCGACTTAACGTAGCGTTGACAGTAAACAACAACCAGTGGGAAGAACACCATTAATGGAGAGATGATGTTAGACACAGAATCGCCTACACGGTAAGCCGCTTGAGATAGCTCAGGAGAGATACCTACAACCATTAACATTGGAACTAGGATAGGGCCAATCAGTGCCCATTTTGCAGAAGCTGAGCCGACAAGAAGGTTAACTGATGCCGTTAGTAGAATCATACCTACAACGGTAGCTTCACCCGGAAGATCCATTGCTTTCAGGCCTTCAGCACCGTAAAGCGCTAGCATTGTGCCAATATTCGATTGAGCGAATGCAGATAGGAATTGAGCACAGAAGAACGACATTACAATGTATGCGCCCATCGTTGCCATCGTCTCTGACATTGCTTTGATAACATCATTGCTGTTCTTAAAAGTACCCGCTACACGGCCGTAGACGATGCCTGGAATAATGAACAGAATGAAGATCAGAGGAACGATAGACTTCATTACTGGTGCTGAGAACGCCGTTAGCTCACCTTCAGGCGAACGAAGTGCTGAGTTTTCAGGAACCAAAGCTGCGATAAGCAAACCAATACCTGCCACCATTGCCCAACCCGCGAATTTGAATGCTTTAGATTCAATCGCTGTGAACGTACCTAGATCCGGTGCTTGTTCAGCATCTTCATCTACTGGTGTTTTTGCAAGACGAGGTTCAATGATCTTCTCTGTCACGTACCAACCGATACCAACAATGAGAACTGAAGACAAGCCAGTAAAGAAAATGTTTGCTAGAGGGTTAACCACGTATGCAGGGTCAAGAACGTTTGCCGCTGTTTGAGTGAAGCCTGCTAGTAGCGGGTCAATACCTGAAGGAATGAAGTTCGCTGAGAAACCACCTGATACACCAGCAAACGCTGCTGCAATACCCGCTAGAGGGTGACGACCCGCTGCGTGGAAGATGATACCGCCAAGAGGGATTACTAGAACGTAACCTGCATCTGCCGCTGTGTGAGACACGATAGCAACAAGGATCAGCATTGGCGTTAATAGCTTAGCTGGCGTGAAGTTAAGCATCTTCTTAAGGCCAGTCGTAATGAAGCCTGAAGAATCTGCAACGCCAACACCTAGCATAGCAACAAGTACGATGCCTAGAGGTGCGAAGCCTGTGAATGTGGTAACCATATTCGCTAGGAAGCTAGCAAGTGCTTCACCAGTTAGTAGGTTGTTAACTTCTAGAGCAGCACCCGTTTGAGGGTTGATTAGGTCGAATGAAAGATTCGACAAAAGTGCAGATGCTACCCATACAATAACTAGAGCCCAGAAGAACAGAATTGCTGGATCTGGAATTTTGTTGCCGGCGCGTTCAATGAAGTTTAGAAAGCGATCCATTCCACTGATTTTCTCAGTCGACGGTGCTTTTTTTACGGCTTGGTTACTCATGGTAACTCCATATGTGATGTTGTTTGTTTAAGCCTAATATAAGTTTTGACCATGGCCTATTGGTACAGCACATATTCTATTAAAGTCCCTATCAAAAAGCACAAGATTCCACCGTCTTTTCCAAAAATGGAGACATATTTTGCAAAAATACCATACAACAGCAACAATATAAAAACACAAAACACACCATTCCATATACAGGATTTTAACTAGCACGTAAACAATGTCCGAGAAGTGAAAAATGTCAGTAAAAGGAGTGACGTAGGCCTTGGCATGTAACAAACGTTTGCTTGATAGATCAATCAAATTCACTGTATTTGGAGAGCATAGTCTCGAGGTAAATGCTTTGCGAACGGTTCATACGATCTTGCCATGCAACGGAAACAGTAATGCTTTTTAACGCACTAGACAAAGCACCATCAGCATTTGTCACTTCACATTTCATCGTATAGGCAGAGCTTGGTAAACCGGACAGTGGATCCGAACTTGCAGCATTGAGACAGTAACTCGCTTGATTGAGATCTGCAAAAGGGATTAATCCAACCGCCCCACTCACCTCCGAGACACGAGTCCGATAATATTCCATCTGCCTCTCAGCAAAATGCAGAGCCTCAACACTATGAAGAGCAAAGTCCGATTTTTGTTCCGCGTAGACCTGCAGCTTAACCAACCCTAACGAAGCAACACCGATGAGTAAGAAAGAGATAAGAACCTCGATCAAACTGAAACCTTGTTGTTTAGAAGTCATTCCATGATCCTCGCTTCCATTGATAGAACGAAGGCAGGTCATTCGGATTAGATTCTGCACGAAAATCTAAATCCATATCACCAACAATGGTCGTTACACCGAGAGGTGAATCGAAGATAAGCCCACCTGAAGGTAAACCAGAAGCAAATTGAATCCCCACACTCTTCTTTTCAACACTGATGTTGTTGATATCTTTTATAAACGGAGCAAAAACATTCGGTGTAGCAAGATCTTTCCAAAAATCATCGACGCGATCTTTAACATAGCTCTTTTGATAGTCGACTAAATGATAAATCACCCCGTTGTAAGTCATGGCGCCATTCAAAGCAAGCACACCATCTTGCACTACCAGAAGCTGTGATTGATTGTTTGCGGCAGCAACAGCAGCATTGATATGACAATTACCTTCAATCCACAATCCTTTTGTCTGCCCTGACGTAAAGTGGCTCATTATTTCAGAGCCACACTCTGTCGCATCCAACAGTTGTATATGCTTAAACATCTCTGCGTCTTGTGATAGCTCGACAATACTCTGGTCCGTTTTAGCGATACCAAAAAAGGTGTAGAACGGGTTCATATTAGGATCAGGATTAAAATCTTTTTTGAAAGGAAGCGGATTCGTTCCTTGATAATAATCGGGAGCATAGATTGAATAACTACTTCCCGAACTGGCTTTAGGGATCTGCGTTTTATAATCACTATGGCAAACACCATCGAAACCAGAAAATGGACCACTAGCACTAGGGTCGAGTACCTCTAAGCCTAAAGCTTGCCCTGAGTCACCATGTGTAGCGTCATATTGATAAGTGAACAGATCAGCAAAAGACACACTGACACACTCATACTCGTTATCACTAATAGGGTCTTCTTTTACTGTCGGTTTTAGGCTCAGCGTACCAATGATTTCAATGGGGCCGGTAGATTGAATCGCTCCACGGCCTAGCAGAGAGCTTTCTTTTATTGTCTTATAGAGTGACTGTGAATTCACTGATGACGCCACAATATAGGCACTAGAAACCGCACTATTGGATATATCGATTTGTGGTTGAGTTGCGTAAGGAGAACACCAATCAGAAAAATCTGCAGGTCGAGTACTCGTATCCTTTATATCCGCAATAGTTTTATCTAACTCAAGCAGATACGAGTAAGTACATTCTAAGCCACCTTCCGAACGCCAATGATTTTGCCTTCCTTGCACTTCATTTTGCGCGACTTTAATTTGATGAAACACACTGCGATACGTGCCTAACGTCACCACTAAAGCACCAACTAAAAGCACCGATGTGACCAACAAGGTCACCACACCGCGTTGCTTTCTAGACACCATCATTGCCAGTTCCTTTGTTTAACGGAAACCGAAACCGATTTGGTAACACCTGCGGTTGGAATTGAAGCCGTAATGCTGATATCGGTAAGCGTGGTTTTAATCGAGTTCTGCTCTAATAACTGAGCATCAACACTGAATGCATCTACCTCGATCAGGCTGTCATCGAAAAGTGAGTAACATCCAGTAACCTGATTAAAAGTAGGAATCGCCTCAGATATAGTGGTGCCCTTCTCACATATTTTCAGCTTGGTTCCATCTTTCTGATAAACGATATTTCGAATATCTTTGTTTCCGTTTGAGCCCTCTCTGAAGTAGACAAACCCAACGGCAACACCGCCACTCACTTGGATGGTATTGCTCGCTCCAGATAACTTGATTGAGTAACCATTAGAGCCATCGTAGCCCGCTCGTTGGATATCTTCTTTCATGACCTGCATCGTACTGGTTAGATTTTGCAGCAGTAATAACTCAATGCCTTTATCTTTAGCAATTCTCTGCCCCGTAATGAAGACGCTGCCGATAATCGAAATAGCGAACACGCCAATCACAGAGGCCACCATTAATTCAATCAGTGATGTGCCTTGTTGCTTCCAAAGAGCTGTCAATCTTGGTTTAACAGGCATCATAGCCATACTGTGCACTCAACTCACCACACACCTTAATTCGCCCCGGCGGGCTGGATAATTTGATCAGAACCCGATCGGTTGAATCCACATTAGGAGCCAGATAGAGAGTCCCGCGAGAAGGCCTTCCACGAACGCTCTCAAAAGTGATTCTGTCTCCGGTGTAGTTATGAGAAAAAGAAAGGTCGCGAAAGGGTTCGCCCGACAACTGCAGTAAGGTTTCTCCTGACAAGTCTTCGGTAGGTTTTAACCAAACAGTCCAATCTCCTGTTGATTGCACTGCATTCTTTTCCATCGAGAAATGAACCCAAAGATCTTGATTCCTTTTTACTGACTCTGACTTAGCCTGAATTAGAAAACCGTTCAACTCCCCTGCCAACCGTTGCATCTTGACGGTTTGACTGACAGAACTAAAACTCGGAGCAGCCGTCGCTATCAGTATCGACAACACCGATACCGTGATTAACAGCTCTAATAAAGTAAACCCTCGAGTCATTTCCCAAATTCCTATGTAATCTGATGCGTAACCGTATTTAATCTTGCGCCGATGCTACCACCGGAGAAAAATAGGCAGAGATATGAAAGGAAACTACTCGCGATGATTCGAAGAAATATATGCAACAGCAACAACTTAAGTATGAAAGGGATGACATTGATCGAATTATTGCTCGCAGTTGCCATTGTGGGAATACTCGGCGCAATTGCCTACCCAAGTTATACAAGCCATTTAATTAAAGCGCATCGAGTCACAGCGATGGCCGACATGACCAAGATTCAACTGGAGATGGAAACACTATACACGGGAAGTTACGTGTCGGCAGCGGAGACTATTATTTCAGCAGGGACATGTTTATTTTGCGATACCGACACCAACCGATACACGTTAGCGATTTCAGCCAGTAGCACCACCTATTCAATTCAAGCTGAACCGCTTTCTCAACAAGTGAATGATGAGTGCTTAGATTCAACTACCGATAAGTTGGAATTGCACCACTCAGGTGTTTCGGAGCCAGAAACATGTTGGAAGTAACAAGAACAACCACCAAAGGGCTCTAGAATTTATCTGAGAAATATCGATTCTTTCTTATCTGAGCTTCTTTTCTCTGATCTACAGGTACAAAAAAGCCTGCACTCTGGCAGGCTTTAAAATTTTCAAATCACTATCTAATTACTTAGTTAGGTCATCGAAGAAGTTTTTAACGCCGCTGAAGAAACCTTCAGATTTTGGCTTATGTTTGCTCGCCGCTTCGCCACAACATGTTTCTTCGAAATCACGAAGAAGTTGTTTTTGACGGGAGCTTAGCTTAACAGGTGTTTCAACCACTAGCTTGACGATTAAATCACCAACACCGCCGCCACGAACGCCTTTCACGCCTTTGCCACGCATACGGAACATACGGCCCGTTTGTGTCTCTTCTGGCACTTTAAGGTTTACACGGCCATCCAATGTAGGAACTTCAACTTCACCGCCTAATGCAGCCATTGTGAAGCTTACTGGCACTTCACAGTAAAGGTTGTTGCCGTCACGCTCAAAGATGTTGTGCTCTTTTACATGAACTTGTACGTACAAGTCGCCAGCTGGTGCGCCATGCTCTCCCGCTTCGCCTTCGCCAGATAGACGAATACGATCGCCAGTATCAACACCAGCAGGGATCTTAACGTTAAGTGTTTTAGTTTTCTGTTTGCGACCTTGACCATGACATGAGTTACATGGGTCTTTGATGATCTTGCCTTTACCATTACAAGTAGGACAAGTCTGTTGAACCGCAAAGAAGCCTTGACGCATTTGAACTTGGCCGTGGCCATGACAAGTGCCACATGTTTGTGCAGAAGAACCCGCTTTAGCACCGCTGCCGTCACACGTATCACATTCAACAAGTGTTGGTACTTCGATCTCTTTAGAAACACCACGAACGGCTTCTTCTAAAGAAAGCTCCATGTTGTAACGTAAATCAGAACCACGCTGTGCACGCGCTTGACCGCCACCACGACGACCACCGCCGAAAATGTCGCCAAATACATCGCCGAAGATATCGCCGAAATCACCTTGACCACCGCCGCCGAAACCGCCGCCGCCACCCATTCCGCCTTGTTCAAAAGCTGCGTGGCCGTATTGGTCGTAAGCTGCTTTCTTTTGAGAATCGGTCAGGATCTCATACGCTACTTTTACTTCTTTAAACTTATCTGCTGCGGTGTCGTCACCCTGATTACGGTCCGGGTGGAATTTCATCGCTAAGCGTTTGTACGCTTTTTTAATATCGCGCTCTGATGCATCGCGGCTTACGCCTAATACTTCGTAAAAATCACGTTTTGACATGTTCTAGGTCACCAAAATAATTGCTACTACCGAATGATCACTTCAGCAGTCTGTGTATCAATCTAGATAAAAGTTCTGCCGGCTGAAACGCCGAATAAAGCTATTATCTAGATCGACAAGTCTAAATACAAATTTACGGGCGTGAGAGTTACCTCTGACGCCCGCAATAATAAGTCTTTGAGACAAATTCCTAAGCAAATAGCTTGAGTTCTAGGAGGAAGCGCGGAGCCTACGTTAGTAGGTGAGCGCTTCCGACAACGAAATCAGGCTACTCTGCAACGAAATTATTTTTTGTCTTCTTTAACTTCTTCAAACTCAGCATCAACAACATCGTCGTCTTGCTTAGGTTGTTCACCAGCGTCAGCACCAGCTTGTTCAGCTTGAGCTTTCTGTTGAGCAATTTCCATTAGCTTTTGAGCTGCTTGCATAAGTTCTTGAACTTTAGCGTCGATAGCTTCTTTGTCGTCACCAGACTTAACTGATTCTAGAGCTTCGATAGCTGCTTCGATTTTCGCTTTATCTTCTGCAGGTAGAGCTTCACCAGCTTCTTCTACTTGCTTCTTAGTGCCGTGAATCATTTGGTCAGCTTGGTTACGTGCAGTTACTAGCTCTTCGAACTTTTTGTCCGCTTCTTTGTTAGCTTCTGCTTCTTGTACCATTGCTTCGATCTCATCCTCAGACAAACCGCCTGATGCTTGGATTGTGATCTTCTGCTCTTTACCCGTTGCTTTATCTTTAGCAGATACGTTCAGGATACCATCAGCATCTAGGTCGAATGTTACTTCAACTTGTGGCATGCCACGTGGTGCTGGTTGGATACCTTCTAGGTTGAACTGACCAAGAGACTTGTTGTAAGTCGCTTGCTTACGTTCACCTTGAAGAACGTGGATAGTTACTGCGCTTTGGTTGTCTTCAGCTGTAGAGAACACTTGATCCGCTTTAGTAGGAATAGTTGTGTTTTTCTCGATAAGCTTAGTCATTACGCCGCCCATCGTTTCGATACCGAAAGATAGAGGAGTAACGTCTAGAAGAAGAACGTCTTTAACTTCACCAGCTAGTACACCACCTTGAACAGCAGCACCCATTGCAACAGCTTCGTCAGGGTTCACGTCTTTACGTGGCTCTTTACCGAAGAATTCAGTTACTTTAGCTTGAACCATAGGCATACGAGTTTGACCACCAACTAGGATAACGTCAGTGATTTCGCCTACAGATAGGTCAGCATCTGCTAGAGCAACTTTTAGTGGCTCAAGAGAACGTTGAACTAGGTCTTCAACTAGAGACTCAAGCTTCGCACGAGTCACTTTGATGTTCATGTGCTTAGGACCAGTCGCATCAGCAGTAACGTAAGGTAGGTTTACGTCAGTTTGAGTAGTAGAAGAAAGCTCGATTTTCGCTTTTTCTGCTGCTTCTTTAACACGCTGCATTGCTAGTGGATCAGATTTAAGGTTGATACCTTGCTCTTTCTTGAACTCATCTACTAGGTAGTTGATCATGCGGTTATCGAAATCTTCACCACCAAGGTGAGTGTCACCGTTAGTTGAAAGAACTTCGAAAGTCTTCTCGCCTTCTACTTCATCGATCTCGATGATAGAGATATCGAATGTACCACCACCAAGGTCGTATACAGCGATAGTGCGATCACCACCTTGCTTGTCTAGGCCGTAAGCCAGAGCAGCAGCAGTTGGTTCGTTGATGATACGTTTAACATCTAGACCAGCGATACGGCCAGCATCTTTCGTTGCTTGACGTTGAGCATCGTTGAAGTAAGCAGGAACAGTAACAACTGCGCCAGTTACTTCTTCGCCTAGGAAGTCTTCAGCTGTTTTCTTCATTTTCTTAAGAACTTCAGCAGATACTTGAGGAGCAGCCATTTTTTGGCCTTGCGCTTCAACCCATGCATCACCGTTATCAGCTTTAACAATGTTAAAAGGCATGATTTCGATATCGCGCTGAACTTCTTCATCTTCAAAACGACGACCGATTAAACGCTTAATTGCGTACAGCGTGTTTTGAGGGTTAGTCACCGCTTGACGTTTCGCAGGTTGTCCAACTAGCGTCTCGCCTTCAGTGTATGCGATTACCGATGCTGTTGTGCGTTCGCCTTCAGCATTTTCTAGTACGCGTGGTTTGTCACCGTCAAGAACAGCAACACAAGAGTTAGTAGTACCTAAATCAATACCAATGATTCGACCCATCAGGCTTTCTCCGAATAAATTCTATTTAGTTTTTTGCTATACCCACTATGTGGGGGGTGGTAATCAGGGATTCAACCCTAATACACAAAATTAAAGTGCAAATGTATTTTGCTTTCGTATGCACCATAGATAAGGGCTGCAAACTGGTTTTCAAGGGAAATAGGTAAAATAAATCTAATTTTCCTTCTATCTTTCTACTTAATGATAAAAAGTGGCTTACCCCTTATCATTTAAGGTCGAAAGTTGGCACATTCACGAGCTCAACTTCACAAATGAAATCTCTGCCATATTCCATTTAACGAAAAAAAGACCTTCGCATGGAAGGTCTTTTTCAAATAGAGATTAGTAAAAAGCTAATGATTCAGTACTATTATTGGTTCGCAATATTATTGATTGAGAATTAACTGATAGAAGCTTACTTGTGTGTAGTCACCCGCTTCCATACCACGCCATTCACATGCCGAGCTCGACTTCTTAGTGTTGCATTGGTTGTATGCACCCGCTTTGAAGTACATCCAATCTTGACCATAGCCAAGATCAACGTCGTGCCCCTGATATTTACCTTTCGCCAAATCAACATCATAGGTCTTCACAACGGGATCCGCTGAGTTTGGATTCTTAGTAAACGTTAAGTGCATGATGTTATCTTTAATATTTACATCATATGAAAACACTTCACCCAATTTAATGCCATCACTAGGATCAGAACTGCCCTTTTTCAAATTGTATTGACCAAATACGTCATGGCGGATGTCTTTACGAAGTTTCTTACCGTTTTCGTCTTTCGCATTTTTCAGTTCTTTAGGCGGATTAAGTTCATAGTTCCACGTTAACGATCCATGTTCGTGCTCTGGTAATTTACGGTAAACAATTTTCAGAGGTTCATTGTCTGAGCCATGGATTTGACCAATAACGACTGAGAATGCGCCTGTCTTTTTATAGTTACCACTGGTGCTCACCTGATCAACAGAAAGCGTTGCTGTCATTTGCCCGCCGATAGAACCAAACTCTTCAGCATTTTTATGGCTTGAAATAGCAAAGTTATTACTCGGTGCAGAGTAGCTGTCAGATAGCATCGCTCTTAGCTCACTACGCGTGTTTTTGCTGTTCGGCGTTGTTGGTGCTGTATTAGGAGCCACGAAGACCATCGCTCCAGATTCTTTATCTGTATAGAACCATTCAGGGTGAACGTAAGGGGTGTCTACATTCGACAATTCCTTCTTACCTATCTCTAGCGTTTTACCTTTTCTAGACCCTTCAGTAGTCAACTCAGGCAAGTTAATTTTCCACTTAGATAAGTCGAAGTTTTGCGCAGGGGCTTTTGCCGGGTCAAGATTAAACTGTTGGCCGATATCGAGATTTGAAGCGAGAGTTGGAGTAGCGAAAAGAGCAGCCGTCAGTAAGCTAAGGTAAGACAACTTCATTATTTGGTTTCCTTTATATTGTCAGAATGTAGGTTCCCAAAAAGAATAAAATAATATTGTATTATTATTTGTGATCGAAGTTAAATATTGAAAACTGATGGTCGTTCCGGTTCAAATAAAGATAAACAATGAGACTTAACACCAACTCCCTCCTCTTTTGAACAACTCACCCAATAACACCAAAGTACAGACCAACAGACACAAAAAAGCCCCGCTCTAATTGAGCGAGGCTTCTAATTATCGAATCTTAATTAAGAACTATGCTTCTGCTTTCTTTAGTTCAGCTTCTTCGCTAGCTTCAACGCCGATTTCGTTTTCAGATTTCGCTACGATAGTGTTAACCGCAGTATCACCAACAACGTTAGAAGAAGTACAGAACATGTCACAGATACGGTCAACAGCAGCAACAATCGCTAGACCTTCTGGTGGCAAACCTAGTTGGTGTAATAGAACACCGACCATAACAACACCGCCACCAGGAACACCACCAGCACCGATAGACAGTAGCAAGATAGTTAGACCTAGAGTAAAGATGTCAGCAGTATTGATTGGCTGACCAAATGCGTTTGCGACGAACATAGTTGCTAGTGCGATGTAGATAGATACACCAGACATGTTCATTGTTGCACCTAGTGGTACACCGAAACCTGCCACTGACTTAGATACGTTCAGTTTGTCAGTTAAAGTACGCATTGTTACTGGAATTGTAGCGTTCGAACTTGCAGTCGATAGTGAGAAAAGGATTTGCTCACGAGTTGCACGTAGGAACTGCTTTGGAGAAATACCAGTGAATGAACCAACCATCATTGGGTAGAAGAAGAAAATCCAGAACACAAGCATTGCCACAACAAGCGCTACATAGCCAGCAACTGACATTAGCGTGTTTGCATCAAGTGTTGCACCTAGTTGAATCATCAGAGCAAATACACCGTATGGCGCAAGGCTCATTACTAGGCCGATAAGCTTCATCATGATTTCGTTAGCCATCTTGAATGTCTTGATAGCCGGGCCACCACGAGAATCAAGAGCTTGGATAGCAAGACCAGTCAGAATAGCCATGAAGATGATTTGTAGCATGTCGCCACTTGCAAATGCTTCTACAGGGTTGCTAGGAACGATGTTAACAACAAGAGAGAAGATATCTGGCGTTTCAGTTGTTGTAAGCGCAATTGTCTCAGAAACTGTACCCGCTAGATTCGCACCAGCACCCGGTTGGAAAATAAGACCAATCGTTAGAGCAGCAGAAATCGCGATGATGGTGTTAATAATGTAAAGACCAAAGGTTTTACCACCAAGACGACCAAATGAACGAATATCTTTTAGCTCAACGATACCGCAAACAATAGATACGTATACAAGAGGTACTACAAGCAACTTGATAAGTGATACGAACATACCACCAGCACCTTCAGCAGCGCCGAGTAGATACGTATCAAAAATAGCAATGCCACTGAATAGGTACTGAATAGCAGTACCAATAATAAGGCCGGCAAACAAGCCTACAAAAATCTTACTTGAGAGCGATTTATCCATCGTTCTTCTCCAGTTTGTTGTGTTTAAAAATTGTACTTTTATAGTTATATATGCGACTAAAATCGCCATATCGCAGTGGATTTTACATACAAAGATAACAATTAAAAGCATTTATTTACAAAAACATTACAAGTGTGACATCAAAACATTTCTTAATTAACAACCAGTTTCATAATATAAAACTCTAAATCGTTGATCTGGATAAAATAAAAAGAACGACATTCTTAATGCGATTTTGATGACTATTTACGTGGACTCTCAAGTTACAGGCATAAAAAAAGAGAGGCATATGCCTCTCTTTTCATTTCACGTTAACCAGTGAATTATTTTGCCGCCGCTATTTTCTTACTTCACAATTGCAATAATCAACTGCTCAGCAAACGGCAACTCAATTACTTAGCAACCATTACCATTGCAGGGCGAATAACACGGCCGTTAAGCTCGTAGCCTTTCTGCATAACAAACATCACCGTGTTTGACTCGTGGTCTGGGCTTTCTTGGATAGACATGGCTTGGTGGTATTCAGGATTGAATACTTCACCTTCAGGGTTGATCTCTGTAAGACCAAATTTAGCCACTGTGTCTACGAAAGTTTTGTGAGTTAGCTCAACACCTTCAAGAATCGGCTTAACCGCTTCGTTCTCAGCATCCGCAGCTTGTACTGCACGCTCTAGGTTATCGATAACAGGTAGTAGGCCTTCAGCGAATTTGTTTAGCGCGTATTTACGTGCTTTATCCACTTCTTGTTCAGTACGACGACGCATATTCTCAACTTCAGCCTTTGCGCGAAGAACAGAATCTTGCTGCTCTTTCACTTTAGACTCGCTAGAAAGCAGTGCAGCTTCTAGTTGAGCAATTTTTGATTCCTGCTCATCAGCCGCGTCTTCATTCAGTTCAGCTTCTTCAACTTTCTCAGCTTCAGCAATGATCTGATCTAGCTCTTCTTCGGTTACTTTGTTTTCTTCGTTGCTCATGATATCTCCAGAATTCGTTTTCAATGCAAGTGACTGGCGTATTTGCGCCTCAAATTGATATAAAACACTCGCATAGACGTTCAACTTGCCTTTATTATGGGGATGAAGAATTTTGATTCAAGCCTAATTCGTTTGGAAACCGTATGAAAAAGCCATTTGAAGTCATCGCCATTATTGGTAAACCTCGAGATCAGCAAGCAATTCAGACTCATAGAGAGATCTATCAGTGGTTAAGTACTGAGGGTTATCAAGTGTTTGTTGATGACAGACTCGCCACTATTTTAGACGATATCCCACAAGAACATTTTTCTAGCCTGATTGAATTGGGTAAACGTGCCGATCTCGCGATTGTAGTGGGTGGTGACGGAAATATGCTCGGTGCCGCTAGAATCTTGTCACGTTTCGATATTTCAGTCATTGGTGTTAACCGAGGTAACCTTGGCTTTCTTACCGATCTCAACCCTGAAAACTTCCAGAGCGCGCTTACTGATGTGCTAAAGGGAGAGTTCATGGAAGAAGAGCGATTCTTACTTGAAACTGAAATTCACCGTCATGGCCAAATAAAAAGCCACAATGCGGCACTTAACGAAGCCGTACTTCACCCCGGCCAAGTCGCACGCATGATCGAGTTTGAAGTGTATATCGATGACAGCTTTGCCTTCTCACAACGTTCTGATGGTTTGATCGTTTCAACCCCGACAGGTTCAACCGCCTATTCACTTTCTGGTGGTGGCCCTATTTTGTCATCAAGCCTCAATGCAATATCATTAGTGCCAATGTTTCCGCATACCCTTTCAAGCCGCCCACTAGTGGTTGATGGAAAGCGTCGCATCAAGCTGATCGTATCACCGGATAATCGCGGAACTCAGGAAGTGAGCTGTGATGGCCAAATCTCATTGCCCGTTTCCCCTGGCGATGAGATCCATATTTATCAAAGCCCGAATGTGCTCAAGCTTATCCACCCTAAAGACTACAACTACTATCATGTCTTACGTAACAAGTTAGGCTGGTCGAGTAAGCTGTTCTAACGAATAAACAGTTCTAAGAAAATAGTCTGTTCAAAGCCAACAACAAACCATTTTGAAAGGTTGACGACGTTCGTCAGCCTTTTTTATTGCCCGTAGAAACCTCGTCGGCCCTTATATTCCGGATACACTCCGTACCGTCACTCTCAAGAGGGAGGAGCGACTGAGTTGGGAATCTATAGTAGTTTCAGAGCCCTACGAACAGCATCAATTCTGAGAGCTGTCACAAAAAATTTTCACCTGTCGACTTTACTGTATAAAGAAACAGTATATACTGAACTTATATACAGTGTTGTTCAGTTATACAGGTAAATGAAATGCTGGCTCATTTAAGTGTTAATAATTTCGCTATTGTTAAGTCTTTACAGCTAGAACTCTCTAAAGGCATGACAACAATCACCGGTGAAACTGGTGCAGGTAAATCTATCGCTATCGATGCTTTAGGCTTATGTCTTGGAGGAAGATCCGATGCAGGAATGGTAAGACAAGGTGAAGATAAAACCGAAGTCAGTGCGGCTTTTTTACTTGAGAACAATCTGCATGCAACCCGCTGGTTAGAAGACAATGAACTGCTTGATGGCGGTGAATGCATCCTACGTAGAACTATCTCTAAAGAAGGTCGCTCTCGTGCATTCATCAACGGTAGCCCCGTTCCTCTTTCACAATTGAAATCGCTAGGTCAGTTGTTGATCAACATTCATGGTCAACACGCGCACCATCAGTTAATGAAAAGCGACTATCAAATGGTGATGCTTGATCAATACGCTGGTCATTTGAACCTTTTGAAATCAACACGTAATGCTTACCAAGCATGGCGACAAGCAGATAATCACTTAAAAGAGTTACGTGAAAATAGCCAGCAAAACCAGGCTCAAAAACAACTCCTTGAATATCAAATCAAAGAGTTAAATGAGCTGTCTATTGGAGAGGAAGAATATGAAGACCTCGAACAAGAGCATAAGCGCCTCTCCAATAGCGGAGAATTGGCCTCAACCTGCCAGCAGGCTATCGAGCTTATTTTTGAAGGCGAAGAAGTTAATGCGCTTAGTATTCTGCAATCGGCCAATCACTCCCTAATTCAATTAGCAGAGCTTGATGAACGGTTAGTTGATCTGCCGAACCTACTCTCTGAAGCCATCATTCAGATTGAAGAGACCAACAATGAACTAAGAACCTATCTAGACAGCATTGATGTCGATCCAGGCCGCATGGTTTACGTTGAAGAACGCTTCTCAAAAGTGATGTCGATGTCTCGTAAACATCACGTGTTGCCAGAAGATCTGTATAAACACCACCAAGATTTATTACAGCAAGTCGAAGCGCTTGATTGCTCCGATGAAAAATTGGATGAGTTAGAAAACGACGTCGAGAATCAATATCAGTCGTTCGTGACTAAGTCAGATAAACTTCATAAGTCACGAACTCGTTACGCGAAAGAGCTCAATAAGCTGATTACTCAGAGCATGCACGAACTCAGTATGGAAAAAGCGCAGTTTGCCATTGAAGTAAACAACACCAACACGCACCCATCGCCATTGGGTATGGATAACGTGACCTTCATTGTTTCAACTAACCCGGGCCAACCGATGCAGCCAATTGCTAAAGTAGCCTCCGGTGGTGAACTTTCACGTATTTCATTAGCGATTCAGGTGATCACTGCGCAAAAAGTAGATACACCAAGCCTAATTTTCGATGAAGTCGATGTAGGTATCAGTGGGCCAACCGCTGCCGTGGTCGGAAAAATGCTGCGTACGCTGGGAGAATCTACCCAAGTGATGTGTGTGACTCACTTACCTCAAGTTGCCGGTTGCGGTCACCAACAGCTGTTTGTTGCGAAGAACACGAAATCAGGTAAAACAGAAACGCAAATGCACACGCTTGATGAACAACAACGCGTTTCAGAGCTTGCTCGCCTACTCGGTGGTAGCCAGATTACAGAGTCGACATTAGCCAACGCAAAAGAATTATTAATCGCAGCTTAAGTTAAACATTCAGCAAATTTCTGATAAATTACCGAAAATTCTTGGCAATTTTGCAACTTAATTCAAAATTGCCAGTCATAACAAGCTCAAAGCGCAAGGAGCTTTTTACTTCTTGCTGGAGCTTGTTTATTATCAGGCAGTATTTTAGCGAAGAAAGATCTCAGACTATGCGAATTAAAAAGTGGTTAGTTGCAGTTCCACTTGCACTAACAATGTTGACCGGTTGCTCTCTACTAGAGAAGTTGGTTTATCGAATTGACATCAATCAGGGTAACTATGTTGAACAAGAAGCTGTCGACCAGCTGAAGTTTGGCATGACAAAAACACAAGTTCGTTACGTTATGGGCTCACCTATGCTTATCGAAAATGGCTACCCAGATACGTGGTACTACATTTACCTCCACACAAAAGGCCATGAAGACTCGATTCAAAAAAATCTTGTTGTTAACTTTGATGCGACTGGCACCTTAGTAACGATCAATGGTGACTTTGAAGCCAGTGATGAGTTCTTCGAAAGCCTTCGCTAGCTTTCAACCAACAAAGCTATCAGCCGATAAAGTTATCAGTCGACGAAACTATCAGTCGACAAAACAAGAATCGCAAAAGCCGGCTCACATGAGCAGGCTTTTTCATATCCGTTAACAAATTAATTTTCATCGAACTAACCTGCAGGTACAAAAAAGCTCGCCAATGCGAGCTTCTTTATCATTCAAATTTGTTTGGTATTACGATTTAGCAGCCGCCGCTTTTGCTTGCTCTGCACGCTTACGTCGAATCTCTTTTGGATCGGCCAGCAGCGCTCGATAGATTTCGATACGATCTTTATCTCGAACGGTTGCATCCAACTTAACGTTGCGGCTGAATACACCCACTTTATTTTTCGCTAAGTCGATCTCTGGATACAATTCTAAAACACCAGACTGTGCAATAATCTCTTCAACGGTCGCGTTCTTATTCACCACCAAGGTAAATACACGCTGCTCATGTGGAAGCGCAAACACAACTTCTACGTGGATCATATCGGATTCAATAGTCATGGCTTAGTAAACCTGTTTAGCTCGTTGAGTAAAAGCACTGACCATATTGCTCGTCAGCTCATTGAAAATCTTACCAAATGCCATTTCTATCATTCGACTAGAAAATTCAAACTCTAACTTAAGCTCGACCTTACAAGCTTGGTCGTCTAGTGGAGTGAAATACCAACCGCCCTGCAGCTTTTTGAACGGGCCGTCCACCAGCTCCATTAAGATCTCAGCACCATCTGCCATTCGATTTGACGTAGTAAATGTTTTGCTGATACCAGCTTTAGAGACATCAACCGAAGCCACCATCGCAGAATCTGAAGATTCGATCACACGAGAACCAGAACATCCTGGCAAAAACTCAGGATAACGAGCAACATCATTGACCAAGCTGAACATCTGGTCGGCACTAAAAGACACTAATGCTGAACGAGTAACCTTTGGCATATAGACTCCTGTTAAAGACAGCGTTACATTAACACAAACTGCAATTTTAATTGTATTGGGCCAGAGCGCAAATAAAAAGGATTCCCCATCTAGGGCGCATTCCGTATAATGAGGCCATTATGGCAAAGAATAAATCAAAATCAAAAGCCGGTAGTAATACCATTGCGCTTAATAAGAAAGCTCGCCACGAATATTTCATCGATGATGAGATAGAAGCGGGGCTTGAGCTACAAGGCTGGGAAGTAAAATCCCTACGTGAAGGCAAAACCAATATCGCAGAAAGCTACGTATACATCAGAGATGGCGAAGCATTCATCAGTGGTATGACGATTACTCCGCTAACTCAAGCGAGTACTCATATCGTGGCGAACCCAACACGTATCCGTAAACTATTAATGTCGAGAAAAGAGCTCGATAACCTTATCGGTCGTATTAACCGTGAAGGCATGACACTTGTCGCAACCGCGCTTTACTGGTCTCGCTCTTGGGCGAAAGTAAAAGTAGGCGTAGCGAAAGGTAAAAAGCTGCACGATAAACGTACTGATATGAAAGAAAAAGATTGGGCGAGAGATAAAGCACGAATTATGAAGAGTAATTTGCGTTAATTTTAAGCACTTAAACGCACAGTGCTAGACAGGCTAAGCTTTTCTGGTACTATGCAAATAACACTTGGGGCTGATTTAGGATTCGACAGGAATTTTGAAGTCTGAGGTGCATGCCGTGGGGCGGTTGGCCACGTTAAAAGCCGCAAAAAAATAGTCGCAAACGACGAAAACTACGCACTAGCAGCTTAATAACCTGCTCAGAGCTCTCTTACCCTAGCTTCCGCTCGTAAGACGGGGACCAATAAGAGATCAAACCCAAACTAGCTAGCGCGGATTCTCCCACCTGAGAGGAAAAGCGCGAATAACAATTCAGGTTAGCCTTTAACTAGCGTGTCGGTTCGCAGGTTGCTGGTGAAATTAAAGATCGACTAAGCATGTAGTACCAATGATGAATGATTTTTGGACGCGGGTTCAACTCCCGCCAGCTCCACCAAACGTTTGGAAAGGGCCAACTCGAAAGAGTTGGCCCTTTTTTTTGCCTAAACATTAGGTACTTAAAATCATAAATCGACCCAATCCATTTATATTAAAACAAATATAGAATTAATAAAAAACCACACACTCCAACGTAGAAGTATGTGGTCATTTAAAATAGTTCTATTGCAAACCTAAACGAGATCGATTTAGAGGTTAATCCATATCACCCAACAAGTAATCTTCATCGCTGCTCACTACTGCGCCGTGCTTTAAGAAGTTCTTACCTAGGATCATGCTGTATTCAAAGCGAGAGCGATCTTGAAGGTTTACCCTTACCTCTTTCTCTAAGTCACCTAACTTAACCTTCATTTCGACGACAGGGCGAATGTTCACCTTCTCGCCTTTCTTGGCTTTAATGCGCATGACATCAATCACTGGCTTGGTGAACTCTTGCTTATCGCCTTGGTTGTTTTGGTAGGTAAAACTCACCATGTCTTGGCCATCTTTCTTAAATCGCTTGATATTGACTGCATTCATTGAGCTCACATCTGCACCTGTATCCAATTTCGCAGGGAATGTCATGCCACTCACTTCAACCACTTCAATGTGCCCAACTTTAAACAAAGGCTCCGATTTCAAAAGATAGTCAGAACGAGTATTCACATATACCCCATCTTTCGCCATCTTCTTACCTAAGACGAAGTAAGCCTCTTTTTCATTAGTGTTCAACACGTCGATAGCAAACTCTTGTTGGCGAACTTTACCAGCGCCTAAAAACTCACCACTAACAACTGGGCGAACATCATCACCGACTCGAAGCTTTTTAATTACTTTCTTAATGACTTTCTGTTGTTCACCATTCGCATCAATAAGGAAAAATTCAACGGACGTATCTTTGCCCTTACCTGTCATTTCAAAACTATCAACCTTTAGCAAAGGCGTATTTACGGTGAATGAAGCAACAGCCTTCATAGGGAAACCATCTAAGGTGATACCTTCCTCCGGTGAGATAATCAACGGCTCACTCTTTTTTGCAACCTCGCTGAAACTCTCAGAACCTTTAGAGAGAATATTTTCAGCGTTGGTATCAATCATGAAAAGTTCGCTAGCGGTGCTCGTTCCAAATCTCAACTGTGACTCACTGCTAGAACGGTCACGTAAGTAAACTAGAACATCTCGTGTTGTGTTTTCATCGAGTTGGACGGGCACATACACTAAAGGTCTCTTCTTACCGCCCACACTCAACATACGAACTAATGGCAGCGTCATTTCTTTTTGCTTGCCGTCGTTGTCGACCATATCAAACGTGACTTCGCTGTTTTTCTTGTCTACATCGATATTTTTTGAATGCAAAATGCTGTAACGATTCTTTAAAGAGAAGGTCGCATTCATCGCCATTCCCGAGATAGACACTACCTCTTTTCGACCTACTACTGTCGCGTTTTCCTGCTCTTGCAAGTAGTCATAGCCCGCAAACACTAAAGCGTTATCAGCAAGAAAAGTTTTGCCAATCAGCACTGGTGCTGAAAAATGGCTTCTGTCGGTAAGGTTAACGTCTGTTTTTAATTCTTGATCCGCAATGGTGAGTGACATTTTTACGGTAGGACGAAGTAAAGGCGTGCTGCTGGTGCGGCTACGTATCATGCTGACACGCTCTAAAGGCGCTTCGATTAATACCATATCTCCCGTGCGCGGGTTTTGAACTTTAAAAGACACCACAGCTTCATATTTCGCAAAGGTACTGCCATTCCAATCATCGTAATCAACATCGGAATTATTCAACAGGTCTTCGGTTAACGCCGCCATCAACTCTTTGTCTTTAAGATTCTTGTAATCAGCATTCGTGCTCTTCACATGAATATCTTCAGCATGCATAGAAGTGGTTTCTGCACCAGTATCGATTTTACCAATGAAAGGAACGTCTTTTAACCCTTGAACGCTAGATAGGTACACGTTCTCAGTACGGCCTAATACCGCCTTACCATCGAGTTCGTAAGTAGGATTTTGCGTGGTAGGTGAAGTATCAGTAGCCAAAGCATATTGTAAAAAAAGTAGCGTACTTAGAAGAGTTAGAGCCAAAGGTATCTTTTTCATTAGTTGGTCCGTTGTGATCAGTTCACTAATAATACTGGCGTTTCGGCGAAGAGTTCCCCTACCAGTACAGGTTCTCACATAACGTTAACGCTATGAGTTTTTCAATAACAAACCGATGACTTTGCAAAGCATTACCTTGTCGATTATTGACTAATGGATACCCAATAACCTTTTCAATGCTTGATGTTACATTGGAGAAATGAATATAAAAAAGGCCAACGACATACGTTGACCTTAGCTATTCGAAACACACCTTAAGCAGGCTTAACTTGCTAAAACACAAACGGTTCTAGATAAACATAGCACTAAAAAGTCCCGACTGTTTTCTTTGCACAGATAGCTCGAGCTTTTTCTGCGTTCTCACCTTTATTTTTTGAATAACTTTTATTCTTATTAAAACATTGGCGATAAGATTCGATGTAACGCTCAAATAGCACTTTAGCTTCAGATTGCGGTTTAGAAAGCAGTTGGTTAACGAATTTTTTTGAGCCAACCTCAAAATGCTGAGTATCGATTGGGCTGTTCCAATCCCCTCCCCAGATCATAAACCCGTGATGGGCGAAAAGCTCAACCACATCTTCTGCCATGCCTCGGCGTTCAATTTCGTCACGAGCACGAAAGCGAGTACGGTTCACATAGCGGGTTGCAGATTGTGATGGCTTTACCGTGATTTGTCCGTGGCTATCGAACTCTAAGAAAGGATTTTGAACTGGGTTGATGTCTATCGCCACACCATAGGCATGTTTCGACCACCCCCCCTCCGCCAGTAATAGGACGAGCGTTAAACGCACTGCTGTTGTTCGCGTCCATTGAGGCGTTATCGTCACCTCTGAATTCACGCATTAAGCGAGCAGAATGAAGAGGGAAACTGCGCTGTTTAAGCTCTGAAAAGATTTGTTCAACAGCAGGCGCAATAACATCAAGCACGATCATATTGCCCTGTTGCATTTCCCCTTTGAAATTAATGAAATCGAAATCCACTTTGGATAGTCGCTCACAACCAACAGGCGCACCATTACTCAAAACATTGTTCTTTTTCATCATGTCGCATTGCCATTGAGATATAGGGGCAACTTGAGCATAACTCACTGCACTGAGCAAAGTGGCCAGACAGCCGACAATAAAACGTTTCATATCAAAGACTCAAAAATAGTAAGAGTGAAAAGTAGCAGAAGTTGGAAAGTAACATATTAAGCCAAGTTGAGCGCACGCTTTGTTAGCGCGTTTTGTTCCAATAAACAATCTCTCGAACTCGTCCGTTCTGGTCGACATCCGCTTCTCCACCAACATCAGAAGGCTCAGGTAAGGTCGATAATTGCGGAGCGTAATAGGCAACCAACATAAGTACGAACGCATCGTAAATATCGTCTATCGCGACGTCTTTACGCTTGGTATTTGAAATGGCCAACGACAAGCCGTCACACCATTGAGGGGCGAGTTGCTGAATAATAGAAAGCCGTTCCTCTTTGCCTTCTAGTGTTCGTTTGGAAAACGTCAGCGGTTCACCTTTCAAAGCTGCGAACACCACTTCAGGGTGAGACTCTCTGATCAATAAGTTGGGGTGATCATCGATAAGTTTATCCAACTCTCGGATTTTAGGAACAATCCCCCAAGTCTGTTTCGAGAACTTCTTGCTAAGCTGTTCCACATTCACATTACACGCTGCAATATAATCAGTTTGGTAAACCGCCTCACGACACGGCACCGGAAACACTGAAGACCCACGCTTGCTGGTTAGAAAACGCCTTGCCGCTTTATCGCATAACCTATCCGGAGTCTGTGAATCACTAAAGCCGATAGGCATATCAATTAACGTCGTTGCTTCCGTAAGATCATCAACCAACTCATCGAGCGTGTTTACCACTTTATACGCTGGCACCGCGTTATCAGAGACAATCCAAGCGATCCAACCCGCCTTGCAGCCATCAATTCCGATGTATTTCATTGTGTTCTCAAATTACGTGCTCATGTTATTTACGTACTGTCTCTAACTATCGGCTTTGAATCAACTTAACTCCGGTGTATATGCCCACAATGATACTCAACACAGAAAAAACACCCGCCAACGACAGTACAGGCATCGCCACTAACAGCTGAGTATCGTTCCCGCCACCAGCCATTACTGCTCCAAATCCCATAAGTACACCAGCAACCAAATGTTTGCCCAATCGACGTATAGAGCTCAACCTCAATGAAAACGACCCAGTAAATAACGCGGCGCTAACCATTCCAACTAACAGAGAGATCATCAATATAAAGCGCTCACTGCTTGGCCAATCTTCGGCTTTGCCGTGCCAAAGAGAAGTCCCCATAGATTTCAACAACCCACTTGGCGTCCAATGCGGTTCATACAAGAAAACAAAGCCCGCCATTAACCCAATCCCTAACATTGAGAACCATAACTTGCGATTTATCGCATTCATGAAGTAGCAACTCACCACAATAATGAACGAAATGATCCCAAGGAATGCATATCGGGAAAAATCAGATAATACCAACCGAGACCCTTTTAACTCCGTAGGCAACACTGGAGCAAACAACAACCATGCGATGAACCACCCGATTATCGTCGCCAGCATCACGACTTCACCACGAGCTAAGCGGCTCACCGTAGAGACGCCACAACCACTATTAATTGCCGCTCCAATACCAAATAGAAAACCACCAAACAGGGAAAACAGACTCGGCCAAAACGCAGAAGATAACGCTCGCCCTTCCACTGCCGATCCTAATGCCATAAACACCCAAGCCAATGAGCCACTAAACACAATCGCGACAATCAACATTGGTGATCCGCTTGCCGCCTCTTTAACGCCCCGAACCATACAAAGGCCGGTAGCTTGGGCAAGATATCCCACCAGAAAAATGCAGAGCAAAGCGAGAATAAACAGCATATACAGCCTCCGAATTGCGTTGATTCTATTATTGTCATTCGTTAAATATAGTCAGAAGACCCAATAACAGCGTGCAAGGACAAGCCTGAACAGGGATAATTGTTTTGATAACCAAACAAACCCAAGCACCCAGCCGATAAAAGACTAATGACCACATACTCACACATAGACATCCCATTCAACCTGCGCCACACCTGTTGGTTTTGTGGTGAACCTTCCAATGATGTTGTTGAATTCCCTAAGACTGCACAAGCTATTGCCAAGATAGACTATTCACCGATTGCACTGCCAGCTTGTAAAGAGTGCGCGAGTGTTAGGTATGCAAAAGATCTGACTTCGATTTGGGCTGTGCGCGATCAGATAAAACACGCACTCATCGATAAGTACGCAAAGCACTTAGGGATTGGTGAAAATTGGACGGAACAAGAGCTTATTGATTCAGATTTCTCTGGCTCGACGCTTGGCGGGTTTGGGCGCAGTGCTTGGAATATGTATCAAATCGCCAAACAGCGAATCGACTACAAAGGTTGGCCTTTGTCGGTTGATGACATTGTAATCGAGGCCTACGACGAAACCAGTGGCTTTGAATTTGACGGTACTCGTTATGCTTCAATCAATTCGTGTATCGATTATTTCACCAAGGCTGCGGGCGTAGACAAAGAGCTGCTATCGCAACTTGTCGACATCGTTTCAACAGACCGTTTTAGCTACGCGCTTCGAATCGCCAAGCTGAACAAGAATGTCTCTAATACCAAACGCTCAGAGATCATCGAAGAGGTGTTACAGCAAGAGTCTGAACAAGAAGAGATACAGCTGGAGCAAGCCAACTCACTGTTCAACCCAAATGTCGAAGAGGTCAGCATTTCAGGTTCAATAGCGCCTGTATTTGCCATTCAATGGGCAATGATGAATAACGTTAAAGATTTAGCTCACCTTTGTTCACTCGAAGATGATTATTTTGATTATTTCGAACATCTTGGTGGCCCTGCAGCTTTCATGTCTTATAACGGCCTACAACTCTATTTAGAATCGCGTCAAGATCCTGAATGGGTAGAAAAATCGGACCCAAATAAACAGTATTGGTGAACATGCCTCGCTACTGGTGAACACGTGTAAGCTCGATGATCGTCTCAAACACCCATTGTTAGTCCTTGTTTTATATAAAGATCTAAAAACAGCCCCCTATAACAGTTAATTGTTGCAATTCGGTTAAATAGAGTGAAAACTTCAAGCATCTAAAACTATTTAATCACTGCAATCTTGCGGTGAGTAAGGAGTGAATTGTGCTTGCTGTTCTTCGTATAATTTTGGCTACGGTGTTTATTATTTTCACCACTCTATGTGCTTTTGTTTACTGCTTGTTTAGCCCCAAGAACCCCAAGCATGTGTACGTTTTCTGCCGTTGGTTCAACCAGCTACAAAAGATCGTCGGTGTAAAACTGGTGCAGCGCGGCCTAGACAATGCGCCAACGTCAGAAAAAAGCGTCTACATCTCTAACCACCAAAGCATATTAGACTTTGTGACCGACCCAGGAATGCTAAGACCTCGCACTGTTTCATTGGGCAAGCGCGATTTGTTGTATGTGCCTTTCTTTGGTCTGCTGTATTGGATCACCGGTAACATCATGATTAACCGCGAAGACAAGTCCAAAGCGCGCGATACCATCAAGCAAGTGGCGGAAGCCATTCATCAGCGAGCTCTGTCTGTTTGGGTTTACCCTGAAGGAACACGCAGTAAAGGGCGTGGACTATTGCCATTCAAAACAGGGGCTTTCCGGATGGCGATTGAAGCCGGCGTACCTATTACCCCAATGTGTACCAGCACCACGCACAATAAGATTGACCTCAACCGAGTTAATAATGGCATTGTGATCACTGAGATGCTTGAACCTATCGATGTGTCTGGATACAAGATCAGCGATGCGAGAGAGCTGGCCAATCGCTGTCACGCAATCATGGCAGAAAAAATAGCAGAGCTTGATAACGAAGTGGCTCGTATAGAGGCTCAACAAAATCCAGAGCTGGATTCAGACGGTTCTTCTACGAACTAACTCGCAGCGAACCCACTGAGTCATCGCTCAGTTACTTAAAAAGACACTCAACGATCGCAACTCTCATTGTTCTTGTTTTACATGCCGGCGCTTATCCGCAAAATAAAAACCGGCGTTAATGGCTTTATAGAGCAATGGGAGTAAACGATGGAAGTGATTCACCATGGCGGTAAACATACTGTCACCGGATCTTGTCACGAGCTAAGAGATTCAGGCCAAGCGGTGCTCATCGATTGTGGCCTTTTTCAAGGTTCGGACGCACGTCCTCTTAATATTGAATTTGAAACTTCCCACCTTAACGCTCTGCTGCTGACCCATACTCACATTGATCATATTGGTCGATTACCTTGGTTACTCGCCAGTGGCTTTAACCAACCGATTTATTGCACTCAGGCGACGGCTGAACTCGCTCCTTTAATGATTGAAGACGGCTTAAAACTGCAAGGGCTCAGCCATAAACAATCCAAACTCATCCTTAAAAAAATTCATTCGTTGATTGCTCCCAAGCCTTATGGAGAGTGGTTTCCAATTGCCTCTAAACAGCAAAACAACGAAAAGGTTCATCATAGGCCAAATACTCTGTATGCTCGCTTTCAACCTGCTGGGCATATCTTAGGTTCGGCCTATATAGAGATTAAGTTACCCAACCAAGAGATGGTGATCTTTTCTGGCGACTTGGGCCCAAGTAACACGCCACTGCTGCCCGATCCAAAGCCACCACAACAAGCCGATTACCTATTTATCGAATCGACTTACGGCACTAGCACGCACGACGATATTGCTACTCGATCTGAGCGCCTCAAAGAGATCATTGATCGTTCGCTGCTTGATGGTGGCGTTATTTTAATTCCGGCTTTTAGTATCGGTAGAACGCAGGAGCTGTTGTTTGATATCGAACACCTGATCTTTGAGCATCAACTCAGCAGCGATATTCCTATCATCCTCGATTCACCTATGGCAGAAAAGGTGACGCGATCCTACCGACGCTTTAAAGACTTATGGGGGCAAGAAGCCAAGCAGCGCCTAGAGCTGAAACGCCACCCACTCGCTTTTGAGCAATGCATTACCGTTGATGGACATAGAATGCACAAGAAAATCGTTAATCGCCTTAAGTCGACAGGTGAACCCGCAATTGTGGTCGCAGCATCTGGTATGTGTCAGGGTGGCAGGATAATGAACTACTTATCCGCCTTGCTTCCAGATAAACGCACCGATGTGATTTTAGCGGGCTATCAAGCACACGGAACGCTCGGACGAGAGCTGCAACAAGGCGAAATGCAGGTTTCTATTGATAACAAAGACGTTGAGGTCAATGCTCAAATTCATGGCATGTCTGGCTATTCTGCTCATGCAGATAAAGAGGACCTCAATCGATTTATAGAAGGAATAGCCGTTCCGCCAAAAGAGGTGCATTTAATCCACGGCGAGCCCAATACTCAGTCTTACTTTGCTCAAGAATTGGTTGAAAAAGGATTTACGGTCGTTTAAAACAGATGATTAATTCGTAGCTTATGATTACGGAAATCCTTGCAAAAATCTTTAAAACCACTACTGACATTTCACACAATATAACACCTTAAACCTGCCTGCTTTCACTATATTGGTGATATATCCTTGCTTACTCAGCGCTCTCATGGCTTATCAGTCGTTAGTGCTGAACGGCGTTTCCGCTCATTTTTATTCTATTCTCCCTTCTGTCGCACATTGCAAGTTTCGAACCTTTGTCTTAATCACTATTTATTCACTTGATGAAGTACAACCAAATAGTACTAGTTGCATATAAATCCAAATGAGACAATTACCGAATTAGAACTAAGCGTTAACAAACCCCCTCTGTAACTTGCTTTATGTCACAGTAATCCTAATGCGCAGTTAAATAATTTAACACTTGGGTTACAAGTGAAGTATTGTGTTGTTCGAAAAACAATCATAAGTAAAACTAACAGGGAAAATACTCATGCAGTCATTCGTTGATTTTTTGAATGGAATAATCTGGAGCCCAGTACTTATCTACCTATGTTTAGGTGCAGGTCTGTTCTACTCCATCATGACTCGATTTGTTCAAATCCGTCACTTCTTTGAAATGTGGCGCTTGTTACTATCGGGTAAAAGCTCAGAAAAAGGCATCTCGTCTTTCCAGGCTCTAGCCGTTTCGCTGTCTGGGCGAGTAGGTACAGGTAACATTGCCGGTGTTGCTGCCGCTATCGGTTTCGGTGGCCCAGGTGCAGTATTCTGGATGTGGGTTGTAGCCTTCTTTGGCGCCGCGACTGCTTACGCAGAATCTACGCTAGCGCAAATCTACAAAGAAGAAGACGAAGGCCAGTTCCGTGGTGGTCCTGCTTACTACATTGAAAAAGCGATGGGCCAGAAGTGGTACGCATGGATCTTCGCTATCTCAACTATTTTTGCATGTGGTATTTTGCTTCCAGGTGTTCAGTCAAACAGTATTGGTAATGCTGTAGAAGCTGCATTTGGTTCAGGCGACATGATTGAAACAGCTATCGGTACATTCAGTTTCGCTAAAATTTTCACTGGTACTGTTGTTGCTATCATCCTTGCTTTCATCATCTTTGGTGGTGTTAAACGTATTGCGAACTTCACACAAATTGTTGTTCCATTCATGGCATTGGCTTACATCATTATCGCGTTCGTTATCATCTTGCTAAACATCGGCCAAGTGCCAGCTGTTTTCGGAATGATTCTTGGCGATGCATTCACACCTATGGCGGGCTTTGGTGCTGCAATTGGTTGGGGTGTTAAGCGTGGTGTTTACTCAAACGAAGCGGGTCAAGGTACTGGTCCTCACGCGGCAGCAGCGGCAAATGTCGATCACCCAGCTCAGCAAGGTTTGGTACAAGCGTTCTCTATCTACATCGATACTCTTCTAGTATGTTCTGCTACAGCGTTCATGATCATCATCACTGGTGCTTACAACGTTCACGGCGGCGCAGAAGGTGTGTTCCTTGTTCAGAACCTAGCAGCAAACATTGGTGCGAATGGTCCTGTATTTACACAGCTTGCTATTGAAAGTGCACTACCAGGCATTGGTAAGCCATTCATCGCATTTGCTCTGTTCTTCTTCGCATTTACAACGATTCTTGCTTACTACTACATCGCAGAAACGAATATTGCTTACCTACGTCGTACCATCAAGATCCCTGGCATGATGTTCGTACTTAAGCTTGTTCTTATTACTGCTGTTTTCTATGGCACAGTCAAAACCGCAAACCTTGCATGGGCAATGGGTGATGTTGGTGTTGGCTTGATGGCATGGTTAAACATTGTTGGTATTCTGATTATCTTCTTCATGTCTAAGCCTGCGCTTAAAGCTCTAGCCGACTACGAAGAACAACAGAAACAAGGCGTAACTGAGTACACATTTAACCCTATAAAACTTGGCATTAAAGGTGCTACTTACTGGGAAGAGAAGTACAAACGTAAGACAGGTAAATCTCCAGAAGCAGAAGCTGCGGACGGTAAACCTGTAGAGCAACCATCATCTTAAGATTGCTTTAGCAAGCAAGATTATTTTAACAAGTAAATTGCTTTAACTAACGCGATATATAACGCATAAAAAAGGGGTTAGCCATTTCGGCTAACCCCTTTCTTTTTATTTATAACATGTAACGAACTAACTGTTCCCAAGCTAGAGCGTTATGCTGCGATCTCTTGAGTCGCCATTTGAGGCGCTTTCTTCTCACCGATTGGTAGTACTGTGCGACCGTATTCGTTGTTGATTACTTGTGCCATTGCAAAGTACATAGCCGATGCGCCACAGAAGATACCTTCAAAACCAGCGATAGTACCGATAAGTTCACTGCCAGTGAAATCACGAGCGGCGAGTAGGAAGAACAGGATCGTTAGTGAACCGAATACTACTTGCTTCGCAACTGGGTAACATAGAGAACCGATGAACATGAAGCCTGTGAAGATGCCCCACAATAGTAGGTACCAACCCATAAATGCTGCAGGGCTTGCCGGAAGGCCCATGTAAGGCATCACGATCAAACCAACTAGAGATAACCAAAATAGGCCGTATGAAGTAAATGCTGTCGTACCGAACGTGTCACCACGTTTGAAACACATAGTGCCCACGATAACTTGGCTCAAACCACCGTAAAAAATACCCATTGCAAGAATCATAGAATCGATTGGGAAGAAACCTGCGTTGTGGATATTAAGAAGAATAGTGGTCATACCGAAACCCATTAAGCCTAGTGGCGCTGGGTTAGCTAGTTTGGTGGACATTGCGAATTTACCTTATTAAAGTGGTTAATTAAAAAAAAACGATAAAAATTATCAGAAAATTTTAATATATAAACCGTACAACTAGGTAATCCAGTTATCGCAAACTAAGATTGTACAAATGATCTTATGGAAAATTAGTTTCATAACCAGCCTGTTTAATTCACCGAGACTATCAATAAACAGATTCCCTATCACGCTCGTTGCTCACTGTGAGAAAGATGCGGCTAACGAGATGCGAAGAGCGTGTTTAGATTGAAGTAAGTGAGATGAGAGGTATAAAATGAAAAACAATAGAGAGCGAGCTTTTCGTTACTCGCTTACTCTCATCCATATCAACTCATTGAATCGTCATTCCAGAATCGAGGGACGAGATATCTGGAATCTCGCCCTTAGACATAAGTACCGACGATAAACGCTAGAGATTCCCTATCGCGTTCGTTCCTCTCTGTAGGGAATGACGGTGGTTTACGTAGATACGAGTAAACGAGATGAGAAGAGCGCATTCAGATTGAGTAAGCGAGAAACTAAATAGCAAACACGAGTAATAATAGGGCGAGCTTTTCTTTACTCGTTTACTCGCATCCCGTATCTATTCATTAATTCTCGCCCTCTTCTGTAATCTTAAATTACGCTTGTTGTGTTTTAGATTCAGACACTTGAGGTTGAACTTCTGAAGAAGCGTTTTTACTCGCATCGCGCTTGGCTAACAAAGTCACAAGGACAAGCTGAGCAACAAGAGCCCCTAGCACAACCCATGCACTTCCCGTAAAGCCAGCCACAACAAAGCTCACCAACGCGATAGAGCCATTCATTAACGCATAAGGAAGCTGAGTCTTAAAGTGTTCAAATTGATCACACCCTGCACCTGTTGAGGAAAGAATGGTTGTTTCAGAGATCGGCGAGCAGTGATCACCAAATAACCCTCCCGATAACACAGCACCGATCGCGACTAATAAAGGCGCATCGATCGCAATCGCAGTTGGAATGACCAATGGCATCATAATCGCGAAGGTTCCCCACGACGATCCCGTTGCGAATGAAATAATCGCCGACAACAAAAAAGCGACCGCTGGTACTAACCAGTATGGAAAGCCGCTCTGTGCTTGCTCGGCGATATAGGCCGCTGCACCTAGCTCTTTACCGACTGTGCTTAACGCCCACGCCAATACTAAGATGATCGCTACGGGCATCATGTTTCCCATACCTTTTAAATACACTGAAACACCATCAGACAGCTTTCTTACACCGTAGTAAGCCATTAGCGAGATCAAGGTAATCGCCGCAAAGAAATAAGCCGATGATAAAGCCGCTCTGAATGATGAACCTGCAACCTTTTGAAACGGGAAGCCTTGTGGAACTAACATGGCACACAACACCACCAGCATCACTAACAATGGAGCCCAAACAAAAGAGGCCTTTGCATTTTTATGCGAGAACGGATTCAGTGAGTCGCTATTCACGCCAGTATCGATTCCCGCTTGGCAATCACGCTCGGCTTTTGCCATTGGCCCAAAGTCTAAACCTTTAACGGACACTAACGGGACGATGAAAATCGCTAGGAATGCGTAGAACTGAAAAGGAATCGCACCGATGAAGGCATCCCAATCAGACATGTTGACATTCAACGCCGTGAATTCTTTTTGAATCAGACTCATGATGTAAACGCCCCATCCAATGAAAGGGATAAGAATAGCAACGGGCGACGAGGTTGAGTCGATGATGAATGCTAGCTTCTGTCTTGAGAGTTTCAGTTTATCGAAAAGGGGACGAAAAACAGGGCCAACAATTAACGGAGTACCTAAGTCTGAGAAAAATATAACGATTCCACCCAACCATGCTGAGATTTGAGCTTGGCATTTGTTGCTTACCCATTGAGTAACACGTTTTGCAAACGCAACACCACCACCCGACTTCTCCATCAGAGCAACAAAGCCACCGATGAACACCAACAGCATGATCACACCTGCGTTATAGCTGTCGGTAAGTTGAGGGACTAAGTAACCTTTCACCATGGTACCAAACGTATCAAGAGGATTAAGTTCGCTAAACATACCAGTGAGCATTGCTACACCACTCAATACGCCAGCAAAAAGGCCAATCACCACATTCCTTGTCGCCAACGACAACACCAAAGTAATCACAATGGGGATGAGTGACGTGATATCTGTCTGTTCCATAGGTACACCTTAACCCTAAAATTAAAAGAATAAATATAAATTAAAATTGAATATAAATTCACACCACTCATTTGTACAGAACTTTATCCTCTAACTGGATAATTAGTCTTTAAATACGCTTCAACATAGCCAAATAGACCAATAGCCCTCCTTAGATAGCCAAGTTCGAAACGAAAAAAAGCCGAAAGTAGAAACTTTCGGCTTTTGATTATTTATATCATTATGATCGTACTACTGAACTCGTCGGTTAGATCGCTTTTCAGTATTCAGACGATCAATTACAGCTAATTTCATCCCAGAACCAATTCGACTGAACAGGGCTTTCCCATACACCTGGGCCGTTTTTAGCCACGAAACACTTGCCGTTATGCGTCACTTTATCACCGTTACTCACTTGGCTAACGCCCGCTTGCCATGTGATAAACACCGATGGGTCAACGATGACAGGCGGTTCTGTGATTGGTGGGTCAACAGGTGTTGGGTCTACCGGAGCAGGATCGACAGGCACAGGGTCAACTGGCGGCGGATCTGTCACTACTGGTGGTGTTGGCTCACCCGCTACTAATTTCCAAGGGCCGCCATTGGCAGGGTCATCCCCTTGTGTCCACCATTTCGCTTCGTAGGTTGCACCGTTGTGAGTCACTTGGTCACCCGCGTTATAAACCTTCGTCGCACTCCAACCGTTACCACCGGGATCAGTACCAGGGTCTACCGGATCAAGCTTGTCGACCACTTTCACTTCAGGCCAGCTCGCATGAGAACCATAAAAGTTGGTCACACACTTCTCGTAATCGCCAGCCACCAGCGCTGAATATGCCGTTTGGAATCCAACCAACTCACATTCAAATGAGTAGCCTTCTGGGCGGTCTGCGTAGTATTTCCAGTTCCCATCCCAGTTGGTGTACAACACATCGGTCGCGCCGTTGAGATTCAAGCTTCCGTAAGGCGTTTGCTGCCAACAAGTATTGGCTTCATCCGCTTCTACAGGAATTTCATAGTGCGCCGCTAACCCTTCCCAATAACGAATACGGTTAACAGGTTGGCCTTTGTCTTTATTTTGCTCACCACACTCGATACCGCCATTAATCACGTTGATCGTGGTACCAAATCCATAGCCAATTCCCGCATCCAATTCGCGCTGAGAGGGTGTCCAAGTACGGTCGATCACGTGCAGCATTGCTGGTTTAGGTGCTTGAGGCGTAAGGAAGAACCAGATAGCAGAAGCCAAGTTCAACCATGAATCAGCAACCAAGCCTGGATTATTCAATAGCACCGTTGCATCACCATCGAACATCACTTCTGAGAACGCACCGTAGTTAAAATGGTAAGAAAGCTGTTTAGCACCACGTCCGAAGTAACCCTGCCCCGCAGCACATGGCCAACGGGCATTCTGCCAATCGTTCTGACCACAACCCGTGGTGTAACCTTCTTGACCTTCAGACCAACCCATTTCACGAACATGTACCAGTGCTTGCTGCCATTCTTTTAGAGCTAATGGGTTATCAGAGGTGTTATCTATCGCTATGTGCCCGCCCGTCTCTTGTGAGAAGTGAGCAAATGCCGTGACAATGGATTTCTTACAGATAGCGTCTGAGTCGCGGCCATCGGTGTACTCTCCACAAAAGGCTGGGAATTTACCAATCGCACGTAAGAAACGGGTGTATGTGTATTCTGGCGTAGCCATTTGAGTGAGGAAGTCCCATTCAGATTGAGGGAATACACGCTCGACTCGTTTCACGTTTTCAGGATTCGAGGCTAAACCCGGTTCTATCGCTTCTACAATACTATTGGGACGAGTCTGTAATGCTTGTGACCAGATAGCATACATAGGATCGGATGTTTTCGCTTGTTCAGCAGCTTGTAATGCCGACTTTTCAACAAGGTAGCCATTCGGGTTTTGCGGATCAGGTTGGATGTTCAAAGACGCATGACTTTGCGCTGCCAATGTGCAGCCGAGCACTGTCGCCAAATATTTGATTTTTAGCATGATGGATTCTCTTATCTGTCCTTAATAAGTCCATCAAAGAGTATGCTTCACATGTAAAATGGCCTAGCTGTAGCGGTGTGAATTTATAAAAAGTGCGAGTGATAGTTTTATGTATAGTTAAACGTAACAATGCGTCTCATACTTTCTTGAGCTGATATCTAATTTCCAACTCATTTGGTTTCTAGAGGTTAGATATGGCTCTTTAATACCCTGAATCAGAAAGAAAAAAGCCCCGAACTGAGTTCGAGGCTTTTAATAATTAAGTCAAATAATAGCTAAGTCGAATAATAGCTAAATCAACGCTGGTTAAATCTCTAAGAGATTATTCCCACTCGATAGTTGCTGGTGGCTTACCAGAAATATCGTAAACAACACGCGAAATGCCGTTAACTTCGTTGATAATACGGTTAGAAACCTTACCTAGGAAGTCGTATGGTAGGTGTGCCCAGTGAGCAGTCATGAAGTCGATAGTTTCTACAGCACGTAGAGATACAACCCAATCGTACTTACGGCCATCGCCCATTACGCCAACTGAACGTACTGGCAGGAATACCGTGAATGCTTGAGATACTTTGTGGTAAAGGTCAGCAGCATGAAGCTCTTCAATGAAGATAGCATCAGCACGACGAAGTAAATCACAGTACTCTTTCTTAACTTCGCCAAGTACACGAACACCTAGACCAGGACCCGGGAATGGGTGACGGTAAAGCATGTTGTATGGAAGACCAAGCTCTAGGCCGATCTTACGTACTTCATCTTTAAACAGCTCACGTAGAGGCTCAACAAGGCCCATTTCCATATCATCAGGAAGGCCACCAACGTTGTGGTGAGATTTGATTACGTGTGCTTTGCCAGTCTTAGATGCAGCAGACTCGATTACGTCTGGGTAGATAGTACCCTGAGCAAGCCATTTTGCATTTTTCAGTTTCTTAGATTCTTCATCGAAGATATCTACGAATACGTGACCAATGATCTTACGCTTAGCTTCTGGTTCAGCTTCGCCTTCCAGAGCGTTAAGGAAACGTTCTTCAGCATCGACCTTAATGATCTTAAGCCCGAATTGGTCACCAAACATATCCATAACCTGCTCGCCTTCATTTAAACGAAGAAGACCGTTATCAACAAATACACATGTTAGTTTGTCGCCGATAGCGCGGTGAGCAAGCATTGCAACTACTGATGAGTCAACACCACCAGAAAGGCCAAGGATAACTTCATCGTCACCTACTTGTTCTTTAATACGTGCAACAGCATCTTCAATGATTGAAGCTGAAGTCCACAGACCTTCACAGCCACATGCGTTCAGAACGAAGTTCTCAAGCATTTTCAGGCCGTTCTTTGTGTGTGTTACTTCTGGGTGGAATTGAACACCGTAGTATTTCTTATCTTCGTTTGCCATTGCTGCGTATGGGCAAGTGTCTGTCTCTGCGATTTTTGTGAAATCAGCGGGGATTTCAACCACTTTGTCGCCGTGGCTCATCCAAACATCTTGAGTTGTCTCAAGGTCAGCGAAAAGTGCAGATTCGCCAGTCACTTGTACAGCAGCATAGCCGAACTCGCGCTCAGTAGACGTTGCTACTTTACCGCCAAGTTGCTCAGCCATCGTTTGCATGCCGTAGCAGATACCGAAGACAGGAACACCTGAATCAAATACGTACTGAGGTGCACGTGGAGAATTCTCTTCCGTAACACTTTCAGGGCCACCAGATAGGATGATACCGTCTGGATTGAATTCACGAATATCCGCTTCTTCTACGTCCCAGCTCCAAAGTTCACAGTAAACACCGATCTCACGAATACGACGAGCTACTAGCTGTGTGTATTGAGAACCGAAGTCCAGAATTAGAATACGTTGGTCATGAATATTTTTAGTCATTGTAAGCAGTCTTATTGGCTATGTGATAAAACGGAGGCGAGTTTACTCACCTCTGATTAACTCTTCAAGAAATAAAGCAAACGTTTTCGTAGGTTATCTGTAAGGCGATGTTTTGTGAGAATTACTATCTAAACAAAACAGGCGGTAGATATAATACCAATCACAGTAAGTAAGTGTTCAGGAATAGCGCAGGAAAAAAGCTTGAGAACAAGGCAGAATTTTCTGATAAGTAGTTATTCTACAATCAAAAATTCTAACGAAGTTATCGAGGTTTTTAACAAGCTAGGATGACCAGTTATTTACTACGATTGGTATAAGAATGTGCCGACTAAATCAGCACATTATTCAAACGTTTGGACGTATTATTAACCTAAACGGTAGTTAGGTGCTTCTTTAGTGATTTGAACATCGTGTACGTGAGATTCTTTCATGCCCGCACCAGAGATACGAACAAACTCAGCTTTAGTACGCATATCTTCAACAGTTGCAGAACCCGTTAGGCCCATGCTTGAGCGTAGACCGCCCATCTGTTGGTGAACGATCTCTTTTAGACGACCTTTGTATGCGATACGACCTTCAATACCTTCTGGAACAAGCTTGTCTGCAGCGTTGTCAGATTGGAAGTAACGGTCAGAAGAACCTTGAGACATAGCGCCAAGAGAACCCATACCACGGTAAGACTTGTAAGAACGGCCGTTGTAAAGGATAACTTCACCCGGTGCTTCTTCAGTACCAGCGAACATTGAACCAACCATCACACAAGATGCGCCAGCAACGATAGCTTTACAGATATCGCCAGAGAAGCGAATGCCGCCATCTGCGATTACTGGAATACCGTATTCGTTAGCCACTTCAGCTGCGTCTGCGATTGCTGTTACTTGAGGAACACCAACACCAGTAACGATACGAGTAGTACAGATTGAACCCGGGCCGATACCTACTTTAACCGCACTAACACCTGCTTCGATAAGAGCACGAGCGCCAGCGCCAGTTGCTACGTTACCACCGATAATTTGTAGATCAGGGTATGCAGCGCGCGTATCACGGATACGGTTAAGTACGCCTTCTGAGTGACCGTGTGAAGAGTCGATAAGTAGAACGTCTACGCCAGCTTCAACAAGCGCAGCAACGCGCTCTTCGTTACCAGCACCAGCACCAACAGCTGCACCTACACGTAGGCTGCCGCGCTCATCTTTACAAGCATTTGGTTTACGTTCTGCTTTGTGGAAATCTTTTGCAGTGATCATTCCAGTTAGTTGGAAGTCATCATTTACAACAAGAACTTTTTCAACACGCGCTTCGTGCATTTTCTCTTGAACTTCTTCACGAGTTGCACCTTCTTTAACAGAAGCAAGGCGAGATTTAGGCGTCATTACTACATCAACTTTCTTAGAAAGGTCAGTAACAAAGCGAACGTCACGGCCAGTAATAATACCAACAAGTTCGTTTGTTTCAGTAATAACAGGGAAACCGGCAAAGCCGTGTTTTTCAGTAAGGGCTACAACATCAGCGATTGTCGCGTCAGGGTTTACCGTCACTGGGTGAGAAACCACACCTGCTTCGTAAATTTTAACCTGGCGAACCATTTCAGCTTGCTGTTCAATAGACATGTTCTTATGAATGAAGCCTATTCCGCCTTCTTGTGCCAGTGCAATCGCTAGGCGAGCTTCTGTCACAGTATCCATCGATGCAGAGATCATTGGGATGTTTAGGGAAATATTCTTCGTCAACTGAGTGCGAAGATCAGCTGTATTAGGGAGAACGGTGGAGTGTGCTGGCACTAGCAGTACGTCGTCGAATGTCAGCGCTTCTTTGGCAATTCTTAGCATTTGCAATATCTCACAATAATAGGAGTAAAAAGAAACAATCCAATCTCATCGTTTCGCCTAATGAGGGCAGCCAATTAAGGAAAATTAAACTGCATTTGGATTAGATATTGCGGACGGATTATACGGCCAACGAAATCGCTTGGCTACACATTTTTGTATTTTTAATTTGCATTTACCCCCTTGCTATGTATTATATTGCCGCTATCTTCCATACTCACGCCCTGTGAGATTCCAAGAAAGACCTTCCTTCAAGGAAAGATAGCGCTTTTATGACCAATCCAAACATCTTTACTGTTTCTCGCCTCAACTCAGAGGTTCGTCTCCTATTAGAAAATGAAATGGGGATAGTCTGGCTTGTTGGTGAAATCTCAAACTTCTCGGCTCCTGTCTCAGGTCACTGGTACCTCACGCTTAAAGACTCGCGCGCTCAAGTTAAATGCGCAATGTTTCGAGGCAATAATCGTCGCGTCACTTTTAAACCTCAGAACGGCAATCAAGTTTTAGTCAAAGCGCGACTGTCTCTTTACGAGCCTCGTGGTGACTATCAATTAATCATTGAAAGCATGCAGCCAGAAGGTGACGGTAAGCTTCAGCAAGAGTTCGAAAAGCTGAAGATGTACCTCGCCGCAGAAGGACTGTTTGCTCAGTCCAGTAAGCAAGTTCTGCCAGAACATCCTAAATGCGTTGGTGTCATCACCTCTAAAACAGGCGCTGCCCTCTTCGATATTCTCGATGTACTGAAAAGACGAGATCCTTCACTGCCTGTCGTCGTTTACCCAACTATGGTTCAAGGCGAAGAAGCGGCGATTCAGATCGCTCAAGCAATTGGACGTGCCAACGAACGCAATGAATGTGACGTATTGATCGTTGGTCGTGGTGGAGGTTCGTTAGAAGATCTATGGTGCTTCAATAACGAGATCGTTGCTCGCACGATTGCAGCAAGTCAAATCCCGATTATCAGTGCTGTTGGCCACGAAGTGGATGTCACTATCGCCGATTTCGTGGCAGACATGCGCGCGCCAACGCCATCAGCGGCAGCTGAACTGGTTAGCCGTGATAACAGCCATAAAGAACAAGCTTTCACGTCTAAACGCGCTCGCTTAGTGAGTGCGATTCGTCATGTGTTAATCAAACAAGCGCAATCAACTCAAACGTTGAAATACCGCTTAGAGAAACAACACCCGAGCTACCAACTGCAAAAGCAGAGTCAGCAGCTTGATGACCTAGACATGCGTTTGCGTCGTGGTATGACTCAATACTTAAAGCAGCATGCACAGCGTGTTGAACGTAAACAGCACCAGCTTCAGTTGAACTCACCAGTGAAGCGTCTTGGTGAACAAAAACTGCATCTACAACGTTCAGAGCAAAAGCTATTAGATGCGATGGATAAAACACTGCTAACCACTCGCCACCAGCTAGCCATGGCCGCCGAGAAGTTAGAAACAGTGAGCCCGCTGGCAACTCTAAAGCGTGGCTACAGCATTACTCATTCCGCATCGAGCAAGACTGTGTCATCAATCAACGATGTTGAGGTGGGCGAAGTGATCACCACCCAAGTTGAAGATGGTGTGATTGAATCGCAAGTGACAACAAGAGTCGCTAAGAGCGAGCTTTAGCTTCGACTAGAGCGTTAGAAATCATTTAAAACCAGAAAGCCCTATCGAATAATCGACAGGGCTTTTTTGTGTCTAATAGATTAGAAAGAAAACGAACGGATTTAAACTCTACTCCCTATTCATAATTCACGACTCAGTCGTAGAAGGCTCCTTCATAGTCAGCATTCCTTCCGTCACAATAAAGTTGATGATGAAGTCCAAACCTTGACTCTCTTTTAGGTTGGTGAACACGTAAGGCTTGGTTGGACGCATGCGCTGCGTGTCTTGCTCCATCACCTCAAGTGACGCACCAACATACGGCGCTAAATCGATCTTGTTGATAACTAACAGATCAGAACGTGTAATACCCGGCCCACCTTTACGTGGGATCTTCTCCCCTTCCGCCACATCGATTACATAGATAGTAAGGTCGGCTAATTCAGGACTGAACGTGGCACTCAGGTTATCGCCACCACTTTCAACGAACACCACATCAAGGTTCTTGTGTAACTTAGCAAGCTCCTCTACGGCAGCTAAGTTCATCGACGCATCTTCACGGATCGCCGTGTGCGGACAGCCACCGGTTTCTACACCAATGATGCGGTCAGGTTCGAGTGCTTCTGCTCGTGTGAGTATCTTGGCATCTTCTTGGGTGTAGATATCGTTGGTTACCACAGCAATGTTTAGCTTGTCGCGAATCGCCTTACATAGCACCTCTAACAATGCTGTTTTACCAGACCCTACCGGGCCACCAATACCAATTCGAAGGGGTTGCTTATAACTTTCCATTGTCTACTTCCTTATATTCTTTTTGCTACATCGCTAGTGCTAACCGCTACGAACGAAATAGTCGTGTGTATTGTGTTTCGTGCAGTGAACTTGCTAATGCCATTGATGGCGAAAAGCTGCCTATCATCCAATCTTCTATCGAGCGTGCCTTTTCGATCACCTCAGGAAAGGTGTTAGTGATATTCATCAATGCCAACTGCCCATCGGTTTGCCCTAAAGGCACCAGTTTCACGCCTGCAGTAACGATATTTTCAAGCCAGCTCCATAAGTAACCTTGCTTGAGGCTTTCTAAATCAATATCCCAATGTTGCGCAGCCATACACATACCCAACAATTGATTTGGGTGACTATCAACAGAATCCACCAGCGAAATATCGATATCTAAGCGCTTCAATAAGGTGTTCAATGCATGCCCACGCTGCTTTTCTTCCGCTCGTAATTCACTGGTTTCACGGCTTGAGTACAAGTAGTTACACCAGTGCTCAACCTCATCAAGTTCACCCTTTTCTAGAGAGTGATAAAGGCGCTCTAAGATGGGTAATTCCAAGGTCGCCACACTGGAGCTGACGATGGTATTAAGCCACTGTTCCATACTATCGCGATTGGTCACCCACCCCGCTTCAACCGCTAACTCGAGACCTTGCGAATAAGTGAAACCACCAATCGGCAACGATGGACTGATCAACTGAAACAGACGATAAATAGCGACATTTTCTGTTGTGTTCATACTCTGCTCTCTGTCTTCTAGAATCGAAAAACTCGAGAGCTTACGCGCCTAACAGCAATAGTGTGCTTACTGAAGCCACACCAACCGACATCCATTTAGAGTAAACCGCGCGGCCAACAAACGTACCGATAACCATTAATGCCAAAGCACTGATGCTCATACCGGTTGCGAACTGAGTCAGGTTGCTCGCAGCTTCAACGCCGTGTGCGTAACCATGGAAAAACAACATAGCAATTGAAGCGACTAATACGCTGTTTACACGCTTGGTTGATGGTGAGAACACGTGCCATAAACATAGGCTGACGACGAACAGAGAAGCGATAATGGCAGGCTCAACAATCACAGAGAAACCTAAGGCTTGGCCAGCGATAAGCCCTACTACCAACGACGCCAATCCACCGCCAATCAGAGCGGCTTTTATCTTGATTGAAAACGAAAGTGCGCCAATTAATAGACCGAAAGCGATCAGCATGATCAGATGATCCATGCCTGTCACCGGGTGAGTTAAGCCAGACATAAACGAGTGGGACTCATGAACCGAATTTGCTCCATGTCCTGGGTGAGCCAAAGCCATCGTTGATGTTGTTAGAGAAGTTATTGTGAAAGTGCATAAGCCTGCAGCTGTTTTAAAGTTCATCGCGAGTTCCTTGCGTTTATAGTTATTAATATTTGTTGTTATATAAATCGTTTAGTGAGTCATCAATGACTCGATTAATGATGGTGATGATGACCACCTGAGCGACCGCCATAAGCGCCGCCTTCTGGTTCAAACGGTTGTTTCTCGGTAGTCACTTTAGCGCCTAAGCCTTCAACCATTTCATCCAAAACATGGTCGTGTTGATAACGAACCCAACCCGCTTCCACTTGCAGCGGAACATGACGGTTACCAAGGTGGTAAGCCACTCGTGTTAACAGGAGCAGGTCTTCACAGTAAACAGTCGAAACGGTTTCAGGTGCCGCTTTCACTTCCACGACCAAGCCACATTCACTTGAGAGTTGTTCACCGCCACGCAAGATATGACCTCGTGGTAGAAACAGCCCTGCATTGCGCCCGTCATCTAGCATCACCTTAAGACGGCTTTTGATGCGGCTATCGATCGGTAGGCTTAGAAAGCCATCTGGAGCCGTGTTCAACTCGGCTTGAATTTGAGTAAGTTCAATCATGCTATTACCTCAATCTCCTTGTGAGATTTATAACGTTCAAAATAGGGTCCCCAAAATAAGAGTGTTCAGTCAAAGATCCCTTAGCTCAGAGCTAAAACAGGAGTCTTCAGCTCAGAGTTAAAATGAGAGCCCTCAGCTAAGCCTTAAAACAAGAGCCTTCAGCCGATCTATTAAAACAAAAAGTACCGCTGAGCCATTGGCAGTTCTTCAGCAGGCTCACATGTCAGCAGCTCCCCATCGGCGCGCACTTGATACGTCTGAGAATCCACCTCAATCTTCGGCATCCAATCATTGAGTTTCATGTCGGCTTTGCTGATGTTTCGGCAGTTACTTACTACGCCAATCAAGCTCTGCAGACCCAACTGTTTATCAATATTCTGCGCTTTGGCTTCCTTAGAGACAAACAGCATTGATGTGTTTTGACATGCCTTTCCGTAGCTACCAAACATAGAGCGGTAGTGAACTGGTTGAGGGGTTGGGATTGAAGCGTTTGGGTCACCCATCGGCGCCATGGCGATCATGCCGCCTTTCAAAATCACACTGGGTTTCACACCAAAGAAAGCGGGCTTCCACAACACTAAGTCTGCTAATTTCCCGGCTTCGATAGAACCGATTTCATGCGACATGCCATGAGTGATCGCTGGATTGATGGTGTACTTAGCGACATAACGTCTTAGACGGAAGTTATCGCTGTAGTCTGAATCTTCTTTTAGGCTGCCACGCTGTACTTTCATCTTGTGCGCGGTTTGCCAAGTTCGAGTTATTACTTCACCCACTCGCCCCATCGCTTGAGAATCCGAAGCGATCATAGAGAACGCGCCTAAATCATGAAGAATGTCTTCAGCGGCAATGGTTTCACGACGAATACGCGACTCGGCGAACGCCACATCTTCAGCAATAGACGGGGAAAGATGGTGACATACCATCAACATGTCCAAATGCTCATCGACGGTGTTTATGGTGTAAGGTCGTGTTGGGTTAGTTGAAGAAGGTAGAACGTTCGGCTCACCTGCAGCACGAATAATATCAGGAGCATGACCACCGCCCGCACCTTCGGTGTGATAGGTATGAATCACGCGGTCGCCGATTGCGCCAAGTGTCGATTCAACAAAGCCAGATTCATTCAAGGTATCGGTATGAATCGCAACTTGTACGTCCATCTCGTCAGCAACGCTCAAGCAGGTATCGATTGACGCAGGTGTGGTTCCCCAGTCTTCGTGCAACTTCAAACCGACTGCGCCCGCTGCAACTTGCTCGCGCAGTGCTTCAGGCTGACTTGCATTGCCTTTACCTAACAAACCAAAATTCATTGGGAACTGATCGAGCGATTCCAGCATGCGATGCATGTTCCAAGGGCCCGGCGTACATGTGGTTGCGTTGGTCCCTGTGTTTGGCCCTGTACCACCGCCGATCATGGTAGTAACGCCGGATACCAACGCCTCTTCAATTTGTTGTGGGCAGATAAAATGAATGTGTGAATCAATACCACCAGCCGTCAAGATTGAACCTTCACCCGCTAAAATTTCGGTGCCCGGGCCAATCACAATATCAACACCCGGTTGAACATCTGGGTTGCCCGCTTTGCCTAATGCCAGAACTCGGCCATCTTTGATTGCGACATCGGCTTTTACGATGCCCCAGTAATCCAACACAATCGCATTAGTGATCACCAAATCTGGAGTTTCGGCACTTGGACGTTGGCTTTGCCCTTGTCCATCACGGATAACTTTACCGCCGCCGAACTTCACTTCGTCGCCGTATACGGTGTAATCCTTTTCAACTTCTAGCCATAAATCGGTGTCAGCAAGACGCACTCGGTCTCCAACTGTTGGCCCGAACATTTCGGCGTAAGCCTGTCTGGATATCGTCGCCATGATCAATCCTTTGTTGTTTTCATTATTCCGTGGGAGCGTTTAGAGCTTGCCCATCACCTTTCCTTGGAAGCCATAGATCTCTAACTTACCGGCGTAACGCACTAACTCGACGCTGCGCGACTGACCCGGCTCAAAGCGGGTTGCAGTGCCCGCAGGGATATTGAGTCGAAAGCCTTTAGTGGCTTCTCGGTCAAAGATCAGCGAAGGGTTTGCTTCATAGAAGTGGTAATGAGAGCCAATTTGAACAGGACGATCGCCAATGTTTTGCACCTTAACGGACGTCGTCTCACGGCCTTCATTGAGAATGATGTCACCGGGAGCGGTTTCTACTTTTCCGGGAACGAATCCTGAGTATTGTTTTGTGGAACCAGCCATATTACTTCTCCCTACACGATAGGTTCATGAACGGTCACCAGCTTGGTGCCATCAGGAAAAGTGGCTTCGACTTGTACATCAGGGATCATGGAAGGGATCCCCTCCATAACGTCATCGACGGTAAGCAATGTGCGTCCAAAATCCATCAATTCCGAAACGGTTTTACCCTCGCGGGCACCTTCAAGAATGGCACTGCTGATCAGCGCAATAGATTCTGGGTAGTTGAGTTTTAAGCCTTTTTGTTTGCGCTGCTGTGCCAGCATTCCTGCGCAGAAGATAAGTAGCTTATCTTTTTCTCTTGGTGTTAATTCCATTTAGCCGCCCGCTGTTAGTGTTGTTTTCTTAGTGCTCAAAAACGCATGAGCAGTAAGTGGGATTCAAACACAGCAAGCTTTAAAAAATGTACCGAGGGCCGGAAGTCGCCCTCGGTACAAAAAGGGCTAATCGCTAAGTCGCCCAAATCCTTGGTAAATCAGGAGTCGTACCACACAAATGAGAGCGAGTTGCTTGCCATACCTGACCAAAGGCTTGGAGGATGTCTTCACTCCAATACCCCAAGGCTCGCACCACAATCAATCCCTCTATTTGCGTCGCACCCATTATTAATGTGGGCTCATTCGGCATTTTCGATGTAACTGATTGCTGTGAAGCTTGCTGTGTAATAGATAAGAGCAAGCTCTGTACCAACTCTAAATCTTGCTTCTCATTTGACGTAATATAAAAGGTACCCATCATTGAAAAATCGAGTAAGCCCATATTTATCATGAGCTTATCGCCACCATGAAAATTAAAACCTTCGGTGAGAAGCCTTTGATTATCAAGATAGATTTCCGTTTTCCCAACAAGGTGACCATGCTCAAATCCCTCATTCTGTGCAGGTCGCCCAAAACAGTGCATCTCCCAACCCCAAAACTGTGCACCCTTTTCTAGCCGAATTTCAGTGTCTAAACGTACGTGTGCATTAGGGAAAAAAATGTTCTCTTGCGGCATCCATTCTAAGCGTGCATCTTTCTTCACTCGCAGTGTCTGCTTCTGCTTGGCGTACTTATTATTAGAACGATAAAACTTAGTGGCACCGGGTGTCGTAATCAGCGTATGAGCGCCACTTTCTATGGTCGCTTCAATGTTGAGAGTGTCACCACCTACTACTCCGCCGGGGGGATGGAGTAAATAGGTGTGACACGTTTCCCCATCAGGATACAAGGGGCGTTGCACCGCAAGCGGACCAGACTGCTGACGATTCTTTAAAACGATTTTATCACCACGGTCGACAAAGGTGAGGTTTAAGCTCGCCTGCCAACCGTCTCGAATATCTTGTTCAATGGTTTCATTCAGAGACAAAGCCTCGGCTAAAGAAGCGTCCCTTTCTTCGCTCAAAGAAAATAAAGCACTCATACGGTCAGGTACTCCTTGATCAAGGATTCATTGAGCCCTTTCATTTCTCCTTCCGCGACCTGACGTCCGCGGTCAAGAATGCAGAAGCGATCACCAACCTTGCGAGCAAACGGCAGCTTCTGTTCAACCAACAGAACCGTAAGTCCCATCTTCTCATTGAGCATGCGAATGATGTCGCCAATCTCTTGCACTATATTAGGTTGAATACCTTCTGTCGGTTCATCCAAGATCAATAGCTTAGGGTTAACCACCAACGCACGACCAATCGCGAGCTGTTGTTGCTGACCACCAGATAAGTCGCCACCACGTCGATGCAGCATCTCTTTTAACACTGGAAAGATATCGAATATGAACTCTGGGATCTTACGGTCACCCTTGTCGCGAATCGGCAAACCTACTTCTAGATTTTCTTGCACAGTAAGCATCGGAAAGATCTGACGGCCTTGCGGCACATAACCGATTCCTTGGCGAGCACGATCTTCGGCATCGGTTTTCAAAAGCGATTCACCCGATAACGAAATGTCACCACTTTTGACTTTAACTAGCCCCATGATGCATTGCAGAAGAGTCGTTTTACCAACGCCATTGCGTCCCATCAATACCGTGCATTTGCCTTCTGGGATCTGCATGTCTAAATCCCACAATGTATGGCTCTCACCGTAATATTGATTAACTGATTTAACCTCTAGCATCCTATTCTCCGAGATAAACTTGTTTAACTTCAGGGTGAGCTTGCACTTGATCCATGGTGCCTTCGGCCAACACGTGACCTTGATGAAGTACGGTGACATGGCTAGCGATTGAACGAACGAAATCCATATCGTGTTCAACAACGACTACAGAGTGTTTGCCTGCCAGTGAGTTAAGTAACTCCGATGTACGATCCATCTCTTGGTGAGTCATACCTGCAACGGGCTCATCCACCAGTAACAGCTTGGGGTTTTGCATCAATAACATGCCGATCTCTAACCACTGCTTTTGTCCGTGAGAGAGATTTCCAGCCAAGTTGGCGGCTTCGTCTTTTAGGTGAATCAGTTCAAGTACCGAGGTGAGCTTGTCCTTCTGCTCACCAGACATCACAGCAGTAAAAGTAGACCAAACCGAGCGATCGTCCGCCATGGCTAATTCAAGGTTTTGCCACACGGTTAAACATTCAATCACAGTCGGCTTTTGAAACTTACGTCCAACTCCAGCATTGGCAATTTCCGCTTCATTCATCTTCAATAAGTTAATGTTCGAGCCTAACCACACATCACCAGTATCTGGCTTTGTTTTACCCGTGATGATGTCCATCATGGTGGTTTTACCCGCGCCATTGGGACCGATGATGCAGCGCAGTTCGCCTTCTTTGATATAAAGATTGAGGTCGTTTATCGCTTGGAAACCATCGAAGCTTTTGTTAACGCCTTCCACGTACAACAACACGTTATGACGGGTATCGATGGCGGGATGAACATCAGGCTTGAGGTAATTAAAGACTTCGTCTCGGCGAGTGAAGGCTTGAACCGATTCCTTAACGTTATTAAATGTGGTCATGCGATCACCTCCTTGTTTTCTGACTGATCATCCTTATCTGATTTTCCTTGTCCCTTGCCTCGTGAACCTAACGCCTTACGCAGTTGTTGCCATTTCTCGCTAACAAAGCCAATCACACCTTGTGGGAAGTACATGGTCGAGAGAACGAATAGACCACCTAGGGCGAAAAGCCACACCTCAGGGAATTCAACCGTAAACCAACTCTTGGCGTAGTTGATGATCAGCGCCCCAACGATAGCGCCAAACAGAGTGGCACGACCGCCCAAAGCAACCCAAACCACTATCTCAATCGAGTTAAGCGGTGCAAACTCACCAGGGTTAATGATGCCGACTTGAGGAACATATAACGCTCCGGCAATACCCGCGATAATCGCAGACAAAACAAATACCCATAACTTGATGCCATCAACGTCGTAGCCCATAAACCGAGTGCGAGACTCGGTATCACGAATCGCCAGTGCCACACGACCTAAGCGGCTTGTCACCACCATGCGACACGCGATGTAACTTAGAATGAGCGAGATGCCAGTCGCGACAAACAGGCCAATCTTGACGGCATCACTCTGCAAGCTCAGGCCAATGATGTCTTTGAAGTCCGTCAGTCCGTTGTTGCCACCAAAGCCCATCTCGTTACGAAAGAATGCCAACATCAATGCGTACGTTAACGCTTGAGTCATGATAGAAAGATAAACACCGGACACACGAGAGCGGAAAGCAAGATAACCAAACAGGTAAGCCAACGCGCCCGGCACCAACACCACCATCAGACAAGCAAACCAGAACTGATCGAAGCCCTGCCAGAACCATGGCAACACCGACCAATCGAGAAACACCATGAAATCTGGTAGGACTGGATCACCATATACCCCACGGTCACCAATCTGACGCATCAGATACATACCCATGGCATAGCCACCAAGCGCAAAGAAAGCACCATGGCCTAAGCTCAAGATCCCGAGGTAACCCCACACAAGATCGAGTGCCAACGCCAACATTGCATAACTCAGGTATTTGCCCATTAATGAGATTGTAAAAGTCTCAACATGAAGCGGGTGTCCACTTGGCAACATGGTGTTAGCCAGTGGAATAAGAATCACGGCCGCAAGAATGGCAAGGATGGTCAGTTGGCCACCTTTGTCACCGCGCATCGCCGAAAGTACAAATGATTTAGACTGCATGATGTTGTCCTTAACCTTCAGCCGCACGGCCACGTTGCGGGAACAGTCCGCGTGGACGTTTTTGAATAAACAGAATGATGAAAACCAGTACTAGGATCTTGGCGAGAACCGCACCAGCCCATGGTTCTAAAATCTTATTAAATAAGCCAAGGCTGAGCCCTGCGACTAGTGTGCCCCATAAGTTGCCAACCCCGCCAAACACCACCACCATGAAAGAATCAATGATGTACGCCTGCCCCATATTTGGGCCAACGTTAGTCAGTTGAGAAAGCGCTACACCCGCAACACCTGCGACGCCAGAGCCTAAACCGAAGGTCATCGCATCAACACGTTCCGATCGAATCCCCATCGCACGAGCCATACCACGGTTTTGAGAAACGGCACGAACCTGAAGGCCTAACGGTGTCTTTTTCAGAACCATCAATAACCCCATAAACACCAAACCACAGAACAGGATGATATAAAGTCGGTTATAAGTCAGAGATAGCATTGGGTTTAATTGAAGTGCGCCAGACATCCATTCAGGCGTGCTTACTGAGCGGTTCAATGGAGAGAAAATCGAGCGAACGGCTTGCTGCAAGATCAAGCTGATACCAAAGGTGGCGAGCAAGGTTTCTAATGGACGCCCATAAAGGTGACGAATCACGCTTCGCTCAATCGCAATACCCACTAAGCCAGAAACGATGAATGCTGCAGGAATAGAAAGTATCAGCGCTAAACCAATGTGATTCGGCATCAGAAGTTGCAATACATAGGTGGTGTAAGCGCCAATCATGATCAGCTCACCATGAGCCATGTTGATAACGCCCATCACACCGAAGGTGATCGCTAAGCCAATACCCGCTAGTACCAATACCGAACCTAAACTCAAGCCAAAGAATACGGTTTCAACACCTGAGTACAGAGCTTGGCTTTGTTGATAATCGTCCATGGCACGTTCTGCTGCTGCGGTGATGCTTGGCTCTTGTTCAGTGTTAAGCAGTTGATTGAGTGTTTTCAGAACCACTGAATGTTTGAAGTCACCCACTCGTTCAATCGACGTTACTCGAGCTTCAGTTGTTGCACGGTTATCAAGCGACGTAAAAACAGCTAACGATAAGTCGATTAACTCAGTCACCTTGTCATCAGTCTCACTTTTTCTAAGTTCAGCTAAGCGACCGATAATTGCAGCGTCTTTAGTCCCCAGTAGGTCCAAAACCGCTTGATAACGCACATCTGAGTTACTGCTATTTAATCCAATTGAGGCAATTTCGCCACGTAAGATCCCGCGAAGTTTGTTGTTTACGCGAACCTTTTTAAACAGCTTGGCATTGTCGATATTAAGCGTTGAATCATCCCATACAGACTGAGCTGAAATGGCTGTTTTGGTGTTTTGAATGAGGTAGAGCTGTTTATAATGTTCGGTTTTTTTATCATTGAAGTAATAGAGACTTCCGTTTAACCATCCATCTAAAATAGCCTTCGACACGTCTTCCGTTTGTGTCTCAATGATCCAATCAATGGCTAGCTCTTTATCCGATGTTTTTTTACCAACTAGCGCCTTGGTAAAGCTAGCTTCATCTGTTATTCCAGCAAAAGCCAACTGAGCACTGACCGCCATGAGCAACAGCGCCTTAAATACGTTTAATACGTTCTTCATCCCTGCTTCCTTAACCAACAAGTTAGATATTGTTATTTTTTACTTGGTGGATGTGTGGATAGTTGTTGTGACTTGAAACTAACTTGAGCCTTCTCTTTCGTTACACCCCTAAGCAGAAGCGCTCTTTCCTAAAGAGAAGGCTCAATGTTCATAGTTAGTAGTGACTGGTAATAACTAATACCCAGTAGCTGATAACTAGTAACTAATAACCAGCTAAGAGCGAATAACTCTAGTTACCACCAGAACACTTTTTAGTTTCAACGTTGAACGCACCACATGAGAATGGCTTAGACCAACTAGAGAATAGTTTTGCTGATTCCGGTAAGTAGTTAGACCAAGCATCACCCGCAACTAGGCCTGTGGTTTCCCACACGATGTCAAACTGACCATCATCTTGAATCTCACCAATCAGTACCGGTTTAGTTATGTGGTGGTTTGGTAGCATGGTTGAGTAGCCACCAGATAGGTTAGGAACAGACACACCAATCAAAGCATCTTGCACCGCTTCAGCGTCGGTTGTACCCGCATTTGTTACGGCTTGAACCCACATGTTGAAACCAATATAGTGTGCTTCCATCGGGTCATTCGTTACGCGTTTGTCACTCTTAATGAATGACTGCCATGTTTCAACGAACTCTTCATTGACTTCAGTATCAACGCTCATGAAATAGTTCCATGCCGCTAAGTGACCCACAAGAGGTTCAGTATCCATACCCGATAGTTCTTCTTCGCCAACCGAGAATGCAATCACTGGAATGTCTTCAGATGAAACACCTTGAGCACCAAGCTCTTTATAGAAAGGAACGTTTGCATCGCCATTTACAGTAGAGACAACGGCGGTTTTCTTGCCTGCTTCACCAAACTTCTTGATGTCTGAAACAATAGATTGCCAATCAGAGTGACCAAACGGCGTGTAGTTGATCATGATGTCTTCTTCTGCGACACCTTTACCTTTCAGGTATGACTCTAAGATCTTATTCGTCGTACGTGGATAAACGTAATCTGTACCCGCGAGAACCCAGCGTTCCACTTCCAGTTCATCCATTAAGTAATCAACGGCAGGAATCGCTTGCTGGTTTGGCGCAGCGCCAGTGTAGAAAACGTTTTTAGAAGACTCTTCACCTTCATACTGTACTGGATAGAAAAGGATGCTGTTTAGCTCTTCAAAAACAGGCAACATGGATTTACGTGAGACCGATGTCCAACCTCCGAACACCACATCCACTTTTTCTTTCTCGATAAGCTCACGCGCTTTTTCTGCAAACAAAGGCCAGTTGGAAGCAGGGTCAACAACCACAGGTTCCAACTTCTTACCAAGCAAGCCGCCTTTTTTGTTCTGCTCGTCGATGAGCATAAGAACGGTATCTTTTAGGGTTGTTTCACTGATCGCCATGGTGCCTGACAATGAATGTAGAACGCCGACCTTAATAGTATCGTCAGCCGCAAGCACTGTTGCAGAAGAAAATGAAAGTGTTGTACACAGTGCAGCTAGCGATAAATTGAACACCTTGTTCATGATTGTTACTCCATAATTGTATTTTTGTTATTCAATTACAGAGTTACAAGAAGAGTGCCAAACTTAAAATATTATTAACAAAGTTTTAAGTAATTGTATTTATTAATACTTTAATCAAGTTAACACCAATGCAGTGCATAGCAACAAGGTCACGATGTTTCATGCTGGTGCAGCAATGATAAGAATGAACCAAGATGACACAAACGTATTCGTCAGATCCAAAAAAGACCCAATATCTTCATATTGAGCCTCTAATAAACATCACAAATTGTCGTCCAGCCATACCGCTACAGATTAATAGGCTTGTTGAAATTCGAACTTTACTCTCGACTTAGATTTAAGTTCATTACAATCAGCATTACAAAAATAGTTCGCTGCACCACAAGCTTGAAGCTTCTCTAATTGGCTACTGCATTCAGGACAAAAACCAATTTTTTCAAAATGAGCTTGGCAACTTTCACAATGGTATTTACCATCCCAGCTAAGCTCTGACTGGCATTTAGGGCAGATATTTTCACTCATAGGAAATCCTAACTGTTACTTTTCAGTTCTGACAATCAATCTACTATTTCTGCGCCTTGGCTTGCTTGATTTGATACATGCTTTTATCAGCTGAAGCAATCAACGGACCAAGTCCTTGAGGCTCTCTTTCACAAGCAAGCCCAACACTGACTGAAAACTGAACGCCATTGATGTAGAGAGCTTGATCCAACGATTGTTCTAAGTTGTGATAAAAGTCTGACACTTTTTCTTCTGTATCAAAGCAAGAAAACACCACAAACTCATCGCCACCGTAGCGGCCAATCTTGGCACATGCCGTGGTTGCCTCGTCGAGAACTCTTGCAACGGTCAACAAAATATCATCACCAAAACTGTGGCCGAACGTATCATTGATCGACTTGAACTTATCGACGTCGACAAACAGACATGCCATCACTTTGTCCGCAAAACATCGTTTAACTAAAATATTCTTAGCTTCACTTAATAATGCTCGACGATTCAAACAATGTGTCAGAGAGTCATGACTAGCAAAAAAGTTGAGTTGATTCTCTAGCTCGTATTTCTCGAGTGCTACCGAATACAAAGAAGCAAGTAACTCTAAGATCTCTAATTCAAATTCATGAGGTTCAGAAATACATCGACTATAAATAGCGAATGTACCCAACACATGACCATGCGAAGAAATAATTGGCACCGACCAACAAGCATGTAAGTTGGCTTGATTAGTCAAGGCTAAGAAAGGAGCCCAATTTGGATGTGTATTAACATCAGAGATCATCACAGCTTTCTTAAGCGCTGCTGCCTCTCCACAAGAACCAATACCCACACCAATCTCAACGCCTTCTATCTGCTGATTATAAAAATCTGGCAAGTTAGGCGCACATTCGAGGTGCAACGTATTCGACTCTGAGTTGAGCAGTAATATTGATGCCATACGCTGCCCAAAAAGCTGCTCTGTAAGCTGAATAATCTTCTGGTTTAAATCTTTACGATCCATTCCAAGAGCTAGCTTTCGAAGCAAACTGTTGACTGCTCGATGACCTTCTAATAAAAAATTTTGTTCCATTCACTAAAGCTTTCAATTGTGTATTTGAGTGCAGCTTGTTCTTATGCAAGCTTACTATTGGTTAATAATAACACACTAAATAACCACAACACACAATCGAAGATCATAGGTTGATCTTTTGCTTTATCTATTTTGATCAGCGATCTACCCCAAAAAGAATATTTATATCACCACACACCGAAAGCATAAGTTACATGTGCTGCATTTCAATTTTAAATGGTCATTTATATTGAAAGTGACATGATTAACCAGAATAAACAGAATAAGTAATTTCGATCTGTAACCTAAATTATCGAATTACATGCGTCAGCATTTCAATATGCTGGTCATCTAACTGGGTTAACTTAACCGATAATACCTTAAGCTCTGACGTATTCTCGATGTGAGTACCACCACAAGGAATAGACACTAAAGTGTCGCTATCCAACTGCCACTCCCAATAGCGAGAGTCTGTTAATGCCTCACCTTCCAGTCTCATTGCTACTGGCGTCGAATCTGCGAACCAACCTGTAATCATCTGGTTGATGTCGGCTTCAATACCATCAAGATTGGTTAGCATATCTGCTACGTTCAAGCCGCGCTTCTTCAGGGTTTTGCCTAAACGATACTTATCGGTACACAGATCTGGAGTCACAAAGCTAGTCACTTGTGCGTAGCTATTGAAGTCATAACTGCCGAGCGGATCTTTTCTATCCGCATCTTTGCGCCAATAACTCTCAGCCAATACTTTATTTAAAGCTAAGAAAGCGATGTGTCCTGCACTATGCCCACGACTCAGGCTTGCTTGGTATTCTTTATCAACCGACAACTCGACTTTATCGTTAATGTTAATCATAGAAGCTGATGCAGGCAGTTGGTGAACAACCACAAACACCCACCCTTCCGTATCACGCTTAACAGGAATATCTGCTGCGATACAAAGTTTTCCAGTGGATTGTTCTATTGAACCAACAAGGCAGTCTTCAACGGGATATTGCGCATCCCCCACACTCACAAAACCTTTATCCGCAGGGTGATCTGGCCACATATGGCTCACAGGATGGAAAGGGGTCGTATCAGTGATCAGGTAAGTTTTAGTCGTGTCATTTTCGACATACATCACCTTAGCGTTGAGTTGCCAAGTTTGATGGCAAAATTGAGTGATGGTTGGTGTGATGACTATTGTTGGTTTCATGGATGTCGCTGGTGTCATTGAATCGCTAGTGGTCATATCGTTCTTCTTTTGGAATCGAGTTTTATTCGTTAACCCATAATAGATATAGAGCCAATTTTTATGGATCAACTCAAATTTTACTTAAAAAAATACCCGAGACAGGCTCGGGTATCAAATCAATTGGAAAGGTTTACTTACGACCTTTAACCATGGTCATCATACGCTTACGTTTACGTTCTTGAGAAATTGTCAGCTTGGTTGTCTTCGCTTCAAATGGGTTCTCGCTGTTCTGGAATTGAATGCGAATAGGTGTACCCATAATCTCTAGTGAACGACGATAGTAGTTCATCAAGAATCGTTTGTATGAATCTGGCAAGTTGCGAACTTGGTTACCGTGGATAACGATAATCGGTGGGTTGTAGCCACCAGCGTGCGCGTATTTCAATTTCACACGACGGCCACGAACCATAGGTGGTTGGTGATCATCAGTCGCCATCTTCATGATACGAGTCAGTACAGAAGTACCAACACGCGTTGTCGCTGACTTGTAAGCTTCTTGAACAGACTCAAACAAGTGACCAACACCTGTACCGTGAAGTGCAGAGATAAAGTGAATACGAGCAAAATCAACAAAACCTAAACGGCGGTCTAGTTCTTTCTTAACGCGATCTTTAACATCGCTGTCTAGACCATCCCACTTATTTACTGCAATTACGATAGAACGACCAGCATTCAACGCAAAGCCCAACAAGCTTAAGTCTTGATCAGAAATGTTGTCTCGAGCATCAATAAGCAGTAAAACAACGTTAGCGTCTTCAATCGCTTTCAGTGTTTTAACAACCGAGAACTTCTCAACAGTTTCGTTGATGTTCTTACGACGGCGAACACCAGCAGTATCGATTAGAACGTATTCACGCTCATCACGCTGCATTGGAATATAAATAGAGTCACGAGTTGTACCTGGCATATCGTAAACAACCACACGCTCTTCACCAAGAATACGGTTAGTTAGTGTTGATTTACCTACGTTAGGGCGGCCAATGATCGCTAGCTTGATTGGTTGATCTTGAAGACGCTTGAATTCTTCTTCTGCTTCTTCTTCAGTGAAATCAACTTGCTCTTCTTCTTCGTCTTCAAACTCAGTCAAATCGCTTACTTCGCCATTCTCAGCTTTTAGAGCTTCTGCGAACGGGTTAAGAGCAAGGTCAATCAACGCTGTTACACCACGACCGTGCGCTGCAGCGATTTGGTACATGTCTTCTACACCTAGTTGCCAGAAGTCAGCACTTGCAGCATCAGGGTCGATACCATCAACCTTGTTTACGACTAGCATTGAAGGCTTTTCTAGTTGACGAAGGTGCTTAGCGATAGCAACGTCCGAAGGCGTTAGACCAGCGCGGCCATCTACCATAAATAGAACGACATCAGCTTCATCAATCGCTGCTAGCGACTGTTCAGCCATTTTAGTTTCAACACCTTCTTCGGTACCGTCGATACCACCAGTGTCAATAACAATAAAGTCATGCTCGCTAAAATGAGCATGACCGTATTTACGGTCACGCGTTAAGCCAGGGAAATCCGCAACCAATGCATCACGAGTTCGAGTCAATCGGTTAAATAACGTAGATTTACCTACGTTCGGACGCCCTACTAGAGCAACAACAGGTACCATAACAACCTCTACAATTTCTTCTATAAATGTAGTTATAGGTAAGCACTTGTTTTCAAGTTAAAACTCTTACCTATAACCACACGATTTATTAATTTTAAACAACAAAACGGCTCCTAGCTGTTACCAACCAGGAGCCGACTGTGAATTATATCACGCTTTTATTGGCTAATCGTTAGTTTCTTTACATCGCCATTGCGAGTCGTCACTAAGTAGCCTTCAGGCAGTTCAATTGGTGCAACCGCAAAGCCGCTATCATCGACTAACTGTTGAGCAACAAACTTACCCGATGAACGTTCTAACCAGTGCAGGTAACCTTCAGTGTCACCCACAACAACATAGCCGTTAATAATAGCAGGAGCAGTTAATAAGCGGTTTTCTAACAATGGAGTGCTCCAAAGTTCAGTACCACTACGCGCATCAACAGCAACCACATGGTCTTTATCTGTAACCACAAACAAACGACTACCATCGCTCGCGAGGTCAATCGCTGACGAATAGTTACGTTTCCAGATAGGTTTGCCAGAACGAAGATCAATTGCAATCAACTGACCATTAATACCAACGGTATACAGCGTGCCACCAAGAACAACTGGAGATGCATCAACATCAACTAAGCGATCAATTTCCGTTGCGCCTTTTGGCGTACCTACTGGCTGTTGCCAAATAAGCTGACCACGGTCAACGATAGCAGCAGCCAGTCGACCATTTGCCGTTCCCCAGAAAACACCACCCGAAACAGCAACAGGTGTACTGTCACCACGAAGTGTTAGGCTTGGGACTTCAGTACTGATCGTCCACTTTTGCTCGCCGGTCTCTTGGTCTAATGCGATCATCATGCCGCGGCTAGTATGAATAAGTACCATGTTGTTTTCAGTCGCTGGGGATGCAAGCACCTCACCATTTACTGAAACGCGCCATAACTCTTCACCTGTTGATTCTTCTAAAGCGATCATTTCGCCATTTTCAGAACCAACAAACACTTTACCGTAGGCTGCCGTTAAGCCGCCAGATAAGCGAGCCAGTACGTCTTTTTCAAGGTCGACTTTCCATAACTCTTTACCTGTTTCAGGATCAAGTGCTTTAACTAAACCTTCACGGCTTGCAACAAACACTTTGTCGTAAGCCAGTTCTGGCGTCAGCTTTGAAAAGTAGTGACCAACACCATCACCAACCGACGTAGACCATTCCTGTTTAGGAGTGAACTCGCTGTTAACTGTTGGTACTGGAGCCATGATTACTGTGTCTTCTTCACCCGCACAGCCAGCCAATAGGCCAAGAGCAATCGCACACAACGCTGCTTTGGGAAACATCTTCTTCATTCAAAGCGCCTTATTTAGCTAGGTCGTCAAGTTTGATTTGAAGCGTTTGGCTAGCATCAACAGCTTGCTGTGCTTCTGTATAAGCACTGTATGCTGCGTCTGTATCGCCTTTACGAAGTGAGATATCGCCACGAAGTTCAGCAACACGGCCTTTCCAAGATTCATCTGTCATTGCAGCAAGATCAGTCAATGCTGCATCAAATTCACCTTGTTCAGCTTTGATGCGTGCAACACGGTATGTAAGTAGTGGCGCTAGTGCCGCATCCTTAGTTGCCGATTTTGCCCACTCAAGCTGTTCAAGTGCCGCTGCGAGTTCACCGGCTTGTACCTGTGCTTTTGCTAGTTGCATTGCAGCAAGTACTGAATACTCAGCATCTTTGTTTGCGTCGATAAAAGCTTGAATATCAGATTGAGCATCAACGCCTTTAGCTTCAAGAGCTGAAATTACAGAGGTATAGCTTTCAGAAGCTGCTTCACGTGCTTCAACTACTGAATCTTGGTAATAGCGCCAGCCAAATAGACCACCTAAACCAATAACCGCACCAAAGATTACGGCTTTACCGTTCTCTTTCCACCAATCTTTAATGGCTTCAACCTGTTGCTCTTCGCTATCGTAAAGTTCCACTTCCTGTCCTCTTTAATTCTTTAAACGCCAGCATGTGGCTGACGTTAATATTCATTATGAGCGTTTGCTCAATAGCTAATTAGATTAGCGCAGCAACTTTCTCTGCAACTTCCGCTTGAGACACGGTTTCTTGCACGCCGCCAACCAAATCTTTTAGTACAACGGTATTGTCAGCAACTTCGTTCTCACCAAGTACTAACGCCACAACAGCACCTACTTTGTCAGCACGTTTGAATTGCTTCTTGAAGTTACCACCACCGAAGTGGTTCATCACACGTACGCCTTCAACGGTGTCGCGCAATTGATTTGCTAACTGCATGCCTGCGATCATCGTACCTTCGCCAGCTGCAACCATATATACATCAACGCTACGGCGAACTTCTGTTAGCTCTAGCGTTTCCATCATAAGAACCAGACGCTCTAAGCCCATAGCGAAACCAACAGCATTCGTTGCTTTACCACCTAGTTGCTCAACAAGACCATCATAGCGGCCACCGCCACATACTGTACCTTGCGCGCCTAGGCTGTCTGTAATCCACTCAAATACTGTGCGGTTGTAGTAGTCAAGACCACGTACTAGACGCTCATTAACTTGGTATTCGATACCAACCGCGTCAAGAAGTTCACACAAACCAGCAAAATGTTGCTTTGATTCTTCACCTAGATATTCAGATAGTCGAGGTGCGTCACCTAAGATAGCTTGAACATCCGGGTTCTTAGTATCAAGTACACGTAATGGGTTAGTGTGCATGCGACGTTTGCAGTCTTCATCTAACACATCAATGTGTTGCTCAAGGAAAGCCACTAACGCTGTACGGTAGCTCACACGATCTTCTTGAGAACCGATTGAGTTCAGCTCGAGGCGAACGTGTTTATCGATGCCAAGTTCACGCCATAGACGTGCCGTCATCATAATAAGCTCAGCGTCTACGTCTGGACCGTCTAGGCCAAACACCTCAACGCCACATTGGTGGAATTGACGGTAACGACCTTTTTGAGGACGCTCGTGACGGAACATTGGACCCATGTACCATAGGCGCTGTTCATCACGGTTGATAAGGCTGTTTTGAATACATGAACGTACACAACCAGCTGTACCTTCTGGACGCAGCGTTAGGCTATCGCCATTGCGGTCATCAAAGGTGTACATCTCTTTAGAAACAACGTCTGTCTCTTCACCAACCGCACGGCTAAATAGGTTCGTTTCTTCAACGATAGGCATACGTACTTCGTTGTAACCGTAGGCACTCACCACGCTTTTAACTGCGCTTTCTACTTTCTGCCACAGTGGTGATTGAGTTGGAAGGCAGTCGTTCATGCCTCGAATTGCTTGGATATTTTTAGCCACAGTATTTATTCCGTAATTTCTCACGACCAGGTGTAGGTTCGAATAGACAAACACACCTCATCGCGTTTTATTAATCTTCTAAGTTTTCTACGTCAATGCGATTTGCTTTATCAAGCACCGATGCTTTCGCTCGGATCCTAGCTTCAAGCTTGTCGACAAGATCATTGTTATCAAAACGCTCTTTCTGACGCTTGCCATCTTCGTAGAAGGCACTCTTACGTGCACTACCCGCAAGGCCTAAGTGAGACACTTCAGCTTCACCAGGGCCGTTAACGACACAACCGATGATAGAGACGTCCATTGGAGTCACTATGTCTTCTAAGCGTTCTTCAAGGGCGTTAACGGTGTTGATAACATCGAATTCTTGGCGAGAACAGCTCGGACACGCAATGAAGTTGATGCCACGTGAGCGAATGCGCAAAGATTTAAGAATATCAAAGCCAACTTTAATCTCTTCAACAGGATCAGCCGCTAACGAGATACGCAGCGTATCACCGATACCTTCAGACAATAACATGCCTAAGCCTACAGCTGACTTCACAGAACCGGCACGAGCACCGCCCGCTTCAGTAATACCAAGGTGCAGAGGTTGATCAATCTGTTTAGCCAGCAAACGGTAAGAGCCTACGGCTAGGAATACATCAGAAGCCTTAACGCTGACTTTAAATTGATCAAAGTTCAGACGGTCTAAGATATCTACGTGACGCATTGCTGATTCAACAAGCGCTTCGGCTGTTGGCTCTGTGTATTTCTCTTGGATCTCTTTTTCAAGAGAGCCGCCGTTAACACCAATACGAATCGGAATATTCATATCGCGAGCACAATCAACAACTGAGCGGATACGACTTTCGTTACCGATGTTGCCAGGGTTGATACGCAGACAGTCCACACCATATTCAGCCACTTTAAGAGCGATACGGTAATCGAAATGGATATCAGCAACCAAAGGAATAGATACCTGCTGTTTGATTAGCTTAAACGCTTCAGCGGCATCCATAGTTGGTACAGATACGCGAACGATATCAGCGCCAACTTTTTCCAAAGCTCGAATCTGAGCAACGGTAGCGGCGACGTCTGTTGTTCTTGTGTTGGTCATGGATTGCACAGCAATAGGTGCACCATCACCGATCGGCACATCACCCACATAAATACGGGTTGATTTGCGACGAATAATAGGAGATTCGTGTTGCATATTAACTCTAAGGTAAGGTTATTCTAGCTACTTTGCCTGAAGTATACCCAGAAAGGTCGACAGGTTCACTTGCAAATGTCATCGATACGCCTTCAGGCACACCCAGAATCACTTTATATGGTGTTGTTCCTGAAAGATTGAGTGTCTGACCTGCTTTTTTAATACCAGTAGACAAAGTCTTGCCAGAAGCATCTTTCACTTGGATCCAACAATCTGAAGAGAACTGCATAGTTAGCTCGTTGGCGACAGATGCAGAAACCACAGTCTCAGGATCAGCCGTAACTGAGGCAACATTTTCAGACTCTTGTACTTCTTCAACAAGTTCAACTGGCTCGAGAGAACTTGAAGCTTCAGTAGCACTATCTACAGTAAGGTCATCAGCATTTTCAGTAACAAGAGATGTCTCTGTGTTTTGCTCGGCTTCAATAACTTCTAATGAAGTTAACTCAGGATCAAGCGACTCTTCTACCACTAGCTCTTCTGAGCTTTCAGTATTAATTAAAGATTGCGATAAGGTGTCTTGTTGTTGATTCTGCCACCACCACAATGAAGAGATACCCACAATAACGGCAAAGATGCTCCAAGTGAGGATCATAATGCGACTGTTGTGCTTTTCAGTTTTTGTCTTTCGAGAAAAACTCAGCATTTCTTGCTCTTGGTGTTGAGCATCACCAGTATGGTGAAGCGCATTCAAAACCACTTTCTCATCAAGATTGACGTATTTCGCGTATGAGCGAATATAGCCACGCATAAACGTCGCGACTTGATCTGTCTCGAATTGATTTTCTTCAATTTGCTGAATCAGAGTAACGCGAAGCTTCAAGCGATCAGAGATCTGCTTTTGTGTTAAACCAAGAGATTCACGTTTGTTTTTAAGCAGAGTTCCTGCTTCCAAAGTTGGAGCAACTGTTTCTTGTGTCTGTGTATCGTGTTCTGTGTTCATAGAGTGTGAACTTCTAAAGTATTATCGTAGGTCGATGAGAGCGTTTTTTATTGTCGTTTAAGCTCAATCTAGCAACCCACTTTATGTGGAATTTTTCCTGTTACCTAAATCATCAACCCTTAAAGACGAACATCAGTCATATTGTTATGAACAATGTTCTCAGGAAGCTAGTTTATCAAGTAGCCAACCTAAATAGACATATTGATGAGGGTAACAAGCGAGCACTTAAATTAATTTAAGATTTGTTAATCATAAGCTAATGCCATTGCAAGGCAAAAACACTTTAAACAAAATTTACCGTCAGCTCATGGTTTTGTCCAAAATTTGACGAAAAATGTAAGAAAGCATGGGGAAGAAGTCCAAATTTTGGAAAACTACACGCCATAAAAGCAACAAGCCAGAAGTTATACTTCTGGCTTGTTTATATTCAAATCGCGTTTTATACCGCTTTTACTTCAATTACACCACCTGCAATCAGGTTCGCTTCTGAAGCGGCTTTCAGAATTTTGGTACGCTTGGTTCTGTCAATAACATCACCTACTAACTGGCCACATGCGGCATCAATGTCATCACCACGAGTTTTACGAACCGTTACTGTGTAGTTGTATTCCATCAACGTTTTTTGGAAGCGATCAATTCGAGAATTGCTTGGCTTCTTGTAAGGCGACCCTGGGTAAGGGTTAAATGGAATCAGGTTGATCTTACATGGCGTTTCTTTCATTAGCTCAGCAAGTTCACGAGCGTGGTCCATATCATCATTCACATGATCCAATAGAACGTACTCAACCGTTACTTTACCGCGATTCGCATTTGAAGATGCAATATAACGACGAACCGAAGCTAGGAAGTCTTGGATATCCCAACGGTCATTGATCGGCATGATTTGGCTACGCAGCGCATCGTTCGGAGCGTGGAGAGAAATAGCTAATGCTACATCGATGTTATCAGTCATTTGATCAAGACCAGATACAACACCTGACGTTGATACCGTCACACGACGTTTAGAAAGTGAGAAGCCTAGATCATCAAGCATGATTTCCAATGATGGTATTAGGTTCTTCATGTTAAGTAGAGGCTCACCCATACCCATCATTACTACGTTTGTAATTGGGCGGCGACCTGTTTCTTTCTCTAAACCAATTTCACGTGCGGCACGCCAAATTTGACCTACGATCTCTGAAACTTTCAGATTACGGTTGAAGCCTTGTTGAGCTGTAGAGCAGAACTTACATTCAAGCGCACAACCAACTTGCGAAGATACACACAGCGTCGCACGGTCGCCATCAGGGATGTATACCGTTTCTACGTCTTGGTCACCCACTTTCATTGCCCATTTAATTGTACCGTCTGCAGAGTGCTGAGCGTCAGATACAATCGGTGCAACAATTTCACAGCGGTGCTGCAGTTTCTCGCGCAATTTTTTATTGATGTTGTTCATTTGTTCGAAGTCATCGACACCGAAGTGATAAATCCACTTCATCACTTGCTCTGCTCGAAATGCTTTCTCATTCAGTTCTTCTATGAAATATTTACGAAGACCTTTACGATCAAAATCGAGTAGATTGACTTTAGCTGTGGTCATGATGCCTCTCAATGACGGAACAATAATTAAGGGCGCGAATTGTACAGGCTTTACGCAACTTCAACAAGCACTGTAAAACCCTGAGTTTATTAAGACATTCAAACTTAAGTGATTAAAATTCAATCACCCATATTTGAACGCTTAAATTTGACCAATTCAAAGAGAGAGCTCCCCTATTACACTCCTTTGCCGCTATCGGGAGTGACGCTAATACTCAGCAACAACTCGCCAATCATCACTACAAGAATGTGACTAACAAAAGTAGTCGTGATCCCAAAGCCGAAGAGCTAGGTATCAAGGATTTCGCTTCGATACTCCACCTGTTATTCAACAAAGTATCGAAACGAAAAAGGCCTCACCGAAGTGAAGCCTTTAAAGTCATTTGCAGTGCCAGTTATTGAGCTGGGCGTGGGCAAATTTCAGATTCTGGGAAGAAGAATTCGATTTCGCGAGCTGCAGACTCAGGGCTATCGCTGCCGTGTACTGAGTTGTAACGCATGCTGATTGCGTAATCAGCACGGATAGTACCGCATGCTGCTTCTTCTGGGTTTGTTTTACCCATTAATTCACGGTAACGAGCGATAGCATTTTCGCCTTCAAGCACTTGAACCATGATAGGACCAGAAGTCATAAACTCTTTAAGAGCTGGGAAGAACTCTTTGCCTTCATGCTCTGCGTAAAAGCCACTTGCTTGTTCTTCAGTAAGGCTAACCATTTTAGCAGCAATAATTTCTAGACCTGCTTTTTCAATGCGGTGGTAGATTTCACCAACAAGGTTACGCTTAACTGCATCTGGCTTAACAATTGAGAACGTTCTTTCTAGAGCCATAGGGATTCCTTCACTTCATTTTTTTGTTATTAAATACTGAAATTACTGAGATCATTCGATCTTAGTTTACGAATAAGCGGCATTCTGATACCGCTCACCCTTATTATTATTTTGCTTGGTCGATAAGAAGACGAGCCAGCGTGCGAACACCCATACCGGTCGCGCCTGCAGCCCACTTATCACTAGATGACTTACGGTAAGTACCCGCGCAGTCCATGTGAACCCAACCTTTTTTGTAGTCGTCTACAAAGTAAGAAAGGAATGCAGCAGCGGTACTTGCACCCGGTGTGTAGTCACCAGAACTGATGTTTGAAAGATCAGCAAAGTTCGAAGGCAACATGCCACGGTGGAAATCAGCAAGAGGCAGTGGCCATAGACCTTCTTTCTCTTGGTTTGCCGCCGTTAGAGCTTGGTGAGACAACTCATCGTCGAAGCTTAATAGCGCGTGGTAATCATTACCTAGTGCATTTTTAGCCGCGCCTGTTAGCGTTGCACAATCGATGATCAATTCTGGATTTTGTGCGCTCGCGAACATCAAGCCATCAGCCAATACCAAACGACCTTCCGCATCGGTGTTCATTACCTCAACAGTTTTACCATTTTTGTAGGTAATAATGTCACCCAGTTTCAATGCACGACCAGAGATCATGTTCTCTGCACAGCATAAGATAAGCTTGATACGCTTGTTTAAACCACGTTCAATTGCCAAGCCTAAACCACCAGTGATGGTTGCTGCGCCGCCCATATCAGCCTTCATTGCTGTCATGAATTGACCAGGCTTGATGCTGTAACCACCTGAGTCGAAAGTAATACCTTTACCCACGAGACAAGCAAATACTGGAGCGTTTTCATCGCCAGTTGGGTTAAAGTCAAGTTGAAGCATGGCAGATGTGCGCTCAGAGCCGCGGCCTACCGCGTAGATACCTTCCCAACCTTCGGTTAGTAGATCTTTATCCTTAACGATTTTCGCTTTAACAGTGCCCGCTGGTGCCACTGACTTGATGAACTCAGCAGCCATCGTCGCTAGTTGACGAGGTGCCACTTCTTCAGCGGTTTTGTTGATAATGTCACAAGTCCAATCAGTCGCGCGAATACGAGCTTCTAGCTCTGCTTGGTCAGCTTCCGAAAGTGCATCCCATTCCAATGCATTCTTTTTCTTTGGTCCACGGTAGCCTTGGTAAAAAGCCCAAACGCTTTCTAGATCCCAACCTTCACCACAAAGTGAAACGAATGCGATACCTTGTCCGTCAAGCTTACGAGCAGCACGTTGAACCGCACCTAAATCGTGGCCTTCACTAATGTGAATTGTCGCTCCTAATTCAGAGAACGATAAAATAGCTCTAGCTCCCCACTGAGGCTGGGCAGCTTCTTGACTTAAAAATACTGACATCTGTGTAGACATGATTTCTCCTTGTCATGAACCACCTTGATTAAGTGATTCTGATTGTTTTTTATTAGCGCACTGATGTTAACATTATGTAGGAGTAAAATGTCATTTTGATAAAAAACGGACCATAAGGTCCGCTTTTTTTAGTAAGAATTGTTAACTTGGCTGCGTTTTATATTGGATAAATTCCAACCAACGGCCAAATCATAGAACAAGAGAGTTAATCCATCTCATCCATCCAGCATAAAATAATAGCCTCTAAGATTTTTTCATTCGAGTGGTTAGGCTCGTCATCAAACTCTTCAAGGTCTAGCACCCATTGATGCAGATCGGTAAAACGTACCGTTTTAGGATCAGTATCTGGATACAAATCACATAGCTCAATTGCGATATCTCGCGAATCAATCCACTTCAAGCTCATAACACTTCCTTATATTTATCAGCGACGCTTGGTCACCTTTATGATCTATATTCTAGGCCAGTTTTCTTAACATAATTGTCTAAGTAATGGTTGTCTCAGCCATAACCGCATAAGCTATGACTGTAGATAAGTTCTTAGTGCTCTTCAGAAGCTAGGTTCAATGTGTACTTTGGAATTTCTACAACAAGATCAACATCAGCTACTTTAGCTTGGCAACCAAGACGAGATTCCATCTCTAGGCCCCATGCTTTATCCAACATGTCGTCTTCTAGGTCATCACTCTCTTCTAAAGAATCAAAACCTTCACGAATCACAACGTGACATGTTGTACATGCACACGACTTTTCACATGCGTGTTCAATACCAATACCGGCCTTCAATGCAACATCAAGAACCGTCTCACCAGTTTTTGCTTCTAATACAGCGCCTTCTGGACATAGATCTTCGTGAGGTAAAACAATAATCTTTGGCATGTTTATCTATTCTCTAACTATTAAATATTGTCGACTGACTGACCTGACAGTGCAGCACGAATTGATTTATCCATACGACGAGAAGCAAAGTCTTGGCTCGCTTTGTCGGTATTTTTAATTTCTAGTTCAATGGCATCTGCATCGTCGCCATTGCGCACTTCAATCAGTGCTTCAATCGCTTGAACAAGTTGTTGTTTTCCTTGTTCATCAAGCAACTCGTCGCCGTCAGCCTGCATTGCAGCAATAAGGCCTTCAATAACGCGATCCGCTTCTACACGCTGCTCAGCAAGAGCACGCGCTTGCATGTCTTCTTTTGCAAACGTCATTGAGTCTTTCAGCATGTTTGCGACTTCGTTGTCACTTAGACCGTAAGAAGGCTTAACTTGGATTTCGGCTTGAACGCCAGTGCTCTTCTCCATCGCAGTAACCGATAGCAGGCCATCAGCATCTACTTGGTAAGTAACACGAATATGCGCAGCACCTGCTGTCATAGGCGGAATGCCTTTCAGAGCAAATCGAGCCAATGAACGACAGTCGTCCACCATTTCACGTTCGCCTTGCACGGTGTGCACTGTCATTGCAGTTTGACCGTCTTTGAACGTAGTAAATTCTTGTGCGCGAGCCACAGGGATCGTGGTGTTACGAGGGATGATTTTTTCTACCAAGCCGCCCATGGTTTCGATACCAAGTGACAGAGGGATAACATCCAATAGCAACATCTCAGAATCAGGCTTATTACCAACTAAGATATCCGCTTGAATCGATGCTCCAATCGCAACCACTTCATCAGGGTTAATACTGGTTAATGGAGTACGACCAAAGAAGCCACCCACCATTTCACGTACAAGTAATGTACGAGTTGAACCGCCAACCATAACTACTTCTAGAACTTCGTCCGCGTCAACTTCCGCATCTTTCAGTGCACGGCGACACGAAAGCAGAGTTTTCTTAACCAGCGGCTTGATGATCTCTTCAAACTCTTCACGAGTTAACGAGCCAGACCAACCCAGCACTTCAACATCAACGCTTTCAGCTTCAGACAAGCCAATCTTAGCTTCTGTCGCGGCGTCTAGAAGAATACGGTTCTGTTCTGCGGTTAGCTCTGAGAAGCCCATCTGTTCTAGGAAATGCTCTGCAATCAAATGGTCAAAATCGTCGCCGCCTAATGCAGAGTCACCACCGGTTGCGAGTACTTCAAAGACACCTTTAGACAGGCGCAATATAGAAATATCAAACGTACCACCGCCCAGGTCATAAACCGCAATCACGCCTTCTTTGCCTGAATCCAAACCGTAAGCAATCGCTGCCGCAGTAGGTTCATTAAGAAGACGTAACACGTGAAGACCCGCAAGTTGAGCCGCGTCTTTAGTTCCTGCACGTTGTGCATCATCAAAGTACGCAGGAACAGTAATTACAGCACCCGCTAGCTCACCACCTAACGTAGACTCAGCACGTTGGCCAAGCGCTCGCAGGATATCGGCAGATACTTGGATTGGGTTCTTGTTACCTTGCTCTGTGCGAATCACAGGTAAACCATTATCACTTTCTTCAAACTGATATGGCAGAGACGGGTATCGCTGTTGAATATCTGACAGTGAACGACCGATTAATCGCTTAACTGAGATAATGGTATTTTTAGGATCAGTTTGCGCTTTTGCACGAGCTTCATCGCCAGTCGTGTAGGATTCAGACTGATAATGAACAACGGAAGGAAGAATACTGCGACCTTGTTGATCAACAAGCGTGTTCGCCTCACCACTGCGCACTGACGCAACCAATGAGTTTGTTGTTCCTAAATCAATACCCACAGCAAGCTTGTGCTGATGAGGAGCGGCGCTTTGCCCTGGTTCTGCAATCTGAAGTAGTGCCATGGATGTGTCCTTGTTATTCGAACTAGCCGATCAAACGATCTTCAACTAACCCGATTTCATTCTTTAATTTTGCAATAAACTTAAGCTTTCTTACTCGGTCTGCTGCTTCTAACCAAGCTTCGCTGTCGAGTTCTTGTTGGATAGCGCTTAATTGTTGTTTATACATTTTGCTAACCTTTCCTTCAAATGCAAATAGCGCATCTTCTGGATCAGAACTGTCTGCGATCTCTTCAAGCTCTTCACGCAATTCCATTTGTTCCATCAAGAACATGGGATCTTGCATGGTCTGCTGTTCACCACGAATATCCTCACCATGTTGTACTAACAGATATTCAGCACGACTGATTGGATTCTTCAACACCTGATACGCGTCATTGATTTGCGCTGCTTTTTGCACAGCTAACAAGCGATCACGCTCAGAAGCAATGGCAAATTTATCAGGGTGGAATTGGCGTTGCAGATCTCTAAACTGAGAAGAAAGAAGGCTACCATCCAGTTGAAACTGAAGTGGTAGCCCAAATAATTCGAAATGATTCATGTAACGGTGGTCCTAAGTTTAGGCTCTTTATTTAGAGCCTAATTTTATTCTTCGCTCACTATAAACGCTCAACGATTGAGGCGTTTATACATTGAAGCTCTCACCACAACCACATTCGCCTTTCGCGTTAGGGTTGTTGAATTCAAAACCTTCATTTAGGCCTTCTTTTACGTAATCAAGCTCAGTACCGTCTAGGTAAACTAAGCTCTTTGGATCAATGATGACCTTAACACCTGAATGCTCAAACACTTCGTCTTCTTCGTTAAGCTCGTCAACGAATTCCAGTACATACGCCATACCTGAACAGCCAGTAGTTTTTACTGCTAAGCGTAATCCGAGACCTTTACCACGGTTATCTAGGAAAGCTTGAACTCGGCTTGCTGCCGTATCTGTCATGGTGATGGCCATACTACAACCTTGTGTTTATATAAATTGAGAACTCAGGGGGAGCACAAAGGGTGCTCCCAAATATTACTTATTTTGTCGACGTGATTACGGTATAGAAGCGATTAGTGCTTCTTTTTGTAATCCGCCACCGCTGCTTTGATTGCATCTTCAGCAAGAATTGAACAGTGAACTTTCACTGGTGGCAACTCAAGCTCTTCTGCGATTTCAGAGTTTTTAATAGCAGCAGCTTCATCAATACTTTTACCTTTAACCCACTCAGTGACTAGTGAGCTAGAAGCGATTGCGCTACCGCAACCGTAAGTCTTGAATTTCGCGTCTTCAATAATACCTTCTGCAGATACTTTGATTTGCAGTTTCATTACGTCACCACAAGCAGGTGCGCCAACCATGCCGCTACCTACACTTGGGTCTTCTTTATCAAACGAACCTACGTTACGTGGGTTTTCGTAGTGATCAATTACTTTTTCGCTATATGCCATGATAGTTACCTCGAATCCTCTATTTCCGTGAGATTAGTGATGAGCCCACTCAACAGTGTTCAAATCAATCCCTTCTTTATACATATCCCATAGAGGAGACATGTCACGTAATTTGTTTACCGCTACACGGATTTGTGCAATCGCGTAGTCGATTTCTTCTTCCGTTGTAAAACGGCCGAATGAGAAACGTACTGAGCTGTGTGCCAGTTCATCGTTTAGACCAAGAGCTCGTAGAACGTATGAAGGTTCTAGGCTTGCTGATGTACATGCAGAACCTGATGATACCGCTAGGTCTTTTAGAGACATAAGCAGAGACTCACCTTCAACGAAAGCGAAGCTCACGTTTAGGTTGTGTGGTACACGTTGGTCTAAATCGCCGTTTACGGTTACAGCTTCTAGATCTTGAACACCTTTAAGTAGGCGCTCACGAAGAGCCAGTGCGTGATCGTAATCTTTCTGCATGTCTTGTTTAGCGATAGCAAAAGCTTCGCCCATACCCACAATTTGGTGAGTAGCAAGCGTACCAGAACGGAAACCACGTTCATGACCGCCACCATGCATTTGCGCTTCTAGGCGAATACGAGGTTTACGACGAACGTACAAAGCACCAATGCCTTTAGGGCCATAAGCTTTGTGTGCAGAAAATGAAATAAGGTCTACTTTCATCTCTTTTACGTCTAGTGGGATTTTACCCGCAGACTGAGCCGCATCAACGTGAAAGATGATCTTGCGTGAACGACATAACTCGCCGATTGCAGCGATATCTTGGATTACACCAATCTCGTTGTTCACGTGCATGATAGAAACAAGAACTGTATCTTCACGCATTGCAGCTTGTAGCTTGTCTAGATCGATGATGCCGTTAGCTTCAGGCTCAAGGTAAGTAACCTCAAAACCTTCACGCTCTAGTTGGCGACATGGATCAAGAACCGCTTTATGTTCTGTTTTACACGTGATTACGTGCTTACCTTTCTTCTCGTAAAAGTGCGCTGCACCTTTGATAGCAAGGTTGTCTGACTCTGTAGCACCTGACGTGAAAACAATTTCACGTGGGTCTGCATTTAGTAGATCGGCAATTTGCTCACGAGCATTATCTACTGATTCTTCTGCCTGCCAGCCGTAACGGTGTGAACGAGATGCAGGGTTACCGAAGTTACCGTCCATCGTCATGCACTGAACCATTTTTTCAGCAACACGTGGATCGACTGGACATGTAGCTGAATAGTCAAAGTAAATAGGCAGTTTCATTTTCTACTCCAATGTAAAAACTGACCGCTAAGAGCGGGCATTAACACCGCGAGGTGCTGCACTAATCGTTGTAGTGCTCGTATTTTTATGTGCAAAACCATTATTAACCGCAAGATCGATATCTTGACGATCAGAAATCTGTAAAACTTCGTTATCTTTCATTAGCTCACCGAGCGTAATGTCGTTTAAGAAGCTGCTAATTCGGGAGCTCAAATCACGCCATAAGGTGTGAGTTAAACAACGACTGCCACCTTGGCAATCTGCTCGACCGTGACACTTGGTTGCATCGACTGATTCGTCTACTGCAGCAATAACAGTTCCGACAGCAATGTCGCTCGCTTCTGCACCTAAACGGTAACCACCACCAGGGCCGCGAACACTAGCAACTAAGCCAGCTTTACGTAACTTAGAAAATAGCTGTTCTAAGTAAGATAACGAGATGCCTTGTCGCTCTGAAATATCAGCCAGAGGAACTGGGCTTTTTTGCGAATGCAGTGCTACATCTAGCATAGCTGTTACCGCATATCTTCCTTTAGATGTAAGTTTCATATCACACCGTATCCACATTGTTTATGTGGTTGGAATCTTCCCATACCCGACTAAATTGGTCAAGTATTTAGTTGACTATTTTAGTCAGGTATTTAGCCCTAACAATAGTATGGGCTTTATTTGTTGTTTTTGCTCTTCTCAATTGAAGTCAAAATACCACGTAGAGTATTGATCTCTTGTAGTTCTGGACGAGATCGGCTGAATAAACGACGCAGCTTGTTCATCACCTGACCCGGCTTCTCCTTAGAGATAAATTGGGTATCAATGATCACTTTTTCAAGGTGTTCATAGAACATTTCTAGTTCTTCGTGACGAGGGTAGTCATCTTGTTGCTGCGGTTGGTACTGGCTAGCCACCATATCAAGGTGTGCCACGCGAACTTCATAGCTCAGTGTCTGTACTGCCATTGCTAGATTTAATGAGCTGTACTCTGGGTTAGCGGGGATACATACGTGGAAATGACACTTCTGAAGCTCATCATTGGTTAAGCCTGTACGCTCACGGCCGAACACTAATGCCACAGGATGCTTCTGACCTTCAACTGCAAACTTTTGTCCACATTCACGCGGCTCAAGCATTGGCCATTCAAGCGTACGAGAACGAGCACTTGAACCAACCACCAAACCACAGTCTTTTACTGCTTCATCCAGTGTAGACACAATAGTTGCGTTTTCTGCGATGTCACCTGCACCAGCAGCCAGTGCTAAGGTCTGCTCGTCAACTTCACATTGAGGGTCAACAAGAACTAATTGACTCAAACCCATCACTTTCATTGCGCGAGCTGCTGATCCGATATTCCCTGAATGAGACGTACCAACCAGAACGACTTTTACATTGTCTAACATGCTATATGACACCACTTTAAAAATAATCGCGAGATATTAACACATAGCAAAGTAAAATGGTCAGACCCTTCGCGGAATGTGAAATCAAGAGTTCAAAAAATAACCACTTCCCTTTTGGGGAAACTTTGGTATACTCGCCGCCGCTTTAAACTGTTCTTTAACATCTTGTGGGAAAAACCATATGCATCCAATGCTAAACATTGCGATACGCGCTGCGCGTAAAGCTGGCAACCATATTGCTAAATCTCTAGAAACAACTGATAAGATCGAATCATCTCTAAAAGGTAACAACGATTACGTTACTAACATTGCTCAAGAAGCTGAGTACATGATCATTGAGACAATCAAATCATCTTACCCAGAGCACAGCATTATTTCTGAAGAATCAGGCCTGACTGAAGGTAAAGACTCTGACGTACAATGGATCGTTGACCCACTAGATGGCACCAACAACTTTGTAAAAGGTTTCCCTCACTTCTCTGTATCTATCGCTGTTCGCATGAATGGTCGTACAGAAGTTGCTTGTGTTTATGACCCAATGCTAAACGAGCTATTCACAGCTCAACGTGGCTCTGGCGCTCAACTTAACAACGCTCGTATGCGTGTTAGCCAACTTAAAGACCTTCAAGGTACTGTTCTAGCGACTGGTTTCCCATTCAAGCAAAAACAACACTCTGAATCTTTCATGAAAATCATCTCAGCTCTATTCGTAGATTGTGCTGATTTCCGTCGTACTGGCTCTCCAGCACTTGACCTATGTTACCTAGCAGCTGGCCGTGTTGACGGTTACCTAGAACTAGGCCTTAAGCCATGGGATCTAGCAGCTGGCGATCTAATCGCTCGTGAAGCTGGCGCTATCATGACTGACTTTGCTGGCGGCACTGACTACATGACGTCTGGTAATGTTGTTGCTTCAAGTGCACGTGGTGTTAAGTCTATTCTTAAGCACGTTCGCGAGAACTCTAACGAAGGTATGCTGAAGTAATTCAGACCTTACGTTAATGCTCTTTAGTTAAGGGCAAAAAATTTAATGAAGAGCCTCGCTATCGCGGGGCTTTTTTGTATCTGCGATACGAGCAAGACGACGGTTAGTTACAATGAGCACAAATCACTTACCCTATCAGTTGCATTTTGCCCCCCACTTGATAGTATTTTACGGATTGGTAAATGCTGAAAAGCCCCTTAGATAGCACAAGCTTACCTATAAAATGCAGATATAAAAAAACCGCTAGTTGCCTAGCGGTTTTTTTGGTTTATCGAAACTGATTAAGCCAAGGCTTAAGGCATTTCGTCAAACTCTTCACCTTCTTTATCCACTTGTGGTGGCATCAGGTGCTCACGTGTAATACCCAACTTCATAGCTAGTGCAGATGCAACGTAGATAGAAGAGTACGTACCAACCGTAATACCCAATAGAAGTGCAGTCGCGAAACCGTGAATCATAGCGCCACCCTGAACGAACAGTGCGATAACTACGAACAAGGTTGTGCCAGAAGTGATCAATGTACGGCTCAATGTTTGTGTGATTGAGTTGTTCAGTACTTCAGGCGCTTCACCCTTACGCATCTTACGGAAGTTTTCACGAATACGGTCAAATACCACTATGGTATCGTTGAGGGAGTAACCGACGACCGTTAGCAAGGCTGCTACGATGGTTAGATCCACCTCAATTTGCATTAGAGAGAACACACCTAGTGTGATAATAACATCGTGCGCTAGTGCTAATACTGCACCTGCAGCCAAACGCCATTCAAATCGCACCGACACGTAAATCAAGATACAAATAAGCGAAACAATGATAGCAAGGCCACCAGCTTCTGTTAGTTCGTCACCCACATTTGGACCAACGAACTCAATACGGCGCATCTCAACTTGCTCACCAGTACCATCTTTAATCGCAGATAGGATCTGGTTACCAAGCGTTTCGCCAGCAACACCGTCACGCGGACGTAAACGAACCATTACTTCACGCGCAGAACCAAAGTTCTGTACCGTTGCATCACCGAAACCTTCCGCTTCTAGTGCACTACGGATATCAGGTAGGTTTGCTGGTTCCTCAAATCCCACTTCAATCAGAGTACCGCCGGTAAAATCTAGACCCCAATTCAACGATTTCGTTGTTAGGGTAAAGATAGCAGTACCAATCATCAAGATAGAGAATAAAAAGGCAACCTTTGACCAACGCATAAAGTCGATCATTTTTTCTGCTTTTAGAATCTGAAACATATTAATTCCTAGCCTTAGATCGACAGTTTCTTAACGCGTTTGCCACCATACATCAGGTTCACGATACAACGTGTTCCGATAATAGCTGTAAACATTGAAGTTAAGATACCGATTGATAACGTTACCGCGAAGCCTTTAATCGCACCTGTACCTACAGCAAATAGAATAATGGCTGTCAGTAGAGTGGTGATATTGGCATCGGCGATTGTGCTAAATGCGTTTGCATAACCTTGGTGAATCGCTTGTTGAGGACTACGTCCATCTCGAAGTTCTTCACGTATACGCTCAAAGATAAGAACGTTAGCATCGACTGCCATACCGACCGTCAATACGATGCCGGCAATCCCTGGTAGCGTCATTGTTGCGCCTGGAATCATCGACATAACACCGATAATCAATACCAAGTTCGCCATCAAAGCGACGTTCGCAATCAGACCGAAAGTACGGTAGTAAAGCAGCGTAAATAACATTACTGCAGCCATACCCCAAACCATTGCCATGATACCCATGTCGATGTTTTGTTGACCCATAGATGGACCAATCGTACGCTCTTCTACAATCGAGATAGGCGCAATCAATGCACCAGCACGCAGTAGAAGTGCCAAGTTATGAGCTTCAGCGGTTGAGTCGATACCCGTAATACGGAAGTTACGGCCAAGAGCAGATTGAATGGTCGCTTGGTTAATCACTTCTTCATGCTTGGTTAAGATAACCTTACCTTCAGGTGATTTACGGCCACTGTCTTTGTACTCTGCAAATACGGTTGCCATTAGCTTACCGATATTTTGACGAGAGAATGTAGACATCTTGCTACCACCTTCGCTGTCTAGCGAGATGTTAACTTGCGGACGACCATATTCATCAACACTAGAGCTCGCATCTGTAATACTAGAACCGCCTAAGATAATGCGTTTCTTAAGAACCACAGGACGACCATCGCGGTCTTGCTTGATTTCGCTACCAGCAGGAGCTCGACCAGAAGCTGCAGCAGCCAAATCGGCACTACTGTCTACTTCACGGAACTCAAGAGTCGCTGTAGCACCTAAAATTTCTTTAGCGCGAGCGGTATCTTGAACACCTGGCAATTCCACTACGATACGGCTAGCACCTTGACGTTGAACCAAAGGTTCAGCTACACCAAGTTCGTTAACACGGTTACGTAGAATGGTAATATTTTGCTCTACAGCGTAGTTTCGGATTTCTTGAAGACGAGTTTCAGTGAAGTTAGCAACCAAAGAGAAACGACCATTAGATTCAGAATCTACAAATGTCATATCTTGGTGTTTAGATTGCAGTAGCGATTTCGCTTCAGCAAGCTGCTCTTCGTTACGTAGAATCACTTCAACCGCATCTTTACCTGATGGACGAATAGCACGGTAACGGATTTTTTCTTCACGAAGTTCGCTACGGAAAGCTTCTTCTTGTTGGCCAACTAGCTTCTCCATCGCGGCATCCATATCCACTTCCATTAAGAAGTGAACACCACCACGTAGATCAAGACCCAGTTTCATTGGTGCAGCACCAATAGATTCAAGCCAATCAGGAGTCAAAGCCGCTAGGTTTAAAGCAACGATAACGTCATCACCTAGTGCTTCTGTGATGATATCACGAGCACTAATTTGCGTATCTGTATCGTTAAAGCGAACAAGAATGGAACCGTTCTCTAGAGCAACGGATTTTGTAGAAAGGCTCTTGGCTTCAAGAGCATCGGTGACAGCATCCAGCGTAGACAGATCTACAGAGGCGCCGCGCGCCCCTGTAACTTGAACTGCCGGATCTTCACCGTATATATTTGGAAGTGCGTACAACGCAGCGATAGCAACGGCAAACGCCACCATCAAATACTTCCATAACGGATAACGGTTTAGCACAGCGAGGATCCTCTAGCTGTTTATAGAGATTTCAGAGTGCCTTTTGGTAGCACAGCTGTAACGAAGTCTTTCTTGATCACTACTTCATTGTTTTGATTCAGTTCGATAGAAACGTAATCGCTATCTTCTGCAATCTTAGTGATCTTACCAATCAGGCCGCCGCTCGTAAGAACTTCATCACCTTTGCCCATAGAAGACATTAGGTTCTTGTGCTCTTTAACACGCTTAGCTTGTGGACGGTAGATCATGAAGTAGAAGATCACAGCAAACATACCTAGCATGATAAGCATTTCGAAACCGCCGCCTGCTGGTGAACCTTCTACTGCTGCGTGAGCTTGAGAAATAAACATTTAAAACATCCTCTATTATATTTTCGTAATTGTTTGTCTAATTGGGTTGCACCCCTTTATTTTCAAGCCCCAACTCTCGGAAGAGAGATGGGGCTCGCAAAAAAAGAAATACTAAGATTCTTTACCTAGTGGTGGGACTTCACGCCCCATTCTTGCATAGAACTCTGCAACGAACTCTTCAAAACGATCTTCATCGATAGACTGACGAATATCGGACATGATTCGTTGATAGAAACGCAGGTTATGAATCGTGTTCAGTCGAGCACCTAGGATTTCGTTACAACGATCCAAATGATGTAAGTACGACTTGCTGTAGTTCTTACAAGTGTAACAGTCGCAATCTGAATCTAGTGGTGTTGTATCGGTTTTATGCTTCGCATTACGGATCTTGATCACACCTTCAGTTACAAACAGGTGGCCGTTACGTGCATTTCGCGTTGGCATTACACAGTCAAACATGTCGATACCACGACGAACACCTTCAACTAAATCTTCAGGTTTGCCTACACCCATTAGGTAGCGAGGCTTGTCTTCAGGTAGTTGAGGACACGTGTGCTCAAGAATACGGTGCATGTCTTCTTTTGGTTCGCCAACTGCTAGGCCGCCAACAGCGTAACCATCAAAACCAATTTCTGTTAGGCCTTTAACGGATACATCACGAAGGTCTTCGTATACGCCACCCTGAACGATACCAAACAGTGAGTTAGGGTTTTCTTGCTTGTCGAAGTGGTTACGTGAACGCTGAGCCCAACGAAGAGACATCTCCATCGAGTCTTTTGCTTCTTTATGCGTCGCAGGATAAGGCGTACATTCGTCAAAGATCATTACGATGTCTGAACCTAGATCCTTTTGGATTTCCATCGACTTCTCAGCGTCCATGAAAATCTTGTCACCGTTTACAGGGTTACGGAAATGTACACCTTCTTCAGTGATCTTACGCGTAGCACCTAAGCTGAATACTTGGAAGCCACCTGAATCAGTCAGGATAGGACCTTTCCAGTTCATGAAGTCGTGTAAATCACCGTGCAGTTTCATGATTTCTTGACCAGGGCGTAGCCACAGGTGGAACGTATTACCTAGTAGAATTTCGGCACCTGTGTCTTTTACTTCTTCAGGCGTCATACCTTTTACAGTACCGTAAGTACCTACAGGCATGAATGCTGGTGTTTCAACGCTACCACGTTCAAACTGAAGTTGACCACGACGTGCGCCGCTGTTTGTTTTTTTAAGTTCGTATTTTAATTTCACGAAGCCTCCAATATGCCAGAGAAACAATCTGACTGATAATTCAGAACCTTAAGCTAAACATAAGTTCAGCGAGTTCTATGAGGAGCGGTCGCGTATTCCTTGCGAGAGATTAGACAGACACCCTGCCCGACTCCTAGCTTACTGCTAGCACCCGTAAATTCTGCTTATATCGTTTATAACCTGCTTAAATTAGCTCGTTTTCTTATTGATGAACATTGCGTCGCCGTAGCTAAAGAAACGATATTCGCTCTTCACTGCGTGATCGTATGCGCCCATCACATGGTCATAACCAGCAAATGCACTCACCAACATAATCAATGTTGATTCTGGTAAGTGGAAATTAGTAATTAAGCAATCTACCAACTGGTATTCGTAACCAGGGAAGATGAAAATTTCAGTATCGCCAAAGAAAGGAACTAATTCAGTGCCTTTCTTTAATGCATCTTGCGCTGCACTTTCTAGGGAGCGAACTGATGTTGTGCCGACAGCGATAATGCGTCCGCCGCGAGCTTTTGCTGCTGCAACGGCATCAACCACTTCTTGCGGTACTTCAACGTACTCAGCATGCATGTGGTGATCGTTGATGTTATCCACTTTTACAGGTTGGAATGTGCCCGCACCTACGTGAAGTGTCACGTAAGCAAATTCGACGCCTTTTGCCTTCATGTCTGCCATCAGCTTGTCATCAAAATGAAGACCCGCAGTTGGCGCAGCAACGGCACCTGGCTTTTCATTATAGACGGTCTGGTAGCGCTCTTTATCTGCATCTTCATCAGGACGGTCGATGTAAGGAGGCAGTGGCATGTGACCAACACTGTTAAGAATCTCTAAAACGCTTTGATCTGAGGTGAAATGAATTTCAAATAACGAGTCATGACGCGCCACCATTTCAGCTTCATATTCATCATTTTCACCAAGGAACAGCTTAGTGCCGGGCTTAGGTGATTTAGAACAACGAACATGCGCTAAAATACTTTTCTCATCGAGCATTCGCTCAACCAGTACCTCAAGCTTACCGCCTGATGCCTTGCGACCAAATACGCGAGCAGGAATAACTCGAGTGTTATTGAAAACGACAAGGTCGCCTGGCTCAGCCAAGTCTAAAACGTCTTTAAACGAACCATCAGTTAGGTTGCCATTATTGCCGTCCAATTTAAGCAGGCGGCTTGCTGTACGCTCTTCTTGAGGGTAGCGAGCAATAAGTTCATCTGGTAGGTCAAAGTGAAAATCTGAAACTTGCATGTGTCTAGTCTTGTCTTAGTTGATGAGATTTGTGCCGTTGGCTAATAATAAATCGTTGTCGCTAATAAATCGTTACGGTAAGTAAACGTTGCCGTAAACAGATAGCAAACACGACTAAAAATTTCGCAGTGGGCTAGTATAGGCACACGAGCCGCAATAGCAAGGTTTACGACAACGGATTATTGTAAAGAGGCGTTAAATAATGCTACAGATTAGACGCTTTAATTTCGATAATTAGTTGCATAAAACTCACCCGAAAATGCGTTAGATCTCAGTTATTTTTCAGATAAAAAACTATAGTAATAGCAACAAATAAAAAAATAAGGAGGTTCGTATGATCAAGGTTGAAGATATGATGACTCGCAACCCTCATACTCTATTGCGCTCACATTCACTGGCCGATGCTAAGCACATGATGGAAGCGCTTGATATCCGCCACATCCCAGTTGTTGATGCCGACAGGAAACTATTAGGCGTCGTCACACAACGAGACGTTCTTGCCGCTCAAGAGTCTAGCCTGCAAAACATCCCACAAGCTCAATCATTTACTCTTGCTACACCGCTCAACGACATCATGCACAAAAGCGTAATGTCTGTAGAACCACGAGCAGGATTGAAAGAATCAGCTGTTTATATGCAGAAACACAAAGTGGGCTGTTTGCCTGTCGTAGATGATCACGAATTAGTAGGCATTATCACCGACAGTGATTTCGTCACGATAGCGATCAACTTACTCGAACTACAAGAAGAAGTAGAACCGGAAGAAATAGAAGGTTAATCAAGGTTGTTTTACCCGCTAACCCCCTAGAGCCTTTCAATCCAAGGCTCTTTACATGCCCCAACTCTCACATATTCACTGTGAAACTCACCACACCCTTCATTTCTTCTTAGAGACCTGTTCCAAAAAATGAGCATCTCAACAAACCTATCTGACTTATTGTTCTTACATATGAGAATGTAAGACTCTAATTAGATTTATTGATATATCTATCGTTTGGATAATGTAAAAATTTGTTAACAATAAAAACAAACTGCCTTTCTGGGAATGATACTTATGAGTTTAAAGAAATTGCTGTCCTTGGGTTTTGGCGTGATTCTTGCGCTAATTTTGGTTATTTCAGTCGTTGCTTCATTGCGCTTTTATCAATCTAGTCATGGGTTTAATACCTATCGTTCTCTTGCATTAACCAGTGTATCCACTGGCCGAATCCAAGCCAACATATTGGAAGCTCGTTTATCAGCATTAAAATATATAAAGAACCCTGTTGCATCGCATGCTTCAGAGCTCAATAAGCGCATCACAACATCAATTCAGTTGATTGACGAAGTATTGGACGCTCATATTGACGACCTACATAAAAATGAGTTTTTAGCGATAGAGAAGCAGCTTAAACAATACAGCCAGGGCTTTAACCAGGTTGTACAACTGGTTAATACTAGGAACAACTTAGTTAAAGAAAACTTGGACCCATCAGGTCTTAAGATGCGACAAGCAGTGACTAACTTGATGATGCAAGCTTCTGCTGAAGAAGATTTAGAAGTTGCTGTCAGTTCAGGGCAACTTCAACAACATGTGTTGTTATCACGATTGTATGCTTCTAAATTTTTGACTAGCAACAAAATAGAAGATGCTCAACGAGCTCAAAAAGAGTTTGCATCCGCCACATTTCTCGTAGAAACCATAGAATCTCAATTGATGTCAGCCGAGCAAATTCGTTACTTAGCTGATTTTAATAATGCCTTTAAAACCTACCGAGTCACTTTTTCAGAAGTTGTTAACACGATAAAGGAACGAAACAACATCGTTTCTGGAACCCTTGATATTGCTGGTAGCAATGCGGCGAAAACAATTGAAGAAATAAAGCTCTCTACCAAGTCAAAACAAGACTCTGTCGGACCAAGCATGGTTGAACGATTTTCAAACGCTCAATTTATCTTAGGTGTGCTTTCAATTATTGTTATCGCGATTGCCCTTGGCATTGCCATCTCGATTTATCGTAGCGTCTGGAAAGTCGTAGGGGGAGAGCCTAGCGACATTCAAGCAATTGTAGAGGAAGTCGCTTCCGGTGACCTTTCAAAACAGATTCCAATAACAGGCAAAGAAACGGGTATATACGCAAACATTTTAGAGATGCGCCAAGAACTACGTCGTATCATCGATGGCTTCCACCAAATTTCAGACAATGTTTCAGCGGCTTCAGTCGAGTTAACGGCCGTGATGAGTCAAACAGAAGGGAACGCTCAACAAGAACTGAGCCAAATGGAGCAAATAGCAACGGCCATCAATGAGCTTTCTAGTACTGCGAATGAGGTTAGCCATAATGCAGCTAGTGCTGAGAACGCGGCAACTGGTGCAACTTCCAATGTTAAAAAGGGCGGCGTTTCACTCGATGCCTCAGATGATATATCTCGCAAGGTTGAAGACTCAATCGAAGAGACATCAAATATCGTCAATCAACTGCAAGAGTACTCGGTAGAGATCGGTACTGTTATTGAAGTGATCAACTCCATCTCTGAACAAACGAACTTGCTAGCACTCAACGCAGCCATTGAGGCCGCACGAGCTGGTGAGCAAGGGCGTGGTTTTGCTGTCGTTGCTGATGAAGTTCGTTCTCTGGCCGCTAAAACGCAACAATCAACTGTCGATATTCAAGAGATAATCTCTCGACTTCAAGCACAAGCAAAAGATGCCAACCAGTTCATGCAATCTAACCTATCGTTAGCCGTCGAGTCGCGTCATTACAGCGAACAGCTTAGAACGGCATTCGCATCAATAACGGAGTCTGTTGGCCTGATTTCAGATATGAATACACAAGTAGCAACAGCATCTGAAGAGCAATCAGGAGTAACACAGGATATTTCACAAAATGTTTCTTTGACCTTTGATATCGTTCACCAAAATGTTTCAGGAATCGAACAAAGCAAGCAAGCGAGTGAAGAGCTGTCTTCATTAGCTGTGAAACAAAAAGACTTACTGAGTTTTTTCAAAATCTAACGTTATAGTAAAATAGATAAATAAGCTTCTAACGCCACTATTTGTGGCGTTTTTCTTCTCAAATGAACAAATAAAAAGAGCAGCCAAATAGCTGCTCTTTTTATTTTATTGCTCAGCTTTTTAAAGCAATTCCGAAACTACATCCGCTAATTGATGGAATGTCTCGAGACGCGAAGAGCTCGGGCGCCACACCAGACCAATATCTCGGTACGCCTGTTGGCCTGGAGGATCGATCACCACTAGGTTTTGATTTTCCAGCAAACCATGATCGATCGCCATTTGTGGAATAAAGGTAGTTCCTAAACCATTCGCCACCATTTGTACCAATGTATGTAGGCTTGTGGCGGTGAACGGGTTTATCTTCTCTTTGTCGGTTAGCTTACAGGCTGATACCGCGTGCTCGGTTAAGCAGTGCTCATTCTCCAACAAAAATACAGACTCATCTGGTAAGTCATCGTATTTAATTGGAACACGAATGCCATCTGCTTGATTGCGACTGATCACCATTCTGAATGGGTCTTGCCCAACAACTTGGCTCTCCATGTTGTCGATATCGACAGGCAAAGCCAAAATCAAAACATCCAACTCACCATGACGCAGCGCTGCTAATAAGTTAGTTGTTGTGTCTTCACGTAACAGCAAATTTAACTGTGGAAAGCGTTGGTTAACTTCTTGAACCAAATCACACAGAAGGAATGGCGCTATTGTAGGAATACACCCTACTCGTAGCTGCCCTTGCATCGCGTCTCCGTTACATAAATTTCCGAGCTCAACCAGATCTTGCCCTTTCGCCAGTAGCTCTCGCCCGTGCTTAACCACCAGCTCACCCGCTTGCGTAAATACTAATGGGCTCTTTTTATCTTTCTTCTCATAGAGAGGACAACCGATAAGCTCTTCGAGATTTTGAATACCTTTACTTAGCGTGGATTGGCTGACGAAACAGCGATCAGCAGCATCGCTAAAATGGCGAGTTTCATGAAGAGTAACGAGATAATAAAGTTGCTTAAGACTTGGCCATTTATTCATGAAATTACTCTGTAATATGAGTAGGATAAGTTGGGCAAAGGTCAGCAGACCTAAGGACTGAACAAAGAACAAGCTCATCGCTTTTTTCGATTAACTTAATCTATTTAATTCGCTTTTTTCTATAGTACCGATTGTACTATAGTTTGTCCCGTAGAAACGGAGCCCAAACAAAGATGTGTTGGGCCAACTAATTTTTTAGGAGATTCCAAATGGTACTAGTAGGTCGTCAAGCCCCTGATTTTACTGCAGCAGCTGTTCTAGGTAACGGCGAGATCGTTGATAACTTCAACTTCGCAGAATTCACTAAAGGTAAGAAAGCGGTAGTTTTCTTCTACCCACTAGACTTCACTTTCGTTTGTCCTTCAGAGCTAATCGCTTTCGACAACCGTCTAGAAGATTTCCAAGCTAAAGGCGTTGAAGTAATTGGTGTTTCTATCGATTCACAATTCTCTCACAACGCATGGCGTAACACTGCTATCGCTGATGGCGGTATCGGTCAAGTTAAATACCCTCTAATTGCTGACGTTAAGCACGAGATCTGCAAAGCATACGATGTTGAGCACCCAGAAGCAGGCGTTGCTTTCCGTGGTTCTTTCCTAATCGACGCTGACGGCCTTGTACGTCACCAAGTAGTTAACGATCTTCCACTAGGTCGTAACATCGACGAAATGCTACGCATGGTAGACGCACTAAACTTCCACGAGAAGAACGGTGAAGTTTGTCCTGCACAATGGGAAGAAGGCAAAGCAGGTATGGACGCATCACCAACAGGTGTTGCAGCGTTCCTATCTGAGCACGCTGACGACCTAAGCAAGTAATTACCTCTTAAGCCCGAACTCAACACGGGTTAATGGTTGGAAGACTCTCTATAAAGAGAAATAAAGCATAAGCTAATAGCGCAAAGCGCACCGCCAATCAGTTAAGAAGTAAAGTCCTATTAAAAGCCCGAAGTTAACGCTTCGGGCTTTTTGTTTTTACACGACCTCACCACTCCCCTACCTGAAAGTGAATTGGGGTAGCGACCAAGCAAAACTTTACCCCTATTTCCCTCTGCTAACACCTATTCAAAATCATACCTAGATTGCTATTATTTAGTCAGTATCTCTTTAAATGAGCAAATATGATGAACATCGAAATTGAAGTCTGTATCGATAATTTAGAATCCCTACACAACGCACTGTCGGGTGGCGCAAATAGAATCGAGCTTTGCTCGTCATTAGCACTTGGCGGATTAACTCCTAGCTTCGGTATGATGAAGCAAGCGGCAAAAATTTCGTCCGTTCCTGTCTACGCGATGATACGACCAAGACAAGGTGACTTCATTTTCGACGATGATGACGTGATCTGTATGCTTGAAGATATTGAAGCTTGTTCAAGTGCTGGGTTGAATGGAGTGGTTCTGGGCGTATTAGCACCGAACGGAAGTATTGATATGCCAAAAATGCTGCAACTGGCAGACAAGGCTCACTCGTTGAACTTAGGAATTACGTTTCACAGAGCCATTGATCAATGTACCGATTACCAAGTTGCTTTAGAACAGGTCATAGCGCTCGGCTGTGAACGGATCCTAACGTCAGGGCTTGCTGCCAATGCAGAGCAAGGAATCCATGTATTAGCTGATATGGTCAAACAAGCCGATGGAAGAATCGATATCATGGCTGGGGCTGGCGTCAACGCAACAAATGCTAAGATTATTCGAAACAATACCCAAGTGCCTGCACTTCATCTTTCAGGTAAATCGACAAGACCGAGCCGAATGGAAAAGAGCTCTAGTGCTCAAATGGGTAACGATAACGTTGATGATTATCAAATCCCGGTAACTGATGCTAGAAAAATATCCGATATGAGAGCCGCCCTAGCTATTTAAGAGCAATAGCCATTAACAAAAATCTAAGATAACCTCACTGACTAATCTATCCCGCTAACGTATATTAGGTTTAATAGTGCAGTAAACTTTTCACGGATAGATATGGCTAAAGACTTATTCAGTACTCTTGATTTAAACCTGTTACGAACATTCCTCATCGTTTATCAAGAAAAAAACACCAGAAAGGCTGCGGAGCGTTTATTCGTTTCTCAGCCTGCGGTTAGCCAAGCCCTACAAAAGCTAAGACACCACTTCAACGATGACCTTTTCGTAAAGGTTCATGGAGGATTGCAAGCTACCTCGTTCAGTGAGCAACTCATCAATGAGATAACACCTCACTTTGATGGCTTGATGACGGCAGTGAATGCATCCAATAAATTTGATCCCAACGACATTGACTACCCTATAAAGATCGCGCTATCTCCTGTGGTACTCGCTTGCTTATCCGGCACCTTATACAAAGAACTCATGAGCCAAGCGCCAAACTCGAAACTCGAGCTAGTAAGCTGGTCTACTTCATCTTGTGAAGATATACAGAAAGGAGAGGTTCTGCTAGGCGTGGCTTACGAGCTCCCTTTTACATCAAAAGAGATCTATGTAAAAAAACTGGTTGAGATTACAGGCCGATTATTTGTAAGAAAAGATCACCCAATTAAACAAGCTTCAGTGAGTCCTGAAGAATTAGCAGGTTTTGAAATAGCATCAATGATATCTCCCGGCTGGAACGACAGTTTTAGCCATGCGGCCAACATATTAGAATCACGTTCAATTCCACACAGTATTGGCTTCCGCTCCGAAATGTTGATGGCTATCATCGATGTCGTGGCGAATTCCGATATGTACATGCCTCATTCCAACCTATTCCCCATAGATAACTATCCAACACTGCGGGCTATAGATGTAAATCTTGATACCAAATATAAAAACATAAGCGTTTACAGCCATATACACACAAAAAATCGTAACAACCCTTTAATATCTTGGCTTTTCGATGTAATCAAAGATGCGCTATTACAACAGATTAATAAGTAATGCTTATTACAGATATACGAGAACCTATTTAGCTTAAAAATATAACACTGTTTAATATTCACTCCATCGACAGGGAGTCAATCAAATATAAGGATGCAATAATTAAACATTAAGAGCGTTATTTATATGAAATTATTAACTACAGCACTAACCGTTATCGCAATTACTTCTGCTTCATCAGCTTATGCTCAGAAAGACTATTCTGGACATCGTATTGGTTTCGGTATTGTTTCTAGTGAAGTCGATCACCTAGATTCTGATTTTTCTCGAAGCGATCTAGGTAACGGGTTAAAGCTCGAATATGGTTATGACATCAACCGAATCTTTGGTGTGAACATTTCATCCGATACAAGTAAAGACGATGAAAACTATGAAGGCTATGGTTACGAAACTAAAGTTTCAACCATCAAAATAGACACTGACATCGGCTATGCATTCTTCCTTAATGGCTTTGATATAAAACCATACGGTGCCATTGGTCTTGCTCGTGTAGAGGAAAAAATTACGTTAAGTACACCTAACGAAAGTAGAAGTATCAAGGACAACAATACTTCGCTACTACTTGGCGCCGGAGTTAGAGCAAATCTTGATTTCGGCCTTTATACCGACCTACGCTTCAATTTCATCATGATGGATGACTATGACATCGATCAGTTATCTTTTACTGTCGGATATAAGTTCTAAGTTCTACTTTCCACCAAATAAACACTTTGTTCACGATCTGTTTGGGTTGTGAACAAAGCAATCATTGCGCACCAATAAGCAGGTATTATCACCGATATAACCAATACGAATTAGCTCAGTCCCTCTAAGCCAATATAGTATTACGCATTGTCCAGTTACTTCACTGGGTTTATACATGGATCGATCTAATGCTAAGGAGAGCTGAATTTACCTCGGTAGTACCATGAAATTAAAAACACTCCTTTTAGCTTCCGCTTTATTTTCAACATCTGCATTTTCAAACGGCCTTCACCTATCTCCTGAAGTAAAAATCGGCGCTTACCATGGCTTTGGAATACAAGCTGGTATTACTGATGTGGCAAACTTGGGTACACTGTACTTAAGCTACTCCCACCTTTGGTATGACAGCAGTCGCTATGACGAAACAGTGGATGCTTACCGTGTTGGTATTCAAAATATGTTTGGGCGAAATAAAATTCACGGTTTTCAAGCTGAGATCGGAATGGCCAGCTATGACGGTACGAAAACGCGTTCAGGTGAAATAGAAGAGAAGACAGCGCATGGTTTAAGCCTTGGTGGAGCTTACGTTTATCAAGCGACACCGATGCTCGGGCTACGTGCTGGCTTTGATATGAATATTTTTGACCACAATAAGACCTTTGTGCCTTACGATACGACCGTCAACCTCAACCTAGGTGCCATCATTAGCTTCTAAAGGTAAGTTCTATTTGAGCGCGTCATCTAGGCTTTGATCGCCAAGGTGACGTACATCTTTTCCCTTCACAAAATAGATAATGTACTCACAGATATTTTGGCAACGATCACCTACTCGCTCAATCGCACGAGCTGACCACATTACTTGTAAAATGTTGGGGATGTTCTTTGGATCTTCCATCATGTAAGTCATCAATTGGCGAATCACCGCTTCATATTCAGCATCCAATTTGTCATCAAGCTTATGAACCTCAGCCGCAGCATCAACATCCATTCGGGCAAACGCGTCCAATACCTGATGAAGCATGGTGATAGCCTGACGGCAAAGAGGCTCTAACGACACATGAAATTTTTGTTCTTTGGTCGAAGGGATCTCAATCGCGCCTTGAGCAATTTTAGAGGCAACATCGCCAATCCGTTCTAAGTCGGTAATGGTTTTGATGATCGCCATTATCAAACGTAGATCTTTCGCTGTAGGCTGACGTTTGGCAATAATACGAGTGCATGCCTCATCAATAGATACTTCCATTGCATTAACTTTATGATCGTCACGAATTACTTTTTTGGCCAGTTCCGCGTCATCTTTATGCAGAGCTTGCATCGCAAAGGACAACTGCTGCTCTACCAATCCACCCATGGTTAATACGTGTGTACGGATAGATTCTAATTCGACATTAAACTGTCCTGAGATGTGGCGACCAAAATGCATGTCAGCTCCTTAAAAGAAATGAATAAAGCCGTTTATTTCAGAGTGACTTAGCTCTAGGTGGCTCCGATTAAAACGTTAGCTATACCTGTTAACCATACCGACCTGTTATGTAGTCTTCTGTTTGATTTTTCAATGGCGACGTAAAGATTGAGTCAGTATCTGAGTACTCGATCAATTTTCCCATATGGATAAACGCAGTGTGATCACTAACGCGAGCAGCCTGCTGCATGTTATGAGTAACGATAACCACTGTGTACTGTGTTTTCAGATCGTTGATCAATTCTTCAATCGTCAACGTGGAAATAGGATCCAATGCCGATGTCGGTTCATCTAACAATAGAACTTCTGGCTCAATCGCCACTGCGCGTGCAATGACTAAACGTTGCTGTTGACCGCCTGACAAGCCAAATGCATTTTCATGTAACCTGTCTTTAACTTCGTCCCATAACGCCGCTGCACGTAGTGAACGTTCAACCGCATCATCAAGATCTCGACTGTTACTCATACCTTGGAGTCTCAAGCCGTAAACCACATTCTCATAGATAGACTTAGGGAAAGGGTTGGGGCGTTGGAATACCATGCCGACACGACGTCTCAATGTCGCCACATCGACCTTAGGGTGATACACATTTTTACCATGAAGTTTTACTTTCCCTGAAACCTTACAGCCTTCAACTAAATCGTTCATACGATTAATACAGCGTAATAGGGTCGACTTACCACATCCAGAAGGGCCGATGAAAGCTGTCACTTGCCCTTTCGGGATCTGCATTGAGATATCATCGAGTGCTTGGCTTTCTTTATAATAAAGATTCAACCCTTCAATTGAGATAGCGGTTTGCTCCTCAGTTAGGTTATGAACATCTAGTGGTGCTTGGTAACCCAAGGTTTCATTAATTGAGAACATTTAATCTTGTCCTAAGGTTCGGTATTTTTCACGCAAGTTATTACGGATATTAATGGCTGTTAAATTCAAGCCAACGATCACCGTAACCAGTAAAAATGAAGTCGCATACACTAAAGGTCGTGCCGCTTCGATATTAGAAGTCTGAAAACCAACATCGTAGATATGAAAGCCTAAATGCATGAACTTTCTATCTAAGTGGATGTATGGGAACTGACTATCAACAGGTAAACTTGATGCAAGTTTAACAACCCCCACTAACATCAATGGGGCCACTTCACCTGCGGCTCTAGCAATCGCTAATATTAAACCAGTAATAATTGCAGGGCTTGCCATCGGTAACACTATACGCCATAGCGTCTCAAATTGAGTTGCACCAAGCGCCAAAGAACCATGTCTCACCGCGCTAGGAATTCGCGTCAAACCTTCTTCTGTTGTCACTATCACCACTGGAAGCGTCAATACGGCCAAAGTCAGTGCCGACCAGAGTAATCCAGGAGTACCAAATGTTGGAGCGGGTAATCGCTCTGCATAAAACAAGCTATCGATAGAGCCACCAATGGTATAAACAAAAAAGCCTAAACCAAAAACGCCATATACGATCGAAGGAACACCCGCCAAATTGATCACGGCAATACGAATTAAACGGGTCAATGCATTACTTTTCGCGTACTCATGTAGGTAGATAGCAGCAACAACGCCTAAAGGCATCACCACAATCGACATCAGTATGACAAGTAACACAGTACCAAAAATTGCAGGGAAGACGCCGCCTTCTGAATTTGAGTCTCGAGGATTTTCAGATAAGAATTTCCAAACTTGTTTACCCCAATGAGCAACCTTTTCAGGGTAAGACATCTTATTGGGATACCAATAATCCAATATATGACTGAGTGGTATTTCAACCTGCTCGCCTGTCATATCTTCCACCAGCAAGCTTTCCACATTCAACTGCGTTCTAAGATGCTCTAGCTTTACTTCTGCTTCATCTAATTGGCGATTTAATTCGAGTTTGGTTTCTGTATACGTTTTAAGATAGTCATCACTCACCGACTCATTAAGTTCAAGCTTACGCTTTTCCAAACGCAAGTTTTCCAACTGCCAGCTAACATTACGTATTTCTTGGTTTACAACGCGAGACGTTTCTTCCCGTAGTGTGTAGGCAAACGCCAAACCGTCTTCAAGCTTTTGATCAATGTTCGAGTTGAAGGTTCCGGAAGCCGTTTTAAAACCAACAGGTTTACCAAAGAAATACCCACCACGACTGCGCTCAATCACAGCCCATCCAGAGGGTGTGGTTGGCTCAAGCAAATTAACGTCTAATATAGAAACGAAATCAGCAGGATAGAGCTCTCTGTTTGCAACTTTGATACTTAAGCGCTGTATTAATCCAGTCGAAATATTTTCTGACGATAAAAGATCATGAGCTTGTGGCACCTGCTCTATCGGTATGTATTTTCGTTCATACAACTGACCGATTAGTACATCTTGCTTTGACACCGTTTCGTCAAGATCGACAACTAACGATAAGTCTTTAGAGTCGACTTGCCACTGGTACAACGGCGCTGGCCAGAAATAGGTTAACCCTTTCCAACCAATCAACAACATTAAACCAAGAACAGAGAGCATACTAATGCTCACTGCACCACCGGTTAACCAGATCCACGGAGAGCCCGACTTAACCCAAGATATTAATGATTTAAGCTTGTTCATCGCCACCTACCTTGGACTGTGTCGATATCAACAAAGCTGTCACCATTGTCATGACATGCACAAACACAGATCTCAATTACCTCAGCAAAATAATGAGATTCAATAAAATAACGAGATAATGCACCAAAACTACAGAGCACGATATTTATCTCTCAATCTTTGCCTTACCCACTCCGCAACAGAGTTAACCGCGAACGTGAAAATAAACAGTAAGAGTGCCGCTAGGAACAACAAGCGGAAATGAGACCCACCCACCTCTGATTCTGGTAGTTCAACGGCAATCGTTGCCGATAATGTCCTCATCCCTTCCAAAATATTCCAATCGAGAATTGGTGTGTTACCTGTAGCCATTAAGACAATCATGGTTTCGCCAACGGCTCGCCCTAGCCCCATCATGACCGCTGAAAAAATACCGGGACTGGCCGTCAATAACACGACATAAATAAGGGTCTGCCACGCAGTCGCACCTAAAGCTAATGAACCATCTGACAAGTGTTTTGGTACTGAGAAAATGGCATCTTCTGCAATGGTAAAAATCGTAGGAATAACCGCAAAGCCCATAGCGAAACCAACCACTAAGGCATTACGTTGGTCAAAGTCGATGCCATAACTTGCAAGGAAAGTTCGAATATCACCATCAAATAATAAAGCTTCAATACTGTTGCCACCAGCAAACACTGTAACAACAGTAATAACCAAAACAGGTATCAATATCAGCGCATGCCAACCATTAGAGAAGTGACTCGTCACCATCTTCGGTAAACAGAACCAAACAAACCCAGTCAATAATGTGCTTAATGGCAGCAAGACCATCAATGAAAAGACAGCCGTTAAATGGGTTTCAACGATTGGGGCAAACCAAAGCCCGGCCAAGAAACCAATAATAACGGTTGGTAAGGCTTCCATCAGTTCAATCGAAGGCTTCACTACTCTTCTCATTCGCGGAGACATAAAGTAGGCAGTATAAATGGCCCCGAGCACAGCAACTGGTACTGCAAACATCATGGCGAATAGAGCCGCTTTGATGGTGCCAAAAGTGATAGGGACTAAACTGAATTTCTCTTCAAAATCATCATTAGCAGACGTTGATTGCCAAACATATTGAGGATCTGGATAACTTTCATACCAGACTTTTTGCCAAAGCGCTGAAAATGAAATCTGTGGGTATTCATTGTCGACCTTAGCAACACTGATTTTGTCATCGATAAGCGTCGCCAAATGCAATTCATTGGCAGACATCGCTGCTAACTGTGGTGATTTATCGAATGCCCGTTCAAATAGAGAGAGCTTTTCACTGGTCGTATAGTGACTTTGTATTGTGCCATTCTTATAGAAACTGTAGAAACCTTTCCGATAAGTATCAGGCAAAATAAACTGCACTTCTTCAGCTAGCTGAAAGTCTCGAATATGAGTCAGACTACGCTGTTCATCTTTCAGTACATCAAACCATTGAGAAACTTGTCCATCCTGATGAGTTACCAGTAGGGAGTAGGCGCCCGATAATAAATCGATGCTTTTTACGGCATGCTTTGCATCACTCAAACTAAGGTCAATGACTTCTCGAACATTAAAACCAGTATTCGAGAGTTTCAAAACAGCCAAGTCAGATTGAGAGCGGAGGTATAGAGTTTGTCCATCAGGCGTGACTAATAATTGTTGTTGCAAACCTAGCTTATCCGATAACCATTGGCTCTTCTTCAAAACATATTCACCCGCGAGATCACGTTGATACCACTTAACGACAACTCGTTGGTCAGTTAACTGAGCAGCAACCGTGATGTCATGTCTATTTTTAGAAAATGAGAACTTATCGATCACAGCACCATTTGATGAATCACTATTTAAAAATGGTTCAGGTAACTTGATTTGCTCGATTTTCGGCTCAGCTTCATTGCCCTTTTGCAGCACAGGCGCACTATACTCTGGGTAGAAGAAAGTCATGTTGCTTGCGCTATCAGCAAAGGCGAACCAATTTTCAGAAGGGGTATTTCGAGAGAAGGCAATTGGATTGGTTAAGACAGTGCGCTCAAAGTAAGAATGTGCTTTTTGAGAATCTAAATCCCAAAATTGCACCAAACCAGATTTTTCGATGGTAAATGCATGTTGGCCGTATTCATCAACAGATAAAGCGATAGGCTCTTCCACACCAACGGTTTTAACGGCTTGGTCCGTCTCTAAGCCAGTATCAGAAAATACGGGTAAAATGACCATCGCCAAGTAAACAAAGATCAAAACCAAAGCAGCTAAAACGCTGACGCCACCGCATGTCACTGAAAAACGGACGAGACGATCTTTCAACCATCTTTTTTTGTCGCGCTCTTTCAATGAAAATTGGGATGAAGCCATCTGTTTATCTACCTTTTTTTAGCTACTGACATAATATGTACTTTAGATGACAGTTATATTACAAGTAACGTTAAACAACTGAAACTAATAACAAGTTTGTTAACCCTATTTCTCAAAATAAGATCACGAATTTTGTGAATCGTATCGTTCTAAATTAAAATTACACCCTCGACAACCAGCATTCTAGGATTAAGCATGACGATGGAAAAAGACTATGTCACAAAAGAACTTAGCTGGTTATCTTTCAATGAAAGGGTACTGCAAGAAGCGGCTGATAAATCTGTTCCATTGATTGAAAGGATTCGCTTTTTAGGCATTTACTCCAAAAATCTCGATGAATTCTACAAAGTCCGATTTGCTGACATAAAACGTAAGATCTTGTTTAAAGATCCACCAACATCAACAAACTCCCCCAAAACCTTGCTAGCTCGAATGCAGGATAAAGCTGGTGAACTAGACGTTCGCTTCAATGAACTGTACAACGATTTATTGTTAGAATTAGCACGTAACCGTATTTTTCTGGTCAATGAACAGCAAATCAGCGCGGAACAAAGTGAATGGGTTAGGAAGTATTTTAAGAAAAAAGTACTCCCCCACTTAACCCCTTTGTTGTTAAACGAAGATAGTCTGTTACTCAATATCCTAAAAGATGACCAGAGCTATTTTGCCATCGACATCAACCGTCACGACTCTTCTCAATATGCACTGTTAGAGATCCCATCTGAAGAACTCCCTCGTTTTGTTAAGCTTCCAGAGTCTTCAGATTCACAACGTACAACTTTGATCTTATTAGATAATATAGTTCGATTATGTCTAGACGACCTATTAAAAGGGTTCTTTGATTACGATTCATTGACCTGCTTTGCCATTAAAATGACTCGCGATGCAGATTATGATCTGCAAAAAGACGATGAACGACAAAAAAATAGTAACAACAACCTGCTAGAGGCGATGTCGTTAGGTTTAGAGCAACGTCTCACAGCACTGCCAATTCGCCTCATTTATGAATCTGAAATGCCAGCTGAAATGCTAAGTTTTTTACGACTCAAACTCAAACTATCAGATTATGATAACGTGATTGCGGGTGGGCGTTATCATAACTTTAAACACTTTTCTGAGTTCCCAAGCCTCAATCGACATGATCTGATCAATCGTCCGCTCTCAGCCATTAAATGTGCGCAATTCAGTCAGTACTCTAACTATTTTGAAGCAATCAAAGCACGCGATATCTTATTGCATTACCCCTATCACACCTTTGACCACATTACTGAACTTGTTAGGCAAGCCTCATTTGACCCTAAGGTCACAGTCATCAAAATAAACATCTATCGGGTAGCTCGAGGTTCTAAGCTGCTCAACTCAATAATTGATGCCGCACATAATGGTAAAAAAGTGACGGTCGTGGTCGAACTACAAGCCCGCTTTGATGAACAGGCCAATATTCAATGGACTAAGACTCTTCAAGAAGCTGGCGTAAAAGTGATCCATGGGATACCAAGTTTAAAGATTCACTCCAAGCTACTGCTCATCAAAAGAAAAAACGGCAAAGCGCTGGAGCATTATGCTCATATTGGAACGGGTAATTTTCATGAAGTGACAGCTCGCGTCTACACTGATTTTTCTTTATTAACTGCAAATGAAGAGTTAACACAAGAGGTTAGACAGGTCTTCAAATACATTGAGAACCCTTATCAAAAATCACAATTTAAACTGCTTATTGTGTCACCAAAAAATACCCGAAAACGGCTTTATCAGTTAATCGACAATGAAATACAGAATGCGGCTGATAACAAACCAGCATCGATCACTCTGAAATTAAACAACTTAGTCGACCGATGTATCATCGACAAACTGTATCAAGCCAGTCAGGCGAATGTGAAAATTAGAATGATCATTCGTGGTATGTGCTCTTTGGTTCCAGGGATCCCAAACATCAGTGACAATATTGAGATCATTAGCGTGGTCGATCGTTTTCTCGAGCATCCAAGAGTGATGATCTTTCATAACACAGGAAAACCCAAAGTATACATATCTTCAGCTGACTGGATGACACGAAATTTTGACCACCGAATCGAGGTGGCGGCCCCTATTTTAGACCCAAAGATCAAGCAAACTATTATCGACATCACTGAGTTTCATTTTGAAGATTACAACAAAGCCCGGAGCCTTGACCAAGCGATGAGTAACGTTTATTTACCGCCACAATCTAACCGCCTAGATTATTCAACGTCACAACTCGCCACTTACCACTATATTAAACATAGTGAGAAACAAGCTCGTAAGAAATACAAGCAAGAGAAAAAGTCATGCAGTTAATCGGTGATAAACGCCCAAGATGTATTGCAGCTATCGATTTAGGTTCGAATAGCTTCCATATGGTGGTCGCTCAAGTTTTTGATCAACACTTACAGTTGGTCAGTCGACACAAGCAAAAAGTGAGATTAGGGGATGGGCTGGACGCACATCAGTATCTATCCAAAAACGCGATCGAGAGAGGTTTGGAATGCCTCACACTCTTTGCAGAAAGACTCACTGACTTTGAGGTTGATGATGTCAGAGTAGTTGCCACACACACGCTAAGAAAAGCTAAGAATGCTAAAGAATTTTTGGAACGAGCAAAGACCATATTCCCCTTTCCTATAGAGATCATTTCAGGACAAGAAGAAGCCCGGATTATCTATAACGGCGTAGAACATACCCAGATAGCCTCTAAAACAAAGCTCGTGATTGATATAGGAGGAGGAAGTACTGAAATAATAGCAGGACAGGGCTTTACACCCAAAATCGCTCATAGCTTATCGATGGGGTGTGTCAGCTTCACTCAACGTTTTTTCATTGATGGAAAACTCACATCACAACACTTTTCTAACGCCTATTCCGCGGCTATTCAGTTGTTAACTCCCTTGATTGAGGACTACCATTCATTGACTTGGGATGTCGCCTTTGGTTCATCTGGCACAACGAAATCAATCAAAGAGGTACTTATAGGATTAGGTTTTTGTGATGGCTATATAACACCAGCACGACTGAGTTATCTAAAAAATCATTTGAGTGAGTTTTCTTCATCAAAAGAAATTCGTCTTTCAGGATTAAGCGATGAAAGAAAACTGGTGTTTGCCGCTGGCGTTACCATTTTATCGGCAGTAATGGATACTCTAAATATCAAAGAGCTACACTTCTCTGACGGCGCTTTAAGAGAAGGCGTTCTTTATGATATGGAAGATAAGTTTAAAAATTGCGACATACGAGTGCGCACCGCAGAGGCATTAATCTCACGCTACCACATAGACTTAGCTCATGGGGAAAAAGTAAAAGAGCTAGCGCTTACGTTATTGAAACAAATTAAACCGCAGGTAGAAACCGAAGTCAGTCGTGAATTATTTGATCTTCTTGGCTGGTCAGCACTGCTTCATGAAATAGGACAAAGTATTTCATTTCAAGGTTACCATCGCCATTCAGCTTATTTGCTCAAACATACGACGATGCCCGGCTTTAATACAGAACAACAACGTCTGCTCTCGGTATTGGTTCGCTATCAAAGAAAAGCAATTAAGCGACAAGAGTTACCTGAGTTATCTCTGTTTAAACCCAAACAAGTAACGCTCCTAATTCGAATATTAAGACTTGCTATCCTTATCAATCGACAACGAAATCAATCATCAACACCAAGTGTGAAATTAACGATTGAGCAGGAGGAAAGATGGACTTTAGAAGGGGATAGCACTGACTGGTTAGTCAAAAATCAATTGCTTGATTATGAACTCAAAGAAGAGCAACAGCGTTGGGAAAATGCGGGGTGGTTATTAAAATTAAGCTGAAGAGTTAACTTAAAGACAATCAACTAAAACAAAAACAGCCTACTATTCAGCAAACTGTATACCATTTTTTAAAGAATGAGCTAGAGCCCGATCTTGGCTAACTCTTGCTCTGCGAACTCAGACGGTATCGCTAAGTAACCATCTTTTTCTACAAGCTCTTGCCCCTGCTTTGAAAACACAAAAGTAAGAAACTCTCTCTCAACAGGAGAAAGTGGTTTATCAGGATGCTTGTTCACATAGACATACAAAAAGCGAGATAACGGATAGTCACCGCTCAAAATATTCGCTCGAGTAGGCTCAACATATTGCAAACCTCTCTCTGCAATCGGAATTAATTTAACGCCAGCTACTCGATAACCAATGCCCGAGTAGCCTATCCCACTGATGGACGATGCGACAGATTGAACAACTGAAGCAGAACCAGGCTGCTCATTGACTCGATTCTTGAAATCACCTCCGCACAACGCATTTTGCTTGAAGTAACCATAGGTTCCCGAAACTGAATTACGGCCGAATAGTTGGAAGCGATGTTTTGCCCACGGTTGATCAACGCCTAGAGCTTGCCAGTTATTTAGTGGCTTAGTCGCACCACAGCGTAATGTCTCAGAAAAAACACCGTCAATCTGACGAAAGTTCAGCCCTTCAATTGGATTATCACGGTGCACAAACAGACCGATAGCATCGATAGCAACTCGGAGCGCTGTTGGCTTATAGCCATGCTCTCTTTCGAACGCTTCTACTTCTCTTAGGCGCATTGGTCGGCTCATAGGACCAAGATGAGCTGTACCTTCAGTTAAAGCTGGAGGTGCCGTTGCAGAACCAGAAGCTTGAACCTGAGCGTTAACATTCGGATAGTAAGATTTAAACTCTTCGACCCATAACGTTGTCATACCCGCCAAAGTATCCGAGCCTACCGACAATAAGCTCCCAGAAATACCTGGTACCTTAGAATAATTAGGAAGCGATTCGATGCTCTGTTCAGCATGACTAGGATAAACCAAAGCAAACGATAATAATGAACTAACGGGTAAACGCATCCTGCGTATTAAAGTATTCATGACACGGTTAGTCTATTTGGAAGCGTGAAATGGAATCGGCTACCAACGCCAACTTCACTTTGAATTTCTAAATGTGAGTCATGATGGCTAAGCGCATGCTTCACAATCGCTAACCCAAGACCACTACCACCCGTATCGCGTGAGCGAGCTTTATCAACACGATAAAAACGCTCAGTGAGTCGATGCAGGTGTTGTGGCTCTATTCCGTCTCCGGTGTCTGATACGTCCAAACATGCACCTTGGCTAGTTTGATACCAACGAACCTTAACCGTAGCGCCCGGTGGCGTATATTTGACTGCGTTGTAAACTAGATTCGATATTGCGCTTCTTAGCTGATCTTCATCCGCTAAGACTCGTAAGCTCTTATCAATATCAAACTCTAGCTTATGTTCACGATCGCCACTTAAGCTTGCAGCCTCTTTCTCCAATACTTCTAACATAGCCGGTACATTGACGACTTCATCCAACTCATGCATCGGTGCAGCTTCAATTTTTGACAGTGTTAAAAGCTGATTCACCAGACTGTTCATTCGGTTCAATTGCTCAGTCATCACGCCATGGGCTTTAGGCCACATAGGCCCAACGATCATGTCTGGGTCTTCCGTCATTTCAAGGTAGCCCTGAAGTACGGTCATTGGAGTACGCAACTCGTGAGAAACGTTAGCAAAGAAGTTACGACGCATACCTTCCAACTGTTTAAGTTGAGTAACGTCACGCACGACCATCAGGTGTTCGCCCTCAGTGTACGGCACGATACGCAGTTCAAGCATACGTTCCACATTGAGTGGCGATGGCATCTCTAACGGCTCTGAGAAATCTTGTTTATTTAGGTACTTGATGAAGTCCGGCGTGCGGATCAAGTTGGAGATAGGTTGCCCAGAGTCGTCTGGCCAGCGAAACCCCAGCAAATACTGAGCAAGCTTGTTACACCAAACGATATTGCCTTCACCGCGAAATACCACAACGGCATCGGGTAGAGATTCAGCACCATTTCTGAAACGGCGGATTAGGTTAGTCAGTTCTTTGCGTTTGCGACGCTGCCTCTGCTGCATACGATAAATACCGTTAAACAGAGATTCCCAATTTCCTGAGCCTGAAGGTGGTGTTAAACGCTTTTCATCCCACAACCAAGCGGACAACCGCATCTGATTGTGTAAATGCCATCCCAACTGCAAAATCGTAGCAGCGAGCAGTAACCATGGTAAATAGCCGAATATCCAACCGACTAAAACCCAAGGTGCGTAAAAAAAAGCCAGCTCCCAAGCTAGCTTTTTCCAGGTTAACTTTTCAACCATTCAGGACTCCGTAAACTGGGTAGCGAAGCCACACTAAGCTTTTGTAGAAAAACGGTAGCCCGCGCCGCGAACCGTTTGGATTAGCTTATCATGACCTGCAGATTCAAGCGCCTTACGTAGGCGTCGAATATGTACGTCAACAGTACGATCTTCAACGTAAACGTTAGTACCCCATACATTGTTCAGCAGCTGTTCTCGGCTGTATACGCGCTCTTGGTGAGTCATAAAAAAGTGCAGCATTTTAAACTCGGTCGGTCCCATATCAACAGGGCCTTCACTTGCAGTAACGCGGTGAGATACAGGGTCTAATTTAAGACCTTGAACATCAATAACATCTTCCAATGCGGTAGGCGTGACACGACGAATAACCGCCTTGAGGCGTGCTACTAGTTCTTTTGGTGAAAATGGTTTAGTGATGTAGTCGTCAGCGCCGACTTCTAATCCACGGACCTTATCTTCTTCTTCGCCACGAGCCGTCAGCATCACTACAGGAATGTTACGAGTTAACTCTTCACGCTTCATGTGCTTGATAAAGTTTATCCCGCTACCACCAGGTAGCATCCAATCTAGTAATACTAGATCTGGGAAAGGTTCACATAGCTTGTTTACCGCTGTATCGTAATCTTCAGCCTCTACTGCTTGGTAGCCTTTTTGTTCAAGAACAAAACACAGCATCTCACGAATAGGTGCTTCATCCTCAACGACCAGAATCCTTCTCGACATAATTGAATAGCCTTTGTATGTAATCAACGCATTGCATTATCTGAGTTAATTATGACACTTTTGTGACCTTTGAAAACAAATTTTCATATAACTGTCTCAAAGAATTCACTTTATAACTTTTGGAACAGAGCTAGGGACAAATCAAGTTAGATCTCATATCATGAAGCACTTCTAAAAAGGTATGAGAAAAATTTATGTGGTTTAAAAATTGCCTAGTCTATCGCTTCAACCGTGATATTGATTTCAACGCAGATCAGCTAGAGAAACAACTTGAAGAATTCCGTTTTACTCCTTGTGGTAGTCAAGACAAGCAGAAGTTTGGCTGGGTAAATGCGATGGGTAGACACGGCGATATGATGACGCACGTATCAGAAAACCGCATTCTAATTTGTGCAAAGAAAGAAGAGAAAATGCTTCCAGCTTCTGTGATCAAAGATTCATTGAATGCAAAAGTAGAAACGCTTGAGGCAGAGTCTGGTACTCCTCTGAAAAAGAAAGAAAAAGACAGCCTAAAAGAAGACATCATCATCGACCTTCTTCCTCGTGCTTTCAGCCGCAGTAACTTCACTTACGCGCTGATCATGCCGAAAGAAGGCTTTATTGTGGTTGATGCTAGCAGCTACAAGAAAGCTGAAGACGTATTAGCATTACTACGTAAAACAATGGGTAGCTTGCCAGTAGTACCAGCTATTCCAGAGCAAGCGATTGATACGACGTTAACTGAGTGGGTTAAGTCAGGTGATACTCCTAAGGGTATTACAATGCTTGATGAAGCCGAGCTTAAATCAATCCAAGAAGACGGCGGTATTGTTCGAGTTAAGAAACAAGAACTAGAAGCTGATGAGATTAAAAACCACATCGAAGCCAACAAAGTTGTGACTAAGCTTCTGATCAACTGGCAAGATCGCATTGAGTTTATTCTTGCTGAAGATGGCAGCATCAAACGCCTGAAATTCAGTGATGAACTAAAAGATGAGAACGACGACATTCCTCGCGAAGATCAAGCTGCGCGCTTTGATGCAGATTTCTCACTGCTATGTGGTGAATTCAGTGTTTTCCTACCAAACCTATTTGAATCATTAGGCGGGTTAACTCAACCTAACGCTTAATCAGTAATACTCAAAGCTCAGATGTCGATGGCATCTGAGCTTACTTCCCTCAAACTTCTGCTTATATCCATCTCTCCACCCTATTCTTAATATCATTGTTATCTTTAAGGCTATCAACCAAACTCATTTTAGCGTAAAATTTGCGCCCCTTTGATATCACTTGGTGGTATCAACCTGACTTGAGATCAGATTAGAGAACGAAGCAATGACTACACAAAAACCATTTGTACCTGAACTATTATCACCGGCAGGAAGCCTTAAAAACATGCGTTACGCATTCGCCTACGGCGCAGATGCAGTTTACGCAGGCCAGCCACGTTACAGCCTTCGTGTTCGTAACAACGAGTTCAATCACGAAAACCTACAAATCGGTATCGATGAAGCTCATGCTCAAGGCAAAAAGTTATATGTTGTATGTAACATTCAGCCACACAACTCTAAATTAAAAACATTCATTCGCGACCTTAAACCTGTTGTAGAGATGGGCCCTGACGCTCTGATTATGTCAGACCCAGGTCTTATCATGATGGTTCGTGAATCATTCCCAGAAATGCCAATCCACCTTTCTGTACAAGCAAACGCAGTAAACTGGGCAACCGTAAAATTCTGGTCAACTCAAGGCGTTGAACGTGTGATCCTATCTCGAGAGCTTTCACTTGAAGAGATCGAAGAGATTCGCGAAAACTGTCCAGAAACAGAACTTGAGATCTTTGTCCACGGCGCACTATGCATGGCTTACTCCGGTCGTTGTCTACTTTCTGGTTACATGAATAAACGCGATCCAAACCAAGGCACTTGTACTAACGCTTGTCGTTGGGAATACAAAACTGAAGCAGCGAAAGAAGACGAAAACGGTCAGATCGTTGAAGCAAACCCTACAGGTGTCGCTATTCAAGAAGTAGAAACTCAAGGTATTGAAGTTCAAGACGAGCGCCCAGACAACACACTAGGCCTTGGCAAACCAACTGATGAAGTCGTTTTACTTTCTGAATCACACAAGCCAGAAGAGAAAATGGCAGCGTTTGAAGATGAGCATGGTACTTACATCATGAACTCTAAAGATCTTCGCGCGATTCAGCACGTTGAACGCTTAACTAAGATGGGTGTTCACTCTCTTAAAATCGAAGGCCGCACTAAGTCATTCTACTATTGTGCGCGTACAGCACAGGTTTACCGTAAAGCCATTGATGATGCTGTTGCAGGCAAGCCATTTGATGAAAGCCTAATGGGTACGCTAGAAAGCCTAGCTCACCGTGGCTACACTGAAGGCTTCTTACGTCGTCATACTCATGATTCATACCAAAACTATGAATACGGCTACTCGATCTCTGATAGTCAGCAGTTTGTAGGTGAGTTCACTGGTAAGCGCCGTGGCGACTTAGCGGAAGTAGAAGTGAAGAATAAATTCCTATTAGGCGATAGCTTAGAGATGATGACACCAAAAGGTAACATTGTTTTCAAACTAGAAGTAATGGAAAACCGTAAGTCTGAAGCAGTAGACGATGCAAAAGGTAACGGCCACTTCGTATTTATCCCTGTACCAGCAGATTTGGATTTAGAGTACGGCTTACTTATGCGTAACTTAAGCGCAGGCCAAGATACACGTAACGCATCAGGTAAATAACCTTTACTTGCGAAACTTTTGCTGAGAATAATATATGGCTCTGTTAATTACCGACAAGTGCATAAACTGCGATATGTGTGACCCAGAATGCCCAAATGGCGCAATCACGATGGGCGACAGTATCTTTGAGATCGATCCTGATTTATGTACTGAGTGTAAAGGTCACTATGAGAAGCCAACATGTCAATCAGTGTGCCCTATTACAAAATGTATCATCACTGACCCAAACCATATTGAAACTGACGATGAGCTACTAGAGAAGTTTGTTATCATTCAAGGCTTGACCTAAAAAAGAAAAGGTTCAACTTAACCATAAGTTGAACCTTTTTTTTATCCCGATTTACCAATTGGATAAATATTGCAGAAGAGCTCTTTTTCAAATTGATATTCGAGTCGCTCTCGCCAATTTATCGATTGCGCTATAGGAACAAGATAAAAGTTTTCCCTACTGGTGTCTGTCACAAATGCCATTCCATACTGCATTAATTCATAGTGCACATCATTGACGAAACTAGGGTCTAATCGTTGTCTACCGGTCAGTTGATTAATATCATCTCTTGAGATAGAAATACCTGAGTTTTCCGTACTGAACCTATGTCGTAACCATTCTGAAAATTCCTTTGCACAAATCATAGTCATAGTCTTATCCTTGAATTATCTATCGACGGGTATCAGACTCTGATTTCACAACTGCACATAAGCCGTATCTTTCACCCCAAAACTCTCCATCCCTGACCAAACGTTATCAAATTCGCCATTGTTCCTACTGTTGTCGTTGTTGTTTTTTTAATATCAAACGATGTTCTTAATTACGTGTTTATAAACTCTAGACAAAAGTGTGACATTTCTCCAGTTTCAGAGATGAGAAAACCAGTGGCATTTCACTGTAATAGTCTCGATAAACACAATTACTTACTCGATATCAAGGCCAAGCACTGACTAGGCATCACTTTAACTTTCTTTTTTTTCTTACTTTTAACGACTTTCTTAGGGGGAGGAACAGGAACGGTCTTTGGAGCCCAACTGGCCAGTTCATCTCCACAACCATCACCTTCAGGTGGGTTTGCTTGAGCTACGCAGTTCAGACTACCTTCAGGACACTTTAAACGAACATGAAAATGAGAGTGGTGGCCCCACCAAGGTCTGATTTTACCTAACCAAGCTCTATCATTGGAATCAAAACTCTCTTGATCACATAGTGCTTGTTTAATAATTGGATGAACAAAAATACGCACCACTTTTTCATCTTTCGCTGCATAGCGAATAACTTGAAAGTGATCATCAGTCCAATTCGATTTACGCAGCTTGTAGTTGGTTAGATCCACGACACTCACAGGTTTAGGTACAGCAAGCTCATTAACTGAAAGTCTCTTACTTGTTAACCTCAACCATATATCAATATCTAACCCGGTTTGATGACTTGAATGGCCAGAAGAAAAACGTCCGCCTCTTGGCAGAGATATATCGCCAACCAATAAATTGGTGCTGAGTTTTTCATCAGTAGTAACACCTAACCTTTCAATAAACTGAATCGCCTCAGAGTGGCCGTAATAGCGCTCTCTCTGAGGGCGAATAATTTGGTATCCCTGCCCATCAATAGGCAAAGCCTGTGCGCCATCAAGGCACCCGTTGGCATAACTTCCGATTGATGAGGTTGAGTTTCTTGTCGGGCTTTTCTCTTTTTCCCATGGGGTTGCCAATACAAAAAACGAACAAAAGATTGCGGCTAGTGTACAAAATAACCTCATAACAATTCCAAGTGAACAATGTCTATTATTTATAGTAGTCGTCATTAAGCTATAGGTGCATATCGAGTTCGATTTTTCGAAGAGAATTGAGGTATTGCTAGTTAATTGGGGAGCTTTCAAACTTCAAACTTCAAACTTCAAACAGGAAGAGATAAACGACGAACATTTCAGAACTCAATATAAAGACAATATTAGCTCGGTACTCTTTCTATACCGGATGTAACTGTTGAATTTATCAAATCCTAGAAAGCAAAAAAGGCTCTAGTCTTTCGACTAGAGCCTTAAATATGGCAGGGGTGGAGAGATTCGAACTCCCAACACGCGGATTTGGAATCCGCTGCTCTGCCAATTGGAGCTACACCCCTATTTTCAGTTTTAAAGAGCTGAAACTCTGAATAAGTGGCGGAGTGGACGGGACTCGAACCCGCGACCCCCGGCGTGACAGGCCGGTATTCTAACCAACTGAACTACCACTCCGCAGTGGTCAACTCACTAAGTGAGCGTCCATATCTCCAGGTCGGTCAACCTAAAGATTTAATTTAAAGCCTGGCGATGTCCTACTCTCACATGGGGAAACCCCACACTACCATCGGCGCTATTGTGTTTCACTTCTGAGTTCGGCATGGAATCAGGTGGGTCCACAATGCTATGGTCGCCAAGCAAATTTTGCTTTTACTTTCAGTTTTTTAAAAACTGAAGGCAAAATAATCTGGAAAGCTTATTTAAAAGTTATTTCTCTTCAAACGCATTCAAGGTCTGGTACATCTGAGTCCACAAAACCCCTTGGGTGTTGTATGGTTAAGCCTCACGGGCAATTAGTACAGGTTAGCTCAATGCCTCGCAGCACTTACACACCCTGCCTATCAACGTCGTAGTCTACGACAACCCTTTAGGACACTTATAGTGCCAGGGAAAACTCATCTCAAGGCTCGCTTCCCGCTTAGATGCTTTCAGCGGTTATCGATTCCGAACTTAGCTACCGGGCAATGCCATTGGCATGACAACCCGAACACCAGAGGTTCGTCCACTCCGGTCCTCTCGTACTAGGAGCAGCCCCTTTCAATTTTCCAACGCCCACGGCAGATAGGGACCGAACTGTCTCACGACGTTCTAAACCCAGCTCGCGTACCACTTTAAATGGCGAACAGCCATACCCTTGGGACCGACTTCAGCCCCAGGATGTGATGAGCCGACATCGAGGTGCCAAACACCGCCGTCGATATGAACTCTTGGGCGGTATCAGCCTGTTATCCCCGGAGTACCTTTTATCCGTTGAGCGATGGCCCTTCCATTCAGAACCACCGGATCACTATGACCTGCTTTCGCACCTGCTCGAATTGTCATTCTCGCAGTCAAGCGGGCTTATGCCATTGCACTAACCACACGATGTCCAACCGTGTTTAGCCCACCTTCGTGCTCCTCCGTTACTCTTTGGGAGGAGACCGCCCCAGTCAAACTACCCACCAGGCACTGTCCGTAATCCCGATTCAGGGACCAACGTTAGAACATCAAAACTACAAGGGTGGTATTTCAAGGACGACTCCATCACATCTAGCGACGCAATTTCATAGTCTCCCACCTATCCTACACATGTAGGTTCAATGTTCAGTGCCAAGCTGTAGTAAAGGTTCACGGGGTCTTTCCGTCTAGCCGCGGGTACACTGCATCTTCACAGCGATTTCAATTTCACTGAGTCTCGGGTGGAGACAGCGTGGCCATCATTACGCCATTCGTGCAGGTCGGAACTTACCCGACAAGGAATTTCGCTACCTTAGGACCGTTATAGTTACGGCCGCCGTTTACCGGGGCTTCGATCAAGAGCTTCGTCCGAAGACTAACCCCATCAATTAACCTTCCGGCACCGGGCAGGCGTCACACCGTATACGTCATCTTACGATTTTGCACAGTGCTGTGTTTTTAATAAACAGTTGCAGCCACCTGGTATCTGCGACTCTCGTCTGCTCCATCCGCAAGGGACTTCACTGATAAGAGCGTACCTTCTCCCGAAGTTACGGTACCATTTTGCCTAGTTCCTTCACCCGAGTTCTCTCAAGCGCCTTGGTATTCTCTACCCGACCACCTGTGTCGGTTTGGGGTACGATTCCTTACAATCTGAAGCTTAGAGGCTTTTCCTGGAAGCATGGCATCAATGACTTCACTACCGTAGTAGCTCGACATCGTATCTCAGCGTTAGTAGTGGTCCGGATTTACCTAAACCACCCGCCTACATACTTGAACCTGGACAACCGTCGCCAGGCCCACCTAGCCTTCTCCGTCCCCCCATCGCAATTGTAAGAAGTACGGGAATATTAACCCGTTTCCCATCGACTACGCCTTTCGGCCTCGCCTTAGGAGTCGACTTACCCTGCCCCGATTAACGTTGGACAGGAACCCTTGGTCTTCCGGCGAGGGAGTTTTTCACTCCCTTTATCGTTACTCATGTCAGCATTCGCACTTCTGATACCTCCAGCAGCCCTTACAGACCACCTTCAACGGCTTACAGAACGCTCCCCTACCCCACATACCCTAAGGTACGTAGCCGCAGCTTCGGTGTATAGCTTAGCCCCGTTACATCTTCCGCGCAGGCCGACTCGACCAGTGAGCTATTACGCTTTCTTTAAATGATGGCTGCTTCTAAGCCAACATCCTGGCTGTCTGAGCCTTCCCACATCGTTTCCCACTTAGCTATACTTTGGGACCTTAGCTGGCGGTCTGGGTTGTTTCCCTCTCCACGACGGACGTTAGCACCCGCCGTGTGTCTCCCGGATAGTACTTACTGGTATTCGGAGTTTGCAAAGGGTTGGTAAGTCGGGATGACCCCCTAGCCTTAACAGTGCTCTACCCCCAGTAGTATTCGTCCGAGGCGCTACCTAAATAGCTTTCGGGGAGAACCAGCTATCTCCAGGTTTGATTGGCCTTTCACCCCTAGCCACAAGTCATCCGCTAATTTTTCAACATTAGTCGGTTCGGTCCTCCAGTTGATGTTACTCAACCTTCAACCTGCCCATGGCTAGATCACCTGGTTTCGGGTCTAATCCTAGCAACTGTACGCCCAGTTAAGACTCGGTTTCCCTACGGCTCCCCTAAACGGTTAACCTTGCTACTAAAATTAAGTCGCTGACCCATTATACAAAAGGTACGCAGTCACACCACGAAGGTGCTCCTACTGCTTGTACGTACACGGTTTCAGGTTCTATTTCACTCCCCTCACAGGGGTTCTTTTCGCCTTTCCCTCACGGTACTGGTTCACTATCGGTCAGTCAGTAGTATTTAGCCTTGGAGGATGGTCCCCCCATATTCAGACAGGATATCACGTGTCCCGCCCTACTCGTTTTCACTGATTATGATGTGTCGGTTACGGGGCTATCACCCTTTACTGCGAGACTTTCCAGACTCTTCACCTGCATCATTAAAAGCTTAAGGGCTAATCCAATTTCGCTCGCCGCTACTTTCGGAATCTCGGTTGATTTCTCTTCCTCGGGGTACTTAGATGTTTCAGTTCCCCCGGTTTGCCTCCTGTTGCTATGTATTCACAACAGGATACGTGCTTGTGCACGTGGGTTTCCCCATTCGGAAATCCCAGACTCAAAAGGTTATTACTACCTAATCTGGGCTTATCGCAAGTTATTACGTCCTTCATCGCCTCTGACTGCCAAGGCATCCACCGTGTACGCTTAGTCACTTAACCATACAACCCGAAAGGGTCTTAGTGTATGGCAACTAACCAAGGTTTTTGGTTGTCATCAAGAAGGGTTAATTCCTGATAACTGTTTGCCGGACTCAATTGTGAATCAATGTAAACATTGATTCGAATACAAGACACTTGAATGTGTTTGTTGTGTTTATCTAATGAAAGATAAACATTGAGAACTTTTAAATTTGATTGAATTACTCGTAAGTAAATCAATCAGTCAGCTTTCCAAATTGTTAAAGAGCTTGATTCATCTTCTATTAAAAGAAGGGAACCATTTTTAAATATTTTCAAAGAAAAACACTTAAAGATGGTGGAGCTATGCGGGATCGAACCGCAGACCTCCTCGCTGCCAGCGAGGCGCTCTCCCAGCTGAGCTATAGCCCCATCTGGAAAAGTATTTCTACTCTTAACTTTTTAAACCTAATCAATCTGTGTGGACACTCATCGTGACTATCTTCGTATAAGGAGGTGATCCAGCCCCAGGTTCCCCTAGGGCTACCTTGTTACGACTTCACCCCAGTCATGAACCACAAAGTGGTGAGCGTCCTCCCCGAAAGGTTAAACTACCCACTTCTTTTGCAGCCCACTCCCATGGTGTGACGGGCGGTGTGTACAAGGCCCGGGAACGTATTCACCGTGACATTCTGATTCACGATTACTAGCGATTCCGACTTCATGGAGTCGAGTTGCAGACTCCAATCCGGACTACGACGCACTTTTTGGGATTCGCTCACTATCGCTAGCTTGCTGCCCTCTGTATGCGCCATTGTAGCACGTGTGTAGCCCTACTCGTAAGGGCCATGATGACTTGACGTCGTCCCCACCTTCCTCCGGTTTATCACCGGCAGTCTCCCTGGAGTTCCCGACATTACTCGCTGGCAAACAAGGATAAGGGTTGCGCTCGTTGCGGGACTTAACCCAACATTTCACAACACGAGCTGACGACAGCCATGCAGCACCTGTCTCAGAGCTCCCGAAGGCACACCTGCGTCTCCGCTGGCTTCTCTGGATGTCAAGAGTAGGTAAGGTTCTTCGCGTTGCATCGAATTAAACCACATGCTCCACCGCTTGTGCGGGCCCCCGTCAATTCATTTGAGTTTTAATCTTGCGACCGTACTCCCCAGGCGGTCTACTTAACGCGTTAGCTCCGAAAGCCACGGCTCAAGGCCACAACCTCCAAGTAGACATCGTTTACGGCGTGGACTACCAGGGTATCTAATCCTGTTTGCTCCCCACGCTTTCGCATCTGAGTGTCAGTGTCTGTCCAGGGGGCCGCCTTCGCCACTGGTATTCCTTCAGATCTCTACGCATTTCACCGCTACACCTGAAATTCTACCCCCCTCTACAGCACTCTAGTTCACCAGTTTCAAATGCAGTTCCGAGGTTGAGCCCCGGGCTTTCACATCTGACTTAATGAACCACCTGCATGCGCTTTACGCCCAGTAATTCCGATTAACGCTCGCACCCTCCGTATTACCGCGGCTGCTGGCACGGAGTTAGCCGGTGCTTCTTCTGTTGCTAACGTCAAGATGCGCAGCTATTAACTACACACCCTTCCTCACAACTGAAAGTACTTTACAACCCGAAGGCCTTCTTCATACACGCGGCATGGCTGCATCAGGCTTTCGCCCATTGTGCAATATTCCCCACTGCTGCCTCCCGTAGGAGTCTGGACCGTGTCTCAGTTCCAGTGTGGCTGATCATCCTCTCAGACCAGCTAGGGATCGTCGCCTTGGTGAGCCATTACCTCACCAACTAGCTAATCCCACCTAGGCATATCTTGACGCGAGAGGTCCGAAGGTCCCCCTCTTTGGCCCGTAGGCATTATGCGGTATTAGCCATCGTTTCCAATGGTTATCCCCCACATCAAGGCAATTTCCTAGGCATTACTCACCCGTCCGCCGCTCGACGCCCATTAACGCCCCCGAAGGATTGTTAGTGTCGTTTCCGCTCGACTTGCATGTGTTAGGCCTGCCGCCAGCGTTCAATCTGAGCCATGATCAAACTCTTCAATTTAAGATTTTGTGACTCAACGAATACTGACTTCAAAACTAATATTCATTCGCCTATTCGAAAATAAACAAAGAACATGTAATTCTAAAGCTATTACCATTCCAACAGAATGGTAATGAATTGACTGTGCCAAAATTAAGTAAACTTAATTTTGTATTGGTCACTCAGTTCATTGAAATCAAGTTTGTTACCGAAGTAACTGTTTTACTTCTCTTAATAAAAAGGGAAGATAAAACGTTTTGATATTCATCAACGAGTGCCCACACAGATTGATAGGTCTAAATTGTTAAAGAGCTTTACTTATTGAGCGTTCCTTTTAGTAAGGAGCCTCTCTAAGTGGACGGCCATTCTAGCGAATTGGGTTCCAGTGTCAAACACTTTTTCCAGCTAATTTTTCAAAGCATCTTAAATGCTTATCACCGTCTTGTTACTTAGTTCAAACCACTTGGTTATCCCTGGCAAC